>CAYLUQ010000010.1:0-85599 GCA_964386915.1 uncultured Flavobacteriaceae bacterium | reverse complement strand
ATAAATACAGGACAATAGAGGACAAATCAAAAGGAGCCTCTTTCTCCGCAACAACAATCCCTATTACGCTTAAAAAAAAGTGTTTAGGGATTTTTTATATTTGATAGATTGCAATCTGGAAGAAAGATAAAATGAAGAAGAGGTTAATAGTCTTTTTTTTGGGGCCTCTTTTAGTGTTTTCACAAGAGTGGAACGACAGAGCAGTTTCTGGTGATGGCTTTGCAGGGGTTTCATTGGGCTTTTTGGTTGAAGGGCAGACACTATATCCAACTCCCTATTATGGTCCAGAAGTAAATGCTTTGTTCAATGATGGAGCCTATCATTTCATTTTAGATGTCTACTATGATAATTTCATTGTCGGTTTTCAGGTTTCAGAAGAATTTTTATACCTAGAAAAATTTGAGCAAAATGCTGTTTGGAAGCCAAGAGGATTCAATGGTAGCTTTGCTTCACAAACCAGAGCCTATTGGCTTACGCTGGGCTATAAGGTCATTGAAAATTTCAATGTTAAACTTGGGGTTGGCTTACGAAGTGGCCCTAAAAAAACCTTGCTAAACAAAGGATATAAAGCTTCAGAGGTTGCAGAAGGGTTTTCATATGCCAATCCCGAACAGCTATACAACACCCTCCAAACACTAGATTCCTTTAGTGAGATAGACTATTCCCTATCCATCACCTATCCCATCAAAATCTATGGTAATTTTGGTCTAGTGCCCGAAGTGGGATATACAATCAAACACGGTGGCATTTTAACCGGTATAAGCATAATTTATTAATGAAAAAGGGATTACTCCTCTTAGTGGTTTTGCTGTTTAATAATTGTTTCAAACGCAGCCTTTCTGAGGAGCTTATTGAAATACCCCTAGAAACTCTAGACACTACTGCTGCTGCTACCCTGACCAGTTCTTCTACCCTTATCTATTTTGAAAATGGAATTTGTAAATGTCCAGAAGCCTCTGCCGGAGATACAGAAATTATTGACGATATCATCTACACAGTAGTTGACAATGCCACTATTGGAGCACAAATCGAAGTAGGCAATGTCAGCTTGTGCACAACCTTGGTTACGGATATGAGTACTCTTTTTCAATCTCATTATGACTTTAATGAAGCAATTCATTTTTGGGATACGGCTAATGTAACTAATATGGAAGCTATGTTTAAAGAAGCAAGCACATTTAACCAAGAAATAGGGAATTGGGATACGTCTCAAGTAACTAACATGAAAGCTATGTTTCAACAAGCAACAAACTTTAATCAAGCTATTGGCAGTTGGAACACCTCTAAGGTCACTACTATGGAGGCCCTTTTTAAAGAAGCAACAACCTTTAATCAAGCTATTGGGAGTTGGGATATCTCTAGTGTAACCACTATGGAGGCTATCTTTCAAGAAGCAAAAGCATTCAACCAAGAGCTTGCAAATTGGGATACAGCAAGGGTATTCAACATGAAGGCAATGTTTCAAGAAGCTACAGCTTTTAATCAAGCTATTGGCAATTGGAATACAACTGTTGTTAGCACTATGGAGTCTATGTTTGAAAAAGCCACAAGATTCAATCAAACTATTGGCGATTGGAACACAGCTAACGTCTTAAACATGAAGTCAATGTTTAAGGAAGCCTCTGCTTTTAACCAAGATTTAAAAAATTGGAACACCGCTAAGGTAACCACTATGGCCTCTATGTTTGAAAAAGCCAAATCCTTTAATCAAAATATAGGAAGCTGGGAGGTTGCTAGCGTAACCAATCTGGAGGCTATGTTTAAATATGCATCTGCATTTAACCAAGATATTGGGAATTGGAATACCTCAACAGTAACCAATATGAGGGCACTCTTTCAAGAAGCATTAGTTTTTAATCAACCTATTGAGCAATGGGATACCTCCTCCGTGGAGGATATGAGTTATATGTTTTACAGAGCATTAGCATTTAATCAAAATATTGGAGGTTGGAATACCGCATCTGTAAAGGACATGGGGTTTATGTTCAGTAAAGCCATTTCGTTCAATCAAAATATAGGGTTGTGGAACACTGCCAGTGTATCCAATATGGAATCAATGTTTAATTATGCTACTTCTTTCAATCAAGATATCGGAAACTGGAATACCGCTCGCGTAAGCAATATGGAAGCCATGTTTATTTATGCCACTTCTTTCAATCAAGACATTGGTAGTTGGAACACCTCCAATGTGGCCAATATGTATGCCATGTTTCAAGAAGCCCAACTCTTCAATCAAGATATTGGCAACTGGAACACTTCTAAGGTAACCACTATGGGAGCCATGTTTCAGGATGCCATAGCGTTTAATCAAAATTTAGGACGTTGGGATACCGCTAATGTAACCAGCATGGTGTCTATGTTTAATAATGTAGCCTTGTTTAATTATGACATTGGAAATTGGGATACTTCTAAGGTAAAAAATATGGGGGCTATGTTTAAATACGCCAGAACGTTTAATCAAGACATAGGAAGATGGGACACCTCAAGTATTACTAATATGTATTCTATGTTTGAAGAAGCCACTGCGTTTAATCAAGATCTTTCGGGTTGGTGTGTAACCAATATACCCAATGAACCATCTGAATTTGGAACCAACTCAGCACTTACAGACGCCAACAAACCCCTTTGGGGAACGTGCCCCTAAAAAAGGAAACAATGCGTTGGAGAATTGTTGGGGCTGGCAAATTGTGTAACACACAAATCAAATATTTACAAAAGGTTTTTCCTTTGTTCCTTTGCATAATAGCATCTCTAAAAATTCAAGTCCTTCAGAAGAGATTTTAAACTTTTAGTGAATATTGTTGTCAAAGAGGTCAAATTAAAAAGTTAAAATAATTAGCTTGTTAACTGGGGGCTAGATTCAAAAAAATAGCCTTTATTTTGCAATAAAATTCTGAAAAATTAAAACTTGTTTTCGCCTTTTCATCAACAGAGGTTGCGCAGGAACACAAATAGCTAGCTTTAGTTGTCACAAAACTACAAGCATAAAGAAAATCATATCCTTTAAATCATGTCACAAAACAGACTAAAAACCATTCGAAAAATTATCCTATTTGGGGTGGGGATTCTCATTATTGTCTCAGCCTTTTCCTTATCAAAATCCATTGCAAATAGTAGCGCTCCACCACGGCAACAAGCTGAAAAAGTAGTAAAAACCGTATATTATGTTGAGGTAAAAAACGGCCCCTACCAGGTTCAAATCCCCTCCAACGGTGTGTTGGAAGCCTATCAACGGATCAAAGTTACGTCACGCGTTCAGGGGGTGATGCAAAACATTAACCCCCTTTTTAAATCTGGACAATCTTATAAAAAAGGACAAAAACTGGTTCAGATAGAGGCTTCAGAATTTCGATCAAATGTCATTGCACAACGTGCTACTTTATACAATCTTATCACCTCGGTCCTGCCCGATTTACAACTAGATTTTCCGCAAGCCTATGAGGCTTGGAAAGCATATTTAGCTGGTTTTGATGTAGAAAAAGTTGTTCCGGCCCTGCCTCAAATGGAAGAAAATGTTCGGCTCTTTATCTCTGGCAGGGGCATCATATCTTCCTACTATACCCTCCAAAATCTGGAAAAAAGTTTAACCTTTTATACCATTAACGCCCCTTTTGATGGAGTGCTGGTAGGGGCTAATGTAACGGAAGGCTCTTTGATTAGGCCCGGCCAAGAACTGGGCGATTTTATTGCACCCCATCACTATGAATTAAAAGTGGCCCTTCCAAAATCCTATGTTGAAAAAATTGAGGTAGGCGCCCAAGTAGATTTAAAATCTATTGATACACAAAAACAATATAAAGGCACCGTAGCTAGAATTAATGCAAAGGTGAACACCGAAACCCAAACCGTAGAAGTGTTTATTCGGGTTAGTAGCAAAGAACTCAAAGAAGGGGTTTATATGGAAGCTTTAATTGGAGCCTTAGCATTTGAAAATGTTTTTGCGCTAGACCGAGGACTTCTAAATGGAGATCAACAACTCTACCTTGTTGAAGACAATAAATTGGTGTTAAAAAAAGTAGAAGTAGCTCATTTCACTGAATCGCAAGCGGTTGTTCGTGGCTTAGAGAATGGAGCCCATGTGGTTTCGCAACCCATAATAGGAGCCTATCAAGGCATGGAAGTAAGCCCAACCCTATTTTCAACCGCCAACTAAGTTGTAACAATGAGAAAAATTATTAATTACTTTATTCGATACCACGTTGCTGTAAACGTTCTTATATTGGCGTTTATCCTGTTTGGTGTTTTGGGAATGAGCAATTTAAAATCTTCGTTCTTCCCACTAACGGAATCCCATATTATTCAAATTGCCGTTACCTATCCTGGTGCTTCTCCCCAAGAAATTGAAGAAGGCATCGTTTTAAAAATAGAAGACAACCTCAAAGGTTTGGCTGGCGTTGAAAGGGTCACCTCTGTTTCTAGAGAAAACAGTGGATCCATAACAGTTGAAGTGGAAAAGGAACGCGATATTGACTTTATGTTGCTGCAAGTCAAAAATGCGGTAGACCGGGTGCCTAGTTTTCCTTCAGGCATGGAGCCATTAGTGGTTTCCAAACAAGAACAAATTAGAGCCACCATAAATTTTGCTTTGAGTGGCGAAAACATTCCACTTCTCACGCTCAAAAAAATTGCCTTGCAAGTGGAAAATGACCTCCGCGCCATAGAGGGTATTTCACAAATTGAATTAAGTGGCTATCCAGAAGAAGAAATTGAAATTGCCGTAGAAGAGAGTAAATTATTGGCCTACAAATTGAGCTTCACCACCGTAGCGCAAGCCGTTGCAAGGGCAAACATTATTGTCACTGGGGGCCGACTGAAAACAGATGCTGAAGAATTTTTGATTCGGGCTAAAAATAAATCCTACTACGCTGATGAATTAAATCAAATTATAGTAGCGTCTCAACCCGATGGCACACTGGTTCGCTTGGGCGATGTAGCCGTAGTTAGCGATCGATTTTCAGAAACACCAAACGCTTCATATATCAACGGCAACTTAGCCGTAAACGTTCAAGTAAATTCAACCAATACAGAGGATTTATTGTCTTCTGCAGAAAAGATTAAAGCCTACATCAAAACCTTTAACGCCGGCCGAGAGAATCTACAAATTGAAATCCTCAACGACCAATCTATTTTGCTCAACGAGCGAACCAAACTCTTGGTTAAAAATGCGCTGCAAGGAATGGTGCTGGTATTAATTTTCCTTTCTTTATTTCTAAATACACGTTTGGCCTTTTGGGTTGCCTTTGGTCTTCCCATTTCCTTTTTGGGGATGTTTATTTTTGCACCTCTTTTTAATGTCACCATAAATGTTTTGTCTCTTTTTGGGATGATTATTGTCATTGGGATTTTGGTAGATGATGGAATTGTAATTGCCGAAAATATTTACCAGCATTATGAAAAAGGAAAAAGTCCTTTTAAAGCAGCTATTGATGGGATTCTTGAAGTTATACCCCCTGTAGTTTCCGCCATCATCACCACAATATTAGCCTTTTCACTTTTTCTCTTTTTAGACAGTAGAATTGGTGAATTTTTTGGTGAGGTTTCGGTTGTTGTTATGCTAACGCTAATCGTCTCTTTAATAGAAGCCATCATCATTTTACCGGCTCACCTAGCCCATTCAAAAGCGTTGACCAATCACCGAAAAACTCCAAAAACAATAACGGCAAAGGTCTTTGCAAAACTTCGAGAAATCAACAAATTTGGTGACCGCTTAATGCAATATATGCGAGATGCTATTTATGCTCCCGTCTTAAATTTTGCGTTGCAAAACCGCTTTCTCACCATGGCCCTGTTTATTGCAGCACTATCGCTCACCCTAGGCTCCATTGGCGGCGGGGTTGTTCGCACCTCGTTTTTTCCCATCATTGCAAGTGATCGGGTGCAGGTGACCCTCACCATGCCCAACGGAACCAATGAAAAAATCACCGACTCTATTATAAGCATGATAGAGGATAAGTCTAAAATTGTGGAGCAAGAACTAAATGAAAAATACTTATCGGGTACCGGAAAAACACTTTTTGTGAATTCAATTAAAACCTTAGGCAATGGTTCCTCTCGTGCAACCTTAACCCTCAATATGATTCCGGGTGAAGAACGTCCTAATGTGATTCGTGCTAATATGGTTTCTTCCCGTTTAGCAGAATTGGTTGGCCCTGTGATTGGGGCTGAAAGTCTTGTTTTTGGATCGGGTAATAACTTTGGAGGAAGCCCCGTATCAGTTTCCCTTCTGTCCAATAACATTCAAGAACTAAAAGCTGCCAAGGAAGAATTAAAGAAAATTTTATTATCTAATGCTCTTCTAAAAGATGTCACAGATAATGATCCGGCAGGAATTAAAGAAATTAAAATCCAACTCAAAGACAATGGCTATGCGCTAGGGTTGGATTTGCAATACATAATCAACCAAGTTCGCTCCGGATTTTTTGGAGCGCAAGCACAACGTTTTCAAAGAGGTCAAGATGAAATTAGAGTTTGGGTTCGCTATAAAAAAGAAGACCGTTCTTCTATCACACAATTGGAAGACATGAAAATTAGTTTGCCCAACGGAGAGCGTGTACCGCTGAAAGAAATTGCCTATTATACTGTAGAACGTGGAGAGGTATTAATCAACCACCTAGATGGGCGGAGAGAAATACAGGTTTCTGCCGATTTGAAAGATGCGCAAAACACTTCCGCAACCGATATTATGAGTGATTTACAAGAAAATATTGTGCCTCAAATTCAGGCAAAATATCCAACCATAAGTGCCTCTTATGAAGGTCAAAATAGAGAAGCTGCTAAGCTTTCAGCCTCTTTAGCTTCTGCAGGAATTCCAATTTTGATTTTAATTTTTCTCACCATTGCCTTCACCTTCAGAAGCTTTTCTCAACCGGTATTGCTAATGTTGTTAGTTCCTTTAAGTATCACAGGAGTAGCTTGGGGACATTGGATTCACAACTTTCCGCTTAACATTCTTTCGCTCCTAGGAATCATTGCCCTAATTGGCATTATGGTTAATGACGGTTTGGTACTAATAGGAAAATTCAACAATAATCTAAGAGCTAATTTGCCTTTTGATAAAGCCTTGTTGGATGCCGGTAAATCACGATTTAGAGCCATCTTTTTAACTTCCGCAACAACCATTGCCGGATTGGCTCCGCTAATTTTGGAAAAGAGTAGACAGGCACAATTTTTAAAACCAATGGCCATTTCCGTTTCCTATGGAATTGCTTTTGCTACCCTTTTAACACTCATTGTGCTACCCATATTTTTATCCTACAGCAATCAAATTAAGGTTTATCTCAAATGGCTCAGCTCGGGCAACTTTCCCACAAAAGAGGCTGTTGAAAGAGCCATAAAAGAACAAAAAGAAGAACAGCAAATGCTCGAAATAGAGACACCTAACACCCAAGAATCATGAAACAAATTCAATTTCTCTTAGCGCTATTCCTGCTTTCCTTTTGTGGTGTTCATGCACAAGAATTGCTTTCTAAAGAAGCTGCTTTAGCGCAAACTTTGGACTCTAATTTTGGGATTCAAATGACCCGAAATGCAAACGAAATAGTCAAGAACAATAGCGAATTTCTAAATGCCGGATTTCTTCCCAACGTTTCGGTCTCGGGAGGAACTAATTATGCAGCTTCCGACTCTGAAATTGCCTTCCCTGGTCAAGTACAAGAAGATGGTTCGCCTCGTCTCAATTTAAGTCTAGACAATCAAGAAAGCCAACGCTACAATGCAGGAGTCAATGTAAATTATACTCTGTTTGACGGTTTAGGTCGAAAATATAACTACAAACGCCTCAAAGAACAATATGCGCTTAGTGAATTGCAACTCCGAGAAACTATTGAGCAAACCATCCTACAACTTTTTAGCGTTTATTTTGATGTTGCCCGCCTAACGGAAACAACAGCCAACCTTGAAAAAACTTTAGAAGTTTCCAAACAACGGCAAAAACGAGCAGAAAGTGCTTTTGCTTTTGGTCAAAGCAATAAACTAGCGGTGTTGAATGCTCAAGTAGATGTGACCAATGATAGTATTAATCTCTTGCAAATAAAACAAGAGCTAGACAACGCCAAACGGGATCTCAATCTGATTATCAATCAGCCCATAGAAACAGCTTTTGAAGTAGATACAGACCTAACTTTTGTGCCAGCAATTCAAATTGAACAATGGCTAGAAACAGCAGCACAATTCAATGTTCGTTTATTGCAGCAAGAACGCAATAGGCAACTCAATGCCTATGACTTAAAAGTGAGCCAATCGGGCTATTTACCCACAGTAGGGTTGGTGGGATCCTATGGTTGGAACCTCAACCAAAGTCCGGCCTCTGCCTTTTTTCCAGGAACCAATAACACCACTTTATCGCTAGGCCTAGGAGCTTCAATAAGTTGGAATTTATTTGATGGCGGAAGAACAATAACACAAGTAAAAAATGCTAAAATTGCCATAGAAAACCAAAAACTGCAGGAAGAAGAAACGCAACTTACCTTTGAACGAGACCTCAGTAATGCAAAACAAAACTACCAGAACGCCATTAATATCTATACCATTCAACAAAAACAGGTAGAAACAGCTACCTATAACTTTGAACGTTCCGAAGCACAATATCGATTGGGGTCCATAACGGCAATTGAATTTAGACAAGCACAAATCAATTTTCGAAATGCCCAAATTCAAAGAGCTGCAGCTAAATATCAAGCCAAGCTGGCTGAATTAAATTTGATCCAAATTAGTGGCCAGTTATTGAATGTAGAGCTTTAAAATTTTCGTTTTTTCTAAAGTAGTTTTCTCCCCATAGATCTCTAGTAAATATTTCTCATAAGAAGTAGCAATATTCTTTATTTTTGGAGGAAACCTTTGGTCATGAAAAAAATAATATTGCTTTTCTTTTTTATTTCTCTGCTTGCATTAGGGCAAAACAAAACGCCGGAATACAACTTTTATGGAAAGGATTACTTCCAGTTGGAAGGAACCATAATTCCAGACTCTCTAAAAGAAAATAGCTACGACCGACTCCCTCTTTCCTACAAAAATAAAGTGCGAAAACCGGTTTGGGAGCTTTCAAAATCTTCTGCGGGCTTGTCCATTCGGTTTCGTTCCAACTCCCCAACTATTAGAGTAAAATGGGAACTTTTAAACGACTTTAAAATGGACCATATGGCCGAAACGGGCATCAAAGGGGTTGATTTGTACTTTAAGAATAAAAACGTCTGGCAATATCTAAACACCGGACGTCCAAATGGAATTAAAAACGACTATACCCTCATGGAAAACATGCCTAAAGAGGTGCGAGAATATAAATTATTTTTGCCGCTCTACGAGGGTGTTAAAAATATCGAAATTGGGATTGAGACCAACAGTTTTATTGAAAAGCCCGAACCAAATTTAAAAAAGCCTATTATTTTTTATGGAACAAGCATCACCCAAGGGGGCTGTGCTTCTCGCCCCGGTATGGTGCACACCAATATTATCTCCAGAAAGTTAGACCTAGAGGTAATCAATTTTGGATTTAGTGGAAATGGAAGAATGGAACAACCCATTGCGGAATTAATTTCTGAATCAGACCCATTGTTTTATGTTATTGAATGCATGCCTAATATGATATCTCCTGAAAATGTTTCCAAACACACCATTCCGCTTGTGGAAACCATTCGAAAAAAGAATCCAAATACCCCCATTCTCCTTGTAGATTTATTTAAAGCCTCGTTCTCCCAATTGAATCAAAAGGCGGAACAAAAAAGCGTGGCAATGGATGCAGCCTTAAAAACAGAATATCAAAAAATGGTTGACGGCGGATTTCGAAATGTTTTTTTAATTGAGACTAAAGAGGCTTTAGGCAAAGATCAAGAAGGAACAGTTGACGGCGTTCACTTCACAGATTTAGGCTTTCTTCGCTATGCCAACTTTTTGCTAGCTCGTTTTGAAACGTTAAAGCTAATTAAGTTGGAGGAATCAGCCCTGCTAAACCAATTGGAATAGCAAAGCTGATAAAGCCTTCTACCTTGGTGAACCCTGAGGCAACAAAACACCTCCAACAAGAGAAGAGAGGAACCCTTAAAAAATCCAAAGGCCACCAAAAACACTGTGGACAGCAACAACAAGTTGCCCACCACCATGGCAGGGTCTAATTCCACTTTCAATTCTCAAATAAATTCGAGTGCTGGTGCCTTTTGAGCCGTCATGGAAAAACAAGCTAGAATTAGTAAAAAGGAAAAAATATTTTCACAATAGCGTCTCTTGAAGATAATATCTTATTTGTGTTGCGCAGCCATCCACTCCATGATGCTAACCGGTTTTCCCTTCCACAATACGGGTTGATTATCATAGTCATAAAACACTTGATTGTCGTGCAAATAGACCCAAGACCAATGTCCGTTATAGTGATAACTCTCCCCACCATATTGCCCCGTAACGTCAATCACATGGTCAAATAAACTGTAGTGCACGTTTTTGCTTTTGATTTGTTTTAATCGCTTATACAAAGGGGTAGCCGTTTTATCTGCCTCAGTAGTCTTATCATCTTGAGCATGAACAAACCAAATGGGAATATTTTTTAAGCGCAAGAGCTGTTTTTCAGATACAAATTCATTATAGTAAGCTAAGGAACTGATATAAGCTGCAGCAAAATAGTCTGGATTTTCCAACAAAAGTTTTAAGGTCATATAACCACCATTGGAACATCCACCAACATAAATGCGATTACTATCAATTGTTGGATTCTCCTTAACAAAGTTTTTTATTAAACCAATTAAGGCCTTGTGATAGATATCATCTTCTTGCCCACGCGTATAGGCAGTTGTGACACCATGCATCCAGCGGGTGGGTGTTTGGGGAGCGAGAACAGCTGCCCCATTGAAATGTCGCTGAATTTCGGGAGCAGCATAATTATAGGCTTTGTTGGCAATGATAGGAATAGTGGGATCGGTTCCTCCCTCTCCTCCTCCGTGAAGCCAAATGATTAAGGGAATTTTAGCCTGTTTAGTTTTCGGCATAAAAGAGGCATAGGTGAGTTTAATAACCCCTTGTGTGTAAGTTCCTGAAGTGTCAAAATCATCAACAATGGGAATGATTCTGTTGTTTTCTGTATGCCAAACCGCTTGAGTAGGAACGTGCACGATCGTCATCGCATAGTCTATCCAAATGTTTCCTCCACTGCTCTGACCTCTGTAATATTGTATGGGCGATCCCAAAGGATTGTTTGGAGCAACACTAAATAGCAAGGTTGTATATTGGCCCTTAGCATCGGGATTTCCACTGGAGTCTGAAGCAAAAGCTTGAATCACTTCTCGCTTTCCAGATCTGGTTGAAGTGGATATGGTAGCAATGTCTGAACTTCGGCTCACCATCACTTCAAAATCGGTAGCTACTAGTTTTTCAGTCTTTAGGGTTGGGGCTAAAATCACTTTATTAACTCCAGGCCCCCAATCAAATCCAGTAATCACTGTGGTGTAGCTTCCGTCAGAATGGTTTTGCGCTTGAACGCTATATAGAGCAAGAAAAAAGAGCAATAAGGGGAGTCTAAAGAGGTGATTTAATTTCATAAAAATTGGTTTAAAGCCCAATTTAACGGTAAAAATCAACATAAAAAAATATTCTTTTTACACCCTACTAAAAATCCTATTGTCGTGCTTATTATTGTTTTTTATACATTTAAAAAGTCTAAAACGAAATGTGATGAAAAAATTGTTGAGCCTATTATTTCTCCCCTTGTCCTTATGGGCACAAGAGCTTCCCACTCGGTGGGATGAACTAACCGCAAGCGACTGGAATGCAGCCCTAGAAAAATCAAATTACACTTGTATTTTACCCATCGGAATACTTGAAAAACATGGACCTCATGGCCCTTTAGGTTCAGATTTAATCAAAGTGAGAGAATGGTCTGCTCGAGCAACCCAAAGGGAATACGCCGTGGTTTTTCCCGATTATTTCTACGGACAAATTAATGAAGCAAAACAACAATACGGCACCTTTTCACTCCCGAGCGGTTTGGCCATGCAACTTTTAGAGGCAACCTGCCAAGAAATGGGACG
The DNA here is from genome assembly GCA_964386915.1 of uncultured Flavobacteriaceae bacterium. GTDB lineage: Bacteria > Bacteroidota > Bacteroidia > Flavobacteriales > Flavobacteriaceae > JADHMP01. The sequence goes on along the minus strand of CAYLUQ010000010.1, from coordinate 73,591 downwards.
AAACGGTTTTAAGAAAATCATTATTGTAAACGGACACGGGGGTAATCCTCAAATGATTCGCTATTTCATCCAAAATCAGTTGGAAAAAAAACGCGATTATGTAGTTTATTTTTTCGATCCCAAAACACCTAAAGAGGTAGCTGAAAAAGCAGCCAAAATGAGAAAATCTGAAGCCTCTTATGATATGCATGGCGGAGAAAATGAAACCTCTTCCCTGCTCTATTTACGTCCCGATTTGGTGAAATTAGACCGAAGTACGAACGAATCAGGCGAAAATCAATACCGTTTACAACTTTCCAAAGACCTCTATACGGCCATTTGGTGGTATGCAGCTTTTCCAAATCACTATGCAGGCAAGGCAGAAGTTTCTTCGGTTGAATTGGGTAAATTATTATCCGAATCAATGATCGAATCCTTAACCAATGCCATCAAGGCTGTTAAAGCAGATCATCAAAGTTTACAATTGCAAAACGAATATTTTTCTAGGGTTAAATAGAAGCGTTTAAGCGAATTTTTTTTTCTTTATTTTTCCGGGCTAATATAACCTAGATAGCGTCCGGCCCAATAGGGCAATAAATATACATAGGGAGAATATTCTCTAAAGCCTCCACTTCCACCCTTGTTTTGATAGGCTCTGTTGTGCAAATGAAGGGGTCTTTCATCGGGTGGCAATACATCTTCAAATTCTTGTCCCCTAAAGTTCGGTGCCAATTGTGGCACATCCTTTCGGTGGTGGTTTTCTACTTTCCAATCGACTAAATCCAAAGGAAATTCTTGTAGCCACCAAATGGAATCTTCTAAATCAATTTCTGTCCCACCCGACAAAGCATATAGGAAATTCCATAGCGGATTTTTTTCTGAACGTTCTATTTCCCAATGAGACGTTACCGATTCTAAATGTTTGGCTTTTGTTTTTGCATCAAAAGCATAGTTTACAAAAGCGGGGGCTGTGAGGAAATACATCTCATCATCAGAATGATTCCAAGCATCGCTTAAGAACTCACCCTCCACGTAGCCAATGGTTGAAGCTAAACGGTTGGCGTTTTCTTCATAACCGTGTTTTTCGGCTAGCATAAGGGCTAACTTTTTATATTTTTCATCTTGTGTAAAATGATAGGTAGACTGTAAAAAAGCCAATATTAAAGTTGAGTTTAAACGTCTATCACCCACTTCTGGAGGAAAACTATTGACATAGTCTGGGTGCCATCTTCCCCAACGTGTGGGCTTGCCGTCCCAAGACACCAAATACCAATTGTTGGCAATAATATGGTCCATTTGTTTTTTGAGTAAGGCCACAGCCCTTTTTTTCCACGTTTCGTCTTTTATGAGTTCTGCAAAAAGAGCATAAACAAAAAAATGACCACAAGATTCATCACTACTGGTGGTGGTTTTCCAAACCCACTTTGGATCATTAGCTTTTTGCCAGGTGCCATAGGTATCATTGGGTTTCCAATCGCTTTTTTGATAAGAATCCAACTCATAGGTTCTCGCCGGAAATCCTTCAATACCCGAAATTTCTATTAACCGCTCCATGGCTACAAAAGCTTCCAAGGCATTTTGCTTGGCCTCTTCAGATTGCGTGGCAGCATACCGAAACAATTCCCCTGCCAAATACATGGAGGTCCATAATCCATCATTATCAGTATCTATTAATTCTAAACTAGCCAGATCTCCAGCTTTTCGTAATTGCACGCTAGAACCTAATCCATAGCGAATATGCCGCTGCCGCTGAATACGTTGAAAATAGGCCGCCTTTTGAGCTAAGGTCATCCCTTTAAAGACAATTTGACTCAATCCCTCTTTAGACAAAATCAAGACACTTTCGTCGGGCCCAGGAGCTATTGCCAATACCCCATCGTCTACCAACCAGCGACGTGAAGCATAATAGTCAAATTTTCCATCGTCCCGAAACGCAAAAGCACCTTTTGTTGTGCCTACCCACAGCCTTCCTTCAATAGTATTTAGAGCAGTAATTTCCGTATGGGGCAAGGCCGTATGCAATTCTTCTTCTTTAAAGTCTTTTCGGTTTAAGAGATGAAGCCCCACCTTTGAACCTATAATGATGTTTGACTCATGACAGACCACTGCAGATAAGCCTTCGCCGCTATAAACTTCTTCCAGCTCTTGTTCACTTGGCTTAAATTGATATAACCGATTTGAGGTGAGAATTAAAAAAGATTGATTTTGTGTGTCATAATGGAGTGCTATGGGTTTTTCTGGAAGGGCTAGTTCCTTATACAACTGTCCATTTGCCCCAAAAAAACGCAACCGATTGGCAGCGAGCACTAAAAGGGACTGCTCAGCTCCAAAACTGAAATGCGTTGGATTTTTTAATCCGTGTGGCACATAAAATGTACCGCCCTTGGCAAAGCTCAGAACCGCCTTTGGCGTTACATAATAAAATTCATTTTGATAGATCCCCAAAGCGCGTAAGTTCATCTTTTGTAAGGGTCTATATTGATAACTTTTTTGCAGTTTTCCTTCCCAAGGCATTAAGAGCCCTATTGAAGAAAGAACCAAACTATTTTGGTTTCGATCCGTTTGTACTGCCCATAATTGAACCTCAGTTTCTAGGGGATATTGAATCGAAAAATCTTGCTTGTAGACTTGGTCAACATAGGTTTGGGCATTTCCTAGCCAAAGACCACCAATAAAAAGAATAACCCAATTAAAATTTAAGTTGTGCATGTACAATAGATTTTTGATTATTTGAGCGATAGGAATAGGACAAATGCACCAAGCCGGAGGCTGCTTGAATCAGTGTGGGATAGGAAAAAGAATCACTTGGTTTCTCAGACTCTTCAATAATCATAAGGGTTTGCCAAGATTTTCCTTCGTCTTCAGACAGGTTCAGATGCAATTGATTTCGCCCCTCCTCTAGATTATTATTGACCATCAACCAACGGCCATCTTGTAACTTGAGCATGTGCAAACTCGCACCAGGATTTTGAATAGGGATGTCTTCTACGGCTTGCCAAGTTTCTCCGTTGTCTACAGACACACTCCTCATGACACGTCCGGGAAAATCTCCATTGTCTCGCATATAAGCATGTATAGCACCTCCCTTTTCTTGAATGAGTGAGGGTTGCACATTGCCATAGCCAACAAGGGGCTCACTAACCTGCCAATGTTGTCCAAAGTCATCAGTATAGGCTATGAGTGAAAAATTAAATCCATCAGAATAGAGGGGCAACAACAACCTACCCGAATCTAAAAAGAGAGGCAGGGTTCGGGTCATCCACCCGCTTTGTCTTTTGGTTTTTTCGGCAGCAGCCTCAACCAACATTTTTTCATATTGAGGCGCATATTCTGCCCAACTCAACCCTCTGTTGGGGAGGGCCTTAAACTTTTCTTGAATAACCTGCTGAAAACCATTGCCGGGTTTTAGTAAAATGAGGTCTTGCCAGTTCCATTGTGGCGCACCCTCATCGAGGTAGGCATTGGCGCGTTTATATTTTAAAATAGACTCTTCCCAACGATTGCTTTTCACCACGATCCAAAACAAAAATAATTCGTTGCGTTGATTTAAAAATAGAATGGGATTACAATCCGGAAATCCAGGTGTATCGGCCATAACAAAAGGCTTTCCCCATTTTTGTTTTCCCCTTTGCAAACGTGCACCCATGATTTTTACATCATCGGCTTTGCGCTCTCCTGAGCCCTCAAACCAACAGGCTAGCAAATCGCCATTAGGCAATTCAACCAAAGAACTGCTGTGCACATGGTTTTGCTCTTGCAAAGGGAAAATAAACTGCTTTTCAACGGCTAACTCTTGTCCCCAAAAAACACTTGACGAGAGCAAGAGGAAAAGGAAAAAAAAATATTTGAGTGGACTGAAAAGCAATTTAATTCAATTTATAGGGCTAAGGCTCTTTGTAAATAAGTATTCGATAAAACTCCTTTTGGATCCAATTGCTTTTTCAATTGTAAAAAATCCTGAAACTTAGGATATCGTTTCACCAAATCAGCAGCAGGTTGGGTGAAAATTTTACCCCAATGCGGTCTGGCATCAAAAGGTTTTAAAACAGCTTCCAATTCGGGCAATAAAGCCATTACCCCTTCCGTATTGGGCTTCCACGTGAAATGAATGGCCACGCTTTCTCTTTGATAGGCCGTACTCATCCAAAAATTATCGGCGGCAATGCATCGAATTTCGGTAACAAACAAAAGAGGTTCAATTTTTTCATGCAAGGTTTCAACAGCCATAATAGCTTCGTAGGCCCTTTCTCGAGGTACAAAAAATTCGGATTGTAATTCTTCTCCATTACTAGGCGTAAAATCCATTTTAAAATGAGGTAATCGCTCATGCCAAGGTCCTACAACACCCATTTGGGGTGTGCAATTGATAGGTGAATTAACTTTTATGGGATGAAGGTCTGCCGTGGCAGGTGTGGCACCATAAACATCGACCATGGGTTCTTGTTGAGCATCTTGGCGTGACTTTACCCAAACTTGATTGATGTTTTTATCCAACCAATGCGTGAAAAAGCTCACACTATAGCCCAAGCTCATAATATCATCAAAATTTTCTTTTAGGGCTTCCATAGGAAGGTTTTCATACACCTGCTGTGCAACGGTATAGGTGGGTTGTACGGCCAGCTTTATTTTGGTCATAATCCCTAAGGCACCCATGCTCACGGCCCCGGCATAAAATAAATCGGAATTGGTTTGGGGGTCAACCCAAAGCACTTCTCCAAGCGGAGTGACCAACTCAAATCCGAGAATTGCAGTAGCCAAGTTACCATTTTTTATGCCTGACCCATGTGTGGCTGTGGCACAAGAACCACCAACAGAAATATGTGGTAGGGAGGCTAAATTGTGTAAAGCCCAGCCTTTGGCATGAAGGTGTTTCCCTAAATCGCCATATTTAATGCCCGACTCCACTACAACATATTGTTCTTGTTCATTTAATTCTAAAACGGCCGTTAAATGTTTGGTGCTCAACTGGGTACCTGAAGTGTCCGCAATATCATTAAAACAATGTTGGGTGCCCAAAGCTTTTGCTTTAGAAAGACCTTTTAAAGTTTCCGATAAAGCCTCAATGGAATCTGGAAATTGGGTCTCAGCGGCTTTATAGGTATAGTTTCCAGCCCAATTTTTTAAACCCAATCCTTTTTTTGGAGCAGATTGGCAGGCCATCATATTGGGTAAAACTACAGTTCCTGCTACAGAAGAGGCTAATGTGGTTAAAAAGGTTTTTCGTTTCAACTTAGTTTTCGTTTAAATTAATTTAGTTTATGTTGAAGTTGTTGCCAACCGCCTCCATTGTAGACTTCTTGAAACCCATTGGATTGCAACAAGGCCTTGGCCGAAGCACTTCGCATTCCTGAAGCGCAACAAGTGATAATGGGTTTTTCTTTAGGTAATTTTTTCAATTGAGAAGACAAACGGTCTAAGGGAATATTTTGAGCCTTGTTTACATGTCCACCGGCAAATTCTGCGGGAGATCGAACATCAATAATAAGGGCTCCCGAAGAAACCAGTGCTTTAAAATCTACTGTTGGCCCAAGGCCAAAAATTCTTTTAATAAAGGCTATCATAATTTAAAAATTTATAGTGCTTAAAACTAAAAAATTATTCGTTCTTTCTTGGTTATAAGCTTCTTTTTCTAAAGTCATTGACGGTTTTAAAAATGGTTTTATGGATTTAGGTGCTTAGGGTAAAGTCTTTTAATTGTTGAAGTAAGGCTTCAAATCGTGCCGGCTGCCATTTTTTAATCGGAAAACCTAAAACACCATATCCGTTGGCTGCAATTTGCCGATTCCAAAAAAATTGATCCGCAATATGAGGAATAATGGCTTGTGGTTTTTGATAAGCCAAAGCCGTTTGTGTGGTTCCTGCACCACCATGATGCACCACCATGCCCACTTTTGGAAACAAATAATCAAAAGGCACATCTTGAATCACAAAAACACTTTTTGGAACCGACTTGGGCGGCTCAAGCCCACCCCATGAGGTGTTCAAAATGAGAGCAATGTTTAATTGTTGGCAGACGGCTATAAGGTCCTTAGCTATTTTTTTGGGTTGCGCGTTTGACATACTCCCAAAGCCCACATAGAGCGAATTAGGGTGTTGTGCTAAAAAGGTACTGAGGCCTTTATCGGGCTTGTAATTTTGTGGTTGTTTGCGCTGTAGAAATTCAACACATTTTGCTTGTGGTGGCCAATAGGCCGGACGCATAAAAAGTTGAGGAGAAACACTGTATTGCACCTCTAGCTTTTGAAGATAAAATGCTTTTAGCTGCTGATAGGTTAACTTGATTTGGTGCTTCCTTAAAAATGTTTTCCCATACCCTAAAATTGACTGTTTGATAAGCGCGAAACGTGCAAGGGTATAGGTAAATCTATTCCACGCCTTAAATTTGGGTGCCCCAAAGGCCACATGAGGTATCTCATTCACAGGATGCAATAAAGCAGGAATGGGACTTAATAGTTTCACTGTTCCCCCATACCATAGTTTCCAAAACACTGGGTAAATACATTTGATATGAAAAATAATTTCATCGGGTTTAAAGGCATTTACGGCGGCAGCTTGATCTAAAATCATTTGTTCTTGCACCGCTTTAGTCTTTTTCAATAAACTAAACACAATTTTTAGGCGAGACCAGCCACTGCCCACCTGTCCCATAATATTTTTAATTTCTGTACTGTTGACTAAGTCAATAAAACTCTTGTCTTGAGGATAAAAATGAGGGGTTATGGAGTGTGCATGTGTTTCGAATTGTGCTGGAAAACAAAATCCAATGACATGTCCTTGGCCTTGCAAAGTTTCACCCAGTGCCAAAAAAGGCTCCATATCGCCTCTGCTGCCTAAACTCATCAAGAGGATTCGCTTCATTTAAAAAATTATATTTTTATGAAATCCATCACTCGGTAAACCTTTCCATTGCTTTTTGTAAATACATATAAATCACCCTTGTGATCTTGGCCAAAGCGCAAATCTACTCGCTCATTGGGTCTAATCTCTTGAAAGCTTGTTGGGGTTCCATTCACCACCAAATTCACTTTTTGCAAAGGAGCTGCTTTTCCTTGTTCAAGTTGGGCTTCATCTGCCATAAATAGAGTGCCTCGGGCAATATCGCCAAAAATATATTTTCCTTTTAGGGAAGGAATTTTTTTACCCCAATAGAAATAGCCTCCCGAAACTGCATTGCCTTCATCGTGATCATATTGAATAACAGGGTTTAAAAAAGAACCTTTTTCTTCTTGATCAAGAGGATAAACCATTTCTGGATTTGCGTTCACGTCAAAAACAAAACTACCCTCTCTGTAGGGCCACCCAAAATCACCGCCCTTGCTTATTAAGTTTACTTCCTCCACACTGTGTTGACCAATGTTAGAGACGAGCATTTTTTCACCCTTTTCATTCCAAGCTATACGGTGTGGATTGCGAAAACCTCTACTCCAAATTTCGCCAACCTTATTTGGCTGATCAGCATAGGGATTGTCTTTAGGAATGCCATAATTTTTGTTTTTACTATTGTTTCCGCTTGGATCAATTCGAATTATGCTTCCCCAAATGGAAGTTTCATTTTGACAAATTTCAGGATGCCCAGCCAGGGCTGCTCCCCCATCGCCTATTCCCAAATAAAGGAGTCCATAATCTGCACTACCGGGTTTTGCTGTTGGGTTAAATGTCAAATCTTGAAAACCGTGAATACCAGTTACCATATCTACACGCAGGAGTTCTCTTCTTTGCCCTGCAAATACTCCTGCATTCGGATCTTCCATTTGCCATTCTGAAATCACCCACTGTAAAGTTGATTTTGCACCCTCAGGCACGGCAAAATCTGCCTTTTGGGTATTGGCAGGTTCTGTATGCGTGGTATAAAGCAACCCATTGCGTTCAAATTCGGGATGAAAAGCAAAACTACCCAAACCCGATCCTAATCCGGGACGATCAATAAAGTTACCTACCCATTGATTCATATCGAGAAAGGGATGGGGTTTACCGTCCATAATTTCAAACAACACCCCCCTTAAATCGGCCACAAAAAGACGCTCTTTTTGTTTGGTTTGTAGTGGCCTGAAGGTATTGATTCTAGTATCAGGAGCATTGGGAGCACTAGCTGGAAGGGTCACAAAATCTTCCACCACAAGAGCATGAGTAGCGGGAGCGATTTTTTCTGGAATTGGATTTACCAAGCCTCCTTTTCGGTTGCTTTTATTTCGCTTTTCACCTTCTGAAAATTTATGAATAAACCCCAACAGATTTTCTAATTGATTGTCATCAAATTGGGAAAAAGCAGGCATATAGACTTTAAATTTTTCAAATTGAGCTGAAGCCCTTTCATCACCATCTGCAATCATTTGTTGGGGGTTTTGAATGAACTGCTTGAGCCAATCTTTTGAAACGGCAGCGGTAATGCCACTCAAATTAGGGCCAATTTCGTTAGAAGAAAAATTATGACAACTGGCACAATTTTGATTAAACAAAGCCATTCCTTCTTGAACGGGTAGCTCGCCTCGGCGGTATTGATCTTGTGCAGCGACTTCCTTTTTAGAGGTTGGTGATTGGCACGCCAATAAACTCCCCAACAAAAGAAAGCTTGTTATTCTTAAAAAGTATTTCATGAAAAGTAATTCAATTTTGGTTTACTGGTTAAGTTTCGATAATTGTAAAAGAGACACCTTAAAGATAGTTATTCTTGGATAATTCTTTACATTTAAACAACAATTGAACATTTAACAACAAGAGAAAAATTGATTTTATACAACACCAAAGCAGGACCCGTAATTGAGCAAAGCGGGGTTTATTATGACTATCTCCGAACTGATTTTGAGAATCTTTTGTTGGAGGAAGAGCTTTTTAAAAAACTAACTTCTGAACTTACCGATTTAAAAAAGAATATTCATTTTTCATTACACAATAATGCCTCACTTCTCCCTCCTATTGGTTCACAAGAAGTTTGGGCAGCAGGTGTTACCTATTATAAAAGTCGTACTGCGAGAATGGAGGAATCGGCTTCTAGTGGAGGAAGTGATTTTTACGATCGGGTTTATGAAGCCGACCGCCCTGAACTGTTTTTTAAATCCAATGGCTATCGCGTAAAAGGGCATGAACAAAATGTGCGCATTAGAAAAGACAGCCAATGGAGTGTGCCCGAACCCGAGCTTACACTTGTGCTTCATCCCACTCAAAAAATTTTGGGCTATACCATTGGTAACGATATGAGTTCTCGATCAATTGAGGGCGAAAATCCACTTTATTTACCTCAAGCCAAAAGTTATAGAGGAGCTACAGCATTGGGTCCAGGCATCCTAGTCACTGACCAACCTCTTTCTGATCAAACAAACATATCGATTACTATTAATCGTAAAGGTACTCTCGTTTTTGAGGGAAGCACTTCAAAAGAAAACCTCAAGCGTAGCTTTAAAGATTTGATTTCCTATTTATTTATGGAATTGGATTTTCCCCACGGATGCTTTTTAATGACGGGCACCGGTATTGTTCCAGAGGCTGGCTTTACCTTAGAAGAAAAAGATAATATTTCGATCACCATAGCCGGTATAGGCACCCTAACTAACACTGTTCATTCATGATTTCAAACACCAATTTTTTATCCCTATTTAGTGCTTTATTCTTATGGTCACTAGGCGCAACTTCACTCCAGGCACAACTCCATTTAAAAATAATTTCAGAAGAAATGGTCTATGAAACACCACCTTTTGAAGCTTGCCATGCCTCTACTATTTTAGAGACCCAACCCAACCAATTTCTTGTGGCTGCCTTTGGTGGTAGTCGAGAAGGCAATAAAGATGTTACCATTTGGTTAAGTAAAGGTACCGCCACCCAATGGCAGTCTCCCACTCAAGTAGCCGATGGGATTTCTCCCGATGGCAATCGGTATCCAAATTGGAACCCTGTTTTGTTTAAAGAACAAGGTGGCACTGTTTTTTTGTTTTATAAAATAGGGCCTTCCCCCCGGGAGTGGTGGGGGGCCGTAAAAACTTCTTCCAACAACGGAATGGATTGGAGTCAAGAAAAAAGACTGCCTAACACCATTTTAGGCCCCATAAAAAACAAACCTATTCAACTCAATAACGGCACCATTTTGGCCCCTTCTAGCACCGAAACCAGAACCGCAACTGGTCTTTCTTGGAAGGTGCATATTGAAAAAAGTGTGGATGGAGGCACCCAATGGGAAAAAATTGAAGTAGACCCACAAACCCCCTATAATCTCATTCAGCCTAGCATTTTAGTTCATACGCAAGAAAAACTTCAAATTTTGTGCCGCAGTAGAGACAACGCCTTGTTACAAGCCTTCTCCTATGACGGTGGAAACAGTTGGGGCAAAATTACCAAAACAACTTTGCCCAATCCCAATTCAGGTACAGATGCCTTGACCCTCTCCAACGGATGGCATGTGTTGGTCTATAATCCAACCGTTCAAGGTCGAAATGCACGAGCCAAATTAAACATAGCCATTTCTAAAGATGGAAAAGATTGGCAAGATGCTCTTGTTCTAGAAAATGAAAACAAGGGGGAATTTAGTTATCCTGCTCTCATTCAATCTTCAGATGGAAAGCTCCATTTGACTTATACCTACAACAGAAAAAATATCAAGCATGTTGTTCTACAAGTCGAATAAAAATGAAAAATAAAAAACGCTTTGAGGGTATTATGGTGCCCATGGTTACGCCCTTAAACGACCAACAGCAAATTGATTTTGAGGCTGTAGAGCAACTAATTGAGCATATGCTAAAAGGGGGTGTACACGGTATTTTTATTTTGGGCACAACCGGAGAAGCTACCTCTCTCTCTTATGCCCATAGAAAAGCACTCATTCAACACACAGGGCCCCTACTCGCTAATCGGATTCCGTTTTGGGTAGGGATTTCTGATACGGCAACAACAGAACTGCTAGACTTGGCCGATTTTGCCGCAGCAAATGGAGCCGATGCCGTGGTGGCAGCCCCTCCTTATTATGTTCCAATGCAACAAAAGGAATTGCAACAGTATTATACATATATAGCCAATCATGTTGCCATACCGCTTTATTTATATAACTATCCAAGTTTAACTAAAGTTGAAATTGCTACAGAAACCGTTAAAAAGCTATCGGAACATCCAAATATTTGGGGGTTAAAAGACAGCTCAGGTAACCTGCCCTACTTAGAAGAATTATTGGCATTTAAACTTCCAAATGATTTCAATTGGTTGGTTGGACCAGAAGAACTCTTATTTGAGTCACTTTCTATGGGAGCCCACGGTGGAGTGAACGGCGGAGCTAATTTGTTTCCCTCCCTATATGTTGGTGCCTATGAAGCCCATTGCCAAAAGGACACTAAAAAAAGCCTTGCCTATAAACAACTTATTGATCAGGTTGGTGCTAAAATATACCGAGGAGCCTATCCAGATGGTTCCTTTTTAAAAGGACTTAAGGCAGCTCTTGCCCTAGAAGTTTTATGCCAAAACATACTCACACATCCTTTTGATGCCTATTCAAAAACAATCCAAGAAGAAATTGGAGCAGCAGTAGCTGAAATTCAAAACCAAATGGCTGCTATCAAATGACCTCCTTAGATTTAATTGTTTTTGGTGTTTATTTGCTCTTACTCCTTTTTTTGGGGGGGTCTTTTTTTAAAAAAAATCGAAGCGCAAAAAATTACATTCTAGGAAGTGGTGGCGTACCAACCTGGGTGGTGAGCCTATCCATTTTTGCCACTTTTGTGAGCAGCATTAGCTATTTAGCCCTACCCGGTAGTGCGTTTCAATCTAATTGGAATCCTTTGGTTTTTAGTTTTTCCATTCCCTTTGCCTCTCTAATTGCTGTGCGCTATTTTATTCCAGTCTATCGAAAAACCAACAGTCCCTCTGCCTATACCTTCATAGCCAATCGGTTGGGAAATGGCGCTAAATATTATGTATCGCTCTGCTATTTGATCACACAATTAATGCGTATTGGCACTATTCTCTATTTATTGGCCATAGCTATCAATGCCATAGTGGGATGGGACATTGTTTGGATCATTATCTTAACCGGATTTTTTGTCTCCCTCTATTCTATTCTAGGAGGTATTGATGCTGTGCTTTGGACCGACGCTATCCAAGCGATTATTCTCATCGGAGGCGTACTTTTTTGTTTGATTTTTATTGTCTTCAAAATGCCAGAAGGAGTATCTCAAATTATGAGTATTGCACAGCAACAGCAAAAATTTAGTTTGGGCAGCATGTCTTTAGATTTCAATGATGCAACTTTTTGGGTAGTGCTGATCTATGGCTTTTTTGTAAACCTTCAAAATTTTGGCATTGATCAAAACTACATTCAACGCTATATGGTGCTTCCATCCTTAAAAAAAGCACAGCGCAGTGCCTTTGTTGGTGGACTGATCTACTTGCCCGTTTCGGCCCTTTTTTTGTTTTTGGGAACAGCGCTATTTAGCTATTACAAAGTCATTCCCACCCTACCCCCCGATTTATGGGAAACCACCGATAAAATTTTTCCCTATTTCATTGCACAAGAAATTCCTAAAGGCTTTGCCGGATTGCTCATTGCCAGTATTTTTGCGGCAGGCATGAGCACCATTTCTACCAGCTACAACAGCATGTCAACCGTTTTTGTAACCGACTATTTTTCAAATCGTTTTCTTTCAAAAGGGAACTCCAAGGTGAGAATCTTATATTTCTCCACAGCATTGTCGGGTCTCATCAGCATTATTATTGCCTTGAGCATGATTGACGTTAAAGGGGTGCTGGACGTTTGGTGGAAATATGCCTCAATTTGCAGTGGAGGCATGCTTGGACTTTTTTTATTGGGTGTTATTGCTCCTCTTAAAAACAACTTATGGATTGGCATTGCCGTTATTTTGGGAATTGCAACCCTCCTTTGGATAAATGTGTCCGGTCAAACCCTATTTCACTCTTACTTATCTATTGTTTTGGGCACCACAATATTGTTTGGAATAGGATTTTTGGGTAGCATTATAGGTAAGAAATAAATAGATTTTCTATCCAAATCTATGGATGAATTGGTTTAAGGTTACTGCAATATAGCAAATTGCAATTAAAAATATAAGTAAATAAAATATTTTCTATTCGTGAACAAGTTTTTCTCGTGCTTCTCTATAGGTTGAAGTAGTCTGTTCTATTATTTGTTCGTAGGATTTATCTTTATTTTCTTCTATTGTTTCAACAGCCAGCGGATGCAATTCAAATTCAAGATGTTTTGTAGACCAAATAGACATATTGTGTAGAATGGGAAACAGATCAATTCCTTTATCTGTTAAGTAATATTGCTTTATTTTTTTATCTCTTGCATGAACTTTATATTCAATAATCTCATAGAAGAGTAACTTTTTTAATCGATCTCTAAGAATATTCGAAGCAATTTTTTCAGGTGCCTCTAGAAAATCTGAGAAGGTCATTCTTCCTATGAATAAGTTTCTTACGATTAGTAATGACCATCGGTCTCCAAATAAATCAAGAGTGGTACTGATAGGACAGCCTGATCTATTATCAGCTATTTTCATGTAATACTAATTTTTAGATGTTCGGTTTCTTAAATGGATAGTCAAATGTAAAGTAAAAATTATGGACAAACCAATAAAAATTAAGTTCTTCAATTAATCCTTCACTATTTACTATAAAAAAAAATTGTAGTTTTAGTTTTCAATAAAAAAATTCATGCTCAGAGGAATGATAGGGATGATGTATAGATTTGGAGCAATTATCTCATTGATTGCTCTAGTGGGCTGTTCTGAAAAAGACATTGATTTTAATGCACAGGTAAAACCCATCTTAAACAAACATTGCATTAGTTGTCATGGCGGGGTTAAAAAGAATGCAGGTTTTAGTGTTCTTTTTGCTGAAGAAATTTTGAAACCAACAGAAAGTGGAGAACCGGCCATCATTCCAGGAGATGCTAAAAACAGCCCTTTTATCAAACGTTTGCATGAAAAAGATCCCGAGTTGCGCATGCCCTACCAAAAGGAGCCTCTCTCTAAAGAAGATATACAAATCTTGACTCAATGGATTGATCAGGGTGCAAAATGGGGAACCCATTGGGCCTATGAAGCTCCTGAAAAAAGTAACCCCCCAATCTTTGAGGAAAGCCTTTTTGAAAGACAGGATGAATTTTTGCAAAATCCAATAGACCATTTTGTGTTGGCTCAAATGCAACAACACAATCTCTTTCCTAACCCAAAAGCCAACAAGATTTCATTAGCTAGGAGAGTTGCCCTAGATTTAACAGGACTTCCTACTTCAAAAAAATGGCTACAGAACTTTCAAGAGGGTTTTATGACCTATGAACAACTCGTAGACAGCTTGCTGCAAAGCAATGCCTACGGAGAAAAATGGGCTAGTTGGTGGCTTGACCTAGCACGCTATGCCGATAGTAAAGGCTATGAAAAAGATTCCGGTCGGTCCATTTGGCAATATCGAGATTGGGTCATAGATGCCCTTAACCAAGATTTGCCCTTTGACCAATTTACCATAGATCAATTGGCTGGTGATTTATTACCCAACCCCACTCCTGAGCAATTTATTGCCACTGGTTTTCATCGCAATACGATGAACAACGATGAAGGGGGCACTTCTGATGAAGAGTTTAGAACAGCCGCGGTCATTGATCGGATCAATACTACTTTTTCGGTTTGGCAAAGCACTACCATGGAATGTGTGCAATGTCACAGTCATCCCTATGACCCCTTTAAACACGAAGAATATTATCAACTTCTTGCCTATTTTAACAATACGCGTGATGAGGACACCCCTGATGAGGCGCCTAATTACAGAAACTACAGTCCGGCAGACGCTGAAAAAGTAGCTGAGGTACTTCAATGGATTGCCACCTATGGAGATGCCAGCCAACAAAAACAGTTTAAAGATTTTCTCTATTTTTTAGAGCCTAAATATCAACTGCATCATTGCGAAAATTTCACCAATGGAGCTATGGCTGACGGCAAATGGTTAGCGCTTTGGGACAATGGTTCTGCCTATTTGAGAAATGTAGATGCCCAACGCGCCAATCGGCTCTATTTTAATTATTTTTCTAGACAAAACGGAACTGTCATTACTATTCGGGAAAACAATGCCAAGGGTGCCGTCTTAGCCCAATTAAAAATTGATAAGCACAACGGACAAATTGGACAAGTGGCTTTTAAAGCTCCCTTAACAAAAACAGACCTTTATATTGAAGCGCAAAATGATGCCTTAGCACCTCAAACCACCACCAGCTTTTTTTCTTGGTTTGCTTTTCTGCCTGAACTGCCAGGAAAAAATCAAAAGGGATATGTGAACATAAAACGCATTTGGAATGAACTCCTTAATGCCAAAGTGGAAAAATCACCAGTGATGATTGAAAATCCACCCTTTATGAAAAGAACCACCCAGCTTTTTGAACGAGGCAATTGGCAAATAAAAACCGATACGGTAAAACCCCAAACACCCAAAGCACTAAATCCTTGGAAAAAAGAGTGGAAAAACAATCGGTTGGGATTAGCCCAGTGGTTGGTGAGCAAAGAAAACCCCCTCACTTCCAGAACAGTTGTGAATCGTATCTGGCACCAACTCTTTGGTAACGGTTTAGTAAGTCCTATAGAAGATATTGGTTCACAATCCGAACCACCTACCCATCCTCTTTTGTTAGATTGGTTGGCGGTTGAATTTATGAATACTCATCAATGGCAACTTAAATCGCTAATTCGCACTATTGTCCTTTCGGGCACCTATCAACAAAGCGCTTCACTAACTGAAGACAAAAAGCTATATGATCCGAATAACATTTGGTATGCTCGGGGCCCAAAAATGCGTTTAAAAGCGGAACAAGTTCGCGACCAAGCCCTTTATATTTCTGGTCTATTGAGTAGAAAAATGGGAGGCCCAGGGGTGATGCCCCCTCAACCTAAAGGCATTTGGGCGCATGTTTATTTGGGTGATTTATGGGTGGAAAGTAAAGGAGAAGATAGATATAGAAGAGCCCTCTATACCTATTTTAAAAGAACCAGTCCGTATCCTTCATTCATTACTTTTGATGCTGGAAGTAGAGAAGTTTGCCTCGTCAATAGGATGCCTACCAATACTCCGCTGCAAGCTTTGGTTACCCTAAACGACCCCGTGTATCTTGAAGCAGCTATGGCCTTGGCTAAACAAGTAGCACAAGAAAATGATAGTGAAACAGCCATTGCTAAAATGTATGAAAAAGCACTCTACTACAACCCCCAAGAAGAAAAACTAGAACCTCTGGTCTTGCTTTATCAAAAAGCCCTCACCTCTTTTAAAGAAAACCCACAAGCTTTACAAAGCTTTTTAGATCAAAAGGAACCCACCACTGAGCATTTGGCTGCCCTCACCATTGTGGCCAACGCCATCATGAATCTAGATGAATTTTTAACACAATCATAGCGCTATGGATCCACTTTTGAAACTTCTTGAAGAATATAAAACCAATCGAGCTCAAGACAATTCGAGACGGCATTTTTTGCACAATTGTACTTTAGGATTGGGAGGAATAGCCCTAGGTTCTATGCTGCAAGGTTGTAAAACTGGAGAAAATGCTAATCCTTGGTATGACGCTCAACGTGCACTCAATCCTTTGGCTACTTTGCCTCCTCCCTTTAGCCCTAAAGTAAAAAGTGTAATCTACCTTCATATGGTGGGTGCCCCTTCTCAACTAGAGATGTTTGATTATAAACCCGAATTACAAAAATTACACAACCAACCTTGCCCAGACTCATTGTTGGAGGGCAAAAAATTTGCATTCATCAGAGGGCGGCCTACTATGCTTGGCTCACAAGCTGAATTTGTTCGGGCCGGACAATCTGGTAATTGGGTTTCTAATTACCTTCCTCATTTTCAAAAAGTGGTTGATGAAGTGGCCTTTCTTAAGGCCGTAAAAACAGATCAATTTAATCATGGGCCAGCGCAATTGCTCATGCATACAGGAACTCCACGTTTTGGCCGTCCTAGTTTAGGATCTTGGGTAACCTATGGTCTGGGTTCTGAAAACCAAAACCTACCAGGATTTGTGGTGTTGTCATCAGGTGGTACCCCCGATGCTGGAAAAAGTGTTTGGGGAAGTGGCTTTTTACCCTCTGTTTATCAAGGAGTTCAATGCCGTTCTAAAGGTGATCCGGTGTTGTATTTAAAAGACCCTAATGGCGTGAGTCGTAACCTTAAAAAAGACATTATTGACGCCATAAATGACATCAATTTTAAAACCTTCGCCCAACAAAAAGATCCTGAAATTTTGACCCGTATCAATCAATATGAAATGGCCTATCGCATGCAAATTACGGTGCCAGAAGTGATGGACATAAGTACGGAACCCGAATATATTAAGGAATTATATGGTGTTGAACCCGGCAAAGAATCCTTTGCAAATAATTGCCTACTTGCACGTAAAATGGTGGAAGAAGGCGTGCGATTTGTGCAGCTTTATGATTGGGGTTGGGACAGTCATGGCACCGATCACTCTACTGCAGTAGATTTGGGGTTACGCAATAAGTGCCGAGAAATTGATCGGCCCATTACGGCCCTACTCCTCGATTTGAAACAACGAGGCCTCTTAGATGAAACTCTTATTGTTTGGGGGGGCGAATTTGGCCGAACACCCATGCAAGAAACACGGGAAGGAAAAACAATGAAATATAAAGGACGAGACCACCACGGAGAAGCATTCACCATGTGGATGGCCGGAGGGGGTATTAAAAAAGGTGCTGTTCACGGTGCTACCGATCCCATTGGCTATCAGAGTATTTCAGGAAGTGTTTCGGTGCACGATATTCAAGCTACCATTTTGCACCTTTTAGGCTTCGATCATGAATCTTTTACATACGATTTTCAAGGCCGCCCTTTCCGATTGACCGATGTACACGGAGGCATTATCAATGAAATTTTGGCTTAAAATGTATGGAGGTGTTAGTTGAGCTTTTTGGACGCATACACCCATTGGTAGTTCATTTACCCATTGGTTTTATCCTAATGGGTTTATTGTTGCTGGTGTATGAACAAAAAGTAAAAGCGAACCAAAAAGTACTACAGTTTCTTTTTTTCTGGTCTGGAATCAGTGCTCTCATAGCCGTGTTTAGTGGTCTAGTTCATTATAATTTAGAAGGCTATAGTTTTGAAAGTGTGCAACTCCATCTTTTTTTTAGCCTGCTCACAACTCTTCTTTGTTGGTTGCTCTATTTTAGATTGCTTAACAAATTTCTCCCCACTACAAAAGTTTCCTTTTTTGGAGGAACTCTTTTTATAGCACTCCTTTTGGCAGGACATTTCGGAGGTAATTTAACGCATGGAGATGACTATTTGGTTGAGCCCCTTCCGCAAGCATTTAAAGAACGTTTGGGTTGGAGTAGCGCCCCAAAACAAATTGAAATTGATCCTTCCCAAATTGAAATTTTGGTTTGGTATGATGACCTAATTAATCCCCTACTGCAACAAAAATGCGTGAGTTGCCACAACCCCAAAAAAACAAAAGGAGGGCTTCAATTACACCAATATGAAGCAATTCTTAAAGGAGGTGAACATGGGGAGATCATTAACTTTTCCAATCCAGAAAAAAGCGCTTTCTGGCAACGAACCCATCTACCCTTAACCCACAAAAAGCATATGCCTCCCTCTTCAAAAACACAATTCTCCCAAGTAGAAATGACCCTATTGGAAACTTGGGTAAAGGAAGGAGCACCAAAGAATGATCTCCTCGCACTCAACAATGCGCGAGCATTACTCATGCCCTTTTTCAAATCAAATGAAGAAAGCCTCTACCCAGAAGAAGAATTACAAGCTCCTGCATCAACGGCTTTAAAGTCCTTACTAGATTTTAATCTCATAGTGCTTCCTGTGAATCAAAATTCGAATTGGTTGGAAATTTCTGCGGTCAATCAACCTGCTTTTGCCGATCAAGATCTCGAAAAATTACTTCCTCTCGCCGAACACATTGTGGTTTTAGATTTGTCTAAAACACAAGTGAGTGATGCGGTGTTAACAAAACTCCAAAACTTTCCCAACTTGGTGGTGCTAAAATTAGATTACACCGCTGTGACAGGAGCAAACTTTGAACTATTGCAGCCACTAGAACGACTGACCTTTTTGCACCTTACGCATACCCTTTTTGAAAGCTCTTATCTGGAAAAACTCTATGCGCTTTCTAACGTGAAAGAAATATATCTTTTTAACAGCAAGCTAAGTCAAGATAGTGCTTCTATTAACCTTCCAGAAGCGCAAGAGAAGAGGATTTTAATCGGTAATTTCAAGCTGCCAAAAATTGCCTCAGATGAGGCTGTTTATTAACCCCATTTTAGCCTTAATTTTTATCAGCTTCCAAAATTTTAAACAACTCTCTTGACAAGGGAATGATGGTTAAAATGGCAATAAAAAAGAGGACAAATGCATATTGGAGTTTAAAAATATGGGCAATATAACCAATGAGAGGAGGCCCTATCAAAATGCCCACTGTGGCGTAGGTGGCAACTAACGAAATAGCTACACCGGGTGCATATTTTTTTGATTTGCTCGTCATGGTAAACGTCATAGGAAAAATGGCAGCCACACCAAAACCAGCAATGGAAAACCCAATGAGAGCCGGAATAAAATAGGGGAAAAGAATGATCATAGCTATGCCTACAAGAGCCACAGAAGCAGAAATGATATAGTATTTAGATTCTCCCAATTTTTCGATAAACCGATCGGAAATAAAACGAGAAAGCGTCATGGAAACCATAAAAGCCAAATAACTGAGCGTAAAAAGCTCTACCCCCACAACCTCTCTAAAATAGACCCCACTCCAATCATACATTCCACCTTCACAAACGGCTGCAAAAAAAACGAGTAAGCCCAAGGTCAATATATATTTATCTGGTTTTCCAAAAATAATTTTATTCCCCTCCGATTGGCGGTCGTTTTGTAGTAAATAGGGAAAGGAAAGAAAACACAACACCAGGGTTACTCCACCCACCGAAAGTAAATGGGGCACTAAGCCTAATTCTAAACGAACCATAAGGGTTGAAAATAAAATACCAGTGAGTCCGCCTAGACTCCACAATCCGTGCATGAGCCCATTAATTTTTTTGGGATACATTTTTTGAACCATGAGCGATTGGGTATTCATGGCAATATTAATGATGCGCATGCTAAACGAAAAAAGAAAAACGGCCATAGTTAGCTGAAACAAAGTGGTGGACAACCCAATGGCAAAAAGACCCAAACAGAAAAACACAAATCCAACTAACAAGGGATAGCGACTATCAAATTTTGCCACTAACCAACCTGAAATTGGCAATCCTATTAGAGAACTAACAGGCAATACAAAAAGTAAACTACCCAACTCTGCCTCATTTAACGAAAAAGTTTCTTTAATGGTTGGAATTCTCGAGGCCCAGGTGGAAAAACAGGCACCGGATAAAAAAAAGGAAAGTCCTAAGGCAACTTTAATTTTATTATGTGATAATTCCATAGACTAATAATGCCTGCAAATATCTTATCAAAATTTAAAATAATGTATATTTAAGAACACAGTTTCTAAAAAAAATTTAATTTTAAATGTTCGACAAAATTTATTTCCATGAAATCAAAAAATAAAAATTCTCAATCGAGACGTAATTTTATCAAAACAACAGCAGCAGCCAGCAGTCTTTTCATTGTTCCTAGGCACGTTTTAGGAGGACCCGGCTATATGGCGCCTAGCGACCAATTGAATCTTGCCGCTATTGGTTCAGGTGGAAAAGGTGCTAGTGATATTAACAATGCCTCAGTGCAAGGCAGAGAACGAGTGGCTGCCCTTTGTGATGTTGACTTTTCTGGAAGTGCCGCAAAATCGGTAGAGCGATTTCCAAAAGCCAAACTCTATGCCGATTATCGGGAAATGTTGGACAAAGAAAAAGACATAGATGCAGTAACCATTTCCACCCCAGACCACGTTCATGGTCCTGCAGCAGCCTTTGCTATGGAAAGAGGCAAACACGTTTATGTGCAAAAACCCATGACACATAACATTCGAGAGGCGCGTATGCTTACCGAAATGGCAAGAGAGCATAAAATTGTGAGCCAAATGGGAAATCAAGGAGGGTCAAATCCTTTATTAAATATGGTGCAACATTGGATTGACAGTGATACCATAGGCCCAATTTCTGAAGTGAAAATTTGGACCAACAGACCCGTATGGCCACAAGGGGTGGCTATGCCTCAACCCGATCCAAGCCTCAAACCAGAGGCCCTCGATTGGAATTTATGGCTCGGCCCGGCTCCCGAAAAACCCTATACCCCTAAAATGCACCCCTTCAACTGGAGAGGTTGGTGGGATTATGGCACAGGTGCTCTTGGTGATGTAGGTTGCCACCTCATTGACATTCCTTTTAGAACCTTAGGCCTAAAATATCCTACCGATGCTGAATGTAGTGTGGGAAGTATTTTTAGTCAAATGTGGACCCCTGATTATCACCCTGAAGGATGCCCTTCTGCTTCTTTAGTTACCATTAATTTTGAAGCCACTGAAAAAAGTAAAGCACCCATCCAAATGACTTGGAGCGATGGCGGCATTAGACCCCCACACCCTGCCATAATTCCGGCTGATCATGATATTGGAGGTCCTAATAGTGCCAATGGCGTGTTAATTATTGGTGAAAAAGGTATCATTTCTACTAATATTAATGATAGTTCACCCCTCACTCCTAAACTTTATCTCAACGATGGCACTACCGAATTTGGCCCTGAGGTTGAAAAAATGGCAGAGCCTGAATATGGGCATCAAAGAAAATGGGTAGATGCTTGTAAAGCTGGATTTAACAGTAAAGAGCACAAAGCCCT
The DNA here is from genome assembly GCA_964386915.1 of uncultured Flavobacteriaceae bacterium. GTDB lineage: Bacteria > Bacteroidota > Bacteroidia > Flavobacteriales > Flavobacteriaceae > JADHMP01. The sequence goes on along the minus strand of CAYLUQ010000010.1, from coordinate 51,844 downwards.
TACGTCCTCTTTTGACTATGCTGGGCCTATGACAGAAACCGTGCTCATGGGTAATTTAGCTATTAGAAGTTATATGCTGAGACGGGAAGATAAAAATGGTAGAATGCAATTCTATGGTCGTAAAAAATTACTTTGGGATGGTGAGCGTATGAAAATTACCAATTTAGAAGAGGCCAATCAATTTGTGACAAGAAGCTACCGACCAGGCTGGGAAGTATAAACCAGCCTAATCTGGTTGCAGTGTGGTTTTCAATTAATTAAGAAAAGCCGCTTTCTTTGGGTTTAAAGCACTACTTTTGCAGGCATAAAACTATTTATGACCACATTCCAATCCCTGGGATTGCAACCTGATTTAATCAACACGATTGATGCTTTGGGTTTTGAAAACCCAACACCTGTTCAAGAAAAAGTAATTCCTGTACTGCTTAATCAAGACACTGACATTGTAGCCCTGGCCCAAACCGGAACGGGAAAAACAGCCGCCTTCGGGTTTCCGTTGCTTCAAAAACTTGACACTAAACAACGTGAAACACAAGGGCTAATTCTGGCTCCAACGCGCGAACTCTGTTTGCAAATAACAACCGAAATGGAACGCTACAGTGCCGGTCAAAAAGGCATGTCGATTGTTGCTATCTATGGCGGGGCCAACATCAACGAACAGGCCAAAAAAATAAAAAAAGGAGCTCATGTTGTGGTGGCCACTCCAGGCAGACTCAAAGATATGATCAAACGAAAGTTGGTTAACATACAAGACATTTCCTATTGTGTGCTTGATGAAGCTGATGAAATGCTCAATATGGGGTTTTATGAAGACATAAAGTCCATTTTAACACATACCCCAAACACTAAAAACACTTGGCTGTTTTCGGCCACCATGCCCAATGAAGTGCATCGCATTGCGCAAAAATTCATGCACAACCCGGTTGAAATTGAAGTGGGTGGTAGAAACACCGGAACCAAAATGGTGGAGCATCAATATTATGTGATTAACGCTCGAGAACGCTATCAGACCCTTCAAATTTTAATCAACCTCTATCCCGATATTTTTGGCTGCATATTTTGCCGTACCAAAATTGAAACCCAAAAAGTAGCCGAACGACTGCAAGAAGATGGCTATAAAGCCGCTGCCCTTCATGGTGATTTAAGTCAAAACCAAAGAGATGCAGTTATGCAGTCTTTTCGGAAAAAGAAAATTCAGCTTCTAGTAGCCACAGATGTGGCTGCTCGTGGAATTGATGTTGATGATATTACACATGTTATTAACTACCAACTTCCAGATGAAATTGAAGTGTATACACACCGAAGTGGAAGAACCGGTAGAGCCGGAAAAAAAGGAATTTCAATCATCTTATTGCCTAAATCGCACTTGCGGAAACTGAAGCTCATCCAAAATAAAATGCAGATTAAAATCAAAGAAATGGAGCTTCCCAATGCCCAAAATCTTCAAAAACTGCAACTTGATCATTGGGTAAGAACACTTAAGGAAACCCCTTTAAATGGTGATTTTCATGACTATTTTCAAGAATTGAATAGTGCTTTTGAAAGCTATTCCAAAGAAGACCTTTTGGCGCTAATGCTTTCTAAAGACCTAAAGCCTATTAAGCTAGAAAAACCCGTTCAAAGAGAAGATACCCAAGCCTCATCCGGCAGCAAAAGAAACAGAAAAAGTAAAAATGATCGCTATTTTATTAATATCGGAGCACGAGACCAATATGAGTGGACTTCTTTAAAAGATTTTTTAAGAGCTACACTGTCAGTGGGACGTGACGATATATTTCAAGTAGAAGTAATGAAAAACTTTTCTTTTTTCTCTATGGAACACGGCTTTAAGGATTTAGTTTTAAGCACTTTTGAAAATTTTATGCTCGATCAAAGAGCCATTTCTGTTGAGCTTACCAAAAAAGAGAAAACCTTTGGATCTCCGTCTAAAAAGATGAAAAAACGTTCAAAGTTTAAAAAATAAACATCTCCATTTCTCCCGCCCCAAGCCGTTTACATTCCATAGGATTTAAGTATATTTGAGAAACAAGCAAATTTAAATTGCTGGAAGTAACACCAATGAAATTTAATCTTTCTCAAAAGCACGCCCTCATTACCGGTGCTGGTAGTGGCATTGGCAAAGCAATTGCCCTCACTTTTGCTCAACAAGGAGCCACCGTTCACCTCCTCGATTTAGATCAAGATAAACTCAACACGTTAGCCAACACCATTCAGGAGGCAAACGGAAAAGCCGTTCTACACCGCTGTGATGTTCAAGATTTTTCTGCCCTTGAGCAAACCCTCAAACCTCTTGAAAGACTTGATATTTTGATCAATAATGCAGGTATTGCCCATGTAGGGAATCTAGAAAACACTGATGAGGCCGTACTTGACAAACTATATGATGTGAACATTAAAGGCGTTTTCAATTGCTCCAAAGCAGTGCTTCCCCTGTTTAAAAAACAACAAAAAGGCTGCATACTAAACATGGCTTCTATAGCTGGTTCGGTGGCTGTGGCAGACCGTTTTGCTTATTCTATGACCAAAGGTGCCGTGCTGGCCATGACCTATTCTATAGCCAAAGATTATATGGCAGATGGTATTAGATGCAACAGTATTTCTCCGGCTCGTATTCATACGCCCTTTGTGGATGGGTTTTTGGAACAAAACTATCCGGGAAAAGAAGCAGAAATGTTTGAAAAATTATCAAAAACGCAACCTATTGGTCGGATGGGAACACCACAAGAAGTGGCTGATCTAGCACTCTATTTGTGTTCGGATGAAGCCGGTTTTATCACCGGCACCGATGTTCCTATTGACGGAGGTTTTATTAAATTAAATAGTTAAATGAAATTAATACGCTTTGGAAATCCCGGAGAAGAAAAACCCGGATTATTAGATGAGGGAGTGCGCTATGACGTTTCTGCCATAGGCAGTGATTACACCCGTCACTTTTTTGAAATCAACGGATTGGAAAAACTGCAACGGTGGTTTAGTCAAAACAAATCCAATTGCCCTGTAGTTGAAGGATCGGTTCGTTTAGGGCCTCCTCTAAAAGACCCTTCTAAAATAGTTTGTGTAGGACTTAACTATGGCAAACACGCCAAAGAAAGTGGTATGCAAATTCCAGATGAACCTGTTTTATTTTTTAAGGCTACTACTGCAATTTGTGGCCCTAATGATGATGTGATGCTCCCCAGAGAGGGAGACAAAACCGATTGGGAAGTGGAACTAGCCGTTGTGATTGGAAAAAAAGCCTCTTATGTGCCTCTAAACAAAGCGATGGATTATGTAGGCGGCTATATGCTTCACAATGATATTAGTGAACGTGGGTTTCAATTGGAACGCTCTGGGCAGTGGGTAAAAGGAAAAAGCTGTGACACCTTTGCACCCCTTGGCCCTTTTATGGCAACACCCGATGAAATTGACGATCCTCACAACCTCAACCTATGGCTAAAACGCAATGGAGAACTGCTTCAAAACAGCAATACCTCTGATTTTGTGTTTAATATCCCCACTGTAGTGAGCTACATTAGCCAATTTATGACCCTTTTGCCAGGAGACATCATCTCAACGGGGACCCCCTCTGGAGTGGGTCTAGGCTTTGATCCTCCTCAATATTTAAAACCTGGAGATGTTATGGAGTTGGGAATTGACAATTTGGGTGTTGCCCAACAAAAAGTAATTGCCTTTAACCAATGAAAATAATTGACAGCCATCAGCACTTTTGGCAGTTTGATCCACAACGAGATGCTTGGATTGATGACACGATGCGCATTTTACAACGGGATTTTATGCCCCAGGATATAGCCCCTATCTATGCGCAAAATAAGGTGGTTGGTAGCATTGCTGTTCAGGCGGACACCAGTGAGGCAGAAACCTCTTTTTTATTGGATTTAGCCCAAAAAAACCCCCTTATTTTAGGCGTTGTGGGTTGGGCAGATTTTACGCAAAGCCAAGTAGAAGAAACCCTAGAAAAATTTTCAGATCAGCCTAGCTTAAAAGGCTATCGTCATATTGTGCAAAAAGAACCCAACGGTTTTCTCGATCGAAAAGACTTTAGAGCCGGAATTCAAAAATTAGCGGCTTATGACTACAGTTATGATTTGTTGGTCTTTCCGCATCAATTGGAAGAAACCATTCGGTTTGTGAAGGCCTTCCCAAACCATCGTTTTGTATTAGATCATTTAGCCAAACCCTACATAAAGAAAAAAGAAATTTCGCCTTGGAAAGAGCACCTACAAGAACTAGCTGCTTTTCCCAATGTGAGTTGCAAGGTATCCGGTATGGTGACCGAAGCCGATTGGCAAAATTGGAAATTCAATGATTTTATTCCTTATTTAGACATCGTTACCGATGCCTTCGGAACTGATCGTCTTCTTTTTGGCTCCGACTGGCCGGTTTGCCTTTTAGGTGGTCGTTTTGAAAAAATTCTTCAATTGGCCCTTTCCTATTATGCTTCCTTTAGCACCCAAGAACAAGAGGCTATTTTTTATGGTAATGCCCAGCGTTTTTATAAGGTTAATGAAAAATGAATTTAGATCTAGAAAATAAAGTGATTTTGGTCAGTGGTGGCTCTAAAGGAATTGGAAGAGCCATTAGTGAATGTTTGGCACAAGAAGGTGCTATTCCTTTTGTGATTAGCAGAAATAAAGCCAGCCTAGCCGAAATGCAAAATGCGTTTCAAAAAAAGAATTGGCCTTTGGGTGTTTTTCAAGCCGAATTAACAGAACCTGAAGCCTGCGAGCAAGCTGTGGCAGCGGCAGTAGATCAATTTGGACGTATAGAAGGTTTGGTAAACAATGCCGGAGTGAACGATTCCGTTGGCCTAGAAAAAGGAAACTACCAAGACTTTATGCGGTCTTTAAAACGAAATGTGGTGCACTACTATCTTTTGGCTCAGCATGCGCTTCCCTATCTCAAAAAGTCTAAAGGAGCTATTGTCAATATTGGTTCAAAAGTAGCCACAACGGGACAAGGGAATACCTCTGGCTATGCTGCTGCTAATGGAGGTAGAAATGCGCTAACGAGAGAATGGGCCTTAGAATTATTGCCCTATAGCATTAGAGTTAATGCCGTGATTGTGGCCGAATCTTACACCCCTCTGTATGAAAAATGGATTCAAACCCTGCCCAATCCAGAAGAAACACTAAAAAAGATAACCGATAAAATTCCACTCGAAAACCGAATGACAGACCCCATAGAAATAGCCAATATGGTTGTTTTTCTATTGTCATGTCGTTCTAGTCATACGACAGGACAAATGCTCTATGTGGATGGAGGCTACACCCATCTAGATCGGGCACTATAACTTTTTTAAACCATGGAAAACAAACCCACCAGTGCCCCTACACTCAGCAAACAAATGCGCCTCCCCTTTCTCTTGGTGAGTGCCCTTTTTGCCCTTTGGGGATTTGCCAACGCCGTGACAGACCCTATGGTACAAGCTTTTAAAAAAGTTTTGGAATTAAGCAACAGCCAAGCGGCTTGGGTTCAAATGGCCTTCTATGGCGGCTATTTTTGTATGGCCCTTCCCGCTGCCTATTTTGTTCGAAAATATACCTATAAACAGGGTATATTGATTGGGTTAGCCCTCTACGGTGTTGGAGCCTTGCTTTTCTACCCGGCAGCCATAACCGAACAGTTTTGGTTTTTTTGTCTTGGCCTTTATGTACTCACCTTTGGACTGGCCTTTTTAGAAACTACCGCCAATCCCTATATCATCTCAATGGGCAATCCTGAAACAGGCACTAGACGACTCAACTTTGCTCAAGCTTTTAATCCAGTGGGGCTTCTACTTGGACTTTTAGTGGCGCAACAATTTGTGTTGAAAAAACTTCAATCGGATGACATTGTGTCTTTTGACACCTTAGATGAAATGCAAAAAATTGCCATTCGAACAGCAGATCTCCTTGTTATTCGAGATCCCTATGTGATTTTGGGACTCGTTGTATTGGGCTACTTGGTTATTATTAGCCTACTCAAAATGCCCAATAGCAAAAACGAGGAGGCACTGCCCCCGCTGGGAGCAACTTTTATCAATCTATTGCGAAAGAAATATTATCGCATGGGTGTTTTGGCTCAAGTGTTTTACGTTGGGGCCCAAATCATGTGCTGGACCTATATTTATCAATATGCTGAGGCCAAAGGCATTAACGCAGATGTTGCCGCCAATTATCAATTTGTAGCTTTCGTTTTATTTTTGGTGGGGCGCGCGGTAGGCACCTATTTCTTAAAAGATTTTAAAGCCAGTGTGATGTTACGAACCTTTGCTTTTTTTGGATTTCTCAGTGCTTTAGGCACAATTCTATTGACAGGACAAGAAGGACTTTATGCCTTGGTGATCACTTCCTTTTTTATGTCGTTGATGTTTCCAACCATTTATGGAGAAACTTTAAAAGGATTAAATTCAGACGACACGAAGGTTGGAGCCGCCGGATTGGTTATGGCTATTGTTGGAGGGGCCTTAATGCCTAAATTCCAAGGAGATTTGATTGACCTAGGTGGCAGTGGGGTTGCCGATGTGCTATGGCTCGGAATTCCAGAAGTTAATTGGTCGTTTATCTTGCCCCTTCTTTGCTTTGTTTATATTTTATTTTATGCTCAACAACTCTTGCGACAATGAAACAATTCTTCCTGGCTTTAGATTTACAAAACGACCCTGAAAAAATTAAGACCTACATAAAATACCATCAAAACGTATGGCCTGAAATTTTGGAAAGTATTGGAGCTAGTGGAATTCAAAGCATGCAAATTTTTAACGTTGAAAACAGACTGTTTATGATCCTCCAAACAGAAGACCACTTTAGTTTTGAGAAGAAGGCCAAAATGGATCTTGCCAACCCAAAAGTGCAAGCATGGGAAAAGCTTATGTGGGAATTTCAGCAAGCCTTACCTCAAAGTAAAACAGGAGAGAAATGGCGGTTGATGGAAGAAATTTTTGCTTATCAAAAAAACGCATAAAAAAAGGGGCAAAAGAACTCCTTTTCCCCTTTCATTCTATTCTAAAATTTTAAAGTTTACGCATCCATATATTGCGATAACTCACGTGATTACTATGGTCTTGAAGGAGTAAATAACGTTCAGTTCTTGTATTACTTCCATAACCAGGCATCTCATCACGTCCTGTTTTGGGTGCGCCTATATATTCTGTAGTACCCTTAATTTCAACATTATTTTGCACCAAAATACCATTGTGAAATACGGTAAAACGGCCAGGCGCTGTCATCTTGCCGGCTGCATCATACTTAGGTTCCATAAACACAATGTCATATACCTGCCATTCACCTGTGGGGCGCATAGCATTTACTAGCGGAATAGATTGCTTGTAGATAGAAGCCGCTTGTCCGTTTGAATAGGTTCTATTGTTGTAGCTATCCAAGACTTGCACTTCATAACGACGCTGAAATATAATACCACTATTGCCTCTGCCTTGACCATCTCCTGTTATTTCAATAGGCGATTTCCATTCAATATGCAGTTGGATAGATCCGTGTTCGTCTTTGGTCACGATATCGCCACTACCGGGCTTAACAGTCATGCTACCATCGTCATTTACCGTCCATTTAGCTTCACTACCGTCGCGTTCACTTTTCCATTTTGAAAGATCGGTTCCATCAAAAAGAACAATGGCATCACTTGGTGCTCCGTTGTTTTGTCCTGGACGTACCAAACGAGGTTCGGGTTCCCAAACTTCTGTTTCTTCAGGTTTTGGTCTATTTTGGGCCACTATCACTTGCACCGAAAGAGCAAGAATAAATAAAAAGTTTAAGCGTTTCATTTTTACAGTTTTGGTAATTTATAATTGTTGTGATATTCGTTTGTTAAATATTTTTCGTTGATCTTTTGATCAGTGAATTGATGCGCGGCAGCATCCCAAAAGATTTTTTCTTTGGTTTTATAAGAAATATTTCCCATTTGGGCTACCGTTGCCACATGAGCACCCTCTTGAATGCTACAATTTACCATTTTAGGATTGTTTTCTCGAATGGCCTGAACGAAGTTTTCAGTATGCTTATCTAGTCCATTATCGAGAGGTTTTTCTAGTGGCTTAGCCACTTTTTGCTGGCTTCGTCTTTCCTCAATCACTTCCCAACCGCCTCTATTAAGCACCAGGGTACCATTATTGCCAATATAGGCAATACCATGATCTCTGCCATAAGAGCCATTGTCTATGCCCATGGCAGAATCCCACACCAAATTAAAATCGTCAAATTCATAAAGCGTAGTGAGGGTATCAGGTGTTTCTTGACTCAAATCTGGATAGGCAAATTGTCCGCCCACTCCCACTATGGTTTTAGGTACAGAAGCTTTCATTCCTAGAAGTCCATAGTCAAGTAGGTGGACACCCCAATCGGTCATAAGACCACCGGCATAATCCCAAAACCATCTGAAGTTGAAATGGAATCTACTGGCATTAAACGGTTTTGTTTGGGCGGGGCCTAACCAACTCTGATAATCTACTCCAGCTGGAGGAGTACTGTTAGGCACTATTTCAGCAGGACGCATCCATCCTTGATAGCACCACACTTTAACCGTTCTAATTGGGCCTAACACTCCAGTATCTATAAAGTTTAAGGCATTTTTAAAATGCTGTTGGCTGCGTTGCCACTGCCCTACCTGCACCACATTGTTATATTTTTCTTGAGCAGCCACCATAGCACTGCATTCGCCAATAGAATTTCCAATGGGTTTTTCTACATATATATGTTTTCCTGCTTCGGCAGCATGAATCATCATTAAGGCATGCCAATGGTCGGGGGTTCCAATAACCACCGCGTCTATATCTTTTTGATCTAATAATTCACGATAATCACTATAAACCCGCACTTTCTGACCGGCATCACCTAATTCTTTTTTTCGCTTGTCAATCACGTTTTGATCAACATCGCAAATGGCCACCAGCTCTACACCCTCAATTTTAAGGAGTGATTTAGTGTCTGACCATCCCATTCCATTAATCCCAATGGCACCAATACGTAAGCGGTTGTTGGCTCCAAGCACACCTGAAGAAGCAAAGGAAAACGAATGGGGAGTTAAAGTAGCTCCTCCCAACACCAATGAGGAAGCCTTTAAAAAATCTTTACGTTTCATATTCATTTTAGTTTTGTTGCATTAAACTTAATCATTTCTTCATAGTTTGGAACGGAACTACCTACTTAATTTGATTGCTTTTTCAAGATATTTTTTAATTTTAATAAAAATTGGATCTTATGGAGTTGATCATTGCGTATTTTGAAACGATCCCCTCATGGCACAGAAGTTTGCTGTTGGTTGGCGGTTTATCTCTTTTTTGGCTGCTCGAAAACAGTTTTCCCCTACAACGTTTTCAATACAGAAAGTGGCAGCATGCGCTACCCAATCTGTTTTTTACAGCCACAACGGTTATCATCAATTTTATATTGGCTTTTCTTTTGCTCTTCACAGCCGATTGGGTGGTAGAACAAGAATTTGGCTTACTCTATCTTCTTCCTCAACTCCCTTTTTGGTTGCATGTTCTAATAGGTCTATTGCTCTTAGACCTTTTGGGTGCCTATTTGCCACATTGGGTGGAACATCAAGTAAAACCGTTGTGGATGATTCACTTGGTTCATCACAGCGACCACAAAGTAGATACTACTACCGCTAACAGACATCATCCTCTGGAGAGTTTAGTGCGATTTGTTTTTACTCTTTTGGGTGTCTTTGTTATTGGAACCAGCATTGGCATTGTGATGCTCTATCAATCTCTTTCACTAGTAGCCACTCAATTTAATCATGCCAATATAAAACTCCCCAAGGGTGTAGATCGCTTTTTAAGTTACTTCATTGTGTCTCCCGATATGCATAAAGTCCACCATCACTATGTGCTGCCCTACACCGATTCAAACTATGGGAATATCTTTTCATTTTGGGATCGTCTTTTTGGCACCTATCGCCAGTTGGATAGAGAAAAAATAGTCTATGGCGTAGATGTCTTTTACAATGAAGAGGCAAATGGCAAAATTAACACCTTGTTAAAACAACCGTTTCAACCCTATCAGAAACCAACTACGGAAGCTTAGTTTTTAGAAGCAAAAACAGACAAGAGATCGGCCATAGCATGGGTGCTTTGCTCACCGCTTTGCATATTTTTTACTACAAATTGGTTTTGCTCCAATTCTTCCGAACCGATTAAAACAACAAAAGCCACTCCTTTTTTATGGGCATAGAGCATTTGCTTTTTAAGTTTGGCCGAAGAAGGATAGAGCTCGGCACTTATGCCAACTGCACGGAGTTGATGCACCAAAGAATAGCTTTTAGCAGCAGGGTTGTCACCAAAATTAATAAACAAAATGGGCTGCTGCTGCACAATGGATTTTGGAAATAATTCAAGACTTTCCAAAACGAGATAAATTCGTTCAAAACCAAAGGAAATGCCAATCCCCGGCATGTCTTTCAGACCAAAGGTTTCGGTGAGGTTGTCATAGCGACCGCCCCCACCTATGGAACCCATTTTAACAGAGGGAGGGGGTTGGACCTCTACAATCATACCAGTGTAATAATGTAGGCCTCTAGCTAGGGTTAAATCAAAATCGATCCCTAAGGTTATTCCTAGCGAATCTAACTGCCTCAAAACAAAAGAAAGTTCCTCTAGTCCAGTGGTGTCCAATTGCTTGGTTTCAAAAAGCTTCTTTACTTCTTTCAACTTTTCTGAGGCAATACTTTTTTGTTCTAAAATGGGAAACAAAATGGCTAGGGCATCCTGTGAAAACCCATTTTGGATCAGTTCCTTTTGAACCCCTTCTTGGCCAATTTTATCCCATTTATCTAGTGCAACAGTGAGTGCAACAAGCTGATTTTCTGCTCCAATGAGTGAAGCAATTGCGGCTAAAATTTGTCTGTGATTCACTTTCACTCGAACGCCTTCTAATCCTAAGGCTTTGAAAGCTGCGTCGTAGAGGCAAATCATTTCTACTTCTTGCCAAAGGGAACGTTCTCCAACTATATCGGCATCGCATTGATAAAACTCCTGAAAGCGTCCGTGTTGAGGACGGTCGGCGCGCCAAACGGGCTGAATTTGATAGCGTCTAAAAGGAAAACTTAATTCGTGATGGTGCTGGGCCACATAGCGTGCCATGGGCACCGTGAGATCATAGCGCAAGGCTTTTTCAGAAAGGGATTGTGAAAACCGTTTATAGTGTCCTTGCTCGAGGGCAGCAATATCAGCTTTTTTAACTTTTTCGCCGGAGTTTAATACTTTAAAAATCAATCGGTCTCCTTCTTCTCCATATTGACCTGAAAGGGTTTCTAAACGTTCTAGGGTTGGTGTTTCTATGGGATAAAAACCAAACAGTTCAAAAATATTTTGCAGGGTGTTTTTAAGATAATTCCGACGTGCAATTTCCTCTGAATTAAAATCTCGTGTGCCCTTTGGTGTTGCCGGTTTAATTGCCATAGTATCTTATTCCTACAAATATCCTTTATTTTATTGAATTTTTAAAATAGATTCCCACTGTTGGTATAGATAGCCCTCTGTGATTACAGCTCCTTTTTTAAAGTAGTCATATAAAACCAAATTTCGTTCCCCTGCATATTTTTTGATGCTGCTAGAAAAAGTGAGCTTGGAGTCTTCCCAATGTTTCAACACCCATTTCCATGCTTCTTCCTGGGTCAAGTCAAGGGTAGGCACCTCATTTTCTATCACAATTACTTTAAGTGTATGCGTTTGAGCGTGGAATAGAAAAGCTTTTTGGGGAGTTATAAATTCTAAAAAACGGGCTTCATCAAAGAGTTTTTCCCAAACCACATCGCTAAAGGCATCCAATAGAGGGTCTATTTTTGCTGGCTCGTTTTGCTTGAGAGCGTCCCACTTATTTTTATCAATTCCTTGGGTGGCTAAAAACTGGGCAAATTCAAAATGAAGTTGGTGAAGTTGGGCTTCAGAAAGTCGATGATAGGTAGCCATAGAGCATAAAAAAACCCGCCAAAAGGCGGGTTAATTTGTTAATTAGAAGCCTTTTCGGGAATAACCTCAAACGGAAACTGAAACTGTACCTCTCGATGTAATCGGATGGTGGCTTCATATTTTCCTAATCGTTTAATGGTTTTTCCAGGAATGCTAACACCGTTTCGGTCTAATTCAGGGCCTTGAGCTGAAATGGCGTTTACTAAATCAGCGTTGCTCACTGAACCAAAAAGTTTATCACCTGAACCTACTTTAGCGGCTATTTTAATTTCAATGGCTTTTACTTTATCCGCTAATTTTTCTGCTTCATCAATAATTTTCTTCTCTTTGAAAGCTCTTTGTTTCAATGTTTCAGCCAACATTTTACGAGCAGATGTAGTAGCTATAACGGCTTTTCCTTGTGGGATTAAAAAGTTACGACCATAGCCGTTCTTTACCTTCACAATGTCGTCTTTAAACCCTAGGTTTTCAACGTTTTCTTTTAAGATAATCTCCATACTATACTTTTTTCGATTATTTTAACATATCGCCCACATAAGGCAACAAGGCCAAATGACGAGCTCTTTTGATAGCCACAGAAACTTTTCTCTGATATTTCAGAGAAGTTCCAGTGAGTCTGCGAGGTAAAATTTTCCCTTGCTCATTGACAAATTTCAATAAGAAATCGGGATCTTTATAATCTACATACTTGATACCACTACGCTTAAAACGGCAGTATTTTTTCTGTGAGTTTGTGTCTATATTCAGGGGGGTTAAATAGCGAATTTCCCCTTCTTTTCTTCCTGAATTTTGTTCTTCAATCTTAGACATAGTCTTAGGCTTTTTGGGTTAATTTCTTAGCTCGTTTCTCGGCCCACGCAATGGCGTGTTTGTCTAGCTTCACAGTTAGATAGCGCATAACGCGTTCGTCACGACGAAATTCTAACTCAAGTTCACTAATGGTTTCAGAAGAAGCACTAAATTCAAAAAGATGATAAAAGCCGCTTTTTTTGTTTTGGATGGGATAGGCTAATTTTTTAAGCCCCCAATTTTCCTTATTGGAAAATGTTCCTTTGCGACTGGTAATGAATTTTTCAAATTTTTGAACTGCTTCCTCTATCTGGGTTTCCGATAGAACGGGATTTAAAATGAAAACAGTTTCGTAAATATTCATAACTCGTTATTAATTTTAGGTTGGCAAAAATAAGTGAAAGTATGCTCTAAACCAAAAAGTTTCCTTTTTTATTATTTAATATTTTTTCTACTTTTGAATAACTGAATTCTTATCTGTTGTTACATGAACCTAAGTTATATTCTTGTAGTCCCCAAACCGCTTGAACGATTGCACCTCTCCCAACTCCTAAAAAAAATAGACGGGCTCACCCTTAAGGCAGAATTCTCTAATGCTATTGATGCACTTAATTATTTGAATTACAATTCTATAGATTTTATTTTTTTAGCTTCAGATCTACCCGTATACAGTGGTTTTGAATTTCTGAAAAAAGTGAAAGATCCCATTGAAGTCATTCTGCTCACCAACGACGCCAAAGACGCCCTAGAGGCCTATTCAATGAATATTTTAGATTGCATTGCTCCCCCCTTAAGTCTCAAACGGCTCAACCTTTCGGTAAATAAAATCAAAGACAAAAAACAGTTTCAGTTTTTAGTTGCTGATGAAAAACACAAATTTGTGGTGGTGAAAAGCAACCTTAAAACCGAAAAAATTTTGCTGAGTAGTATTTTTTGGATTGAAGCTATGGGCGATTATGTTAAAATAATCACACAAGAAAAAAAATACTTGGTGTTGTCTACCATGAAGGATTTTTTACAAAAACTACCCCAAAATCAATTTGTTAGGATTCATAAATCCTATATCATAAACCTGAATAAGGTTTTGCATCATACGTCAAACTCAGTCAATATTTTAGGGCAATCGCTTCCGTTGAGTCGCAACCACAAAAAATATTTTCAAACTACCTACAGCAATATTTAATTAGGATCAACGTCAATATTGACTCTAACGGTACGAAAAGAAGCGATACTCTGAAAGCTTTGTTCAATTTTAAACAATTGCTTTTTGGTATGGGCAACAGATTGATTGGGCTCTATTTTAAGTAGAACTTCTTTGTGATAAAGGTTTCTAATTCTTGAAACAGGTGGAAACATAGGCCCAAGAACCGTAATGGAAAGCAATTGTTTGAGCACGTTGGTAAACCAATCGGCAGCTGCATTCACGGTTTGATAGTTTTTATTCTTAAAAGTTAAGCGAATCATCCTACAAAAAGGTGGGTAGTGAAATTGCATGCGCTCTTTGAGCTGTTGTGCTAAGAGAAGCGAATAATTGTTTTGAAGAACTTGTTGTAGCACCGGATGCTCAGGTTGAAAAGTTTGAACCAGCACCCTGCCTAAACTTTCTGATCTTCCGGCACGGCCTGCCACTTGCACAAGCATTTGAAAACAACGTTCGTGTGCTCTAAAATTTGGAAAGTTTAACAAATGGTCTGCATTGAGCACCCCCACTAAATGCACGTTAGAAAAATCTAAACCCTTCACCAACATTTGCGTACCCACTAATATTTGGGTTTCTTGAGCAGCAAATGCGGCAATAATTTTTTCAAAGTCATATTTTCCACGGGTTGAATCCCAATCCATTCGAGCTACTTTTACGTTTGGAAAAAGGGATTCTACTTGGGTTTGAATTTGTTGAGTACCCACCCCTTTGGTGTCTAAAGTGGCCATACCACAAGCATGACATTGAGTTGGAAGCGGTGTGTGATAGCCACAATAATGGCATTGCAGTTGGTTGGTGGTTTGATGATAGGTTAGGGAAACATCGCATTGGGTGCATTGGGGAGTATGACCACAACTCAAACACTCCACCACAGGGGCATAGCCTCTTCTGTTTTGAAATAAAATAATTTGTCCCCCTTTTGCCAACGCCTGTTCCATGGCTTCTTTTAGTTGCGTAGAAAAAACACCCTGCATTTGCTTTTTCCGATAAGCTTGACCTAGGTTTATGCATTCAATTGTAGGAAATTGTGCGGGTCCGTAGCGTTCGTTGAGTTGAACCCAACCATATTTTCCAATTTGAGCATTATAACTGCTCTCCAAGGTGGGTGTTGCCGACCCTAAGACCACTTTAGCGTCAAAAAGTTGCGCCATATAGATGGCACTGTCTCGGGCGTGATAACGGGGAGCTGGGTCAAATTGTTTGTAGGAAGCTTCGTGTTCTTCATCAACAATAATCAATCCAAGGTTGGTGAATGGTAACAAGAGTGCTGAGCGAGCGCCCACCACAATTTGAGCATGTGGCTTTTCCAAACAAATATTTTGCCAAATTTCGGTGCGTTCTTGCACCGAAAATTTGGAGTGATAAACACTCACTTTATTGTTAAAGCGTGCCACTAGCCGCTGCACAATTTGTGAGGTAAGTGAAATTTCAGGCAGTAGATAGAGCACCTGCTTTTGTTGGGCTAAAACGGAAGCGATTAAATCCATATAGACCTCTGTTTTGCCAGAGGCCGTTACCCCTTGAAAAAGGACGACGTTGTGCTTTTCAAATGAGGATTTTAGGGCTTTTAGACTATCTTGTTGGGCGTTTGAAAGCGTGTGCATTCGGGGCGGGTGATTATGTGAAAACTGGACCCTATCTTGTTGTTCCTTTTTCTCCTCTACTATGCCCTTATCAACCAATGCACGTAATACGCTACTCTCCACCCGAGCGTGTTTTTTTAAGGTTGCCGCACTTTCCCAACTGGTGGAAGAACGACTGAGAAGTGCTAGAATGACATCCATTTGTTTGGGAGCCCGTTGAAGCTTATCAAAGAGTTCCTCTTGTGCTGATTCTTCCAAATAGACAGGGGCTAAACGAAGAAGGCGTACCTTTTTGGGTTTATATTGGGTTGCTAGTTTTTGATGAATTTCTAGAAAACCCTTTTTCATTAATTGCAAAACAAGGGGCATATTATTTTTTCTTCCAGTTAAGGAAGCCACTTCGTTCATGGTGAGGGGTCGTTTTTCAAGTGCTTCACAAATCTCTTGTTGTGCTTCCGTTAAAGTGTCATACTCTTGGGGAGGATTGTGAGACAGCACCACCTCTGTTTCACTTTCTAAAAGCAAGGGGGCTGGCAAGGCGGCTTTGAGAATAGACCCTACGGAGCACAAATAGTAGTTTGACATCCATTGCCAAAATTCCAGTTGCCGTTCTGAGAGCAAGGGGCGTTCTTCATAAACAAATAAAATATTTTTAGCCTCATAGGTTTGAGGGGCTACAGCATGCTTTTTCAAAACGATGGCTGTGTACCATTTTCGTTTGCCAAAAGGAACTAATACCCGATATCCGGGTGTGAGTTGTTTATATTGTTCTTCCGATACAGAATAGGTGTAGGGTTTGGGCAAAGGAAGCGGAAGTAAAACATCAACAAAACATTGCATCATTAAAAATCAATTGCTGGTTTGTGCTCTTCTTTTTGAACTGTTCTTTAATCGGGAGAGGGTTGCATTCAATTCAAAACCCAATAATAATACGGTGGCATTGATCCAAATAAACAATAAAAAGATGAGAAGGGCACCAATAGACCCATAAAGCTGGTTGTAGGTTGAAAAATTTTCGATATAGATTCCAAAACCGTAGGTTGATAGCAGAAAGAGAAGAGTGGTCATTAAAGCTCCGGGTGAAAAGAAACGTGTTTTTTTCCCCTCAATGGTGCCAAAGTAATATAAGATACTAACAGAGAGATAGGTTAAAAAACTAAAAAAGAGACCTTGTCCAATTCGAATCCAATTGATTTCACTCGGAATAAGAGTATTGAGGTTTTTCAGGATATAAAACTCAAAATAAAAAAAGATGATGACTGCTATTAATAACAAAAAAGCCAATAATACACTAACCCCAATTGCATAGAGGTATTGCCGGAAAAAGTTGCGTTCCAACTTAACGTGATAGGATACTTCAAAGCCCACAAAAATGGAAGACACTCCATTGGCGGTTAAAAAAATGGAGAGCAGAAAAACCGAAGAAAGTAATCCCCCACGAGGTTTATTTCTAATGTCATTAAAAATAGCACTAAAAAACCCTTGTGTTTCTTCTGGAATGAAAAGCTCCATATAATTCAAGACGGTTTCATCAAAATTTTGAATGGGAATGATGGAGTCAATAAAAGGAATGAGATTGAGAATGAAAAGAATAAAAGGAAACAAAGCCATAAAAAAACTAAAGGAAATGCTCCCTGCTCGAGAGCCTAAAGTGCCTTTCCAAATGCCAATGACATATAACTCCAGCAAGTCATAAAGAGAAAAATCGTTAAACCCGGGAGGTTTGATGGCCTTTAAAAAATCCATTGCCTTTTGCACCCAGGAATTGATCGTTTTCATAACACAAAGATAGTGGCTTCAACTGTTTGAAATTCATAATAATGTAAAAATTCCAAGAGCTTCTTACCTTTGTGTAATGGAATGGGTGTTGCTCTGTGTTGGAAAAACTGCCGATCAGGCGGGAGAACAACAAATTTTGGACTATCAAAAACGCATTAGTCGTTATTTTAATTTTGAAATTATCACGCTGCCCGCAGTGAAAAGCAATAAAAATTGGGCCGTTCCTATTCAGCAAACTAAAGAAGAAGAAAAACTCTTGTCGCAGCTTAGACCCCAAGACAAGGTGGTGCTTTTAGATGAAAAAGGAAGCCTCTACACCTCTGTTGATTTTGCTCAAAAACTGGATAAGATGCAACATCAAGGTTCCAAGCGAATTGTTTTTATAGTGGGTGGGCCTTATGGTTTTTCCACAGCTTTTAAGAAACAGTTTCCCGAACACTTAGCCTTGTCAAAAATGACGTTTTCACACCAAATGATTCGTTTGTTTTTTTGCGAGCAACTCTATCGTGCCTGTACCATTTTAAACAATCATCCCTATCACAATACTTGAGCTATGAAATTGGTTTTTGCCACCCATAATGAACATAAAATTAAAGAAATTAAACCCTTACTTCCCAATGATTTTGAGTTGGTTTCGTTAGCGGAATTGGACTGTCATGACGATATTCCCGAAACCGGAAAAACCCTTGAAGAAAACGCACTTATCAAAGCTAATTATGTCAAAAAACACTATGGGCTTGCTTGTTTTGCTGATGACAGCGGACTGGAAGTTGACGCTTTAGCAGGTGCCCCAGGGGTCTTTTCGGCCCGTTATGGGGGGCCTGAGAAAAACAATGCTCAAAACATTGCCAAACTACTGGCAGCTATGGAGCCTCATACTCAAAGGAAGGCCCAATTTAGAACCGTAATTGTTTTGTTACTAAAGGAAAAACAATATAGGTTTGAGGGAACGGTTAGGGGTCAAATATTGAGTGCTCCAGAGGGGAATGGCGGATTTGGCTATGATCCTATTTTCCAACCCGAGGGCTATGCACATTCTTTTGGGATACTTCCTGCTTCAATAAAAAATGAAATAAGTCATCGAGCAAAAGCGGTTCAGAAAATGATCCACTTTCTCCAAGAAAACAAATCCTATTTATAATTAATCTTATGCAATTATAGTCTATTGGCTCATTTTGCATAATTTTATGGCATGCAGAAACGCCTTTTCTACATTTTGATGCTTTTGACTTCCTTAGGGTTTAGTCAAGAAACCTTTAAGGCCGTTGTGGAAAACGAAAGTACGGGACGACCTTTATCTAGTGTGCATATTTTAAATCTTACGCAAGTGGTGGGAACCATTACAAACGCCCAAGGGGTTTTTGAAATTCCAGCAACACCAAAAGATACGCTCTATCTCACCTACTTAGGTTTTAAGCCCTTAAAAATTGCCGTGACAAACGACATGGTAAAATTTGGGAATGCCGTTTTTAAAATGACCGAACTGGCTTTTGCCCTAGAAGAAATTATTGTGAAACCCTATCAACTAACTGGCTTTTTGGATATTGATGCTAGAAATGTACCCATCAATGCGGCGCAACGCTATCGCATTCCAGGGCTTCCCAACGGTGGCTATGAAGCTCGCAACAACAACAAAGGAGCCCTAAACAAAACCCTTGGTGCCCTGTTTAATCCCGCCGATTTTCTTCACAATCTTTTTGGAAAAAATCCGCAACAAATGAGACGACTTAAAAAAATGCGGGAAGACGAGGAAATTAAAAATCTTTTGGCCTCCAAATTTGACCGACAAGTGTTAGTCCAACTTTTGCAACTTGATCGAGAATCTATTGATGAAGTTTTAATCAATTGCAGCTATTCAGATGCCTTCATCCAGCAAGCCAACGACCTCCAGATCTTAGAAGCCATCAGCAAGTGCTATGAAGAATATCGAGTCCTTCAATTCTGAAAAACTTCATGCCCTTTTGTTGTCGTTAAAAGCCTCTCGAAAAGAACGTGAGCAAGCAGCAAAATGGGTGGCCCATAATCCCGAAACATTTATTAATTTATTGAATTGGGCCTTGCAACCCCAAAAAAGTCGTTTGCATCAAGCAGCTGCTTGGGTTCTAGAATTGGTGCTTTTGGAGAACATCGACAGATTGCAGCCTTATTTCTATCATTTTTTAGATAAACTACCCCAAATCACCTCAGAATCTAGTAAGCGGCCACTGTCTAAAATTTTATTTCACTATGTGCGGTGGCAAGCTCAAAACAACCCACTCACTACACGCCAAAAAAAGAAAATCATCAGCCTGTGTTTTGATTGGTTGCTATTGCCCAGCAAAACCGCCACACTTGCTTTTGCTATTAAGATTTTGATACACTTTCAAAAAGAATATCCTTGGGTGAAAGAAAACCTTTCTGATTTTGCTCAAAATCAAATAGTCAATCCCTCTGCGGGACTCCGTGCTAGTTTGCGATCCATTTTTAAAAAATGATTTTGGAAGCCCTCAATTTCAACGTATCTTTGCCCTTTAAATCAAGTCTATGCTGCTCACCGCACTAAATGCAATTTCGCCCATTGACGGACGCTACAGAGCCAAAACAAAAGCCTTAGCCCCCTTTTTTTCTGAAGAAGCACTCATTCGATATCGCGTGCGTGTAGAAATTGAATATTTTATTGCCCTTTGTGAACTTCCTCTTCCTCAGTTGGAGGATTTCAACGCTACCCTTTTTGAAGATTTGCGCAATATCTACCAGCATTTTAGTGCAGACGATGCCCTTGAAGTCAAAAACATTGAAAACACCACCAATCATGATGTGAAAGCGGTTGAATATTTCATAAAAAATGAATTTGATAAGCTTGGGCTTCAACAATACAAAGAGTTTATCCACTTTGGACTCACCTCACAAGACATTAACAACACGGCTATACCCCTTAGCATTAAGGAAGCAACCGAAAAAATATACCTCCCCGAATTAGCATTACTTCTTGATGTTTTAACAGATTTGGCCGAACAACATAAAGAGGTTGCCATGTTGGCTAGAACGCATGGGCAACCGGCCTCCCCTACTCGATTAGGGAAAGAAATTGAAGTGTTTACTGAACGCATAAAACAACAACTAAACCTGTTGCAACAACTGCCTCATGCGGCCAAATTTGGTGGCGCTACGGGCAATTTCAATGCACATTTTGTTGCCTATCCGGCGGTGGACTGGAAAGCTTTTGGACAACAGTTTGTTGAACAAAATCTTGGTTTACACCATTCTTTTCCCACCACACAAATTGAACATTATGATGCCTTTGCGGCTCTTTGTGATAATATCAAACGAATCAATACGATAATCATTGATCTCAATCGGGATTTTTGGCAGTACATTTCAATGGATTATTTCAAGCAAAAAATCAATCCTAATGAAGTGGGATCTTCTGCCATGCCGCACAAAGTGAACCCGATTGATTTTGAAAATTCGGAGGGAAATTTGGGCATGGCTAATGCTTTGTTTTCGTTTTTAGCTGCTAAGCTTCCCATTTCTAGATTGCAACGTGACTTGACAGACAGCACCGTGCTACGAAACGTTGGTGTGCCTTTTGGGCATACGCTAATCGGTTTAAAATCTACGGTTAAAGGCTTGCAAAAATTGGTCTTGTTTCAAGAAAAAATTGATGCTGATTTGGAAGCCAATTGGGCAGTAGTAGCCGAAGCCATTCAAACCATCTTAAGACGTGAAGGACATGCCAACCCCTATGAAACCCTAAAGGGATTAACACGAACCCACGGCCCTATTACAAAAACTGTTTTTGAAGAGTTTATTGAAACCCTAGAAATTTCCTTGTCAGTAAAGGAAGAACTCAAAAGAATTTCGCCTTTTAACTATACCGGCATTTAAGGTTCGGCTTTAAAGCGATTGATTTTTGCCCGCCTTTTTCAACTGTTCACCACCGGGTAAGTCCATTTTTTCGGTCAGTTTAGAAATTTGATTCAAATCTATAGCACCTTCCAAAAGCATAAGGACACTTTCTACTTGCTTGCCATTCACTATGGGCAACTTAGTTGCTCCCGATTTATTGAAGGCAAACATGATCAATTGTTCTACCAAATCTTCTTGGTTACTTTCCTTCACATAAAAATGAATGTCAGCATCCACATCGCGAACTGTCATGAGTTCATCAAGTTGTTTTTCAAAAACCTGCTTTTCTACCCATTGCATCATTTCATCACTAATGGTAACATTTCCAGATATTAAGACCTTAAAATTTTTGATGCTTTGCACCATTTTGAGAAACTCTTCAGCCTCAGGGTCTGAGCTCGATACACTCATTTTACCCAACATTTGAAACATTTTAGGGCTAATGGAAATATAGGATACTTCTTCGTTGTTGGCATAGACATCAAAAATGGATTGAGCCGGAAGTAACAGGGTGTTACAAAACAGTAAAATTAAATACGCTTTTTTCATTTTTATTCTTTTATAAATTCTTTAGTTGTTTCATCCCAGTAGGTTAAATAATGTACAGAGGTGGTGCCCTTTTGCCAGTTTTTTGATAGCAAGGTAAAATTAGTTTTAAAATCTTCTAGCGCTTGTTCAGCAGCTGCTTGATTCAATTCTTCTTCAGAGGCCGATGGATTTAGTGTTTGAAAGGTCAATGCCACTCCAATTAACACAACCAAACCAAATGCCATTGCCGGAATAGCCACCCTTTTTCGTTTTGGCTTATAGGTGGGAAATTCTTCTTTTTTAGCCTGATGATAATACAAAAATAAAGGCCTGTATTGTTCCAAATCTGGGGGCAAGGCTTTATTTTTCAGATAAAAAT
The DNA here is from genome assembly GCA_964386915.1 of uncultured Flavobacteriaceae bacterium. Taxonomy (GTDB): domain Bacteria; phylum Bacteroidota; class Bacteroidia; order Flavobacteriales; family Flavobacteriaceae; genus JADHMP01. Next base: position 29,792 of record CAYLUQ010000010.1, on the reverse strand, counting down.
TCCGTATCAAATCTTCTTCCTTTCGAGTGGTTTCTCCCTCAAAATAGCGATCTAATAAATGGCTCATATGTTTAAAGTCCATACCTATCTATTTTTAAAAATGCCGTTCTAATTTTTTTTCTAGCACGAGAAAGATAAACCCGCACGCTCGTTTCGGGCATCTCTACAACAGCACTAATTTCTTTAAAACTATATTGTTCAATTTCTCTTAATTGCACAATAATACGCTCCTTTTCGGGGAGACTATTGATTATTTTAGCTACCCATTGATGCGCATCTTTAAGTTCAACAGCTTGGCTAAGTGAAGCGGGTACGGCAGCTTGAGGAAGCTCACCAGAAACCGTTTGTTGCACTTGTTTTGACTTTAGGCGATCCAAGCAATAATTCTTGATCATGGTGATACTATAGGCCTCCAAATTGTTGAATTTGGCCCTTTGGGCTTCTTCCATATTCCAAAGTCGATACAAAATTTCTTGAGTGGCGTCTTCAGCTTCTTCTTTAGAAACCAGAAGTCGTTTAGCTACCCGAAATAGCTTGTTCTTGAGTGGAAGCAATTCATTTAATAAAGACTCATTCAAGGTCAAATGCATAGATTAATACTATATTATTCAGACGAGGGACTCATTTTTTTGTAACAAGAAAGCTTAAAATTAAAGATAACTAATTAGTATTTTATACTTTTAGACATTGAAAATCCCTAAAAAAAGATATGAAAAGAACCGTTCGATTTTGTGGCCTAGCTTGTGTATCATTGGCGGTCCTGTTTGCCTTTGGTTGCACCAAGGAAGCTCCCATAGAAGAAACGCCCTTGATTGATACTTCTGGCACCAACCAAGACACCGATGACGTTGCCATTAGTTTAGAAGGTGATTTACAAGTGAGTGATTTTGTTTGGCAAGGCTTGAATTATTTTTATTATTGGCAAAGTAGTGTCCCTGCTTTGGCTGATAGTAAGCTCAATAACGACCAGACCTATGCCCAATATATAAATGACAATCCAGAGCCCAAGGCCTTTTTTGAAAGCCTTAAACACGAAGATGATCGTTTTAGTGTGATTAGTGATGACTACGACCAATTTAACCAAGTGCTCGATGGAACCCAAGCGAGCAATGGTTTAGAGTTTTCTTTGCTCTACGCCTGTGCCAATTGTGATGAATTGGTAGGCTATGTAAAATATATCTTAAAAGATTCTGATGCTGCTTCAAAAAACATTAAACGAGGTGATTTTTTTGTTGGAGTAAACGGCACTACCCTTACCATAGACAATTACAGAACCTTGCTTTTTGGCGACGAATTGACCTATACCCTCAATATGGCCTCCATTGTAGAGGGCAGTTTGGAGGCGAACGGAGTGAATGTTAGCCTCACCAAAATTGAAAATTTTGAAAGTAACCCTATTCAAGAAGAATTGGTGATAGACGTCAACGGAACTCAAGTGGGATATTTGATGTATAACCAATTTTTAGCCCGTGCCAATGAAAGCCTCAACGATGCCTTTGGCCGTTTGCAAAATGCCGGCATAACAGAACTGGTGCTCGATTTACGCTATAACGGAGGGGGATCTGTTCAAAATTGTGTGTATTTAGCCTCCATGATCACGGGCCAATTTACCGACGAGGTGTTTGCCAAACAAAAATGGAATTCCAAACTCGATTCCTATTGGAACGAACGCAATCCAGAAAGTATTATCGATCGGTTTACCGATCAAATAGTTGATGGATCGGCTATTAATAGTTTGAATTTAAATCGAATATTCATTTTGAGTACGAGAGAAACTGCCTCTGCTAGTGAATTGATCATTAATGGCCTTAAACCTTACATTGAAGTGATTCAAATTGGCGAAGCCACTACCGGCAAAAATGTAGGCTCGATTACCGTTTACGATTATGTTGACAATGAAGGCACTAAGAATCCTGATCACAAGTATGTAATGCTTCCCATTGTTTTTAAGGTATCGAACAAAGATGGCAATGCCGATTATGCCAATGGCTTACAACCCGATATTGAAATTGAGGAGGATATTAAAAATTTACAACCGCTGGGCAATAAGCAAGAACCTTTTCTAAAAGCTGCTTTAGACCAAATTTCGGGTACGGCAAAATCCACTTATCCTAAGGCCGAATGGAACAATGAACTTCAATTGCTCGATCCACTGACCCAAAAAAGACAACTTTTAATAGACGAAAGAATTCATTTGCCTTTTTAGAAGGGTGCATAGCGCAAGACCAACATAAAGTTTCGACCCCGTGTGGCATAGCCCTCCAGTTGAACATAGTTAACATTAAACACATTTGTGACCCGTAGAGAGGTATCAACTTTCCATGTAGGAAGCTGTTTCTGAATATGAAAATCTAGGAGTTGATAGCCGTCAAGCAAAGTTTTATTATCTAGGCCCAAACGCTTTCCTTTGGTTTGCCAATTTAAGTGGAAAAAGGTGGTAGAATTAAATTGATATTGTAATTGGGATAGGGTTGCGTGCTTGGGCAAATAACGGAGATCTCCCGTAGCGGTGGTGGTAAAAAGATATTGAAATTCGAACCTTATTGTATCCGAAAGGGCTGCATCAAAATCAAACTCAATTCCCTCATACCACAAATTATCTGGACCATTGGCATAGCGATAGGAAAGCATATCATATACCAAGGCAGCATTTTCTAGGCGACCAAAATACAGCAAGCCGCCTGAAAACTTTGGAGCATCAAGACTAAGGCCCACTTCAAACGATTGATTTTCTTCAGGTGTTAAATCTATATTTCCAGCATAGGGATCAAATAGTTGATAGAGACTAGGAGCAATAAAGGCACTACTGGCAGCTCCCATAATTTTTAATTGCAACTCATTCTTTTGGACCACTAAGAGAGACGGATTGAAACTATAGGTGAAATGATTGTTGTAGGTGCTGTGTCGGTTCCACCGAAGTCCAGAATTGATTCTAAAAGCAGTAGAAAATTGCGAGACCACATTGGCGTAAAAATCGGTTTGCTGACTAGTGGGAAAGGCATCAAAAGCAGCATAGTTTTGTTGCCATTGCAAGCCCATAACCGTGTAAAATTTATCTTTAAAATTGCGGGTATGAAACAAATCAAAAGTACTGTTTTCACTAAGCGTTTCGTAGGGATAATCGCTTTTAAAATTGCGCCTTGTTTTTTGATAGCCCGAACGGAGAGAAAACCTCCCTTTTCCATAGCTATAATCGCTGTTTAGCTGAATACGATTCATTTTAGTAAATAATTCAAAAGCGGCATCAGCAAGGGGAAAACTATTGTCATAAGCAGACTCAATATTATGATGACCAAATGTAAAGCCCCAATTGAATTGAGAGTTGGGTTGATGCTTTATTTTAGCTTCCCACTGATAGCGTAAAAAGGGATCTTGCTCTGACCCAATCACGGCACTCATACCATCGGCATAAAGATGGGCAGCTTGCAAAGACAACCCCCACTTTTCTGTACCGTTTTGAATTGCAATCGCGTTTTGAAATCGATCTAATGAATTTCTATTTTGATTGTGTGCCCCCAATGAACCCACGCTGCTTTGAATACTAGTGTGAAAACCATTTTGCAAGGGGTTGGTTGAAATGTTAATGACACCAGTAGCCGCTGCACTTCCATATAGGGTGCTGGATGCTCCTTTCATAATTTCTATAGAGGCTATATTGGCTAGGGGTAAAAAATTGAGATTAAAGTCATTGTCTATGCGCGACGGATCCGAAACACGAACGCCATCAATCAAAATTAACACTTGGCGGTTTCTTCCTCCTCTAAGAGAAAGGGTTTTGTTTTGTCCGGGGTAACTTCCTTCACCAATCATTTCAATTCCTGCAAGGGAACTCAAGAGGTCACTTAAATCCATCCCTTGAAAATTGCGAAGAGTGGTTTGCGTTATTTTTTTAATCCTTTTGCCACTTTGGGATTGCTTAAATGGAAATCTACTATCCGTTACTACAACTTCCTCTAAAACTTGAGGTTGTGTTTGTGTAGCCAAAGAATCTTGCACCATCAGGGCTTGCTGAAAGCTGAATAAAAACATAGGTAACAGCAAGAAGCCAAAAAAAACTCGCATACTAATATCTTTATTTTCACTCTAATCCCGAAGCGAAATAATGTTAAGAAGGCAGGTCTCCTGACTGGCCTCTTTTTATTGACCTTCCCATCTTAAAAAAAGACAGTGGTATAAGCATTCAATAAAAAGGGATATACCGTTAGGCTTTACAGTTGCGGGTACAGTTTTGGATTTTCACCAAATTCCCTATTCTCTTCAACACGAAGCACCTTCTGAACAAAATTAGACAAACTCTTTAGAGGACAGATAAGAAATTCCAACTAATTTTTCAGCACTATAAAACAATGCGGCTGTATAGAAAAGATCACCGGCCAAAGTATTTCCAAAAAAAGGAATGGCCAACGTATAGCATTGCATAAATCCTTCCCAAGTGTGAGGGTAGTAGAGATACCAAACTCCAAAATTAGAGGTAAGGAAAAAGAACACCGAAGCCCCTAAAACACTAATAAAACGAACTTTTTGCATCCATTGAGCAGCTGCTGAAATGAGCAAAAAGGAAGCATAGACCACCAACATAAGACTGTGAAAGCCTAAAAAGACATCGGTAATAAAAAGGCAAAGCAGGGGGAGTAAAAGCGCCCAACGTTTGTTGGCAAAATAAGTTCCTGAAAATAATGCAATCCCTGTTATAGGGGCAAAATTGGGGGGATGGGGTATTAAACGAGTTACTACAGCGAGAACTATTATTCCCATTACTCCCATCATCGTCAATCTATTATAGCGTTCCATAGCAACAAAGTTTACTTTAAAAATAAAAAATTATTTGGTTAAATACATCTTTCGTCTGGCGTATAAATCATAAAACTCATCTTCTTTCAAACTATCGATGAAAAGAATACTCTCCCCAGTACTTTTCATTTCGGGCCCCAATTGTTTATTCACATTGGGAAATTTGCTAAATGAAAAGACGGGTTGCTTAATGGCATAGCCTTCTAATTTGGGATTAAAATCAAAGTCGGTCACTTTATTTTCACCTAACATCACCTTGGTGGCATAGTTCACATAGGGCTCCTTATAGGCTTTTGCGATAAAAGGAACGGTTCTCGAAGCTCTTGGGTTGGCTTCAATGACGTAGACCTTATCATCTTTAACTGCATATTGGATATTGATTAGACCCACAGTATTAAGAGCCAAAGCTATTTTCTTAGTGTGGTCTTTAATTTGTTGCAACACAAATTCACCTATGTTGAAGACTGGGAGCGTGGCATTAGAATCACCAGAGTGAATTCCACAAGGTTCAATATGTTCCATGATGCCAATAATGTATACGTTTTCACCGTCGCAAATGGCATCGGCTTCCGCTTCAATGGCCCCATCCAAATAGTGATCAAGAAGCAATTTATTATTCGGAATTTTTTGGAGTAAGTCCACCACATGAGCCTCTAAATCCTCTTTATTAATCACAATTTTCATCCCCTGACCTCCTAACACATAAGAAGGGCGCACTAAAATGGGAAAGTCCAATTGGTCGGCCAAGGCAAGGGCTTCGTCAGCAGTTTGCGCCACACCAAATTCGGGATAGGGAATGTCATTATTTTTAAGCAGGGTAGAAAAACTACCACGGTCTTCAGCCAAATCAAGCGATTGAAAACTAGTGCCTATGATTTTTATGCCGTAGCGGTCTAATTTTTCGGCAAGTTTCAGAGCCGTTTGCCCTCCTAATTGCACAATAACGCCCTCAGGTTTTTCATGCTGAATTATATCGTATATATGTTCCCAAAAAACGGGTTCAAAATAGAGCTTGTCGGCGGTATCGAAATCGGTGGAAACGGTTTCTGGATTACAATTAATCATAATGGTTTCATAACCACATTCTCTTGAAGCCAGTACTCCATGCACGCAACAATAGTCAAATTCTATTCCTTGGCCAATCCGGTTAGGACCAGACCCTAAGACCACAATCTTCTTTTTATCGGTTACCTTACTTTCATTTTCACTTATGGGCTCTTGACCGGGTAATTGCATTTTAGCTTCAAAAGTGGAATAGTAATAGGGTGTTAACGCTTCAAATTCGGCCGCACAGGTGTCTACTAACTTGTAAACTCGTTCAATACCCATTTTATTTCGCAGGGCATAGACTTCACTCTCTACACAGCCTAGCATGTGAGCCACTTGTCTGTCTGCAAATCCCTTTTGTTTGGCCTCTAACATCAATTCTTCTGGCAAGCTGTCTAGGGTATGCTCAGAAATGGCTTTTTCTAACAAGAATAATTCTTCATATTGTTTTAAAAACCAGAGGTCAATTTTTGTAATTTCATGTATGCGGTTGAGGGGAATACCTAAACTAATGGCATCATAAAGAACAAAAACTCGATCCCAACTTGCTTTTGCTAATTTTTTAAGAATCAAATCATAATCTGTATAGCCTTTTCCGTCTGCTCCTAATCCATTGCGTTTCACCTCTAAAGATTGTGTGGCTTTGTGCAAGGCTTCTTGGAAAGAACGGCCAATGCCCATAACCTCTCCTACCGATTTCATTTGAAGTCCCAAAGTGCGGTCAGAACCTTCAAACTTGTCGAAATTCCAACGAGGAATTTTGACAATCACATAGTCTAATGTTGGCTCAAAAAGGGCCGAAGTAGATTTTGTAATTTGGTTATTCAATTCATCTAGGGTGTAGCCAATGGCTAACTTAGCTGCAATTTTAGCAATGGGATAGCCTGTAGCCTTAGAGGCCAATGCAGAAGATCGAGAAACTCTCGGATTGATTTCAATAGCAATAATATCTTCCTTTTCGTCTGGGCTCACGGCAAATTGCACATTACACCCTCCGGCAAAATCACCAATGCTGCGCATCATTTTTATGGCCATGTCACGCATCCGCTGAAAAGTTTTATCAGATAGGGTCATGGCAGGAGCCACTGTGATGGAATCTCCTGTGTGAATACCCATAGGATCCATATTTTCTATGGTACAAATAATGACTACGTTGTCATTTTTATCCCGTAACAACTCCAATTCATATTCTTTCCACCCTACTAGGGCTTTGTCTATTAACACCTCATGAATAGGGGACGCTTCTAATCCCCGGGTGAGCAAAGCATCAAAGTCTTGGGCCTCATGCACAAAAGAAGCACCCGTTCCGCCCAAAGTAAATGAAGGACGAATAACAAGAGGAAAACCAAATTTTTGGGCAATTTCTTTTCCTTTCAAAAATGAAGTGGCCGTATCTGCCGGGGCAACAGGAATGGAAATATCACCCATTAACCTTTTAAACTTTTCTCGGTCTTCTGTAATTTGGATGGCATCAATATCTACGCCTATGATTTCCACACCAAAGTCTTTCCAAATGCCCTTATCATCAGCTTCAATACAGAGGTTCAAAGCGGTTTGACCTCCCATGGTTGGGAGAACAGCATCTACTTTGTGTTTTTTTAGTATTTCAACAATTGATTTGGTGGTTAGTGGTTTTAAATAAACATGATCTGCCATGGAGGGGTCGGTCATGATAGTGGCTGGATTGGAATTAATTAAAATGGTTTCAATTCCGTCTTCACGCAGAGAACGTAGTGCTTGAGAACCAGAATAATCAAACTCACAGGCTTGTCCAATCACAATGGGCCCTGAACCAATAATTAAAATACTTTTAATGGAATCAACTTTCGGCATAATCAAATAATATAGATTGTGAATATAAAAAAAAGGTGCTATTTTGAAAAAATAACACCTTTATGTTTGAGGGTATGTTCATTTATTTTTTGTGGCGCGGCTCAGATGATACAGAAAGTTTTTTTCTACCTTTAGTTCTTCTAGCAGCCAAAACCTTTCGGCCATTGGCAGAAGCCATGCGTTCACGGAAACCGTGCTTGTTTCTTCGTTTTCTTCTCGAGGGTTGAAATGTTCTTTTCATAATAGCTTACAAGAATAGGACTTTTTAAAGTCGGGCAAATATACGATAAGTTTTTGCTTCACCAAATCCAAATTTGAACATTTAGCTTTTGTTTTTTCTATCTTTGGCAAAAATCTTAAACAATGTTTTCTAAAAACATCAAATTGATCTTGGCCGCCCTTAGTTTGGGTTATGCTTCTTATTTATTTTATGACAATTATATTGGCAATGGCATCTTAATGCTTTTGCTAACCGGTATTTTTATTTTGCTCTATTTTAAAAACGAACTTATTTTTTTAGCCTTCTTGCGTTTGCGCAAACAAGATTTTGAAGGTACCGGAAAATGGTTGAGCAGAATTTCCAATCCAACCAGTAGCTTAGTGCAAAAACAACAAGGCTATTACAACTATATGTTAGGCATTTTAGAGTCTCAGAAAAACCTCACCCAAGCCGAAAAATATTTTAAAAAAGCCTTGCAATTGGGCTTGTCTATGAAACACGACCAAGCGATGGCCAAAATGAGTTTGGCTGGCATCTTAATGCAAAAAAGACGTAAAAGAGAAGCGCAACAACTACTTCAAGAGGCTAAAAAACTCGATAAGCATGGCATGCTGACCGGGCAAATGAAGCTCATGCAGCAGCAGATGAAAAAAATCTAAGGCTATGGCTTAACGGGAATAGCAATCTCGTAATATTTTCTTGATTTATTGTTTAAGTGATTTTCTAACAACCAAGGATTGTGAAGTTTTAGGATTTTGTAATTAATATCCATCTTTTTAGAAAAACTAGCAATGTTTGTAATAGCCGAATCAACCCCCACTTTTCGAACTTCAGGCATAGTATAGAGGTCTTTTTTATTATAAATAAAGCCATACAGTCTAGGATTTGACATGATTTGCTTCACGGCCAATATTCGAAAGATATAACGTCTAGTTTCAGAATTTAAAAGTAAATCATAATAATTATCTACTTGTTGGCGATTCAATTCGCGGTCAATGCCATACATGCCTCTATTATATGAAGCTGCGGCAAGGGTCCAGGAGCCAAAGCGTTCTTTAGCTTTACGCAAATAGCCGCAAGCCGCTCGAGTCGATTTTTCAAGGTGATAACGTTCATCCACGTTGCTGTTTACTTCTAAACCATATTCCTTAGCAGTGCCGTGCATCATTTGCCAAAATCCTTTTGCTCCTTTGCTTGAAATTACATTGAGCAAACTGCTTTCAATAACGGCCAAATATTTAAAATCATCGGGTATGCCTTCTTCAGCTAAAATTTTTTCAATGACAGGAAAATGTTTGTGTGCTCTTTTGATTAATAACATCATGTTTGACTGCCAATAGGTATTCACTAACAACTCACGATCTAGGCGTTCTTTGACGTCATCCTCCTGCAAAGGCACTTGCTCTCCACAAAAATTTAGTGTATTTGGAATAGGAAGGGCATAGATTTTATGGGATTGTATTAAAGAATCATTGACCAAGGTGGGCATTTCTTCTTCATTGATCATGAGTTGAAAAGCGAAAGAAAATGGAGAAACCCCCAACAGAAATAAGAAAAATATTCTTTTGAGAGAATTATGGAAAAAGCACATAGACTAAAATTTCTGAAAAGGTAAAAAAATTACTTTTTTTCACCTAACAGTTTTGGCAAATGCGTGTTGAACCAAGTAGCTTGGGTCAATATAATGGCATGCCCACCCGAAATGAAGTGCACCGGATCAGCCAAATTTTTAGCGGGAAAAACCAAGTCTCCATGCCCATGGATATGCAACACTGCTTCTGTAGGCTCTTTTTGCCCCCAATAAACAAGCGCATCTATAGCCCACCGCAAATAATTCGGATCTCGCTCAGAAAGATATTTTTGATATAAACTAATGCGTTTTTTAAGCCTTGGACCAAAAGCAAATAAAGCCAAGGTATCTAAATTTTCTATCCACTGCAAAGGTAAAAGCTTATGAATTTGGGTTCGATTGGCCATTTTCATGGGCAGAGGCAATTCTTGATTAGATTTGATGCTAGACACTATAACTACTTTTTGAGTAGAAATGATTTTAGCCATTTCCTGCACTAGCACCCCACCAAAGGAAACCCCTAATAAAATTGGATTTTCTGTCGTTATAAAGGCACACATTCGTTTGGCATAAGCCGCTATAGATTCTCGGGGCTTAGGCGGAATCCAATGTAGGGTTTTAACAACGTAGGGACTTGGCAAGTCTAAAAATTCAAAAATTTTAGGACTTGCCGCCATTCCTGGCATACAATAAACTGAAACGGGTAACATCTTTAAATTAACTGTTCGTTATACCTATATTTTGTTTACCTTTGCAATCCGACTTTTAATTTCAGACAAAAATAAATCTTTTGTAAGCATGGAGAATTTAACCTTGGTGAACAACGAGTTTTTAAGACAATTTGAATTAAAACATAACAACGCTCTAGCCCGAATCGAATATTCCGAACAAGAACGTAAAATTTTTCTGACCAAGTTAGCCATTCCCAAAGAAATTAATTCTCCCGAGTTTGAGGAAGCATTTATTAAGAAAGCTTTAGAATTCATCGCAGAAAAAAATTTAAAAGTTGTTCCTACCTCTCCTAAGATTGCTGGGTTTGTGAGAAAAAATCGTAGTTACAAATCGCTTTTGCCAGTTGGCATTAAACTTTAAGCTCCTCTTTCTTAACGGTTCCCAATACGGTTCCATCTGCATGAATTGAATTGAGTTCCATTACGATTTCTTGATTTACCCATTCCGGATTCCATGTTGCTTTTACTTTCACATAGTTAGGTGTGAAACCAAACATATAGCCGTCTTTGGCACGTTCTTCAAATAAAACCGACTGCGTGGTTCCCAATTGAGTTTCATAAAAGGCATGTCTTTTTTTTACCGACAAAATTCGAAGCATTTTGCTGCGCTTGTTTCGGACTGCTGGAGAAATACGCCCCTCCATTTCTATTGCTTCGGTTCCCGGTCGTTCAGAATAGGTGAAAACGTGCAAATAGGAAATGGGCAATTCTGTTAAATAGGTATAGGTTTTTAAAAACTCCTCATCCGTTTCGCCGGGATAACCCACAATCACATCTACGCCAATACAGGCGTTTGGCATTTGGCTTTTGATTTGGGTAATCTTTTGAGAATATAAAGCCGTCAAATAACGTCTTTTCATGCTTTTGAGCAATACATCACTACCGCTTTGCAGCGGAATATGAAAATGAGGCACAAAACGTTTGCTGTTGGCCACAAATTTGATGACAGAATCGGCCAATAAATTGGGTTCAATAGAAGAAATTCTCAAGCGTTTTGCTGCTGTTTTAAGCTCCAAAGCCTCAATTAATTCAAAAAAAGTATGTTCGTGTTTTTTATTGCCAAATTCACCTTTACCAAAGTCACCAATATTAACGCCCGTCAAGACAATTTCTTTAATACCTTGATCCGTTATAGCTTTGGCGTTTTGCAAGATATGGTCTACGGTATCACTTCTCGAAACACCTCTTGCTTTTGGAATGGTGCAGTAGGTGCATTTATAATCGCATCCATCTTGTACCTTTAAAAAGGCCCGGGTTCTTTCGCCTATGGAATAGCTACTTTCAAAACGCTTGGTAGCCTCAATTTCACAAGCGTGAACTCGTCCCTCTTTTGTTTTGCTTAAATCGGTGATATATTCTACCAATTTAAACTTCTCTTTAGCGCCCAACACCAAATCTACACCGTCAAGTTGGGCAATCTCTTTGGGTTGCAATTGTGCGTAACAACCTATGGCAGCCACATAGCCCTCTGGATTGAAGCCCAATGCTTTTTGCACTAAACCCTTAAGACGTTTGTCTGCATTTTCGGTAACTGAGCAAGTATTAATCACATAAACATCTGCCTTGCTTTCAAACGGAACACGCTCGTAGGCAGCCGATTCAAACCCACGGGCTATTGTTGCTGTTTCAGAAAAATTGAGCTTACAGCCCAAGGTATGAAAAGCTACCGTTGGTTTTTGTTGATTTTGATAGGTCTCATTTTCTTGCATGCACAGCGTCTAATCTAGTTTGACTATTTTTGGCAAATATACCAACAATAGCAAATGCCACAAAAGTATTGGTTTTTGACCTTGGGTTTGAGTTGGGCATTGCTTTTTCAGTATTGCGCTCATCCCCCCGAAATTGATTCGAATAGCGTTTTTCGTTATAACGAATATCGAAATGTTACTTCCCTTGACCCCGCTTTTGCCCGAAACCCCCAAAACATTTGGCCCATCAACCAACTTTTTAATGGTTTGGTGCAACTGGACAGCACCTTAAGCATACAGCCTGAAATTGCTAAACATTGGAGTTTAAATAAGGAGGGCACAACTTATACTTTTGTGTTGAGAGACGATGTTTATTTTCATCCCTCACCTCATTTTGGCCGTCAAAAAACACGTAAGGTGGTGGCGCAAGATTTTGTCTATAGTTTTGATCGACTGCTAGACCCTCAACTGGCCTCCCCCGGGAGATGGGTCATGCAACAAGTGGCACACTATGAAGCCCTCAACGATAGTGTTTTTCAAATCGAATTAAAAAATCCTTTCCCTGCATTTCTTGGCCTGCTCAGCATGCGCTATTGTGCTGTTGTGCCCCAAGAAGCTGCCTCTCTTGAAGACTTTAGAAAAAATCCTATTGGAACAGGACCCTTTTATTTTAAACGATGGGAAGAAAATGTAAAATTGGTTTTACGTCGCAATCCTAACTATTTTGAACAAGATAGCAAGGGGCAAAAGCTACCCTATATAGAGGCCATTGCCATTCAGTTCATTCCCGATATTCAGAGTGAGTTTATGTTGTTTTTGCAAGGCAAACTCGATTTTATCAATTCTATAGATGCCACCTACAAAGACCAACTCCTCAATCCCCAAGGCAACCTGAGACCAAAATATGAATCTCAATTTGTGATGCAAAAAGGACCTTATCTAAACACAGAATATATTGGCTTTAATTTAGAGGCCAAAAACACCCCCATTGAAGACATACGAATTAGAGAAGCTCTAAACATTGGTTTCAACCGAGCTAGTATGATTGCCTATTTAAGAAACAATATAGGCACACCCGCCAAAAAAGGATTTATTCCCAAAGGACTGGCCGGAAGTTCGCAAACTGACTTTGTCTATGATCCAGTAAAAGCCAGAGCCCTTGTGGCTGCTCATAAAGAAGAATATGGAGACCCTTCTCCCATTCGAATTGCCACCGATGCCAATTATGTTGATTTGTGTGAATTTCTTCAAAGTGAACTTGAAAAAATTGGCCTTAGCATACAAATAGACATTATGCCAACAGCAACATTGAGACAGGCCAAATCGAAGGGTCAATTGGAACTTTTCAGAGCTAGCTGGATTGCCGACTATCCCGATGCGGAAAACTACCTCTCATTATTTTATAGCAAGAATTTTTCTCCTAACGGACCCAACTATACCCACTATGCCAACGCACAATTTGATGCCCTCTATGAACAAGCTGTTCAAACCCTTGCAGAACCAATGCGCGTTGAACGCTATCAAAAAATGGATAGCCTTGCCCTTTCAAGTTTTCCTTTGATGCCCCTTTATTATGATGAAGTGGTTCGGTTTACCCAAAAAAACATCACCGGCATACCCCTCAATCCCATTAACGTATTAGACCTCAAAAGAGCACAAAAAAAAACCACTCCGAACTAGGAGTGGCTTATTACTGAAAAAACAGTTTCCTTATTTTTTGAATTTGGCATATTTGTTTTTGAACTTATCAATTCTACCGGCCGTATCAACCAATTTGGTTTTTCCAGTATAATAAGGATGTGAAGTTCTAGAAATTTCCAATTTAACCAAGGGATATTCAACCCCTTCCACTTCAATAGTGTCATTGGTAGTGGCAGCTGATTTGGTAATGAACACGTCGTCGTTGGACATGTCTTTAAAAACAACCAAGCGATAATTTTCTGGGTGTATGCCTGTTTTCATTTTTTATTCTTTTTTCGGATTGCAAATCTAGGCTTTTTTTCAAAAAAACTTTTTTTTTAATCAATTTTTTTAATTCATTTACAGACAAGAAACCTTAAATCCCCTTAAAAATGGAAAATTCCCCTTTAAAAACCAGTACTTATGCTCTTCGTTATGGCCTTCTTTTAGGTCTGATTTCAGTTGTTTTTGGTGTCATGATCTTCATGCTTGAAATGCATTATCAACAAGACCAAAAAATTGGCATTGTGAGTCTTGCCATTAATCTCATTTTGATTATCCTTGGACTTGTAGCGTTTAAAAAAGCAAATGGAGGCTATATTAGTCTCGCACAAGCTTTAAAAACAGGCCTAGGCATTGCCTTGATTGCCGGTATTATTGCAGTTACTTACCAATTAATTTTAGTGACCGTATTGGATCCCGATACCATCCAAAAAACCATTGATTTCCAAATGGAAAAAATCAGAATGGAGCAACCTGAATTACCCGCCGAGACTTTGGATCAAATTGAAAGCATGCAACGAAAATTTACTAGTCCTTGGATGATGGTAGCAATTGGTCTTGTATTCTCTTTGTTTATTGGCTTTGTATTTTCTCTCATTGGAGGCTTAATCATTAAAAAATCTAGACCCGAGTAAGCAAAATGCTTAGTTTTGCACTAGATGCAAAATAAAATAACTCTTTCTATTGTCATACCTCTGCTCAATGAAGCTGCCTCACTCCGTGAATTAAACGAGTGGATTCAGAGGGCATTAGCAAAAGAAGACTATGCCTATGAGGTTATTTATGTAGACGATGGTAGCACCGATGATTCTTGGGAAGTGATAGGTGCTTTAGCACAAGCCCATCCTCAAATTAAGGGAATTTCTTTTGCTCGAAACTACGGTAAATCGCAGGCCCTCCATGCCGGTTTTGAGGCTGCTCAGGGAACTTATGTGGCTACCTTAGATGCAGACCTACAGGATTCTCCCGAAGAACTCCCTCAGATGATGGCACGGCTTAAAGAAGAACAACTAGACCTCATCTCTGGTTGGAAAAAAGTGCGCCACGATTCGGTTTTATTTAAAAATATTCCTTCAAAAATATTCAATTGGGCAGCTCGTAGGGTTTCTAAAATTTACCTTCACGATTTTAATTGTGGCATAAAGCTTTACCGCAGTGCTGTGGTAAAAAGCATTGATCTACGAGGTGATATGCATCGCTATATTCCTGTTTTAGCTACGCAACATGGATTTTCTAAAATAGGGGAACAAGTGGTGCAACACCAAGCCAGAAAATTTGGCAAAACAAAATTTGGCTCCGAACGATTTTTTAGAGGCTTTCTTGACTTAATAACCCTTTGGTTTTTAAACGCTTTTGGTAAAAGACCCATGCACTTTTTTGGTCTATGGGGAAGTTTCATGCTCTTAGGAGGTTTTCTGTTTACGCTCTATTTAGGGATTGATAAATTGTTTTTTGACATTCGAGGGAGGCTCATCACCCAACGTCCCGAATTTTATATTGCACTCACTTTTGTCATCTTAGGCAGTCAGTTGTTTATAGCCGGATTTCTTGGAGAACTCATCTTACGGCAAAACAACCAGGGGCCTAGATATATGATTACCCAAAAAACTCATGCTCATGATGGAAAAAAAGATTGAGGAATGGCTACAGCCTCCTTTTGATCAAGAAACCCAAAATGCCGTTAGAGCCCTCCAAAACGACCCCACTCAATTAGAAGACGCCTTTTATCAAGATTTATCTTTTGGAACCGGAGGTATGAGAGGTGTAATGGGAGTGGGCACCAACCGCATCAATGCCTATACCTTAGGTAAAAATACCCAAGGCCTTTGCAATTATTTACGCCAACGGTATGCCGGTGAAAAAATTGCTGTCGTGGTGGCCTATGATTGTCGCAACAACAGTAAAAAACTGGCCCAAACAGTAGCTGATATCATTTGCGCGAACGACATATATTGTTATCTTTTTTCGGATTTAAGACCAACTCCTGAACTATCTTTTGCCGTCCGCCATCTAAACGCCCATTGTGGCATTGTGTTAACAGCCTCTCACAACCCGCCAAAATACAATGGCTACAAGGTCTATTCTAAAGACGGGGGACAATTAATTCCACCTGAACAAGGTGAAATTATTGCTCACATTAACAAGACTCAATTTCGGGATATTCGCTTTGGCGGACAAAAGGAGAAATTAAGACTTATTGATGCCAAAGTAGATGCAGCCTACCATCAAGTGGTTTTAGAAGCAGCCAATTTTAGTGCGCTTCAACAAAAAAATTTTCAATTGGTATTCACCTCTCTTCATGGCACAGCCATCAAAGCCTTGCCGGAAGTGCTCCAAAAAGCAGGCTATGACCAACTCCATATAGTGGCATCACAAGCCGAACCTGATGGGAATTTTCCAACGGTTCAATCCCCTAATCCAGAAGAACCCGAAGCGCTAACAGAGGCCCTTAAAATAGCCCATGAAAAAGGAGCCGACATGGTTATTGGAACCGATCCGGACGCAGACCGACTAGGCATTGCTGTTACCGACGATGCAGGAAAGTGGCAATTGCTCAACGGCAATCAAACCATGGCTGTGATGACTGAATTTTTACTCCAAAAACAACAACAAAAAGGTACACTTCATTCCAATCAATTTGTTGCCAGTACCATTGTTTCAAGTCCGCTAATTGAAAAAATTTCACAACACTATGGCGTGCACTATAAAAGCTGCCTAACGGGGTTTAAGTGGATTGCAGCCCTAATTGAGAAACACCCCGAATTAGAATTTGTAGGCGGTGGAGAAGAAAGTTTTGGCTATTTGGTAGGCACTCAAGTGCGTGATAAAGACGCCATATCAGCCTCGCTTTTAGCCTGTGAAATTGGCTTTGAAGCTAAATCACAAGGAAAAAGTTTCTGGCAATTACTCATGGCATGCTATCAAAAATATGGTCTCTATCATGAAAAGTTAGTGGCCCTTACCAAAGAAGGACAAAAAGGCGCTCAAGAAATTCATCAAATGATGACCCACTATCGAAACAACCCGCCAAAAACCATTGAAGGCATTGAGGTAGTGTCTATAGAAGACTATCAACGTCAACAAAAGACCCTAATTCGTTCAGGAGAGACTACTCCCCTTTTGCTGCCACAAGCCGATGTGCTCATTTTCAACCTAAAAGAACACTCTCGAATTGCACTTCGACCTAGCGGCACCGAACCTAAAATCAAGTTTTATTTTAGTGTGAATGAGACTTTTGATCCTTCTAAAACCTATGCAGAACAACAAGCTGTTCTTCAAGAAAAAATTGAAGTATTAACAAAATATTTTAGTCGCTATGATGCGTGATTTTAGAACCATCATGCGCTATGGCTTGGCCTACAAAGGCTATGCAATGCTCAACATTGTATGTAATATTTTCTATGCCCTGTTTAGTGCCTTGGCTTTTGTTTCGCTCATCCCCATGCTAAATGTTCTATTTAAAACAACCCAAACTACCCTAGAGGCACCCACCTATCAAGGTCTCGCTTCTTTAGAACAGTTTTTGAAAGACAGTATGAACTATTTTCTCACCCAGCGCCTAGCAGAAAACGTGGAACATACCCTTTGGCTAGTCATTGGCTTGGTTCTACTTCTGTTTTTCTTGAAAAACCTAGCCAACTACTTCGCTTTGTTTTTTATCACCTACTTTAGAAATGGAATTTTAAGAGATTTGCGCAATGCCCTGTACCAAAAAATAATTGAATTGCCTGTTGGCTATTTTTCAGAAAAACGAAAAGGAGACCTCATGGCCCGCATGACCACTGACGTCACCGAAATACAAACTTCTTTCCTATCGGTGTTAGAATTGTTGGTGCGAGAGCCCCTCACCATAGTATTCACCTTGGGCTTTATGCTTTCCTTTAGCGTTAAGCTCACCCTTTTTGTGTTGTTCTTCATTCCTATTTCCGGTATCGTTATTTCGCTTTTAGGCAAAAAACTAAAAAAACACGCTCTTAAAGTACAAGAAGAACAGGGTCATTTTTTAAATGTGATGGAAGAAACCGTGAACGGACAAAAAATTATCAAAACCTTTGCGGCCGGAAATCATTTTAAAACCCTTTTTGAACAGACCACGCAACGCTTTTTTAGCCTTTCAAATAAGTTGCTCAATAGAGTGAATCTAGCGGCCCCTGCTAGTGAATTTTTAGGCATTTGTGTCATCGGGATTTTGTTGTGGTTTGGAGGGCGAATGGTGCTACTAGAAAACAGTTTAACAGGGCCTGAATTTATTGTTTATATGGGTTTGGCTTATAACATACTCACCCCTGCTAAGGCAATCAGTAAAGCGGGCTACAGCATTCAAAAGGGCAATGCTGCTGCGCAACGGATTTTAGCCATTCTCACGGCTGAAAATACGGTTAAAGAAAGTCCGGATGCGGTTGTCAAAAATCAATTTAATAAAGCCATTACATTTAGCGAGGTTTCTTTTGGCTATGATCAAAACCAAGTCCTCAACAAACTCTCTTTTGAGTTGGACAAAGGAAAAACACTAGCCCTAGTGGGGCCTTCTGGCGGAGGAAAATCTACCATTGCCAATTTGCTTTGTCGTTTTTATGATGTGCATTCGGGCGTCATTACCCTTGATGATGTTCCCCTCCCTAAAATTAAAAAAGAATCTCTCTACCAAATGATGAGCGTTGTAACGCAAGAAATTATTTTATTCAATGACACGATCACTCAAAATTTATTGCTTGGCAATCCAAAGGCCACACAAGAGGAACTGATTGAAGCAGCTAAAGCCGCCCATGCACATGAGTTTATTGAAAAGCTACCCCAAGGCTATAATACCGTGATTGGCGACAATGGAAATAAACTCTCAGGAGGACAAAAACAACGGCTATCTATTGCCCGTGCCTTGCTAAAAAACCCACAAATTTTAATTCTAGATGAAGCTACCGCCTCATTAGACTCTGTTTCAGAACAACTGGTGCAACAGGCCTTAGAAAAACTCATGGCCAATAGAACCGTGCTCATCATTGCCCACCGACTTTCCACCATTAAGAAAGCCTCTCAAATTGGAGTGATAGAAGAAGGACAATTGGTTGAAATAGGATCACACCAAGAATTGATGCAGAAAAATTTACGCTATAAAAAACTCGTTTCACTACAATCTTAAAAGTAGGAATTAAACCTTTTTATTAAATTCAAGTCAAAAAGATAAAAAATTTGGAGACAGAACAATCGCAATTGATTCGATCCCTACAAGATCCGGAAACCCAAGAACTGGCTTTTCAACGTCTTGTAGCAACCTATAAAGAGCGATTGTATTGGCATATTCGGAAAATTGTGCTCGATCACGATGATGCAAATGATGTGATACAAAACACCTTTATTAAGATTTATATGAATATTAATTCTTTTCAAGGCCAAAGTAAAATTTACACGTGGATGTATCGCATTGCCACCAATGAATCGTTGAATTTCATTCAAAAAAAGGCCTCTAAATTGGGGCTCTCCAACAGTAGTTGGATTGAAGCAAAAGCGGCAGGGTTGGTGGCTGACACCTATTTTGATGGTGATAGAGCTAGTTTAAAACTTCAAAAAGCCATAGCGAGTTTGCCCGAAAAACAGCGCTTGATTTTTAATATGAAATATTTTGATGATCTTAAATATGAAGCTATTTCAGAAATTTTAGATACCTCGGTAGGAGCGCTAAAAGCTTCCTACCATCATGCTACTCAAAAGATAAAAAAACAACTCAGTGATGAAACCGAATAAATCAAATCCTTTCAAAGTACCTTCCAACTATTTTGAAGAATTGGAAGCATCGCTACTAAAAAAGCCAATTGCAAAATCGCAATCCCCCTTCCGGGTGCCCCCACTCTATTTTGAGACCCTTGAAGAAAAGATTACACAAAACGTGAACAAGAGAACAGTTAAAGAAGAATATGCATCTCTCTACACTATGGCAGCTATATTTTTGGTTTTAGTGATGGGATTCTTTTGGACACAAACTGATAGCGAAGAAGCTATAGCCAACGATGCCATTGAGTGGGTAGTCTTAGAAGAAATGAACACTTACGAAATGGCTACTTTTATTGAAACCGACCTCTCCTATGTGAACTTTTCCACAGAAGGGGTTAATTTTGACTTTATAGATTATGCTTTAGATTTAAACGAAACCAACACCTATGAAAATAGCTCAAATTAATCTAACCTTGCTCCTTTTTGCTTTGACTACCCTCAGTCTTTCTGCCCAAAAAAAAGGACGAAGCTTTGAGCGGATCAAGGCACATAAAATGACTTTTATAGTTGAGAACAGCAATTTAAATGCTGCTGAAGAAAGCATTTTTTGGGAAATTTTTGGCCCAACAGAAGATACCCTATACAAGGATCTCTTTAGAAGAAAAAGAGAGATTATTAAGGAATTAAAAGAAAACAGCGCTTCTTTAGCGGCAGCAGAAATTAAAGCTAAAATAGAATTGCTAGACCAACTGGAGAGTGAAAAAGTTAAGGTCATCAAAAATCGAAATCAAGCCTTAATGAAACAACTTTCTCCTCATAAAGCCCTAGAAATCATCAATGCTTCCGAAGAATTTAGTCGAGAAATGTTTCGAAGAGGACAAGGCAATACAAAAAAACAAGAAGAGAAAACTTCACCCCAATAAAGGCATTCGGTATCGCTTTGAAACTTCATAAAAACATGGCCCAAGGTGTCCTCTTGGGATTGCAGCGCATTTTAGAAGAACAACAACCGGCTCGTGTAGTGTTGCCTCAACTCTACAAAAAACATCGCCAATGGGGTTCTCGAGATCGAAAAACAGTGGGCGAAATGCTGTTTGATCTATTGAGATGGAAAGATCGCTATGCCTATAGCGCTTCCACTAACCCAGATAACCCTTACTATTATTGGCACCTCATTGGAGTTTGGAGTGTTCTAAAAAATGGAGAACTCCCCCCATGGGAAGAAGTTCAAAACTTAAGAGCAGAAACTATTTTGGCGCTTTTTGAAAAATCTAAAGCCGTTCCAACTTTATGTCATAGCTTTCCCGAGTGGATGACTAAATTGGGGTCTCAAACCTATGGCGAACAAGAATGGCAACTTGAAATGGAGGCTCTCAATCAAACGTCCACACTCACCATTCGGATTAATAGTCTTAAAACAACACTAGAAAAACTACAACAGGCTTTGCTAGAAGACCACAACATTGTGACCCATCAAATTGAAAATTATCCGGATGCGTTGGTGGTAGCTAAAACACAAAAACTTGAGCCGTTAGCTTTGTTCAAAGAAGGGCATTTTGAAATTCAAGATGCCAATTCCCAAAAAGTGACTGCCTTCTGTGAAGTGCTTCCGGGGCAAAAAGTTTTAGATGCTTGTTGCGGAGCCGGAGGCAAAAGTCTTCATTTGGCTACCCTAATGAAAAACCAAGGCCAGCTTCTTGCTTCCGATATTAGAGCTCATAAATTGGACCAACTAGTGATGCGAGCAAACCGCAACGGGATCAAAAATATTCAAGTTGCAGCAGCAGATGCCTTGCCAGAATCTTGGCTCAACAACACCGATGTGGTGCTCATTGACGCCCCTTGCAGCGGCAGCGGAGTGATTAGAAGAAGTCCCGAAACCAAGTGGTTACTCAATCCCAAAAAAGTGACGCAACTCTCCCAACTGCAAGCCAACCTACTCCAAGAAAAAGCCCAATTTGTGAAACCCAATGGCAGCTTAGTTTATGCCACTTGTTCGCTATTAAAGGAAGAAAATCAAGATCAAATTAAATCTTTCCTGGCATCCTCTAATGGACAAGCATTTGCATTGGAAAAAGAATGTTTGCTAATGGTGCATCAAACCAGATTTGACGGATTCTATATGGCACGACTGAGAAAAAAAGCCGTTTCTAGCCAATAATTAGTGTCCTAATTCATCTCCTTTTTTCCCTTTCAACTTTGTTTTTATTTCCCGAACAACTCTTTGGAAACATCCCTTTCCAACTCACTCTGTTGGAGCAATATGTCTTCAAAAATTTAAGCTTACTGGCAGGCATAATTTACCTCTACCGCAATTCCATTCCTGCCTAGCATGTGTTCTTGGCCTGCTTGTGAATAAACAGAAGATAACTTCCTGCATTGTATTGCCTACAAGGGGAAGATTCTGCTGTTAAAAATTTATTTTTGTGTTTTAATTTTTATTCTATGATCCACTTTTTTGGAGCGGAAAACGACAAGGTTTTTGTGGTTGACAGCAAAACGCCCTTTTCTACTGATGAACTTGAAAAACTAGAATGGCTTTTTGAAGCCCCACTCCTTGATGTTCCTTCCGTTTCAGGTCCTTTTTTGGGCCCTCATGCAGCAATGATTAGTCCGTGGTCTACCAATGCGGTGGAGATCACACAAAATATGGGAATTGTTGGCATTAAACGCATTGAAGAATTTAAACCCAAAAAAGAAAACACTTCCTTTGACCCCATGCTTTTGTCTCAATATGAGGAATTGCATCACGATATTTTCAAAACCCAGGTACAGGTTGAAGACATTAAAGCCATAGAAGACATTGAGTCCTATAATGAAGCAGAAGGTTTGGCTTTAAATGCAGAAGAAATTGACTATTTAAATCAACTGTCCAAATCCCTCGGACGCTCTCTAACCGATTCAGAAGTTTTTGGTTTTTCACAAGTAAATTCAGAACACTGTCGGCATAAAATATTCAACGGCACCTTTATCATAGATGGTCAAGAAAAAGAACACAGCCTTTTTCAATTGATTAAAAAAACGGCCAAGGCCAATCCCAATAGTATTGTTTCTGCCTATAAAGATAATGTAGCCTTTTTAGAAGGCCCCAAACTGGTTCAATTTGCCCCAGAACAGCCAGAAGAAGCCAGTGCTTACACCAAAAAAGAAATTGAAAGCATTATCTCCTTAAAAGCAGAAACGCACAATTTTCCTACCACCGTTGAACCTTTTAACGGTGCCGCTACCGGCTCCGGAGGAGAAATTCGCGATAGAATGGCGGGCGGACAAGGTTCTCTCCCCTATGCCGGAAGTGCTGTGTATATGACCCCCTATGCGCGATTAGATAAAAAACAACCTTGGGAAAAAGCAGTGCCTGAAAGACCTTGGCTCTATCAAACACCTGTTGAACTCCTCATCAAAGCTTCTAATGGGGCATCTGATTTTGGGAATAAATTTGGTCAACCACTCATCAATGGTTCCTTGTTAACGTTTGAACACCAAGAACAAGGTCAACAGTGGGGGTATGACAAAGTGATTATGCTTGCTGGAGGAATTGGCGCCGGAGTAAAAGACCAAGCCCATAAGCAAAAACCTAAAGTTGGCGATTTAATTCTGCTTTTAGGTGGCGATAACTATCGTATTGGAATGGGAGGTGCTGCCGTTTCTTCGGCCAACACCGGAGCTTTTGAAAATACAATTGAATTAAATGCTGTGCAACGCTCCAACCCCGAAATGCAAAAACGAGTAGCCAACACCATTAGAGCACTTGTTGAAATGGGAAAAAATCCTATCGTTTCCATTCACGATCATGGGGCCGGAGGACATTTAAATTGTTTTTCAGAATTAGTAGAAGAAAATGGTGGCCATATTGCCCTAGACAAATTGCCCTTAGGAGATCCCTCTCTTTCCGCTAAAGAAATTATCGGAAATGAATCACAAGAACGAATGGGCTTGATTATTGCCCCAGAAGACCTTCCCTTGCTTGAAAAAATTGCCCAACGGGAAAGAGCACCGCTCTATGTGGTAGGCACTGTGCGCGACGATCACCAATTTATTTTTGAAGACACCCCAAAAAACCTTAAGCCCATTGATTTAAATTTAGATGCTTTTTTTGGAAGTGCGCCCAAAACCATCATGCAAGACAAAACCTCCACCTTTCAATTTGAGGCATTGGTCTATGACCCTAGTCAAGTAACAAAATATTTAGACGAAGTCTTACAAATTGAGGCAGTTGCCTGTAAAGATTGGCTTACCAACAAAGTTGACCGCTGCGTGTCTGGCAAAGTAGCCCAACAACAAACGGTAGGCCGTTTACAATTGCCCCTTAGCAATTGCGGTGTGGTAGCCTTAGATTATGAAAGCCATAAAGGAATTGCCACAGCCGTGGGACATGCTCCTTTGGTGGCATTGGTAGACCCTGCAAAAGGCAGTGAGATGGCCATTGCAGAGAGTTTAACCAACTTGGTTTGGGCACCCCTTGAAGAAGGCCTCAAGTCGGTTAGTCTTTCAGCCAATTGGATGTGGGCCTGCAACAATCCAGGTGAAGATGCACGTCTTTATAAAGCGGTAGAAGCTTGTTCCGATTTTGCAATTGCGTTAGGCATCAATATTCCTACGGGAAAGGACTCGCTGTCTATGAAGCAGCAATATGAAGACACCACCGTGATTGCCCCCGGCACGGTGATTATTTCGGCTGCAGGAGCTTGTTCGGATATTCGTCAAACAGTGACTCCTGCTCTTCAGCCAAAAGGGGGCGAACTATACTACTTTGATCTTTCAGGAGAAGTTCTCTCCTTGGGAGGATCGGCATTAGCCCAAACCCTTAACAAAGTTGGGAATCAAGTGGCTGGCATTGCCAATCCAAACTACTTCAAAAAAGTTTTTGACTTTATTCAAACCCTCATCAAAGAAGAAAAAATTAGTGCGGGACACGATATTTCTTCCGGTGGATTGCTTGTTACACTACTCGAAATGGCATTTCCTACGCCCAACCTTTCCTTGCAACTAAATCTAGAGGGCATTGAAGCCCAAGATGATGTGCACCTTTTCTTTGCCGAAAATGCTGGTCTCGTAATTCAGTCTTCAGAAGCTTTAGAACAACTAGCTCAAAAACTAGAAATTAAATGTGTTAAACTGGGCTCGGTCACTGAAGGTGGTCAACTGAAGGTTAAAACCAACCAGCAAGACTATGAGTTTGACATTGCCGAGAAACGTGCGCTTTGGTTTTCTACTTCTGCCCGTTTAGATGGAGCGCAAACCCAAGGCACATTGGCACAAGATCGAGCAAAGAACTATATGCAACAACCCCTAAGCTTTAGTTTTCCAACAACCTTTTCAGGAAAACTTACACCAAGAAAAAATACGCCGAAAATAAGAGCTGCCGTCATTCGAGAACAGGGTAGCAATTCTGAGAGAGAAATGGCCAATGCGCTTCACCTTGCGGGATTTGAAGTGGTGGATGTGCATATGACCGATCTTATTTCTGGTCGCACCACCCTAGAAGAATTTCATTTTTTAGCAGCTGTAGGTGGGTTTTCCAACTCAGACGTATTAGGTTCAGCCAAGGGATGGGCTGGGTCGTTTAAATATAACGAAAAAGCCAAAAGGAGTTTAGAGGCCTTTTTTAAGAGAGAAGACACGCTCTCGCTTGGAGTGTGCAATGGTTGTCAACTTTTTGTGAGTTTGGGAATACTTACACCAGAACACCAAGAAAAGCCAAAAATGCAGCATAACGATTCCCAAAAATTTGAATGTCAATTTACGGCGGTCACCATTCAAGACTCCCCTTCCATATTGTTAAACAATTTGGTGGGCAGCACCTTAGGTATTTGGGCGGCTCATGGAGAAGGAAAATTTGAGTTTCCCTATGAAGAGCGCCACTATCATATTCCAGCCAAATATCATCAAAACAGCTATCCGGCCAACCCCAATGGGTCTCAATATAACGCAGCCATGCTCACCAATGAAGACGGTCGTCATTTGGTGATGATGCCTCATTTGGAACGTTCAACCTTTGCCTGGAATTGGGCCTATTATCCCGAAAATAGAAAAGACGATGTGAGCCCTTGGATGTTAGCCTTTGAAAATGCTTTTGCATGGTTGTCTGATAAGGTATAGGCATATTTTTAAAAAATTGCTATTTTGCATAAAATAGCAGGATTATGACGCCAACGAGATTATTTGATTTCATCGATTATCAAATCGAAAATCACCCCCTAGACAACGCTTTTTCAACCAAATATAATGGCCAGTGGGAACGCCTTTCTACTCAAGCCTTTTATGAAAAAACGCAAGCCATGAGCAGGGCGCTTATAGCAATGGGTGTGCAACCCAATGATAAAATTGCTATGATATCTACCAACAACAGAACGGAATGGTGTGTTACTGATTGTGGGCTATCTCGAATTGGCGCCGTTAACGTGCCTATCTATCCCACCATTTCGGCTACAGACTATGAATATATTTTAAAGCATTCTGAAAGTAAATATTGCTTCGTATCCGATCAAGAAGTTTACGAAAAGGTGAAATCAATACAAGAAAAAGTGCCCCATCTAGAAAAAGTTTATAGCTATGACGTTCTAGAAGGCTGCGCACACTGGAGTGAACTTTTAGATTTTGGTGCCACACAAAACAATGCCAAAGAAGTTGAGGCTAGAGCCGCTAGTGTGAAGCCTACAGACTTAGCCACCATTATCTATACGTCTGGCACAACAGGCACCCCAAAAGGGGTCATGCTCAATCACAACAATGTGGTTTCTAATGTTTTGGCGAGCTCAAAGAGACTTCCATTAGAACCCGGAGCTTCTAAGGCCCTAAGCTTTTTACCCCTGTGTCATATCTATGAACGGGTCATTTTATATATCTATATCTACAACAGCATTTCCGTTTCCTTTGCCGAGTCTTTGGAAACCATTGCGGATAATTTAAAAGAAGAAAAGCCTCATGTAATGACAGCTGTGCCAAGGCTTTTAGAAAAGGTATATGATAAAATTTATGCCAAAGGCGAAGAATTAGCTGGTCTTAAACAAAAACTTTTCTATTGGGCGGTTAAAATTGGATTGCAGTTTGAGCCCTATGGTCAAAACGGAGTGCTGTATGGACTTAAATTAGCCCTCGCTCAAAAACTTATTTTATCTAAATGGAAAGCAGCCTTGGGAAATAATTTAAGTCTCATTGCCTCAGGAAGTGCACCCTTGCAACCCCGATTGGCGCGTATTTTTACGGCCGCAGGAATGACCGTGGTGGAAGGCTATGGACTTACGGAAACCTCACCGGTTATTTCTGTGAACGACCTCAGAGAGGGTGGGTTTCGTATTGGCACCGTTGGAAAAGTGATTGATGGCGTAGAAATTAAAATTGCTGAAGATGGTGAAATTTTATGCAAAGGGCCCAATGTGATGCAAGGCTATTACAAACAACCCGAACTCACCCAAGAGGTGATGAGTGGAGACTATTTTCACACCGGAGACATTGGCGAAATTTATGCCGACGGATTTTTAAAAATTACCGATCGAAAAAAGGAAATGTTCAAAACCTCTGGAGGAAAATATATTGCACCCCAGGTTATTGAAAATCAAATGAAACAATCTCTGTTCATAGAACAAATTATGGTGGTGGGTGAAGGGCAAAAAATGCCCGCTGCTATCATTCAACCCAATTTTGTTCACATTGAAAATTGGCTGAAAGAACAAGGTGTCTCAACATCTGGAGAAGCACATGACGTGATCAAAAATGAAGCTCTGTTAGCTACCATACAAAAAGAAATTGACCAGCATAATGCTCATTTTGGTCAATGGGAACGCATCAAAGCTTTTGCCCTTACACCAGAAGAATGGACGGTTGAAGCCGGGCACCTAACGCCCACCATGAAACTCAAAAGAAAAATAATTGCGCAAAAATATCAATCCCTGATTGATCGTCTTTACGCCTAGTTTTTCCCTCCTCTGTTGGAGCAAGAAATTTTTATTATTTTATTATGCATGCATAACATTTTGTGTTACATTTGGGTTTATGAAACAAGAAACCTTAGATGGAATTTTGAGAGCTGCTTGGCAATCAGTGAGTAAGATGTACAACAAAGAAGCACAAAAATTTAGTTCAACTATGGCAACCGGTTTTGCACTTTTAAGTATTGCCCCTGAAGGAACACCTTCTACCACATTAGGTCCAAAAATGGGAATTGAAGCCACAAGCTTGTCGCGCCTATTGAAAACCATGGAAGCCAAAGAGCTTATTTATAGACAACCCAATCCTGCAGATGGCAGAAGTGTGCTCATATGCCTAACGCCATTTGGTGTAAAAAAAAGGGAGGATTCTAAAGCGGTAGTCCTTAAATTTAATGAAACATTGCGAAACCAAATTGCGCCTCAAAAAATTCAAACCTTTTTAGAAGTCTCACAACACATTATGAACACCGCTCAAAACTTTACGTATTATTAAACCAAATCTCAAAAAATGGAAACTAAAACAATTAATTCAAATCAAGGAGGAGCCTTCCTCCTAAAAGAGACAGCTCCTCAAGACATTTTCTGTCCCGAAGATTTTTCTGAAGAACAGCAAATGATGAAAGAAAGTGTGAAAGAATTTGTAGATCGAGAAATTTGGCCTCACAAAGTGCGCTTTGAACAAAAAGACTATGCCTTTACAGAAGCATTAATGAAGCAAGCTGGAGACCAAGGGTTTCTCTGTGTTGGCATTCCGGAAACCTATGGTGGATTAGGTATGAATTTTGTTTCTACAATGCTGGTTTGTGATTATGTTTCAGGAGCTTCGGGTTCTTTCTCCACCGCCTTCGGAGCCCACACGGGCATTGGCACCCTGCCCATTTTATTGTATGGAACAGAGCAACAAAAACAATACTACATTCCCAAATTAGCTACTGGTGAATGGATTGGAGCCTATTGTTTAACCGAACCCGGAGCCGGCTCTGACGCCAATTCCGGAAAGACAAAAGCCTTGCTTTCTAAAGACGGAACGCACTATACCATTTCGGGACAAAAAATGTGGATTTCAAATGCCGGATATGCAGATGTTTTTACCGTTTTTGCACGAATTGAAGACGACAAAAACATAACTGGATTTATTGTGCCAAATGATCCAGAGAATGGAATTACACTAGGAGAAGAAGAACACAAACTGGGCATACATGCCTCCTCCACTCGACAAGTTTTTTTTAATGAAACCAAAGTGCCCGTTGAAAATATGCTGGCCAATCGTGGTGAAGGATTTAAAATTGCCATTAACGCTTTAAACGTAGGTCGGATTAAATTAGGCGTTGCTTGTTTGGAAGCACAACGAAGAACTATCACCGTTTCGGTGCAATATGCCAAAGAACGAATTCAGTTTAAAACGCCTATTGCTGAATTTGGTGCCATTAAAGAAAAAATAGCCCGCATGGCCACTACCTGCTTCACGGGTGAATCGGCTTGCTACAGAGCGGCCCACACGATTGATCAAGCAATTGCGCTCAATGAAACAGAAGGCTTAACTCTTTTTGAAGCAGAATTGAAAGCTTTTGAAGAATTTGCAGTTGAGAGTTCTATCATTAAAGTGGCTTGCTCAGAAGCCGTGCAAAACTGTGCCGATGATGGCATCCAGATTTTTGGTGGCATGGGCTTTTCTGCCGATACCCCCATGGAATCAGCTTGGCGTGATGCTCGCATTGGAAGAATATATGAAGGCACCAACGAAATTAACAGTATGTTAGCCGTGGGCATGGTCATGAAAAAAGGTCTTAAAGGGCAATTGCCTTTGATGGAAGCCATCATGCAGGCAGCGGCTCTTATGGGAGAAAAATCTGAACCTCAAACTTTTAAGGAAGATTTAGATCAAGAACGTCAACTCCTAAAAAACTGTAAAACCATTTTTTTAATGCTCTTAGGTAATGCTATGCAGACTTATCAAAAAGAACTTGAAAAGCAACAACAATTGCTACTGGCCATGGCCACTATTTTAATTGAAATTTATATGACCGAGTCAATGCTTTTAAGAACATTAAAAATTAAAGCTAAAGAGGGTATGAAGGAAAAAGTCTTGACCGCTATGGCGCAATTACAAGTTTTTGAAGCTACTGAACAAATCAGAACACAAGCTAAAAAAATTGTGGCTTCTTTGTGTCAAGGCGACTCCCAAAAACAATTGTATGCTGCAGTGGAACAGCAACTCACCTATGCAGAGGTGCCCAATACGATGGCCCTAAAAACAATTATTGCCGATGAGGTTATTGCAGCCAATGGCTATTGTTTTTAGAAATAATTGTCAAT
>CAYLUQ010000009.1:4834-91012 GCA_964386915.1 uncultured Flavobacteriaceae bacterium | reverse complement strand
ATCATAGGGAAATAAGGATTTTTAAAAATTACTTAATTTAGGGCCAACAAAACTTTCAATGACTGTTCTCAAAACCCCATTTAACGAAGCTTTTTTAATAAAGCCTACCCCTCATCAAGACCACAGAGGGAGTTTTGTAGAACACTACAATCAAAAGGCTTTTGAGTTGGTCACAGGAAAAAAAATAAACTTTTGTCAAGACAACCTAACCCATTCCAAAAAGGGTGTATTGCGTGGATTGCACTATCAACTTCCCCCAAACAGTCAATCTAAATTGGTGAGTGTTTTGCAAGGAAGTGTTTTAGATGTGATTGTAGATATCCGCAAAGGGTCTCCAAGTTTTGGGCACCATTTTAGTCAAGTCTTAAGCGATGAAAACCAACTGCAGCTTTTCATCCCGCGTGGTTTTGCCCACGGCTACATAACCTTAAGTGAAACCTCTGTTTTTCATTATAAAGTAGATGCCTTCTATGACCCCCAGTGTGAAGGCAGCATTGCGCCAAATGACACCCAATTAGGAATCGATTGGCAACTCGATGAATCACTTTGGATTCAATCTGAAAAAGACCGCAAGCATCCTACATTGGGGCAAGCCCCGCTATTTGATTATAACGAAAACCTGTATGACTAGTTTTTTGGTCACGGGAGCGAAGGGACAATTAGGCCAATGTTTTAAGGCCGTTAGTGCGCAATATCCCAACATGGCATTATACCTTACCGATCAAGATGAGGTTGACCTTAACAAACCCGACACTTTGGCCCACTTTTATGAAAAGCATCCCTTTGAGGGAATCATCAATTGTGCTGCCTACACGGCTGTTGATGACGCTGAAAAAGACAAAGACAAAGCTTTTTTAATCAATGCAGAGGGTGTAAAAAACCTCGTTTCCTTTGGGGAAAAACACCAGTTGAAACTCCTTCATTTTTCTACCGATTATGTATTTGATGGAACCGAACCAAAAGCCTATCAGGAGACAGATCAGGTCAATCCTATAAGTGTATACGGCGCTTCTAAGGCACAAGGAGAGGAATATGTTTTTAAGGCTGCTACACCAGCTGTGGTGCTTCGCACCTCTTGGCTTTTCAGCCCCTTTGGGCATAATTTTATGAAGACCATTTTACGATTAAGCAACGCCAAAAAACAAATCTCAATAGTCAATGACCAGTTTGGTCGACCAACAGCTGGCCTTTCCCTAGCACACGCTGTTTTATCGCTGCTTGAAAACCCTGCCTTTTGGCAACAATCTTGTTATCATTATGCAAATGCAGGCACCACCACGTGGTTTGCCTTTGCGCAAGAAATTGTGGCCCTAAAAAATTTGAAAACTCAACTTAAACCCATTGCTACAAAAGACTATTTAACCCCAGCCCAACGACCAAAAAATGCTGTTCTAGCTACCGAAAGGATTCAAAAGCTCTTACCTTTACCCATTCCCTCTTGGCAAAGTGCCCTGCAGGAATGTTTAGATCATAATTAATGGCAAAAACACAACCTATTCTCATTACGGGTGGCGCCGGATTTATCGGCTCCCATGTTGTTCGGCTTTTTGTTGAACAGTATCCGCACTACCACATTGTAAACTTAGATGCCCTCACCTATGCAGCCGATTTGGAAAATGTAGCTGCCGTGCGAGAGGCACCCAACTATAGCTTCGAAAAAGTAGATCTTCAAGAGGCCCAAAAAGTGAATGAGATATTTGAACACTACCAATTTGATGCGGTCATTCATTTAGCAGCAGAATCGCATGTAGACAATTCAATAAAAGATCCTTTAGGCTTTGCCAAAACCAATGTAATGGGCACCCTCAACCTTTTGGAAGCTGCCCGAAAGCTGTGGGGCAACCACCCAAAAAACAAACGGTTCTATCATATTTCTACCGATGAGGTTTTTGGAAGCCTTTCTGATTCTGGAAGTTTTTCGGAATCCACACCCTATGACCCACGTTCACCCTATTCAGCCTCTAAAGCGGCTTCCGATCATTTTGTTAGAGCCTATTTCCACACCTATGGACTCCCTGTAGTATTGTCCAATTGTTCTAATAATTACGGCCCTCACCAATTCCCAGAAAAACTCATTCCCCTTTTCATTAAAAATATTGTGGAACAAAAACCCCTCCCTGTCTATGGAAAGGGGCAAAATATTCGCGATTGGCTCTATGTAGAAGATCACGCCAAGGCCATTGACTTAATTTTTCACCAAGGAACAATTGGAGAAACCTATACTGTGGGTGGAAATAACGAAATACGGAATATCGATTTAGTAGAAACCTTAATCAAAACTGTTGACCAACAACTGCACAATCCTCCGGGCACTTCTGCTGCACTTCTTCAATTTGTAGAAGACCGTTTAGGACATGATTATCGCTATGCCATTGATGCCTCCAAAATTCACAACGACTTAGGTTGGCAACCCAAAACACCTTTTGAAGAAGGGCTTGCCAAAACAGTACGCCATTTTTTGGCCAAGTTTTCGGAATAATTTGTACTTTCAAAAAAACTTTAATTCCTTAAATCATGCTTAAAAAATCCTACATCAATTCGGCTTTGCTCTTCTATAGAGTGGCGCTTTCTCTTTGCTTTATGTCCCATGGTTATGGAAAATTCTTAAAATTACTCAACGGTAATTTTGAATTTGCCGACCCTCTTGGGGTAGGGCCTATTCCCTCTTTACTATTTACCGTTTTGGGAGAATTTGTAGCCCCCCTTTTTATCCTTTTGGGCTATCATATGCGTTTAGCCTCCCTTTTTTCAATCATCACAGCCGGGGTGATCACCTTTGTGGTGCACGCCGATGATCCATTTAAAACGCAAGAAAAGGCACTACTGTTTCTGATAGGTTTTGTGTTTCTCTACCTTGCCGGGCCGGGAAAATACAGTTTAAAAAAGCATTGATTAATTAAATTAATAGTGCTTGTTATTTCTACTGAAAGTGGTATATTTGCCCTCCAAAATTAATGTATCATGTATGCAATTGTAGAAATAGCAGGGCAGCAATTTAAAGTTGCGAAAGACCAAAAGCTTTTTGTACACCGTCTTGCTGATAAAGAAGGAGCTAAAGTTTCTTTTGATCAGGTTTACCTATTAGACGATGGCCAAAAAGTTACTGTTGGCGCCCCCGCTATCAACGGTGCTTCTGTAGAAGCCAAAGTAATTAGTCACCTTAAAGGAGACAAAGTCATTGTTTTTAAGAAAAAACGAAGAAAGGGATACCGTGTTAAAAACGGACACCGTCAAGCCCTTACTGAACTGGTGATTGAAAAAATTCAAGCCACTGGAGCAAAAGCTAAAAAAGAAGCGGCGCCCGCAAAACCTAAAGAAGAACCTAAAGCAGCCCCTGTTGCAAAAAAGGTAGCTTCTAAAAAAGCTGCACCAAAAGCGAAAGCTGAGCAGAAAGATTTTGCTAGCATGACGGTTGCCCAACTCAAAGAAGAAGCCAAAGCAAAGGGAATTGAGGGAATTTCTGCTATGAAAAAAGCAGATTTGATTGCAGCCCTAACCAAATAATTATAAAGTATATCAATTATGGCACACAAAAAAGGAGTCGGAAGTTCAAAAAACGGA
Organism: uncultured Flavobacteriaceae bacterium; assembly: GCA_964386915.1. Classification (GTDB taxonomy): domain Bacteria; phylum Bacteroidota; class Bacteroidia; order Flavobacteriales; family Flavobacteriaceae; genus JADHMP01. Next base: position 87,451 of record CAYLUQ010000009.1, on the reverse strand, counting down.
AGAGAATCAGAATCGAAACGCTTAGGTGTTAAAATTTTTGGTGGTCAAGCAGCTCGTGCAGGAAATATCATCATTCGTCAACGAGGCACTGCGCATCACCCTGGAGAAAATGTATATCTTGGAAAAGACCATTCCCTCCACGCCAAAGTAGATGGCATTGTGAAATTTACCAAAAAGAAAGACAACAAATCTTTTGTTTCTATAGTACCCTTTGAAGCTTAAGAATTGTACTCACATAAAAAAAATCCTGCATTTGCAGGATTTTTTTTTGCTTCAGCTAGAATGAGAAAAACCAGGACTTCAGCTGGTTTTTATGATAGGCATTAATAGCGATAATAGTCTGGTTTGAAAGGTCCCTTAACCGTCACGCCAATATAGTCTGCCTGTTCTTTAGATAGAGATTCTAATTCAACCCCTAGATGATCAAGATGTAAAGCAGCTACTTTTTCATCTAAATGTTTAGGCAACATATAGACTTTGTTTTCATACTTATCAGTATGTTGCCAAAGTTCTATTTGCGCTAAGGTCTGATTGGTGAAGGAGTTACTCATCACAAAGCTTGGATGTCCTGTGGCGCACCCTAAATTCACTAAACGTCCCTCTGCCAAAACAATGAGTTGTTTGTTTTCTTCAAGGGTATATAAATCTACCTGTGGTTTGATTTCAGATTTGCTATGACCATAGTTTTCATTCAACCAAGCCATGTCAATTTCATTGTCAAAATGGCCTATGTTGCACACAATGGCTTTGTCTTTCATGGCCAAGAAATGTTCTTTTTTAAGAATGTCTTTATTGCCAGTTGCCGTACAGACAATATCAGCATTGACAATGACGGAGGATAGTTTTTTAACTTCATAACCGTCCATTGCCGCCTGAAGGGCACAAATAGGATCTATCTCGGTAACGGTAACTATGGCACCGGCTCCTCTAAAAGAGGCGGCAGTTCCTTTTCCAACATCACCATAGCCACAAACCACAACGCGCTTTCCGGCTAGCATCACATCAGTTGCCCGTCTAATGGCATCAACAGCACTTTCTTTACACCCATATTTATTATCAAATTTTGATTTGGTAACCGAATCGTTCACATTGATGGCGGGAAGGGGTAAGGTTCCATTTTTCATCCGCTCGTAAAGGCGGTGGACACCTGTTGTAGTTTCTTCAGAGAGTCCCTTTATGTCTTTTACTAACTCAGGATAACGATCCAGTACCATATTGGTTAAATCTCCTCCATCATCTAAGATCATGTTTAGAGGCTTTTTGTCTGCTCCAAAAAACAAGGTTTGTTCTATACACCAGTCAAACTCCTCTTCATTCATCCCTTTCCAGGCATAAACGGGAATGCCCGCCGCCGCAATGGCTGCCGCAGCATGATCTTGAGTAGAAAAAATATTACAAGAGCTCCAAGTCACCTCAGCTCCTAAAGCCACAAGTGTTTCTATGAGCACAGCAGTTTGAATGGTCATATGGAGGCACCCGGCAATACGAGCACCTTTGAGGGGTTGAGCGGGTCCAAATTCTTCTCGTAAGGCCATTAAACCTGGCATTTCTTTTTCAGCCAAGTGAATTTCCTTTCTCCCCCAGGCGGCTAAGCCAATATCTTTTACTTTGTAGGAGGTAGGTTGGGTGGTTTTCGTTTCCATAGTTGTATCTTTGTTTTGGAACAGCAAAACTACAACCTTTCTTGTCAATTTCAAATGCCTGAATGCTTTAAAGAAATTATCGATTCTGGAACAGAAATTTTGCTATGGGAAATATCCGAAAGCGAAACGGAATTACGAGAAGGTCTTACGCTTTCCCCTCAGGCCAAAAACCGATTGTCTTCCCGAAAAAGCAGTGTGCACCGAAAAGGTTATTTAGCCGTTAGACAGTTGTTGAAGGCTTATGGCATTGCGCCACAATTGCACCAATATGAGTCCAACGGTGCCCCATATTTGACCGATGGTCGATTTCTTTCAATTAGTCACACCAAAAATGTGGCGGCAGTTGCCATTGCCAATACGCCCATAGGCATTGATGTGGAACACTACCAAACTAAAATAGATAAAATTGCGCCTCGATTTATGCACGCCAAGGAGGTAGAAGCCATGCCTTCTCTAGAACAAACAAACTATTTGACTCAAATTTGGACCGCCAAAGAGGCCATTTATAAGGTACTAAACACATCAGGAATTCATTTTGCTCGGCAAATCTATATTCACCCCATAGAGAAGAAGGCTTCCAAAGGAACGGGAGAGGTTTACCTAAAAGAAACCACACACAACTTCAACCTCTATTTTTTTTATTTTCACAATTTTTGTGCTACTCTTGCTAAACCAAATTAAACCTTATGAAAATTTCTGTTGAGCTAACCCTTACCCCTTTGCAAGACGATTTTCGTCCGCCCATAAAACAATTCATAAAACGATTAAGAGCCTCCCATTTTACGGTTAAAGAAACGCCCTTAAGTACCCAAATTTATGGAGATTATGAGGCTTTAATGCCCTTTTTAACTGCTGAAATCAGGGCTATTTTTCAAGAGGAAGAGGCTATCATGATGCATATGAAGTTGGTGAAAGGTGATCGCAGTGATTATATTCCAGATTTTTAAATTGGTGATGGAAAACAGCTGGGTTGACTTTTTATTTGGGCCCTATTTAGCATATTCTAACGCTCAAATTATAATTGAATGTACGGCCGTTTTTTTTGGTATTGCCAGTGTGCTTTACTCTAGGATAAATAATATTTTAGTCTATCCTACAGGCCTCATTTCAACAGCCCTTTATGTTTATTTGCTGTGGCAATTCGAATTGTTGGGCGACATGCTTATCAATGCCTATTATTTTATAATGAGTATTTACGGATGGTATTATTGGACACGTAAGCGCAACGGACAAATAGCGCATCCTGTCACTAGAACGCTGCCCAAAGAACGCCAACAGGCCTTTTTTCTCTTTTTTGCCACGCTGTTTTTAATTGCTCTTGTCTATACTTTTTTTGACAAGTGGAATGGTATTACAGCACTGGTAGACACCTTTACCACTGGGCTGTTTTTTGTGGGTATGTGGCTCATGGCTCGAAGAAAAATAGAGCATTGGTTATGCTGGATTGTAGGCAATATCATTTCCATTCCACTCTATTTTTACAAAGGCTTAACCCTTAGTAGTTTACAATATGCTATCTTTACAGTGCTTGCAATTTTAGGCTATTGGCAATGGAAAAAGCATTATCTCAGCAAAGAAGTAATTGCCTAAGAGTGGTATTATATGGCCCTGAATCTTCTGGCAAAACCACTATGGCTCAAGCCTTGGCCAAGACTTTTCAAACTACTTGGGTACCCGAGTTTGCCCGAGAGTTTCTTCAAAACAAATGGGATACACACCAAGAAGTTTGTACGTTGGAGGATTTACACCATATTGCTATTGGCCAAATGGCAGCTGAAAATAAAGCCCTTAAGCAGGCCAAAAAAGTCCTTTTTTGTGACACCAATGTTTGGGTGACTAAGGTATGGTCAGAAACCCATTTTGAAGGCTATTGCTCCCCGGAGTTGAATCTCTGGACAAAACAGGTTTCTTATGACCACTATTTACTTACCAGTCCAGACATTCCGTGGGAAAAAGATGATTTAAGAGACCGACCCAATGACCGTGAAGCCCAATTTGCCTATTTTGAAAAGATGCTGCTAGAACATGATTTACCCTACACTACCTTAAACGGGAACCATCAAATCCGTTTAAAGCAAGCTACTAAAGTGGTAGAAAGTCTCATAAAAAAACGCTATGCTCACTGAAAAAGACCAAAAAAGAATTCTTGAACAAGGACGTTCTCTTGAACTCATCTATCGCCAAGAAGAACAATTAAAAAAGGGAATCCAGCCGCTTAATCGCCTTGAAATAGCCGTTCTAGAGGATGGTATTAACGCGCTTTCTGATCAGGAGCAAAAAGCGGCACTAAAGGCGTTTCAGCAACAAGATGGGACACAGACTTGGCTAAAATTTGTGCCCGCTTCAGGGGCTGCTAGTCGTATGTTTAGTGATTTATTTGCCTATTGGGATCAAAAGAAAAACGCTCATTTTAACTTGGAATCCTATTTAAAAAATCAGGAAAATAAAGACTTTAAACGATTTATTACCCAACTTAAAAAGCTTCCCTTTTACACCCATGTGTATGCTTATATAAGCCAACATCCGGAAGCGTTTCAATGGGATGCCCATACTTTTTTTGAGGCCTTTATGGAAGCTCTTTTAAACGAAAAACATCTCGACTATAGTCATCTACCCAAAGGGCTAATCCCCTTTTTTACAGACGAAACGGGCAATGCCTATACCCCCTTTGAGGCACATTTGCAAGAAGCTATTGCCCTTGCCCCACCGGAGCAAAAAATCGATTTACATTTCACCATAGACAAACAACATCGCCCTGCTTTTGAAGCTCTAGAAGAAGACTTCTTAGGCTCACAACAAACCGAACTGAAAGTGTCCTATTCCTATCAACACCCCTTAACCGACACACCGGTTTTGGATAGTCAGGAAGAATGGGTGCGTAATGATGAGGGACATCTTCTTTTTAGAAAAGGAGGTCACGGGGCCTTGCTGGAGAACTTGAATCAAATTGAAAATGATTTTGTGTGGCTAAAAAACATAGACAACATTCAATGGGGAGTTCAAAATCAACAGACAACAACATGGATGCAAATTTTAGGAGGGATCACTTTAACCCTACAAAAGCAACTATTTACTCACCTTAGGGCACTTGAAGAACAAGGGGCCAATCTAGATTTTGAGCCCGTTGTAGCTTTTATTCAAACCTATTTTGATAAAACTTTCCAACTAACCCCCCACAATAAACTTCCCCATGAAAAATTGATTGATTACCTCCACCGGCCACTTCGGGTTTGTGGGATGATTAAAAATGAAGGAAAAGCTGGAGGAGGACCCTTCTGGATGCACTCAAAAAGAGGACGGCATCTGCAAATTGTGGAAGGCGTGGAACTCAACTTGGAAACACCAGAACACCAAAAATTGATGGCCAAAAGCACCCATTTTAACCCCGTTCTAATGGTTTGCGCCATTACCGATAGAAAGGGAGTCAAATTTCCGCTACACCAATTTTGTGATGACCAACGCTATATGATTGCGCATAAAACCTTGGGCCCAAAAAAAATCAAAGCCCTTGAATGGCCCGGTTTGTGGAATGGCGGAATGGCGCATTGGAATACCTATTTTGTAGAGGTGCCTAAAGAAACATTTCATCCTGTAAAAAAAGTAACCGATTTAATTAACGATTCAAATTAATCACTACTTTTGACCCATCTCAAAGGGGTGCCCTTAGGGCTGAGATCATACCCATTGAACCTGGGCGGGTAATGCCGCCAAGGGAAAATAGACACAGTTTTTTTAATTTTAATCCAAAGAATAATCACCCCTTTTATTCGAATAAATTTCATTCGAATGAAAACACTACGATTTGTTTTTTTGGGGCTTTTACTAGCAAAAGCCTTATCACTTGGAGCCCAACAACTTCAAGATTCACTATCAGTCATTTCTTTGCAAGAAGTTGAAGTGCAAGGACTTCGGGCAGAAGATGACACCCCTGTTACTTTTTCCAATGTGACGAAAGAAAATTTAGCAGGAAGAAATTTGGGTCAAGACATTCCCATTTTGTTAAATTTTCTCCCCGGCGTGGTCACTACCAGTGATGCTGGAGCAGGGGTTGGCTATACCGGCATACGTGTAAGAGGCAGTGATGCCACTCGGGTCAACGTGACCATCAATGGCATACCCTACAATGACGCAGAATCTCAAGGCACCTATTGGGCTAATTTACCCGATGTAGCTTCTTCCATTCAATCGTTTCAATTGCAGCGAGGAGTGGGCACTTCCACTAATGGATCAGGTGCTTTTGGTGCCAGTCTAAACCTCCAAACCGATTGGCTTTCGCCAGATGCCTATGCTGAAATTGCCTCGAGTGCAGGTTCTTTTAATACCCAAAAAAACACTCTCCGTTTTGCCTCCGGCTTATTGAACAATCACTTTGTGTTTTCAGGACGGCTTTCCAAAATTAATTCTGCTGGTTATGTGGACCGAGCCAGTGCTAACATGAAAGGCTATACGTTTCAGTTGGCCTATAAAGATGAAAAACGATTGCTTAAAGGAGTGGCTTTTGGCGGTCATGAAATTACGTATCAAGCCTGGTATGGTCTTGACAAAGAAACCCTTAAATCCAACAGAACCTATAACCCAGCCGGTGAAATATACAGCCCTCAGGGTGTTTTGACGGGCTTTTATGACAATCAGGTGGACAACTATGCCCAAGACCATTTTCAGCTGCATTGGAAGGAGCTTTTACAAAATGCTTGGACGTTTTCACTGGGCTTAAATTATACCTACGGAAGAGGATTTTATGAAGAATATAACGACCTGTGGTATGATCAAAATGTGAGTTTTAGTGGCAATACCAACTTTAGCTATTTGCAATTAAATCCTTCAAAGCAAGGGGAGTTAACAATAGACGCCACAGAAAATATAACCCAAAAATGGTTAGACAATGACTATTATGTGGTTACCTTAGGTTTGCAACGCCAAGGCAATAAAGCCAAATGGAATTTGGGGGCACTTTATAGTCTCTATGACGGAGATCATTTTGGCTCTTTGATTTGGGGGCAACAGCTAGGAGAGGCCCTGCCTAGCCATCGTTTTTATGAAAGTAATGGCCTCAAAAAAGAGGCCAGTAGCTTTGCCAAGCTTAATTATGAACTCACAGACCTCATTAAGGCCTATGTAGACCTTCAGCTTCGCCATGTATCCTATAAGACTAATGGCACCCTGAACGGACCGCGTAATTTTGCTGTAGATGAAGCCTTTACTTTTTTTAATCCCAAACTTGGAATGACCTACCGAGTTGCGGAAAACAAACGCTGGTATACTTCCTATGCCAAGGCCCAGCGAGAACCCAATCGAACCGATTATGAAAATGGTAACCCCAAACCCGAAACCCTTCACGATATTGAGTTGGGTTGGCGGCAAGAATCTACTCGCTTCAATTGGCAAGCCAATATTTATTGGATGGAATATAAAGATCAATTGGTATTAACCGGAGCACGTGACGAGGTGGGCTACCCCATTAGAGAAAACGTAGGAAAAAGCCGACGACTAGGAGTAGAAATTGAAGCCAAAGCTAAACTTTCTCAAGTATGGTTGTGGCAGCCCAATGTGGCATTAAGCAGCAACAAAAACATCAATTTCAAATTTCAGCGCGATGGAAAAATTGTTGATTTAGGCACCACCAATCTCTCTTATTCTCCTTCTGTAATTGCCGGTAATGCTCTTGTATATGCGCCATCAACAGCTTTTCAAATTGGAGTTTTGTCTAAATATGTTGGCCGTCAATATATGGGCAATATAGATGCTGAAACCTCTCTTTTAGAGGGCTATTTTACTTCTGATATCAATGTGGTTTATCTTTTTCAAAACCTGAGCTGGGCCAAGGAGGTGCAACTTTCACTCTTGTTGAATAATATTTTCAATGCCACTTATGAATCCAATGGCTATTTCTATACTTATGATGATGATTGGTCTGTTCCGGGGCAAATTCAAACCATAGAAGGCGCCGGGTTCTATCCCCAAGCTGGAATCCATTTTTTGGGTGGCATTCGTGTTTTATTTTAGCAACTGAACGCCTACGGTTAAAGCCAAAACAAATTTTTGCAGGTTGTTAGCGGCCGTTGCATTCACAAACTGACTGCCGGTGAGGCTGACCCATAAACGCCGGTTAAAGTCTAGCGCAAGTTCAACCCCATAGCCTTGGGCTGTGGGGGGCAGGTTCTGACCAAAAAAAGAAGCGCGTTGTTCGGCCCCACTATGGTGAACAAAGAAATGAGGATAGGCCATAAAATAGAGACTTTGATTTTGCAAGGCATCTTCTGCTATTAAATTTTGATACAACCAACCCACTTCTGCATATTGATCTAGAAAATTTTGGCCGTCTATGGCTTTAATTGGAAAAGCTTCAACAAGTTTTAGACCTGTGCGTATGGTTAATTTTGAGGCCGTTGCTTCCTCAATATGGAGAGGAATAGCATAGCGCAGGCTTACATTAACTAAACCTCCAAGGGGATTGAGTAAGTGGGAGACGGCATTGCGTTGATCATTGCTATTTAAAAACAGTGGAGAATAGGTAGAACTGAGGTCAAATTCTGTAAAGCTCCCTTTTTTGCCACTATAACGCAAATTCAGCAATCCAGAGCCCGTAACTGTCAAATGACCGATGCTATTGAACCCAAGGAGTCCTGATTTAAAAAAACGAAAGCGAAAAAAACTTTCCTCTTTTTTCCCCGGATTGGGCTCAACCGTTAATTGCTGTGCAAAAAGAGGGTTAGTAGTGATATAAAAAAAAGCGATAAAGAGAGTGAGAACAGTAGGTTTCATCTAGCAAGAGTTAGTTAGATATTAGAAGTGCATCTCCTACTTTTTGCACTTGATAGAAAAGCAAACTATAGGGCGTTGTGTTAGTTTCGGTAGGATTGAGCAGTTGCCCCGTAGCCAAACTATATTGGGAAGCTTCGCATCCGCATTCGGCAATGACCCCTTTTAAAGAAAGCGTAGAACAGGTTTCTATGGCGTGATTGGGACAAGTGGCTTCCCAAGCCAAAAAAGAACTGCCGTTTAGGTTGAAAACCAAAACCCCGTTAAGTCCAATTTCTTCAATAAAATGCCCGCCTCCTGCAAAATTCAAACTGTTATAGCTAGGAAGACGTAAATTTAATTGATACGAAAAGGGCACATTGGGCAAATAGGGGTTGCGTTCTATGTTGTTTTTAGAACACCCAATAGGGCTTAAAAGAACCGCCCAAAAACAAACATAAATTTTAGGTAACCACCTCATTTTTGTACATTTGTAAGCTATTTACAGAGCAAGGAAAAGCCCTTCCTTTCTTTAAAACGATAAAGTTATGAGTAAAGTATCCTACTACACTGAAGAAGGCTTAAAAAAATTAAGAGATGAATTGAATCATCTTAAAGATGTTGAACGTCCCAAAGCCTCACAAGCCATTGCAGAAGCTCGTGATAAAGGAGATTTAAGTGAAAATGCCGAATATGATGCCGCCAAAGAAGCTCAGGGCATGTTAGAAATGCAAATTTCAAAAATGGAAGAGGTTTTGGCCAATGCTCGTATCATTAATGAGTCCGAAATAGATACTTCTAAAGTGTTGGTTTTGTCTACGGTCAAAGTAAAAAATGTAGCCAATGGAGCTACTATGACATATACCCTTGTTGCCCAAAGTGAAGCCGATTTAAAATCGGGTAAAATCTCTGTTGACTCTCCCATTGGAAAAGGCTTGCTTGGCAAGGAAGTGGGCGATAAAGCTACCATAAGTGTTCCTAATGGCACCATTACCTTAGAAATAGTTTCCATCTCAAGAGGGTAGCATGGCTAGTTTGTTTTCAAAAATCATTGCAGGCGAAATTCCGTGTCATAAAGTGGCGGAAAACGAACATTGCTTTGCCTTCTTAGACATTAATCCCAATCAAATTGGGCATACTTTATGCGTGCCCAAACGAGAAGAAGATCGGTTTTTGGATTTATCAGAAGCAGAATACCAACACCTCATGAACTTTGCTCGAAAGGTGGGCCTTGCCATTCGAAAAACGATTCCTTGCCAGCGCGTAGGTATGAGCATCATTGGCTTGGAAGTGCCCCATGTTCATGTGCATTTAATTCCTTTACAAACCATGGCGGATGCCACCTTTCAATCTAAGGTAGCAACCACTCCTGAAGCATTAGCTGAAACGGCTGCTAGCATTGCCCAAACCTATCAAGGTTTAGAATAAGCTCATTTTAGCGGAAGTATTATTTGAAAGGTTGTTCCCTTACCCAAAGCGGTTTGTTTGACACTTATTTTGCCTTGATGATAGTCTACAATAATCCTTTTAGCAAGAGAAAGCCCTAGCCCCCAACCTCGTTTTTTGGTTGAATAGCCAGGATTGAAAATCTTGGCAAAATGTTCTTTAGAGATTCCTGAACCAGTGTCTGAAACTTCAATTTCTGCTTGCTCTCCGTTTAATTGCACCAAAACACCCAATTGTCCTTTACCTTTCATGGCATCAATTCCGTTTTTGATTAGATTTTCCAGCGTCCAACTCAATAATTGTTCATTGAGTTTAAGCATAATGGGATTGGAAGGCCAGGTTGTTTTAAACTCAACTTGGGCAGACGTTCTTTTTTTAAGATAGGTCACTGTTTTGTGCACCACCCCAACAAGGTCTTCTTTTTTTAATTCGGGCAAGGAGCCCACTTTTGAAAAACGCTCCGATATAACTTTAAGCCGGTCTACATCTTTTTCTATTTCGAGTAGGGCCATGGCTTTAGGGTCATTTTCTTTGAGCAAGGTGAGCCATCCTAAAATGGAGGTGAGGGGAGTGCCAATTTGATGAGCAGTTTCTTTTGCCATAGCGGCCCACAACCTATTTTGCTCTGCAATTTGGGTTGTTTTTAAAACAAAATAGACTACCGCACCAAAAAGGAAAAGAATGAGTAATAAGGCTAGTGGATAATACTGCAACTTTTTTAACAGATCAGAATTTCCATAATACAACTTTTGATTGATGAGCAGCTCTCCCGCTTCATCTCTATATTGAATGAGAATAGGCGGATTTTCATTTTTTATACGCTTTAAAAGTTGTTTTAATTCAAGCGAATCGTCTTTTTTAGGATCCCAATTGAGGTTTCGAAACTGAAGAATTTGATCGTTTTCATCCACTTGAATCATGGGGTTTCCACTGGTTTGTTGCAAGATTTCAAAAGTCAAATTGGTTAAGGTTGAAGTGGCTATAGATTCTTCTTGCGCCATAGCCCACAACTCCATTTTGCGTCTTTCTTCTGCCTGCATTTGACGAAAAAGCACATTGGTGTTCCAAACAATAAATCCCACTATGGCAAAGGCAGCCCAAAGCCACCCGTTTTTAAATCCTATTTTAATTCCCTTAAACAAAAGTCAATTGCTGGTTTTACACGAAGATAAAGGATTTCACACAATTGGATAAAAAGCCCTCAGGGAGTCTCTTAGCCCTAAAAGTTTTGCTATTTTTGTTCTATTAAGCGTGCTTCACTATGGAAATTTTAGGAAAAATTAAATGGATTGATGAAACCAAAACCTATGGCAACAACGGGTTTCGCAAACGAGAAGTGGTTGTGACCACAGAAGAACAATATCCACAGCATATTTTAGTAGAATTCATTCAAGACAAATGCGATCTTTTGAATAGCTTTCAGGTAGGGCAAACCGTAACGATTGGCATTAATTTGAGAGGAAGAGAGTGGGTGAACCCTCAAGGAGAAACAAAATATTTTAACTCCATTCAAGGATGGCGCATTGAAGCACAAGGAAATCCTTCTAGTGAAATGCCCCCTATGCCACCCCCCGAAGCTTTTCAACCTGCCGATGATGAGGCCAATGAAGTAGACGACGACCTGCCGTTCTAAAACTGTTGTACTTCTTGGTGGCGAAAACAATGCACCACGTGGTCATTCACCATGCCAGTGGCTTGCATATGGGCATAGACCACCGTGGGCCCAACAAATTTAAACCCTCTTTGTTTAAGATCATGGCTAATGGTGCTGGCCAAAGGCGTATAAGCCGGAATTTCATTTTGGTTTTGAAAGTGATTCACAATTGGTTTTCCTTCTACAAATTGCCACATATAGTTAGAAAAACTTCCTTCCTTTTTTTGGGTTTCAAGATAGGCTCTAGCGTTATGAATTGCCGCTTCAATTTTTAATCGGTTTCTAATAATACCTTTGTTTTGAAGGAGTTCATTCAACTTATGAGCCTCATATGAAGCCATTTTGTGGCAGTCAAAAAAGTCAAAAGCAGCTCTAAAATTTTCGCGTTTTCGCAAAACCGTAATCCAACTTAACCCAGCTTGAAAGGTTTCTAGGATTAAAAATTCAAAAAGTTTTTGATCGTCAAAGAGGGGTTTTCCCCATTCACTATCGTGATAGTTTTCATAAAGGGGATCACCCACGCACCAAGAACAACGTGCTAGGTTTTGTGTCATGAATTAAAGGTATAAAAAAACCCGTTAGTACAACTAACGGGTTGACTGTTGAAAACAGTTTGTTTTAGACTAAAGCCAATCGTTCAAAACCGGTCACTTCTAAAGAAGCGTCTTCGGCTTTTACATATTGCGCTACAGACAATTTATTGTCTTTAATAAAAGCCTGATTGATCAGCGTGTTGTCTTTAAAGAAGCGTTGCAGCTTTCCTTTGGCAATGTTGTCTAACATGGCTTCTGGTTTACCTTCTTGGCGCAGTTGATCTTTAGCAATTTCAATTTCTTTTTCAATAATGCTAGCATCAACCCCTTCTTCATTAAGCGCTATAGGATTCATGGCGGCAGCTTGCATGGCTACATTTTTAGCAACTTCTGCAGACTTGTCAACGGAAGCCGATAAGCCCACTAAAGTAGCAATCTTATTGCCGGCGTGAATATAAGACCCTACAAAAGGAGCTTCTACGCGTTTAAAACCTCCTATTTCTATTTTTTCTCCAATAATTCCGGTTTGTTCAATGAGTTTTTCACTCACTGTCATCCCGTCAAGCGGAGCGGCTAGAAAAGACTCTAGGGTGTTGTGTGATAGGGCCAAATCGGTGAGTTTTGTGGCCAATTCCAAATAAGACTCGTTTTTGGCAACAAAATCGGTTTCGCAATTGAGAGAAACGAGCACTCCAGCATTTTGATCGGCGTTTACTTTGGCCAAAACAGCCCCTTCAGAAGAGGTTCTGTCAGCACGATTGGCGGCTACTTTTTGTCCTTTTTTTCTGAGGTTTTCTACCGCCTTTTCAAAATCACCTTCTGCTTCTACAAGTGCTTTTTTACAATCCATCATTCCGGCACCGGTGGCTTGTCGTAGTTTGTTTACTTCTGATGCAGTTATTTTCACAATTCTAATTTTTTAGTAGTTATTCTTTTTCGTTTACTTCTTCAGAACCTGCCTCTTCTTCTGTTTCGTGATCAGCTTCAGCAACAGTTGTAGTTGCTTCAGTTTCTTTGGCTGGAGCTTCTACAGTTTCAGTTTCTGATTCGGCATGGTCAGCAGCCATTCCTTCTGCGTCATCTGCTTCTAGTCCTTCTTTTTCATTTTTTCGGGTTTGCAAACCTTCTGCAATAGCATCAGAAACCAATCCTAAAATTTTACTAATTGATTTTGAAGCATCGTCGTTAGAAGGAATCACATAGTCTATGGCTCTGGGATCAGAATTCGTATCTACCATTGCAAATACGGGAATTTTTAATTTTTGAGCCTCTTTAACGGCAATGTGCTCACGGGTGGTATCTACAATGAAGATGGCACCAGGAAGACGAGTCATTTCAGAAATAGATCCTAAGTTTTTCTCTAACTTGGCACGTAATCTGTCTACTTGCAAACGTTCCTTTTTAGAAAGGGTTTCAAACGTACCGTCTTTTTTCATGCGATCAATAGATGCCATTTTTTTAACGGCTTTTCTAATGGTCACAAAATTGGTGAGCATGCCCCCGGGCCAACGCTCAGTGATATAGGGCATGTTCACTTTTTTAGCGTATTCAGCCACAATGTCTTTGGCTTGTTTTTTAGTGGCTACAAATAAAATTTTTCTACCAGAAGCAGCCAATTTGCTTAATGCTTTGTTGGCTTCATCTAGTTTGGCAACCGTTTTGTAAAGATTGAAAATATGGATTCCATTGCGCTCCATATAGATATAGGGCGCCATGTTGGGATTCCATTTGCGGGTGAGGTGTCCAAAATGAACTCCTGCTTGTAGAAGCTCATTTACGTCTGTTTTTGTCATAGTGTTTTAGTTTACGTTCTCAAAGTGTAGCAACAAGCTTTTGAGGCTTGTTTAGATGCTAAACTAACATCCGCCTTGGCGGTTTAGACAACGGGTTAATAAATAAATGAACGGAGTTTTGCTCACGCAAAACCAATAATTATCGTTTAGAAAATTGAAATTTCTTTCTTGCTTTCTTTTGCCCGAATTTTTTTCGTTCCACCATTCTAGGATCACGGGTTAGTAATCCTTCGGGCTTGAGCGCGGCACGGTGTTCTTCATTGAGTTGGCACAAAGCTCTCGAAATTGCTAATCGAACGGCTTCAGCTTGGCCATTCACACCACCACCTTTAACGGTGATTTTGAGATCAAAAGCACCTGTTGTATTGGTAAGTGCAAAAGGCTGCTCAATTTTATATTGTAAAGTGGAGGTGGGAAAATAAGTTTTATAATCTTTCTGGTTCACAGAAATGGCCCCTTTGCCGTCTTGCAAAAAAATGCGGGCTACTGAGGTTTTTCTTCGACCAATTGTATGTGTAACTTCCATAGATTATGATAATTCGGTGAGGTTGATTGTTTTTGGATTTTGTGCCTCATGCGGATGATTGGCATCTGCATATACTTTCAAATTGCGAAAAAGTTCTGCACCTAGCTTATTTTTAGGAAGCATGCCTTTAACAGCTGTTTCCATAATTCGCGTTGGGTTTTTGGCGTGAGCTTGAGTAGCATTCAAAATACGTTGTCCGCCAGGGTAGCCTGTGTGACGAATATATTTTTTTTGGTCCCATTTGTTTCCACTTAAGGAAATTTTATCAGCATTAACAACAATTACATTGTCACCACAATCAACGTGGGGAGTATAATTGGTTTTGTGTTTGCCTCTTAAAAAATTGGCAATAAGGCTAGCCGATCTTCCTAAGGGAAGGCCTTCTACATCAACTAAAAGCCACTCTTTATTGACGGTTGACGCATTAGCTGAAATAGTTTTATAACGCAATGTATTCACAATTCATGTTCTTTAATTGGACAATAAAAATCCACTAACGGGCTGCAAATGTACAATTATATATTTTTTCGTAAAATTTTAAGGGGTTTTTTTTCTGCTTTTTGCCAAAAAGAAAACAACCTGTTTAGTGGGCCTCGAGCCAATTTTGGCCTACGCCAATATCCACCACTAAAGGCACCTCTAAACTAAACGCATTTTCCATAGCCTCTTTTACCATGTTTTGCAGGGCATCTAATTCTGTTTTAGGCACTTCAAAAACCAGTTCATCATGCACCTGTAGGAGCATTTTGGCTTCCCAATTTTCTTGGGAGAGTTTTTGCTGAATGGCTATCATGGCCAATTTAATAATATCGGCAGCACTCCCTTGAATGGGGGCATTCACAGCATTGCGTTCAGCAGCTCCGCGCACCACAGCATTTTGCGAATTAATATCTTGTAAATAGCGCCTTCTTCCTAATACAGTTTCCACATAGCCATGTTCTCGTGCAAAGTCTACTTGATCATGAATGTAGCTTCGCAATTTGGGATAGGTTTTATAATAGGTTTCAATTAAGTCTTTTGATTCACTTCTGCTTAAGTCGGTTTGTTGGCTCAATCCAAAGGCAGAAACCCCATAAATGATACCAAAATTCACAGTTTTGGCATGACTTCGTTGGGCTCGGGTCACGGCTTCAGGGGCTATGTCAAACACTTTAGCTGCTGTGGCTGTATGAATATCTTCTTGGTTTAAAAACGCTTTAATCATTTCAGGATCTTGGCTCAAGGCCGCAATGATGCGCAGTTCAATTTGAGAATAGTCTGCCGCCATTAAAACATAGTCATCCGATTTTGCTATAAAGGCCTTTCTGACTTGCTGCCCTCTTGGGGTTCTAATGGGAATGTTTTGTAAATTGGGGTTATTACTACTCAATCTTCCTGTTGCTGCCACCGCTTGATTGTAAACGGTGTGAATTCTCCCCGTATGGGGGTTCACTTCTTTAGGCAAAACCGATACATAGGTGTTGTGTAGTTTTTGTAAGGAACGCCAATCCAAAATTTGCGCTACAATAGGGTGTTCTTTGGCCAAATAAGACAGCACATCTTCGGCGGTTGAATATTGTCCGGTTTTGGTTTTCTTTGGTTTATCTACCAATTTTAGTTTTTCAAAAAGGATCACCCCAAGTTGTTTGGGAGAAGCCAAATTAAAGGTCTCTCCAGCTGTTTCGAAAATGGTTTTTTCCAAAGCTTCAATATCTGTGAGGAGGGTTTTTGAAAATTCGTTTAAATAGGGTACGTCTATAGCAATTCCAGCACTTTCCATTTCAGTGAGTACCTCCATTAGGGGCAGTTCAACCTCTTGGTAGAGGGAAAGGGTCTTGGAGGTGCCCATTTCGGTAAAAAAATGCTCTTTTAATTGCAAGGTAATGTCTGCATCTTCAACGGCATATTCGGTTTGTTCTTCTAGAGGCACGTCTCGCATGCTGCCTTGATGAGCCCCTTTTTTTCCAATGAGTTCGGTGATGGATTGGGGCTTGTAATTCAAATAGGTTTCGGCCAACACATCCATATTATGCCGCATATCGGGATTGATTAAATAATGGGCCACCATGGTGTCAAAAAAAGGACCAGAGACTCGCACCCCATATTTTCTCAACACTTTTAAATCATATTTTAAATTATGGCCTATTTTTTCAATAGATGGATTTTCAAAAAAGGGAAGTAATTCAGTAAGTATGGTTTTGGTTTCCTGTTGGTCTTCTGGAAAGGACACGTAATAGCCGGTTCCCGGAGCCCAAGAAAAGGCAATGCCAACCAATTCGGCTTCCAAGCTTTTGAGGCTGGTGGTTTCGGTGTCAAAGCAAACCTGTTTTTGAGCCAATAAATTGTCTAGCAACAATGCCCGTCCTCGGGTAGTGTTCACGTGTTGATAGTGGTGTTGATAGCTTTCTTTTTCGCTTAAGAATGCGGGTTTTTCTTCGGCAGAAAGGCCGCTTCCCGGTGCGGCAAACAAATCAAATTGTTGTCCGGCAGTTGGTGTTTTGGGAGCTTCTTTAGGGGCTTCTGGAGCAGCTTTAGTATCCGTATTTTCGGTGGAAAAAAGTTTGGCAAAGCGCTCCTTGATACGTCTAAATTCCAACACATCAAACAAAGCGTTGACCTTTTCAAAATCAGGGTCGCTTAATTCAAAATGTTCGGCATCAAAAACCACGGGAACATCTAATAAGATACGAGCCAATTCTTTGGAGAGTAGGCCTTGTTCTTTGTGGGTCTCTACGTTTTCTTTTAATTTCCCTTTTAGTTGATCGGTGTTGGCCAATAGGGCTTCCATGCTGCCAAATTGCTTAAGGAATTTTTTAGCCGTTTTGTCACCCACTCCGGGCAGCCCAGGAATATTGTCTACTGCATCTCCCATCATGCCTAAATAGTCAATGACCTGAAGGGGATTTTCAATTTCAAATTTTTCACACACTTCGGGTACACCCCAAATTTCAATTCCATTCCCCATTCTAGCCGGTCGATACATAAAAATGTTTTCAGAAACCAACTGGGCAAAATCTTTGTCGGGGGTCATCATAAAGACTTGATAGTCTTCTTTTTCGGCCTGTTTAGCTAGCGTGCCAATAATATCATCCGCTTCGAATCCTTCTTTTTCGATTACGGGAATATTCATGGCCTTTAAAATATCATGAATGTAGGGCACTGCCAGTTGAATGGCTTCGGGGGTTTCGTCTCGATTGGCTTTGTAGTCGGCAAATTGTTCGGTGCGTGCCACTGAGCCTCCTTTGTCAAAACACACTGCCAAATGATCTGGGTGTTCACGGTTAATGACATCCAAAAGGGAGTTCATAAAACCCATAATGGCCGAGGTGTCCATGCCCTGAGAATTGATTCTGGGGTTTTTGATAAAAGCGTAATAGCCTCTAAAAATTAAGGCATAAGCATCCAATAAAAAGAGCCGTTTTTGAGCAGCCATACAAGGTGGTTTTGGTAAAAATAAAAATTCGAAATTAATTCCTGTGCTTTTGCCAAATGGAGTTCAATCTTTTTGTTAACCCTTTGGGGTCTAAACCTACTTTTTGATGCAAAAGAGCAGGGCTTCCATGACTGATAAAGGCATCTGGAATGCCTACTTGATAAAAAGGTTTAGTAAAATTTAGGGCGTGCATACTTTCCAATACAGCACTTCCTGCACCTCCTTGCACCACCCCTTCTTCAATAACCACTACTGCAATATGGGTCTCAAAAATGGTGGTAAGCGTTTCGGTATCTAGGGGTTTGATGCATTTTAGGTCATAGTGCGCAAAGGCCTCAGGAGCCTCTGTTTGGTCAAGGGCTTGGGCCACCCTATTGGCTAGCGTGCCTACACTAATAAGGGCAATGGTTCCTTGCTGCTTTAGGCACTCCATTTTTTGAAAGTCTATTTTTTGAAAAGGCGTTGCAGGGGCAAGAGTGGGTGCGGTGTCTCTTGGATAGCGAATAGCCACCGGCCCCTTAATAGTTAAACTGAGGGTGTAGAGCATATTTCTAAGGGTCTCCAAGTTTCGGGGAGCCAACACGGTTAAATGGGGAATGCATCGCAAAAAGGCAATGTCAAACACCCCGTGATGCGTGGCCCCATCGTGACCCACCAAACCGGCTCGGTCCACACAAAAAAGAACCGGTAGTTTTTGCAGGGCCACATCGTGAATGACTTGATCATAGGCGCGTTGTAAAAAAGTAGAATAAAGCACGCAAATGGGCAACAATCCTTGTGTTGCTAATCCTGCTGCTAGGGTCACGGCGTGTTGTTCGGCAATGCCTACATCAATGCAACGCTCCGGATATTTTTTCATAAATGGAATGAGTCCACTGCCTGTAGGCATGGCAGGGGTGATGACTACAATGGAATCATTTTTTTCGGCTAAAGCAACTAAAGTCTCTCCCACAATGGTTTGAAATTTTACCTTCCCTTTTAGGGGTTGCTTTTGTAATTTTCCGGTGAGCGGGTCAAATTTTCCCGGAGCGTGAAAAGCAATTTGATTTTGCTCAGCTGCTTTGAGTCCTTTTCCTTTTGTGGTGACAACATGCATAAGCCGCGGACCAGTTTTTTTCTTTTCTTGTTGAAAAGCAGCAAGCAATTGTTCCAAATCATGACCCTCTATGGGGCCACTGTAGGGGAGGCCAAATAACGGAAAATAATCAGGCCTATCAGAAGTCATTTTCAATTGATTGAGATAGTCTTTTAGAGCACCAACGCTAGGGTCAATACCCATGGAATTATCATTTAGCACCACCAACACGTTGGCTTGGGTGGTGGCGAGATGATTGAGGGCTTCTAAGGCCATGCCACTGGCTAGGGAGGCATCTCCAATTACGGCAATATGCTGCCTGTTTTGATGTTGTAGAGACCCCGCAAGCGCCATGCCTAAAGCAGCCGATATGGAAGTGCCAGCATGTCCGGTGCCAAAGGCGTCAAAAGGACTTTCCTCTCGTTTTGGAAAACCGCTCAAACCCTCAGCTTGGCGCAGTTGCTGAAAGGCTTCTCGGCGATTGGTCAAAATTTTATGGGCATAGGCTTGATGCCCCACATCCCACAGCAAAAGGTCGGTGGGCGTATCAAAAACATAGTGCAGGGCAAGGGTGAGTTCCACCGTGCCTAGACTGGCACCTAAATGGCCTTCTCTTTGTGCAAGAGTATCAATAATATAGGTTCTCAGTTCTGCCGCTAAATGGGGAAGCTCTTCCGGAGCTAATTTGCGCAAGTCAGTAGGGGTTGAAACGTTTTGTAGTAGGTTTTTTGACATGGGCTAAAGGTACTCTATATTCCCCTATTTTAAAATGTCAAGTTGAGATTCCCTATTTTTGAAAGATGGAAAAAGAAGACCTTTTTTTTATGCAGCAAGCCTTGGCAGAAGCCCAAAGAGGGTTAGCAGCAGATGAAGTGCCAGTGGGCGCTGTTATTGTGCATAAAAGTCGAATCATTGCTCGGGCGCACAACCTCACCCAGCGCCTCAACGATGTTACGGCGCATGCAGAGATGCAAGCCATAACGGCTGCAGCTCATTTTTTAAATGGAAAATATTTGGTGGATTGCACCCTCTATGTCACGCTAGAACCCTGTGTGATGTGTGCCGGCGCACTCTATTGGTCGCAAATACCACGAGTAGTGGTTGGGGCCTCAGACCCCAAGCGAGGCTTTCTTCAAGCAGCAGTTGCTCTTCACCCCAAAACTACTTTCTCAACCGGTTTGATGGCTGATGAGGCCAAAGGGCTTTTAGATCAGTTTTTTAGTAAAAAAAGGGCATAAAAAAAGCACCCGATGGGTGCTTTGGTAAACGTAACAATATAAATTATAATAAGCTGATTTGAGAAGCTTGCTTCCCTTTTTTGCCTTCTTCTTCTACATAAGTTACTTTCACTCCTTCTTGGAGGGTAAGCCCATCTAGGGCCGAAACATGTACGAAGCAATCTTCGCCTGTTTCATCATTGGTAATGAAACCAAATCCTTTGGATTCATTGAAAAATTTAACGGTTCCCGTCATAATACAAATTAAAAATTGTTGCAAGTTAAGGCTAATGTTTGAGCTAACCTCAACTTTTTAGGCTTTTATTTTTTGAAAAGTGCTGATTTATAATTGTTTTCGTGAAAAACTTCAATTTCTAGACGTGAATTTGGAACAATTTTTGCACAGGGTTAGTTTTACACAAAACCACTGATATGCCGCCCCAACCCCAACTTTTTTTTGTGCCTAAAACAAAACATAAAGTTTTTCGGTTGGCTATTAAAAGCATTTTCTGAGGGTCAAAAGCGAGTAGCAAAATTGAAGGCTCCCCTTGAGAGAGTGCACTTACCGAACAAGAATTGGCACTATAAAGTTTCGTTAAAATAAAGGGGAACCGCTTTTAGCAAAAGGCTATTCTTTCCCCTGCATTTTTTTTAGGTTTTCTTCACTGAGGGTATAGTCTTTTAGGCGTTTGCCTTTCCAACGGTGATAGAGAAAAAGGGGTAGAAAAACCAAGGCGGCCAGCAGTACGGTAAATCCTACAATTTTATCGCCAAGTGTTTGATCAATATAGTTTTTGTGGTAGCTGCCATAGGCCAAACTCAGCAAAATGCAAGTGAACAAAAAGCGCAGCAATTGTTTCATGAGTGAGATTTGGGCGGTGTAGTTTTGAGGGCCAGTTCGTCCAATTGAGCCGTGTCAAGGGGGGCGGGGGCGTCAATCATCACATCACGGCCACTATTATTTTTGGGAAACGCAATAAAATCTCGTATGCTTTCTTGGCCTCCAAGTATGGCCACCAAGCGGTCTAGCCCAAAGGCAATCCCACCGTGTGGTGGAGCGCCATATTGAAAAGCTTCCATCAAAAAGCCAAACTGGCTTTGTGCTTCGGCTTGGGAAAAGCCTAAGAGGTCGAACATTTTTTCTTGCAGTTGGCGGTCGTGAATTCGGATAGAACCCCCGCCAATTTCATTGCCGTTTAGCACTAGGTCATAAGCATTGGCCTTCACTTTTTCGGGCTGTTGAGCCAGTAGGGCAATATCTTCAGGTTTGGGGGCTGTAAAGGGGTGGTGCATGGCGTGAAAGCGTTGGCTTTCTTCATCCCATTCCAGGAGGGGAAAATCGGTGATCCACAGTGGAGCAAATTCGTTAGGCTTTCGCAAGCCTAAGCGTTCGCCTAATTCCATTCTGAGCGCACTCAATTGAGAGCGGGTGTTGTGGGTGTTGCCAGATAATATGAGCAGCAAATCACCTGCCTTCGCTTTGGCTTTGTTTGCCCAAGCTTGCAGGTCTGTTGCACTAAAAAATTTATCTACCGATGATTTATAAGAGCCATCTTCATTGCATTTTACCCATACCAAGCCTTGGGCGCCAATTTGAGGTCTTTTTACCCAATCAATCAAGCTGTCAATTTCTTTTCGACTGTAAGAAGCGGCTCCAGGCACAGCAATACCCACTACTAATTCTTGCTGGTCAAACACCCCAAAGCCTTTGCCTTGTGCCAGCTCGTTAAGTTCACAAAAGGTCATGCCAAAGCGAATATCGGGCTTGTCATTGCCATAGGTGCGCATGGCTTCATCATAACTCATTCTTGGAAATGCAGCTACTTCCACGCCTTTTATTTGGTGTAGCAAGTGCCGGGTTAAGCCTTCAAATTGTTGGAGAATGTCTTCTTGTTCCACAAAGGCCATTTCGCAGTCTATTTGCGTAAATTCAGGCTGTCGGTCGGCACGTAGGTCTTCATCGCGAAAACATTTTACAATTTGAAAATAGCGATCCATGCCGCCTACCATCAAAAGTTGTTTAAACGTTTGGGGCGATTGGGGTAGGGCATAAAATTGTCCGGGATGCATTCTAGAAGGCACCACAAAATCGCGTGCACCCTCAGGAGTTGATTTAATTAAATAGGGCGTTTCTACCTCTACAAAGCCCTCTTGAGAGAGATAGTTTCGCACTGCCATTGCAACTTGTGAGCGAAAGATGAGGTTTTCCTTAACAGGGGTTCTTCGAATGTCTAAATAGCGATATTGCATGCGCAATTCTTCGCCCCCATCGGTTTCATTTTCAATGGTAAAGGGGGGAACCTCTGCTTGGTTTAGCACGGTGAGTTGGGAAACCAAAACTTCTATGGCTCCAGTAGCCATGGCCTCATTTTTAGATTCTCTGGCAATGACTTCTCCCGTTGCTTGAATAACATATTCTCTTCCGAGTTGTTGCGCTTTTTCAAAGACACTTTTGTCGGTTCGTTCGGCATCAAAAACCAATTGTGTGAGCCCATATCGGTCTCGGAGGTCTACCCATACAATAAAACCTTTGTTTCGAATGCGTTGCACCCATCCACAGAGGGTCACGTTTTGGTTGATATGTCCCTCATTTAGGGTGTTGCAATTGTGGGTTCGTAGCATAGTTGTTTTCCTTCAGGCAAAAATATAAAAATAGTCTGGCACTGTTATCGAGATGAACTTTGGATTACCACAGCTTCTTTAATTGAATTTTAATGGAATAGACAATAGAAAAAGTGGCCGGCACGATCACCAAAGTTAAAAAGGTGGCAAAGGTGAGTCCAAAAATAACAGTCCAGGCCAAGGGTCCCCAAAAAATCACGTTTTCTCCACCCACATAAATATTGGGATCCCATTGATTAACCAAGGTAAAAAAGTCTATGTTGAGCCCTACAGCCAAAGGAATGAGCCCCAAGACGGTGGTAATGGCCGTGAGAATAACGGGGCGTAAACGTGCAGCGCCTCCTTCTACTATGGCAAGGGTAACTTCATCTTTTGGAAGCAGTTGGTTGGAGGTCATGTCGTTTTTCTCTAATTGTCTGTCAATCAGTAGTTGGGTGTAGTCTAACAGTACCACCCCATTGTTCACCACAATTCCAGCCAGTGAAATTATACCCATCATGGTCATTAAGATCACAAACGGCATTTGGAATAAAATTAAGCCTAAAAAGACCCCTGTAAAGCTTAAGAAAATGGAAAGCAAAATGATTAAAGGTTTCGAAATGGAATTGAATTGGAACACCAATAACAACAAAATTAAACCCAAAGCTGCGGCCAACGCATTTGAGAGGAAGGCCATGTTTTTTTCTTGCTCTTCAATTTCACCTGAAAACTGGAATCTAACTGAAGATGGAATCTCAAAATTGGTTAAAGAGAGTTTAACTTGATCTACCACCGCATTGGCGTTATAGCCAGCCAACACTGAGGAATAGAGAGTTACTACTCGGGTAAGGTTTCGGTGTTTAATGGCACTATAGGAAGTGGTGTTTTCTTCACTTACTAGTGCCGCTACGGGAATTTCTTTAATCTGACCGTTAGCAGGATCTCTAAACACTATGTTTTGATTAAACAGCGCATTGTGGTCATTACGCATTTCTTTTTCGAGTCGCACATTGATGTCATAGTCTTCTCCGTTATTTTTGAAAACCCCGGCTTTGGTTCCAAACAGAGAAGTTCTGAGCTGTCGACCAATTTGAGCAGCGTTTACGCCCAGTTCACCGGCTTTTTTACGATCTAAATTCAACTGTAGCCCGGGTTTGTTTTTGTTGACATCAATTTTGAGTTCTTCCACCCCGGCAATATTGATTTGATTGAGAAAATCTTTCATTTTTTTGGCAACGGTAATGAGTTCCAAATAATCTTCTCCGGTAATTTCTATGGTGATAGGATAGCCCACCGGTGGTCCCTTTGCATCCTTTTCCACGGATACAGCCACGCCTGGGAATTTGCCAAAAAGTTGTTTTTGAATTTCCATTCGGAGGGTTTCACTAGAAGCACCTCGGCGAAATTTATACTCGCGCATGGAGAGTGTAATTTTTCCCTTGTGGGGCAATTCATTGGTATTGCCGTTGTCAATTTCTGGATTACCCGCGCCCTCACCTACTTGAGTCACATTAGATTCTACCATAAAATTAACGTCACCATCATTGTATTTGGGCTGTTGAATAACCTTGTTAATTTCTGCCTCAATTTTTTTGGTAGTGGCGTTGGTTTTATTGATATCGGTGCCTTCAGGATATTCTATATATACAAAAATCTGTGCGGGATCATTATTGGGAAAAAACTCTACCTGAGGAGGAAAAATGCCCATAAGCGCAAATGAAGTGAACAGTAAGAAAAAAGTACCCACTAAAAAGAATACGGGACGAAATCCTTTAAGGGCAAAGGTTAGTAGCTTTCGGTAGCCGTTTTCCAAACGGACCAAAAAGGTGTTTTGAAAGCGTAACGCCCATTTTTTCAATACATATTTATAGCTCCAAAACAGCAAAGGGGTGAGAAGCATTATGGTGCCAATAGCTCTTAGGGTTCCTTCATTAAACACCAAAAGCAAGCCTAGGGTGCCTAAAAAGGCGGTCATTCTCCAAAGGCTTTTTAAACTAATTTCACGTTCGTTGACGTCCATAAATTGAGAAACCAACATGGAGTTAAAAAAGATGGCAACGATGAGAGAAGAGCCCAACACCACAGAAAGGGTAATGGGAAAGTAGATCATAAACTCGCCCATAAGTCCGGGCCAGGCCCCTAGCGGCACAAAAGCAGCAATGGTGGTAGCTGTGGAAATGATAATCGGAAAAGCAATTTCTCCAATTCCCTTTTTAGCGGCTTCCACACGCGAAAGACCTTCCTTTTCCATGAGGCGATAGACGTTTTCAACCACCACAATTCCATTGTCTACTAACATACCTAAGCCCATAACCAGCCCAAAGAGCACCATTGTATTCATGGTGAAACCTAAGGCGGAAAGAATCATAAACGACATAAACATGGACATTGGAATGGCAAAACCTACGAAAAGGGCATTGCGGAAGCCCAAGAAAAACATCAAAACGGTAACGACTAAAATGACGCCAAAGATGATGTTGTTAACCAACTCACTCACTTGATTGAGCGTGAGGCTGGATTGATCATTGGAAACGGTAATTTTTAAATCTTTAGGCAAGCCTAAGTTGTCTCGTTCTTTTAAAATTGCGTTGATTTCGCGGGAGGCTTGAATAAGGTTTTTGCCCCCCCTTTTCACCACGTCTAACAACACTGCTTTTTCACTAAAAGAGCGGGCAAAGGAGGTGATTTCTTTTTCTTGAAAAGATATTGTGGCAATGTCTCCTAAATAAACAGGCCCTTTCTCGGTTTTAATCACAAAGTTTTTAAGTTCTTCAGGGTCATTGATTTCTCCAATGAGACGCAAATTTCTTCTTTGGCCATCGCTCACAATATTACCAGCAGAAATAGTGCTGTTTTCGTTAGAAATAGCCCCAATTACATCATTAAAAGAGACTTTTAAGGCACTCATTTTATATACATCCAGTGCCACTTCAACTTCAAATTGTTGAATTCCTCTAATGTTAACCTCTTTGACTTGAGGAAGTCGTTCAACTTCAGCTTCAATGCGTTCGGCAAAAACCTTGAGTTGTTCAATGGGATAATCACCAATTAGGCTAATGTTTAAAATAGGCAGGAGTTCAGAAAAATCCATTTCAAACACATTGGGTTCGAGTTTGGCATTGTTGAAGGTGGGCCAATCGGCTCCAGCTTTTACACCATCCACCAAATCCTTACTTTTCTGTTTGGCGTCATCAATGGTAATATTTTCATCAAATTCAATCGTGATAATTGAAAAATCTTCTGAAGAAGTAGAGGTGATTTCAACCAAATTAGGCACTCCTTTTAGCGCTTCTTCCAAAGGATCGGTAACTAAACGCTCAATATCTTCGGCGGTATTTCCGGGGAAAACCGTGCTGACAAATACTTTGGTGTCATTAATTTCTGGAAAGCTCTCTCTTGGCATGCTGATGTAGGAGCTAATGCCCAATATGAGAAAGATTGCCATGATCACATAGATCACTGTTTTGTGGTCTATGGCCCAACTGGAAAAGAGAAATTCTTTATTTGTTTTTGATTTCATGGAGGTGGGTTCTATTGAATTCTTCTAACTTTTTGTTGGTCATCTACCACACCGGCTCCTTCATCTAAAATGAGATCGCCAGCAGATAAGCCCTTGAGCACTTCTACTCGTTTTCCATTGTTTTTACCTAAGACAATGGCTGCACGTTGAGTTGTGTAGACGCCCTCCTCTTGGGTGGCCGATAAGATGTAGACAAAAGATTCTCCTTGTGCATTTTCATTGATGATGCGTAGAGGAATTAACAAAGCCTCGGGGTTGTTATAGTCGTTCACTTCCAAGCGGGCGCTAAGGTTGGGTTTAATCATTCCATCTTCATTTTGTAAGGGCGCTTCTACTCGAAAGGTTCGATTGCTGGGGGCAATATAGTTTCCGGTTTGCCTAATGGAAGTTTGTTGAGTTTGCTTTAACACCGGTAGTGTTACGGCAACAGGGCTTCCTACTTTTATGCTAGGCAAATAGCTTTCAGGCACATTGGCCTCCACATACATGCTGTTGAGATTCACAATTCTAGCAATTCGGGTCATCCCGGGGGCGATCATTTCTCCTTCTTTGGCCACTACCTCATCTATCACTCCAGAAAAAGGAGCATAAATTTTGGTTTTGGCTAGTTGTTCTTTCATTTGCGCCACCCTTTTTTGTTGCGATTCAAAATTGGTTTTGGCCTGCAAATAGCCAATTTCAGAACCAATTTTTTTATTCCATAAACGTTTGGTGCGCTCAAAAGTGGTTTGTGCCAATTGCAATTGCAGTTGCATTTGCTCGAGTTGATCTTTCAGGCCGGCATCATCAATTTCTGCTAATAATTTTCCTTTTGAGACCGCTTGACCTTCTTGCACATAGATCTTTTTTAAAGTTCCGCCAAACTCGGCAAGCAATTCTAAATATTGTCTGGTTTTCACGTTGCCTTGCACCGCTATAAAGTGGCTAAAGGCTTCCGGCTGAAGTTCAAAGGCAGTGACCAAAGCCAGTTTTTCTTGCGTATCAAAGGTGCTGATTTTGGCTTTAAGCTGCTCTAACTGAATAGACAATTCGTTTATTTGACGGTTGTATTCGCTTTGTTGTTGTTGTAAAAGTTCCAAGTTGTCACTGGCTAAAACTTCTTCATGTGTGGGTGCGGCATTGTCACACCCCATAAGGGCAATAAGGCTAACGAGTAGAAGATTTCTTGTTTTCATAGTTTTATTCTTGAGGAAGGTTTAATAAAGCCATTAAAGCTGCTTTTTTGGCAATAATGTTTTGAATAGATTGTAAGTAATTTCGTTGGGCACCATAGAGTTGCAATTGTGCTTCTCTCAGTTCAAATGAGCTGGCAATGCCTTCAAAATATTTAGTTTGATTTTTTTGTTCTATGTTTTCGGCTAAGGCTAAATTTTCTTTGGACGTAAAATAGGTTTCCACCGCCAATTGATAGTCATTTTCGGCTGAGGCAATTTCAAGTTGCACTCTGCTTTGTGTTTCTTCGAGTTCCGTTTGGGCTTGAGCAACGGCAATTTTTGCTTTTTGTTTTAAAGCCGACTTGCCTAGAGAGCTAAACAAGGGCACTTGAAGACTCACCCCAAATAGAGAAGAACCAAACCACTTTTGATCGGCATTAAAAAAATTAAATTCATCTCCAAAACCCGAATAGTTTCCGTTGACAAAGGCAGACAAACGAGGCAGAGATTTAGATTGCTCCAGTTTAAAGAGCAAGGATTCTGACGCCAAATTGTTTTCGGCAATTTTAATATCAATATTGTAGGCGCTATTTTCGGTTTCGGGAAGGGGCGATTGAAAAAGCCCATCGTTTATTAGTGTTTCGAGCGAATCAACCAAGGCTAAAGAATTTTCAATGGGAATTCCCAAGAGCAGCTTAAGCATTTTCAAGGTAATTTCGTTTAAGTTTTGGGCATAGCGCAATTGTGTATTTATTTCAGCTAAGGTTAACCGCAATTGCTCCACACTTTCTTCTTCTTCAAATCCATTTTGAAGCAAGGCACGCAGTTCTGTTAAATTGGCTTCTAGTTGCGTTTTGTTCTTTTCGAGTATGGCAACATTTTCTTGTGCCAAAAGCACGGAAGCATAGGTGTTCACAATGCTCTTGCGCACTTCAATTTCTGTTTTTTCCAATACGTTTTTCGAAATGTCTAAATAAACCTTGGAGGCTTCTAAGCCCACTAAATAGGATCCATCAAAGAGCAATTGATTGAGGCGCACTCCAGCCACTAGGTTTTGTTGTGTGCCAAAGCGCAGTTCGGCAAACTCTCCTTTTTTGCCTCCAAAAAACTCGGCTGGCACCAAGGAAACGGGAAGCTCAATAAAATTTTGATAATCTACGTTAGAGCTAATTTGAGGCAATCCAATGGCAATAGTGTTCCATCGTTCTTTATAGGCTTTTTGAACCTCTCGGTTTGCGTTGAGCACAGAACGGTTGTTGGCTAACCCATACTCAACGGCTTGAGCCAAGGTGATTGTTTCCGGGGCCTGATTCTGCCCAAAGGAAAAACCAAAAGTAAAAACAAAAAGTAGGCTTATTGATAATCGCATAGTGTTTAAGATTGTTTGTGTTCGTTTAAAAGCATAATGCCTTTTTCTGTAGAAATAGCTCTGAGGTGATATTCAAAAAATAGCCCCATCAGTTCTTCTATTTGAAACTGATTTCTAGGAAAAAGTTTAATATCTCTAATGTTACGCAAGCCACTGAAATAAATTCTGGAAATAAAATCAATATCAATGTCTTCTCTAAAAAGGTTCATCTCAATTCCTTTTTGTAAACTCGACCGAAAATGATTACCCAAAAGGTCAAATTCCTTAAACTTTAATTCTTGATAGATTTCTGGATAATATTTTTGCAATTGAATTTGAGGTGAATTCTCCTCATCTTTTAAATATTGCAAAACCATGGTTTTGACTTTATATATTGCTGAAATAGGATTTTCAGCAGCATTTTGAATCATTTCAACTTCGCTTCCAATAGTTAAGATAAGACGGTTTACAGCAGCCTCAATGAGGGCCTTCTTGTTGTCAAAATGTTCATATACTGTTTTTTTTGAAATGCTCAAATTTTGGGCCACATCATCCATGGTCACATTCTTAAAACCAATCCTCAAAAAGAGGGGCAATGTAGCCTCTATAATTTCCTTTTTCATAGCAATTTGCGGCAAAAGTAATCAAGGAAACTTTTAAAACCAAAAAAGTTTCCAAAGTTTTTTTGGGATTCATATGAGCTAAAATTTAATTACATTTAGCAAAAAAAGAGATGCGAGCTATAGGCGCCTATCAACAGCAATTTCTAGACTATTTAAATACCCAAAAAAGGCCAGAAGAACCCCAACAACTCTATGCCCCAATTGCCTATATTTTGAGTTTAGGGGGCAAGCGATTGCGCCCTGTTTTAGCTTTGCTAAGTGCCGATGCCTTTAATCAAAAAGCCACTGCTGCTCTACCGGCTGCTCTGGCGGTGGAGTTGTTTCACAATTTCACCCTGATGCACGATGATATTATGGACGAAGCCCCCCTTCGAAGAGGAAAACCCACTGTGCATACCAAATGGGACAATAACACCGCATTGCTTTCAGGAGATGCACTCTTAATTGCAGCCTATCAAGCCCTTGAACACTATGAGGCTCCCCTTCACAGTCAACTAACTCGTTTGTTGAGTCAAACCGCAATTGAAGTTTGTGAAGGACAACAATATGATATGGATTTTGAAAAACTTCAAGGGGTTACCGAAACCCAATACTTGCAGATGATAGATCTAAAAACCGCTGTTTTGTTAGGCTGTTCCCTTAAAATGGGCGCCCTAGTGGCCCAAGCCGCTCTCGATGCAGCCGATGCACTCTATGATTTTGGACGCACTTTAGGCATAGCCTTTCAAATTCAAGACGATTATTTAGATGCCTTTGGTGACCCAAAAACATTTGGCAAACAAGTGGGGGGTGATATTATTGAAAACAAAAAAACAATGCTCTATCACCAAACGCTTCAGTTAGGCACAACTGATCAAAAGGAACGCTTGCTGGCGTTATTTGCTACCCAACCTGCCGAACCGGGTGAAAAAATTCAAGAAGTTTGTGCACTCTTTACAGCCTCCGGTGCTAAAAAAGCTTGTGCCGATAAAGTGGCATTCTATACCCACCAAGCTTTAGGGCATTTGGAAGGACTGTCTCTTCGGCCTCAAGGACGTGAAGCGCTAGAGCAATTTGCCAAAGCCTTAATGGCTCGATCTTTTTAAAAAAGGCGTTTTAAGAGGGCCTTCACAAAAAGGGCTATTTGTGGCAATCGAAAGGAACTCATTATTTTTAATTCTTCCCAAAAATTTGTTTGCTCGGAGAGAAATCGAAATAATAAATAAGGATTGTTTTTTTCAAAAAGGCGTGAAAAAAGGGCACTTCCTTTGGCGTTGTGGGCAGACAAAACATCTAAAAACAAGAGGTCATAGACCCAAAAACGATTCTTTTTTTGAAAGTGGTGAAGTGGTTTTTTGGTTTTTAAAAAAGCCACTAAGGCTTGTGTTTTTAGGTCCGTATTTTTAAACGTATAGCCCGTGCTAGCCTTGGTCCATCCTCCCGCTGTGCCAATGTGAAGAAGCCGTTTCTTGTTGTGCTGCTGCATGGGGTAGCTACACATGGGAATGGTGCCTTGTTCTTTTTCAATTATTTTATAGGACGTAGCACCTAGCTGTTTTAAATAATCCTGCAAACCCTCCTCATATTGGGCAGTAGTTAATACCTCTTTCGAGAAGAGCGTATATTCAATCAGGGCTTTGTTTGCACTAAAGGGTAAAACATATAAAAAGCGGGTATTGCCTTGTTGTGGAATAGCAAAATCCATAAACGTAATTCGATTAACGTCAAAAAGAGCTTCTTTGGATTCTACAAACCACCCCAAAAAGTGTTGTTGTAAAACAGGATATCGCTTCTGTTGCAAAAGTACTTTGGGATCAAAAAGACTGGAAAAAGCCTGTTGCCCCTCAAAGGTTTGATTAGACGTGGTTATCACCACCTTTTCAGCATAAGACTCTATTTTTTGAATGTTTTCGCGCACCAAACTACAATTTGGTGCTGCTTCTAAGGCAGTATACATTTTTTGATAAAAAGGAGCAGAGCGTAACATTTTGTAGGTAAGTGGCTTGAACTCAAAGTCAGTTTTATAGTTGCTTGCCTTAAACGTTCCCAATGGCCATTGCTGAAAAAGTAAATCATCATAAGCCCCCCCTGGAGTTTCCCAATAGCACCAAGTGCGGTCGTTATGAGTTTTGACCTCCTTTTCAAGGAGCAGTAACTGTTTGTCCTTAAAATAGGGATCACTAAGTAGTCTTTGGGTTAGCATGAGGCCGGAGGCTCCCCCACCACAAACGATATAGTCAAAACAATTTTTTTTCATGAGTTGTTAAAATTAGTGATAAACTTCAGAAGTGTCCACTGATTCAGCAAAACTCTTTACTTTTGTTTCGTTACTAGATTTGTCATAAAACATGGATTTTATACTTTCTTATTTTGAAAATCTAAACCCCATAGTAGGGGCTTTTTATGCCACACTATTTACTTGGGGCTTAACCGCCTTGGGGGCTTCCATGGTTTTTTTTGTGAAGGAAATGAATCGATTGGTTTTAGATGGTTTATTGGGCTTCACCGGTGGCGTTATGGTGGCGGCTAGTTTTTGGAGTTTATTAGCGCCTGGCATTGAAATGAGTCCTGGGGAGGGGTTTGTAAAGGTTTTTCCCGCAGCCATAGGCTTTGCTTTGGGGGCTCTTTTTATTTTTGGCTTAGATAAAATATTACCCCATATTCATATCAATTTTAAAGAAACAGAAGGCCTTAAAACACCTTGGCATAAAACCACACTCTTGGTGTTGGCCATTACCTTACACAACATTCCCGAAGGATTGGCGGTGGGAGTATTGTTTGGTGGTGTGGCTGCCGGAATTCCAGAAGCTTCAATTGCTGGAGCCGTGGCTTTGGCCTTGGGGATTGGCATTCAAAATTTTCCAGAGGGCATTGCTGTTTCCATGCCGCTTAGACGACAAGGTGTTTCGCGTTTAAAAAGCTTTTGGTACGGTCAATTGTCGGCCATTGTAGAGCCCATTGCAGCTGTTATAGGGGCTGTGGCGGTCACCTTTTTTACGCCCCTATTGCCCTATGCCCTTGCTTTTGCCGCTGGAGCTATGATTTTTGTGGTAGTGGAAGAAGTAATTCCTGAAACCCAACTCGATAAATATACAGATGTAGCTACCCTCGGCTTTATTGGCGGTTTTATTGTAATGATGACCCTAGACGTTGCTTTAGGCTAACTCGTCAAAATTTTTCCAACCTTGTGCCGTTAGGGGAATTTGTTGCCCTAATCCCGTAATCAATTGATTGCCTGCCGATAGGTCAACAGCGTGTCCAATGACGGTGAGCAACGGATGCCCTTTAATTTTTTCGTAGGCTGCTTGTGGAAGAGTGAATAGCAGTTCATAATCTTCTCCACCGTTTAGTGCAGGTGCGATGCTGTTTATTTTAAATTCTTCACAAATGTTCAGCACCTCCGGATCAATAGGAATTTTTTCTTCGTAGAGGTGAAACCCAACCCCACTGGCTTTAGAAAGATGTAAAATTTCGGAAGAAAGCCCGTCGCTAATGTCAATCATGGCAGTGGGAACAATTTTCAATTCCTCGAGCAGTTCAATCACATCTTTGCGGGCTTCTGGTTTTAATTGTCGACCTACGCTATAGGTGTAGGATGACAAATCGGGTTGTAACTTGGGATTAACTTCAAAGACCGCTTTTTCGCGTTCTAAAATTTGGAGTCCGGCATAGGCCCCTCCTAAGTCGCCACTAACCACCAAGAGGTCATTGGGTTTGGCTCCAGAGCGGCGCACCAATTTTTGGGATGGGGCACTGCCTAGAGCGGTGACAGAAAGCAGCAGGCCCTTTGTGCTAGAAGTAGTGTCTCCTCCAATTAAATCAACGCCATAATTTTTGCAAGCAAGTGCAATGCCCTCATATAAAGCTGTGAGTGCCTCCACAGGAAAACGGTTGGAGACGGCAATAGAAACGGTGATTTGTTGTGGTTTGGCATTCATGGCATAGAGGTCTGAAAGATTCACAACCACCGCTTTATATCCTAGGTGTTTAAGGGGCATATAGCTTAAATCAAAATGAACACCTTCCACTAAAAGATCTGTGCTCACAACGGTTTGATCCTTGGCGTGTTGTACAATGGCAGCATCATCACCAATACCCAAAATGGTGCTTTTTTGATGGCATTTAAAATTTTTTGTGAGGTACTCAATAAGGGCAAATTCGCCCAATTCTTCTAGTGGCGTTTTGGAGGGTTCTTTATCTGCTAGCATGCTGCAAAAATAGGGACTAATTTTGGTTGTAGTTTGTTTTTTTAAGGGGGATTAATCAAAAATAGTTACGGCAAAATATTTAGTACATTAGCAAAAAAAAGATGATTCGTTTTTCCCCCTTATTCTACTCCGCACTTATGCTCATGTTTTTTGCCTGCTCTAAGGAAGTGGAAGACCCCATGGACGATTCGCCCAACACCGATGTGCTAGAACCCGACTCGCCCACCGATGAAACCCCTCAAGTTTTAAAGCAAATTCCTTGTGAAAATGGAATGGCGGGCATTTACCCTTGTTCAGGTTTTGATTTGATTTCTTATGTGCCGCTCAATATATTGGGCGGAATAGAAGGGAATGATAGTTGGGGATGGACAGATCCAGAAACAGACAAAGAATATGCCCTATTTGGGGTGGATGATGGCACTGTGTTTGTGGACCTCAGTCAACCGGAGGATCCCGTGGTATTAGGAAAACTGCCTACAGCTACCCAAGCCAGTATTTGGAGAGACATTAAAGTCTATCAAAACCATGCCTATATTGTGAGCGAAGCAAAAGAACACGGCCTGCAAGTCTTTGATTTAACACGATTGCGTGAGGCAACTCCAAACCAAATTTTTTCGGAAGATGCTCGACTCACCACTTTTGGAAGTGCCCATAACATAGCCATTAATGAAGACAGTGGCTTTGCCTATGTAGTGGGTAGCGATTTGTTTAAAGGAGGCCCCATATTTATTGATCTTAATGATCCCAAAGACCCCCAGCAAATAGGAGGTTATGAGGCCGACACCTACACCCACGATGCTCAAATTGTGCTGTATAAAGGTCCAGATAAAGCCTATGAAGGACGGGAAATTTTATTTGGTAGTAATAGTGTGGGTGGAGAAAATAACCAAGTAGTAATACTAGACGTAACCGATAAAAGCAATCCTAAAAAGATTAGTGCTTTTACCTATTCCAATGGAGGTTATACCCATCAGGCATGGCTTACTGAAGATCAAAAGTTTTTGATTCTAGGTGATGAGCTAGACGAAATCAACCAAGGGGTTAAAACGCACACGCGGATTATTGATGTGTCTAATTTAGAGGAACCCACCCTCCACATGAATCATTTTGGTCCTAGTAATGCCATAGACCACAATGGCTATGTAAGCGGAAATATTTTTTATATGGCCAATTACACCTTTGGTATTCGGGCTCTTGATATTAGTCAAATTGAAGAAAAAAATATTAGTGAAATAGGCTTTTTTGACACCTATCCAGATAACAATGACACCACTTTTTTTGGCGCGTGGAATGTTTATCCCTACTTTAAAAGTGGGCATATTCTCATTAGTGATATCAATTCTGGTCTATTTTTAGTTAAGGCGAAAGGAGAATGAAACCTCTTTATTGTGGATTACTTTTTTTGATGCTATATTCTTGTAGCAGTGATTTTGATGAGGCCCTACAGCAAATAGCACCTCCCGAAAAGGCATTTCAGCAGGTGCAAGTTTTTGGAGGAGCTGATGAAGATATTGCCCACGGCGTTGTGGCTACCCCTGATGGAGGCTTTGCAGTGATTGGAAACACCCAAAGTAGCGATGGTGATTTTTCCTTTAAGGCCAATTCGGATAGTGATATTTTTGTGCTAAAATTTGATGCTGCCAATGCGTTAGAATGGGCCAAAACCTATGGGGGTTCAGGGGATGACAGAGGCTATGATTTAGTACCTTTAAGGCAAGGGGGTTACGCTTTAGTGGGCTATAGCAACAGTAGTGATGGCGATGCCTCTAACAACGAGGGCATGCATGATCATTGGGTTATTCGCATAGATGCTAAAGGGACCCTCTTATGGGAAAAAAGTTTTGGTTTTGCCGGACATGATCATGCCTACAATATTATAGCAACCCCAGATGGGGGTTTCTTTTTTAATGGGTTTTTAGACGTTACGGCCTCTGGAGGTGCTGGTCAAGATGGCAAAGGAGCTGCTGTAAATAGGCATGGTGTTGGAGAGTTTTGGGCTCAAAAAATTGATGCACAAGGCAATTTGCTTTGGCGTAATTATTATGGCGGCACCAATAATGACCGTTCCTATGATGCTCTACTCACCACAGATGGCAACTATTTGTTAGTGGGCACATCCGAGAGTCAAGATGTCGATATTTCACAACCCAAAGGAAGTTATGACATTTGGATTGTTAAAATTAACCCCCGAGGCAAGCTGCTTTGGGAGCGTTCCTTTGGAGGTAGTGCCTACGACAGCGCTGTTGCTGCAATAGAGCATCCCCCCGGGAATTATATGGTGGTGGGGCAGTCCCTTAGCCAAGACGGCGACATCCAAATGCCACTTGGTTATTCCGATATTGTGTTAGTTGAATTGAATCAAGAGGGAACCAAGGCAGGAGTTCAAAACCTAGGTGGCCCCAATTTTGATGCAGGACAAGATGTATTGGTTTTGACTGACGGAAGCCTTTTGATATTGGGCAAAACCAACAATAGCAACACGCAATCTGAAAGCGAAACAGGTCAAAATACGGCCGTTAGTCTTTATCAACTTTTTCCCTTTAATCAAGAAATAAAAAACTTTAAATTGGACGGTCCAGGTGATGAGCAGCCCTATGCACTCACCCAAAAAGCAGATGGCACAGTAGTGGTAGTGGGGAGTACCACTAGCACAGCACCCCCTTTTCAACCCACCTATGGGAACACCGACATTTTTATTGCTGTTTGGAATTAGAATTACCAATTTAAGAATAGCTTAAAACAATAGTGAAATCGCTTGAATCATAAGAAATACCTTATATTTGTGGACTATTTAGATTAATTCTTTATTAGAATGATAAAGGTTGCCGAAAGTGCTAAAGAAAAAGTTTCTCTTCTCATGAAAGAAGAGGGGTTTAATCCCATTGAAGATTATATTCGAGTGGGGGTTAAAAGCGGCGGTTGCTCGGGCTTGTCCTACGAACTCAAATTTGACAAATCCTTACAAGCCGAAGACAAACTTTTTGAAGACAATCAAATTAAAATTGTGGTAGACAAAAAAAGTTTACTCTATTTAATTGGCACTACACTAGAATATTCGGGAGGTCTCAATGGCAAAGGATTTGTTTTTAACAACCCCAACGCGCAAAGAACCTGTGGATGTGGTGAGAGTTTCTCACTCTAAAATGAATTAAAAAAATGAGCTATACCGAAGAAGAATTAAAAAAAGAACTAGAAACCAAAGAATATGAATATGGTTTCTATACTGATATTGAATCTGAAACCTTTCCCAAAGGATTAAACGCCGATATAGTGCGTCAAATTTCCTTAAAAAAGGGAGAACCCGAATGGATGACCCAGTGGCGCCTTGAGGCTTTTGAAGCCTGGCAAAAAATGGAAGAACCCGATTGGGCCAATGTAAACTACACCAAACCTAATTTACAGGATATTTCCTATTATTCGGCTCCCAAAAAGAAGGATCAGTATAAAAGTCTTGATGAAGTAGACCCAGAGTTGTTGGAGACGTTCAATAAATTGGGAATTTCGTTAGAAGAACAAAAAAAATTGGCTGGGGTGGCGGTTGATATTGTAATGGACTCGGTTTCTGTAGCCACTACTTTTAAAGAAACACTTGCCGAAAAAGGAATCATTTTTTGTTCCATTTCAGAAGCCATTCGGGAGCATCCTGAATTGGTAAAAAAATATATAGGTTCTGTGGTGCCTCCCAAAGACAACTACTATGCGGGACTGAACAGTGCCGTTTTTAGCGATGGTTCCTTTTGCTATATTCCCAAGGGCGTGCGTTGTCCAATGGAATTATCGACCTATTTTAGAATTAACCAAGCCGGTACCGGACAATTTGAACGCACTTTAGTTATTGCTGATGAGAAGAGCTATGTGAGTTATTTAGAGGGGTGCACAGCTCCCTCTAGAGATGAAAATCAACTGCATGCAGCCGTAGTAGAACTCATTGCTTTGGATGAAGCAGAAATAAAATATTCTACTGTTCAAAATTGGTATCCGGGAGATTCTCAAGGAAAAGGGGGGGTGTTTAATTTTGTAACCAAAAGAGGGTTGTGCCATACACGCTCCAAAATTTCATGGACCCAAGTAGAAACAGGGTCTGCCGTTACTTGGAAATATCCATCTTGCATTTTAAAAGGAGATTATTCCATTGGTGAATTTTATTCCATAGCGGTCACCAATAACCATCAGCAGGCTGACACGGGAACCAAAATGATTCATCTGGGCAAAAACACCCGAAGTACTATTATTTCAAAAGGTATTTCAGCCGGAAAATCACAAAACAGCTACCGTGGACTCGTGCAAATTAGTAGTAGAGCAAAAAACGCTCGAAATTTTTCCCAATGTGACTCATTGTTAATGGGCAATGCTTGTGGAGCACATACTTTTCCCTATATAGAAGCCAAAAATAACACGGCCCAAATAGAACATGAGGCCACCACCAGTAAAATTGGAGAAGACCAAATTTTTTATTGCAATCAAAGAGGTATAGACACCGAAAAAGCCATTGCCCTCATTGTGAATGGTTTTAGTAAAGAGGTGCTCAATAAGCTGCCCATGGAATTTGCAGTAGAAGCCCAAAAATTATTAGAAATTTCCTTAGAAGGTTCTGTAGGATAAAAAATAAAATATGCTAACGATTGAAAATTTACATGCCCAAGTAGAGGGCAAACCCATTTTAAAAGGAATTGATTTAGATATAAAACCTGGAGAAGTGCATGCCATTATGGGCCCCAACGGCTCAGGCAAAAGCACCCTTTCTTCTGTGGTAGCCGGTAATGAGGATTATGAAATAACAGAAGGGAAAATGTTGCTCAAGGGCCAAGATCTAGCCGAACTTAGTGCCGAAGAAAGAGCTCATGCGGGCATCTTTTTATCGTTTCAATATCCGGTAGAAATCCCGGGAGTATCGGTCACCAACTTTATTAAAACAGCTATCAATGCCAACCGAAAGGCAAAAGGCTTAGAAGACTATCCAGCTGGAGAACTACTCAAAAAAATCAGAGAAAAAGCCAAGTTGCTCGATATAGAATCTAAATTTTTATCCCGTTCTCTTAACGAAGGTTTTTCGGGGGGTGAAAAAAAACGCAATGAAATTTTTCAGATGGCCATGTTAGAACCGGCCTTGGCTATTTTAGACGAAACCGATTCAGGACTGGACATTGACGCGCTTAAAATTGTAGCCAATGGCGTGAACAAACTCCGAAACAAAGACAACGCCATTTTGGTTATCACGCACTACCAACGCCTATTAGACTACATAGTACCCGATTTTGTCCACGTGCTTTTTGACGGTAAAATTGTCAAATCGGGAACTAAAGAATTGGCTTTTGAACTAGAAGAAAAAGGATACGACTGGATTAAAGAATTAGCCTAAGATGGAGTTTAAAGAAAAATTGCTTTCGTCTCATTTCACCCTTGACGAGAACATTGAGATTTTTGAATCGGTACAGCAAAAACGAGGGGAAGCCCTAAAGGTTTTTGAAGAAAAGGGATTTCCAACCAAAAAAGAGGAAGCTTGGAAATATACTTCCCTGCAAAATTTGATTGCCCAAGACTATGCCATTTTCCCAAAAGCGGAAACAAGCATTAAACTCAGCAAAGTCAAAAAATATTTTCTGTACGATACTGATACTTATAAAATTGTTTTTATCGACGGTGTTTATAGTCCTTTTCTTTCAGACACAACCCATGATGGTTTAGACGTTTGTTTGATGTCTGCGGCCTTAACCAAGCCCAAATATCATAAACTCATCGATACCTATTTTAACCAAATTACCCCCCAACAAGAAAGCTTAACAGCCCTCAACACCTCCTATGCCAAAGAAGGAGCTTATGTCTACATTCCCAAAAGTGTAGTAGCCGAAAAGCCAATTGAAATTATCCATTTTGCTTCTGGAAACGAAACAGCGTTGTGGTTGCAACCTCGCAACTTGATTGTTTTAGATCAAAATGCTCAATGTCAAATTATTGAACGACACCAAAGCCTCAAAGAGCATCCTGTGGTGACTAATAATGTGACCGAAATTTTCTTACACCAAGATGCTTTTTTAGACTATTATAAATTACAAAACGATTTGCCATCCGCTTCCCTCATTGACAACACCTATATTGCCCAAGAAAAAAATAGTCATGCCAGTGTACATACTTTTTCGTTAGGCGGAAAACTAGTGCGGAATAATTTAAACTTTTATCACCGAGGAGAACACGTAATGTCTACCCTCAAAGGGGTCACTATTTTGGAAGGGAAACAACATGTAGATCACTCTACCTTAGTGCATCATGCCCACCCTAATTGCGAAAGTCATCAGGATTATAAGGGTATTTTTTCAGAGCGCTCTGAAGGGGTCTTCAATGGAAAAATTTTAGTCGATAAGATCGCGCAAAAGACCAATGCCTTTCAACAAAACAACAATATTTTAATTGACGATAAGGCAACTATAAACACCAAACCCCAATTGGAAATTTTTGCTGATGATGTAAAATGTTCGCACGGTTGTACAGTGGGACAGCTAGATGAAGAAGCCCTTTTCTATTTGCGTTCAAGAGGTATTCCCAAAAAAGAAGCCAAAGCTTTATTGACCTATGCCTTTGCCAACAATGTGTTGCAAAGCGTGCAACTACCCTCCTTAAAGAAAAGAATTAACGAACTTATTGCCAATAAGCTAGGTGTTAATTTAGGGTTTGATTTATAGTCATGGAACAGCTTGCCACCATTCGAAAAGATTTTCCTATTCTTGAACGAACAGTCAATGGGCAACCCTTGGTCTATTTTGACAATGCCGCAACCTCTCAAACCCCAAAGCAGGTTATTGCTACCATAAGTCATTATTATGAAAATTATAATGCCAACATACACCGGGGGGTGCACGCCCTGAGTCAAGAAGCTACTGAAGCTTATGAATTGGCCCGAAAAAAAATTCAAAATCATTTCAATGCAGCTCATCCCCACGAGATCATTTTTACTTCTGGCACTACTCACGCCATCAATATAGTGGCCTCTGGCTATGAAGCTCTTTTAGAAAAGGGTGATGAGTTGTTGGTTTCGGCCCTAGAACATCATTCTAACATTGTGCCTTGGCAAATGCTTTGTGAAAAAACAGGAGCTGTTTTAAAGGTCATTCCCATGACCCCACAAGGAACCTTAGACATGGAAGCCTATGCGGCTCTACTATCTGAAAAGACAAAATTGGTTTTTGTCAATCATGTTTCCAATGCGCTAGGCACCATAAATCCCATTGAAGAGATTATTAAACAAGCCCACACAATTGGAGCAAAAGTTTTGATTGATGGGGCGCAGGCCTCTCCGCATATCAAAGCAGATGTTCAAGCCTTAGAGGTAGATTTCTATGTGACCTCTGCCCATAAACTTTGTGGCCCCACAGGGGTAGGCATGCTCTATGGTA
Source organism: uncultured Flavobacteriaceae bacterium (assembly GCA_964386915.1). GTDB lineage: Bacteria > Bacteroidota > Bacteroidia > Flavobacteriales > Flavobacteriaceae > JADHMP01. The sequence continues at coordinate 46,593 of CAYLUQ010000009.1, read as the reverse complement.
AATCGGATTTACTCAATGCTCTACCGCCCTATCAAGGGGGTGGCGAAATGATAGCCGAAGTGACCTTTGAAAAAACAACCTATGCCGAGCTGCCCCATAAGTTTGAAGCGGGCACCCCCAACATAGCCGGGGGCATTGCCTTTGGTGCTGCTTTAGATTATATGAATAACGTTGGATATGACAATATTGCTGCCTATGAAGATGAATTGTTGTCTTATGCCACCACTCAACTAAAGGCTATAGAAGGTGTTCAAATTTATGGAGAAGCCCCCCGTAAAACAGCCGTAATATCGTTTAATATTCAAGGTTTGCATCCCTATGATGTAGGCACCATTTTAGATCAGTTGGGCATAGCTGTGCGCACTGGCCACCACTGTGCGCAGCCCATCATGGACTATTATAAAATTCCCGGCACCATTCGGGCTTCCTTTGCCTTCTACAATACTTTTGAAGAAATTGACCGACTTGTAGAGGGGGTTAAGAAAGCCATTCAAATGTTGCAATAAATGAATATCTTGTAGCAATGAAAACAATTCAAGAAGCGCAGCAAGACATTGTTGAAGAATTCAGTTTTTTTGAAGACTGGATGCAACGCTATGAGCACATGATCGAATTGGGGAAAAGTTTACCGCTAATTGATCCAAAATATAAAACCGATGATCATATCATTAAGGGTTGCCAAAGCAAGGTTTGGGTGCACGCCGATTTAAAGGAAGACAAACTCTTTTTCACAGCCGATAGTGATGCCATCATTACCAAAGGTATTATAGCTATTTTAATTCAAGTTTTTTCGGGCCAGGCCCCTCAAGCTATTTTGGCCGCCGATACTAGCTTTATTGATCAAATTGGATTGAAAGACCACCTTTCGCCCACTCGCGCCAATGGTTTGGTGTCTATGATCAAACAAATAAAAATGTATGCCTTAGCTTTTCAAACACAAATTCAATCATAATGGAAGCAAATACAAAAAATACCGCCGAATTGGGAGATAAAATTGTGAATGTGCTTAAAACCATTTACGACCCTGAAATTCCAGTTGATATCTACGAATTAGGGTTAATTTATGATGTCTTTGTAAACGAAGAGGACGAAGTCAAAATATTAATGACACTCACTACCCCCAATTGTCCGGTGGCCGAAACGCTGCCTGTGGAGGTAGAAGAAAAAGTAAAGTCGTTAGATGAGGTGAAAGATGCCGAAGTTGAAATTACGTTTGACCCCCCTTGGAGCCAAGATTTGATGAGTGAAGAAGCTAAATTGGAATTAGGAATGCTTTGAGATGGCCGATGCAATTGTCAACAGAGTAGCTCAAAGTGCTTTAGTTCAGCTTGATTTGGAGGCCTATTATCCTTCAGGAACCCGAACACTTATAGACTTATCGCAATGGTTAGAAGAAGGCTTTATACTCCGTGAAAAAGAGTTTCGAGCCCATTTAAAGACACATGATTGGAGTCAATATCAAGACCATTTTGTAGCCTTGCATTGTAGTACCGACGCTATCATTCCGGCTTGGGCCACACTTTTAGTTACAACTCATTTAACCCCTTATGCGCAAAAAATTATCCAAGGAGATTTAAGTCAGTTGGAAAATGTCCTCTATGCCGACTGGATGGCTGCTTTTGACTGGAGCCCTTTTGAAGGGAAACCCGTTATGATTAAGGGCTGTGCCAACAAGCCCATACCCGAGAACGTGTTGGTGCAAGTCATTCAAAAATTGCAACCTCTTGCCAAAAGCTTGTTTTATGGAGAAGCTTGTTCTTCGGTTCCGCTTTGGAAAAAATAAGACTTTATGGCACCATCAAAACCTAAAGTTTTAATTTGTACATACTATTGGCCTCCTGCTGGAGGATCGGGGGTGCAACGTTGGCTTTATTTTGCTAAACATTTACGAGAATTGGGTTGGGAACCAGTGGTGCTCACCGTAGATGAGACACAGGCATCCTATCCGGAACATGATGAAAGTCTCTATGGCCTAACCGAAGGCATTCGTGTATACAGAACTGCTACGAGAGAACCCCTACAGTTTTATGCACGGTGGTTTTCTAAGGGTGGACTTCCAAAAGGAGCTGTTCCACAGCAAACTTTTTGGCAGCGTTTGGCAGCTTATATACGAGGTAATTTTTTTATTCCTGATGCACGAAAAGGCTGGGTTCCTTTTGCTTTGGCCAAAGCGCAAAAACTTTTAAGCAAAGAAGCTATTTCCTATGTGGTGACTACCGGACCACCTCATTCCACGCATTTAATTGGCCTAGCACTTAAAAAGCGATTTAAGGTGAAGTGGATCGCCGATTTTCGAGACCCGTGGACTGCGCTGTTTTACAATCAGCAACTCTATCGTTCTGCTCGAGCTAAGCGAAAAGATGAAGCCTTAGAACAAAGTGTTTTATCCCATGCCGATACGATTTTGACCACTATTGGAGGCAATTTTCACCAAAGTCTTCAACAAAAAGTGACCAAGAAAATCAATCTAATGGCACTCCCCAACGGTTTTGATGCTGAACTAATGGCAGGACTAAAAGGGATTAAGCCCAAAGAATTTCACTTGGTCTTTACGGGTCTATTGACCCAAAATCAGGCCTATTCTGAACTGCTTAAAGCCCTACAAACTTTTGTATCAAGACATCCAAAAGCAACTATTAAGTGGTCTTTTGCTGGGTCTGTAGCAGAAGAAATACTGCGTGAAGTGAAAGTGGCACTTCCCACTGTTAGGGTTGTGCATCTAGGCTATATTCCTCACGCTGATGCAGTGGAACTGATGAAAAGTGCGCACCTATTGCTTAATTTTATTTTTAAAGGAGCAGAACAAAACATGCTTTCCGGAAAAATATTGGAATATTTGGCTACTGAAGTTCCCATTCTCTCCTTAGGAGAACCAGAATCTCCTGCTGGCGTTTTTTTAGCACAAGCCTCTCACGCTAAAATGATTCATCCACAGGATCAAAAGGCTATGCTGTTGTTTTTAGAAGAAGTCTATAAAGAAAAAGACAGCCTTAGAAATTATTTCCCCCAACTGGAACAATGGAGTCGAAAAGCCCTAACCCAAAGGCTTATTGATGAGGTGTTCCACACAACGTAACACTTTTTTTCTTACTCTTTTTGGTGAGTTATGAATGATAGGAGACTATCGTCCACTAACTTCTCTTTAGCCTCCAGTGGGAGGGGGAAAGATTTTGCAAAGTAAAATCAGGGGGGTGTATTTTTCGTTCCCCCTTAGTAGGGGGGAATTCTTTTCTGCCCTCTACTAAGAGGGGAAATCAAAATTTGATTGGCAGGAGTAGATTATTCCTCTTCGGCAATTTCTGGATAGAGAAAATGGTTATAAGGGAAGCGTGTGATGTGAATTTTTCGCACTTCTTGATAGACTCTTGTTCGAAAAGTTTCCAAATTTTCTTTACTCAAAGCCGAGATAAATAAAGCCTGTCCGTTCATGCGATGCATCCAAGTTTGCTCCCATTCTTCAAGGCTATAGTGCTGAGGGGTTCTTTGCGTCATGAGATCGGTTTCATCCCAGGGTTCGGATTGGTAGGCGTCTATCTTGTTAAACACTATCAGAGTAGGTTTATCGAGGCAATCTATTTCTTTTAAGATTTGATTGACCGATTCAATATGAGCTTCAAAATTAGGATGGGCAATATCTACAACATGCAAGAGCAAATCGGCTTCCTTTACTTCATCAAGCGTGCTTTTGAAAGATTCTACTAATTGAGTGGGTAATTTTCGAATAAATCCAACCGTATCACTCAGTAAAAAAGGAAGGTTGCCCACTACCACTTTTCGCACGGTGGTGTCTAAGGTGGCAAAGAGTTTGTTTTCTGCAAACACTTGGCTTTTGGCCACAACATTCATTAAGGTTGATTTTCCTACGTTTGTATAGCCTACCAAGGCCACTCGAACTAAGGCCCCACGGTTACCTCTTTGAGTGGCCATTTGCTTGTCTATGACCAACAACTTTTTTTTCAAAAGGGCAATTTTATCACGCACAATTCGTCGGTCAGTTTCAATTTCGGTTTCACCGGGCCCTCGCATTCCAATTCCTCCTCGTTGGCGTTCAAGGTGGGTCCATAGCCCCTTCAATCGAGGCAATAAATATTCATATTGTGCTAATTCCACTTGAGTGCGGGCATAGCTGGTTTGGGCACGTTGGGCAAAAATGTCTAAAATCAGCCCTGTTCTATCTAAAATTTTACAGCGTAAAAGTTTTTCAATATTACCTTGTTGGGCGGGCGATAATTCATCATCAAAAATGACAGTAGTAATTTCATTCTCTTTCACATAGGTTGCCACTTCTTCCATTTTACCCGAACCAATAAAGGTTTTAGGATGAGGCAGATCAATACGTTGAACAAAACGTTGGCAAACCATCCCACCAGCGGTATGTGCTAAAAATGCTAATTCGTCTAAATATTCTTTGGATTGTGCTCCGTCTTGATTAGAGTGAATCACACCCACTAAAATGGTTTTTTCTAACTCAAATGTTTTTTCTTCAATCATTGGGGGAAGTCCATGTTTTTAGTTCTGTGGTAGTGCCATCAAAAACGGCATAGGTATTGTGAGACAACCAATCTCCAAGATTGAGGTAGTTAGCACCCTGCGTTAAAGGAATATTTAAAGGTAGATGACGGTGTCCAAAAATATAATAATCACGTTGCTTTTCTTGTTGCTTTTCTAAACAATATTGCACCAACCATTCTTTCTTTTCGCCTAAAAATTGGGGGGCTTCTTGTCCGGAAATCAGTTTGTTTTTAAGCGATAAATATTGCCCTAATGAAATGCCCCAACGTGAGGGAATAGCTCTAAAAAGAGCTTGTGCTAGTGGATTGGTAAACACTTTTTTCATTTGTTTATAGCCCCAGTCTCCCGGGCCCAAACCGTCACCATGACCCACTAAAAAGGTTGTATTATTCCATTGCATTTCTTGGGGTTGGTGGTGAACAGCAATTCCCAATTCTTCTTCAAAATAGCCCTTCATCCATAAATCGTGGTTGCCCACAAAATACTCAATGTGAAGACCAGCGTCAACAAGTTGAGCGAGCTTGCCTAAAATGCGCACATGGCCTTTAGGCACTACTTTTTTATATTCCACCCAAAAATCAAAAAGATCACCTAACAAATAGAGGGCTTGTGCTTGGGGGGCTATAGCCTCTAACCAGGCTATAAAATATTTTTCTCTTTTTTTGCTGGCTTCTAGGGTTGGTGCTCCAAAATGTTGATCGGAAGCAAAGAATATTTTTTTGTTTTTGGAAAGTTCCATCTTATCCAATTGCCTGCTCCAAGTCAGCAATTAAATCATCAATGTTTTCAATGCCCACACTCAGGCGAATTAAGGCATCAACCACACCACTTTCTTCTCGAACGGCTTTAGGAATAGAGGCATGTGTCATACTTGCGGGATGTCCTGCTAAACTTTCAACACCACCCAAAGATTCGGCTAATGTGAATAGTTCCAAGCGTTCCACAATTTGGATAGCAGCGGTATAATCGGCTCCTTTTGTAACAAATGAAAGCATTCCGCCAAAATCTTTCATCTGTTTTTTGGCCACCTCGTGATTGGGGTGTTCTTCAAAACCGGGCCAATATACTTTTTCAATTTTGGGATGCTTTTTTAAATAGTGCGCAATGGCGGCTGCATTTTCGCAATGTCGTTGCATACGAACGGCTAAGGTTTTTATGCCCCTTAGGGTTAAGAAACAATCCATAGGTCCGGGCACTGCTCCACTTGCATTTTGAATGAAGGCTAAGCGTTCAGCAAGGGTTTCATCGTTAACCACCAAGCTTCCTAAAATCAAATCGGAATGCCCTCCTAAATATTTAGTGGCAGAATGCATCACAATGTCAGCACCAAGGGTTAAGGGTTGCTGCAAATAGGGAGAAGCAAACGTATTGTCTACTGCCAACAGAATCTTATGCTGTTGTGCTAGTTGGGCAATGGCTTTAATGTCCGCTACCTGCATCATGGGATTGGTGGGAGTTTCGACCCAGATGAGTTTGGTTTTTTTGGTGAGAGCAGCAGCAATAGTTTCAGTGTTTTGCATGCCCACAAATCGAAAGGAAATGCCCAGTGGCTCAAAAACTTTGGTAAACAAACGATAAGAACCTCCATAGAGATCGTTGGTAGACACCACTTCATCTCCGGGTTGTAGGAGTTTTAAAACGGCATCCATGGCAGCTAAACCAGAGGCAAATGCCAGTCCATAGGTTCCTTCTTCAATGCTAGCTAAAGCTTGCTCAAGTGCTTTTCGTGTGGGGTTGTGGGTGCGGCTATATTCAAATCCTTGATGTCCTCCCGGGGTTGTTTGGGCATAGGTAGAGGTTTGATATATAGGTGGCATCACGGCTCCATAGGCTTTGTCTGGTGCTTGTCCTCCGTGAATCACAGCGCTATTGAAATGCATTTTTTTCTTCATAAACGGTTCAAATATTGCCCCTACAAAGGTATTGCAATTTATAGAAATGCCTTTCCTGTTCTATAAAAATCATTTTCTTTGTAGAATCAATTAAATATCATGCGTGTTTTTTATTATTTAAGTAGTTGTTCCACCTGTAAAAACATTATGCAAAGCTTGTCTCTGGGAGCAGATATTCAACAAGTGGACATCAAAAAGACACCCTTAAATGGCTCTCAATTAGAGACCCTCAAAACCCTTGCTGGAAGTTATGAAGCCTTGTTTAGCAAACGGGCACAATTGTATAAGCAACGTAATCTTAAAGATCAAAACTTAGGAGAAGCAGATTTTAAAAAACTCTTGTTGGAGCACTATTCCTTTCTAAAAAGACCCATTTTGTGCTATGATGACCAACTATTTGTTGGCAATAGTCCTAAGGTAGTTGCCGCTGCCAATACGTTTTTAAATGAACAATAGAACCCTAGCCCTTTTGGCTGCATTAGCAGCCACCACCATCTATGGACTCAATCATACGGTGGCAAAAGTGGTGATGCCCCATCACATTGGTGCTTTTGGCTTTATCATGTTGCGGGTTGTGGGTGCTAGCCTTTTGTTTTGGGCGGTGAGTCCTTTTTTTCCCAAAGAGCGAATTGCCAAAAAGGATTTTAAGAGGCTTTTTTTTGCTGCTCTTTTTGGCATGTGCATCAATATGTTGATGTTTTTTAAAGGGCTAGAACTTTCTACTCCCATCAACAGTGGGGTGATTGTAACCCTCACACCCATCATCATCCTAATACTGTCTGCTATTTTTCTAAAAGAGCGGCTCACAACCCTTAAAGTTATGGGTATCGTTTTGGGGTTTATTGGTGCTTTGGCCCTAGTGTTTAATAATGCCCCTAGCTTGGTTCCCAATGCGCCAAATATTCCCTTGGGCAACATTATGTTGCTCATCAATGCCTCTTGCTTTGGAGCCTATTTGGTAATTATCAAGCCCCTCACCCAAAAATACCATACCGTCACTTTAATGAAATGGATTTTTCCCATAGGCATCATTTTAACATTTCCCATCACCGTTGAAGAGTTTTTGGAAGTTGATTGGTCTAACTTGCCCTTTGATGCCCTTTGGCGCATGGCCTATGTGGTTATTGGCACTACTTTTTTTGCTTATTTGCTCAATGTATTTGCCCTTAAAGCCCTAAACGCCACTACCATTGGTGCCTTCACCTATTTACAGCCTATATTGGCGATTCTTTATGCTTTAGCAACCGGTAATGATCAATTAGATTGGGTGAAAGTTGTGGCCTGTTTAATGGTTTTTTTAGGGGTTTATCTAGTTTCCAAAAAGCGGAAAACAGCTACCATGGTCTAGCCTCGATATCTTTTCTTAAGACTCCAAATCCTGAGGTTTTATTCCTTCTATTCGGGTATCGGCAGGGGATAAACTTCTAAAATCTTCAGTTTTGGGCAGGGTGTCAAAATGTTGCCAAAGTTCTTGGGGGAGGGCTGCTAGTTTTCGAGTTTTAAGGTCTATCCAGCCACCCATCATTTGACATCGGGCCACGTTTTTCCCTTCTTGGTTGTAGTAATTATGCCGAAAAGAAAAAAAGGTGCCGTGTTGGCTTAAACCGGCGAGCTCACAAGAAACACGAATTTCATCATCGGGCAGTACCTCCTTAAAATAAGTGAGACTTTCATTAAAAATAATGGGCCCTAAGCCCATTTTGATTAAGCTTTTGTGGGTGAGACCCAAGGAGTTGAGTAGGGCCATGCGGGTTTCTGAGGCATAGCCTAAATAGGTTACATTGGCGAGGTGCCGATTGGCATCCAAGTCATTCCATCGTATTTCAAAAGATTTTAAAAACAAAATTTAATTTTTTGATAAAGCTATTCTTTTTCTATTTTTAGCAAAAATTAAACGAATGAAAAAAATTATAGGTGTATTTATTTTAGGGTTGTTAATGAGTTGTGGAGATAGCCCCAAAGAAAAAAAAGGATTTGAATATAACCGCACCCAAAAAGAAGAAAAAAAGACTACCGGAGCTAAGAGTAGCGATGCTGTGCCGGTAGATTTAGAGAATAAAGGAGTGGGTCCAATTACAGAAATGGAATGGCCAGAAAACATTGATGCAACGTTGGCTGCCACAGGTGAAACCTATTTTAAGCAAAAATGTACGGCTTGCCACATGCCCAACAGAAAATTGATTGGCCCGGCTATGCAAGGAGTTTTTGAAAGACGCAGTCCGGAGTGGGTCATGAATATGTTATTAAACCCTACAGAAATGCTCAAGCAGGACCCTATTGCTAAAGCCCTGCTTGTTGCCTATAATAATGTGATGATGATTAATCAAAATCTCTCTCAAGAAGAGGCGAGAGCCATCACCGAATATTTACGAACCCTATAAAGACCAGGCTTTTCCGCCGGTAGTTTCCATTAGGTCAACACAGCCTTTTTGTTCCCCAGGAACGGGAGCATAGGCCATTACTTGCTCACCAATAAATTCATTGGTCTTGAAGGCTCTTACTGCAAAACTCCTAAGTTGTTGGGCAAAGCCTGCAGCGGCTTCTTCTCCTTCAGGGGTTTTTCCTTTAAGATATTTGGCCAATTGCTGATCAAATTCTTCAACACTCACCGCATCAAGAGAACTTTTTCCAGTATCCTTAAGGGTTTGTGCTTCAAAGGCATCTACTGCACTTTGGACATCTTGTTGCTGTTTTTCATCCATCACAGCTGCTATATATGCGTCTGAGAAGGCGGCCAACTTCAACGATTTTGCTCCGGGAATTTCGGTTTCGGGAATGATGAGTTCCATCAATTCATTGATCATATTCCACTGGGAAGACGCAAAAAACTTTGGTGTCCACGTGGGTGTGGTTTGACAACTTTGAAAGAGACTTGAAAGGGCGGGAGTGGCCGCTACTGCGCCAAGTCCCCATCCCATATTTTGCAATGCTTTTCTTCTATCCATTTTCAATTGTTATTGGTTTTATAAATTCATTTTTTTCAATTCTTCTACAGCAAAGTTTGCTGCTCTAGCTGTTAAAGCCATATAAGTTAAAGAAGGATTCACATTTCCTGCTGAAGTCATGGCGGCACCGTCGGTAACAAATACATTGGGCACATCATGCACTTGGTTGTTGCCATTTAACACAGAGGTTTTAGGATCACGACCCATTCGAGCAGTTCCCATTTCATGAATACCATTTCCTAATATATATTCAGAGTCATAGGTTCTAATGTTTTTAGCCCCTGCTTCTTCCAGCATTTCGGCGGCTTGCTGTGCCATGTCTTTACGCATGTTGAGTTCATTCTCTTTAATGCCAGCATCAAAGGTTACGGTGGGGAGTCCCCATTCGTCTAATTTATCGTAGTCTAAGACCATTTTGTTTTCATGATAAGGCAACACCTCACCAAATCCAGTCATTCCTAAAGACCAATCACCTGGTTGGGTGATGGCTTCTTTAAATTCAGAGCCATAACCTAATTCAGCAACTTTAGAAGACCAACCACCTCGGCCTCCGCCACCTTGGTAGCCATAGCCTCGAATGAAGTCTTTTTGGTTGGTAGCACCTCCGATGTTTCTAAAGCGCGGCACATAGATACCGTTGGGTCTTCTACCCGTGTAATATTTATCTTCAAAACCTTCCATGCTCCCTTGAGCCCCTACTTGGAAGTGGTGGTCCATCAGGTTATGTCCTAATTCACCAGAGTCGTTCCCCATTCCATTGGGAAAACGGTCTGACTTGGATTGCATCAAAATAGAAGTTGATGCCACAGCTGAAGCACATAAGAAGATCACTTTAGCTTTGTATTCAATCACTTCTTTGGTTTCGGCATCGATAATGCGAACTCCAGTTGCTCGTTTTTTATCGGCATCATAAAGCACTTCATGCACAATAGAATTTGGACGTAGGGTCATATTGCCTGTTGCTTCTGCCATAGGCAGTGTAGAAGAATTACTGCTAAAGTAGGCACCAAACGGGCATCCTCTTCGGCATCTATTTCGATATTGACAATTTATTCTTCCTGCACCTGGCTTGGTGCCCTCTGTGATGTGGGCAACCCGTCCAATGGTAACAATACGGTCTTTATATTTTGAGTTAACAGCGTTTTTAAGAACGTCTTCCACACAGTTAAGCTCCATAGGCTTTAAATAATTTCCATCGGGAAATTGTGGCAAGCCTACATTTTCTCCACTCACCCCAATGTGTTCTTCCACATAGTGATACCAGGGAGCTAAATCTTTATAGCGAATGGGCCAATCAACTGCAACGCCATCTTGAGCATTGGCACCAAAATCGAAATCGGTGAGGCGATAGGACTGTCTCCCCCAAGTTAGGGAGCGACCTCCTACATGGTAGCCACGAATCCAATTGAATTTTTGCACTTCATTGTAGGGATGCTTAAGATCATCCACAAAAAGGTGAGAAGTAGAAATGCTATTTACATATTCGGTTCTACTTTGTTTAGGCTGTCTTTGTCTAATTTCTTGTGTGATTACATCACCATGAGGATAATCCCACGGATCATCATTTGCTGTGGTGTAGTCATCAACGTGTTTCAACATACGTCCACGTTCCAAAACCAAGGTTTTCAATCCTTTTTCACACAATTCTTTTGCTGCCCAACCGCCACTGACACCGGTGCCAACTACGATTGCATCAAATTCATTCTCCATTTATTACTGTTTTTTTTGCTTGTTTTATTTCTGGTGATCTCAAATATAGAAGAAAATCCTTCACACTGCTAATAATTTTAGTACATTTCAGCTATTAATATTATTTGTAACGAAACCCAAAAAAATGAATCGAAAAACTTTTTTATCACAACTTTCCTTTGCTGGTGTGGGTGTTGCTGCTCTAGGATTTGCTTCTTGCAAAAATAATCCAGCTGATAAAGCAGCTTCTGCCACAGCTCCCTTTTTTAAATTAAGCTTGGCACAATGGTCCATTCACAGAGCTATTCGGGAACAAGGCGTTTCGCCCTATGATTTTGCCAAATTAGCCAAAGGATGGGGCTTTGAAGGTTTAGAATATGTCAATCAGCTCTATACCGATGTCACTAAAAGTGAGCAGCCTGAAGAGGCCATGCAAAATTTCATAGCCCGTTCTAATGAAGAAGCTGCTAAATATGGTTTGCAAAACCTACTCATCATGATTGACGGTGAAGGAGACCTTTCTTCTTCTGACGAAGAAAAAAGAATACAAGCAATTGAAAACCATAAAAAATGGATTGTAGCTGCCAATAGCATGAACTGCCATTCGGTACGTTTAAATCTATATGGTGAAAATGATCCAGCCCTTTGGAAGCAAAACAGCATTGCTAGTTTAACGGCATTGGCCACCTTTGCCCAGCCCTACAATATTAATATTATGGTAGAAAATCACGGTTCCCTAACCTCTCAAGCCGACTTGCTAATGGAGGCCATCAACGGAACTGGAATGGCAAACTGTGGCACACTTCCCGATTTTGGCAATTTCTGCATTGAAAGAGGGCCTAATTATTCTTGTGTAAAAGAATATGATCGCTACAAAGGCACAACTGAAATGATGCCTAAAGCTTTTGGTGTAAGCGCCAAATCACATGATTTTGATGCTGCTGGTAACGAAACCAATACGGACTATATCCGTATGCTCAAAATTGTAAAAGACGCAGGCTACTCAGGCTATATTGGAGTAGAATATGAAGGAAACACGTTGTCTGAAGAAGAGGGCATTATAGCCACTCGTGACCTTCTTCTCAAAGTAGGAGCCCAAATGTAACGTGAAAACGGCGGTAAAAATTCAATTGGCCACCATGATGTTCCTCGAATTTTTTATTTGGGGAGCTTGGTATGTCACCATGGGAACCTATTTGACACAGGCTTTTAAGGCTAGTGGAACGGCTTTGGCTCAAGCATATGAAACCCAATCTATAGGGGCGCTCATTGCGCCCTTTATAATTGGTCTCATTGCCGACCGTTATTTTGCAGCTCAAAAAGTGTTAGGCATCTTGCATCTTTTTGGAGGTGCATTGCTATTGCTTGCTGGGCGTCAGGGTCAATTTTCAGATTTTTATCCGTTTATTTTATGCTACATGATTCTTTTTATGCCTACACTTGCCCTTGTCAATGCGGTGGCATTTCGGCAAATGAAAGATCCTTCAAAAGAATTTGCTTCCATAAGAACACTAGGCACCTTGGGATGGATAGTTGCCGGGTTTGTGATTGGCTCGATGGGGTGGGAGCAAACACTAAGTTTAGAAAAAACTTTTTTTATGGCCGGAATAGCCTCTTGTTGTTTGGGTCTTTTTTCTTTTTCTTTACCCAATACATCACCACATAAAGACAAAAACGAAAAAATAAACCTAAAAGCAATTTTAGGCTTAGAGGCCTTAGCCTTGTTAAAAGACCGTTCCTATCTTTTGTTTTTTGTCACTTCCATTTTGCTTTGCATTCCCCTAGCCTTCTATTATCAACACGCCAATCAATTTTTAAACGAACTGGGCATGGAAGCAGCTGCTTCCAAAATGGCACTAGGGCAGTTTTCGGAACTCCTTTTTTTGCTATTGCTACCCTATGTTCTAAAGCGTTTTGGGTTTAAAACCACATTAATAATAGGCCTTTTGGGGTGGGGTATACGCTACTTGCTCTTTGCTTTTGGCTCGCTCGAAACAAGCAGTTGGATGTTGTTTTTGGGCATATTACTCCACGGCATATGCTATGATTTCTTTTTTGTTTCCGGACAAATCTATACCGATGCTAAAGCGGGTAAAAAATACCGCAGTGCTGCTCAAGGACTCATCACCTTAGCCACCTATGGAGTGGGGATGATGATTGGCTTTAGAGTAGCTGGAACCCTCATCGATTTCTATCAATTATCAGCTGGACACAACTGGCAACAAATTTGGCTTAAACCTTCCATTTTTGCATTTACCGTATTAATCTTATTTTTAATCACTTTTAAAAACCAACCTCTAAATAAAAAACAATATGAATAAAATTAGACATGGCATATTGGGCGGCGGCGGCGATTCACTAATTGGCGTTCTGCACCGAGTTGCAGCCCATATGTATGACCGCTACGAAATTGTTGCTGGTGTTTTTAACCCCAACTATGAAGAAAACATTGCCTTTGCTAAACAAATTGGAGTCAATACAGACCGTGTATATAAAGACTTCGAAGAATTTATTGCTGTAGAAAGTCAAAAGCCAGAAGACGAACGTCTTGAAGTGGTTTCGGTGCTCACCCCCAATGTGCTGCATTTTCCAATGGCCAAAAAACTTTTAGAAAATGGATTTAATGTTATTTGTGAGAAACCCCTCACTACTACCTATGAAGATGCTCTAGAATTGGCAGCCCTTCAAAAAAAGCACAATGCTGTGTTTGCGGTTACCTATACCTATACGGGCTACCCCATGGTGCGCCATATGAAACAACTCATTGCCGATGGCGTGTTGGGCGATATCCATAAAGTAGATTTGCAATATTATCAAGGGTGGATTAATCCTGTGATTCACGATAAAGAAAAACGCAAAAGCGTTTGGCGTCTAGACCCAAAAGTGGCCGGAATCAGTTCTTGTGTGGGAGATATTGGCACGCACGCTTTTCATATGGTAGAATATCTCACCGGCATGGAAGTCAAAGAGGTGCTGGCCGATTTGAACATGCTCTATGAAGACAACCCCCTAGATATTGACGGCACCATATTGGTTCGTTTTTCCGACACCATAAAAGGTGTGTTGCGTTCCAGTCAAATTGCAACCGGCGAAGAAAATGGTCTAACGGTGGCAATCTATGGCCGAAAAGGCGCCTTTAGATGGGAACAAGAAAATCCAAATTATCTCTACCACTTAAAAGATGATGAACCTCGTCGGGTAATAAAACCGGGCAATGCCTATGCTTCAGACTTTGCTAATGACGGCACTAAACTTCCTGCCGGACACCCCGAGGGAATATTTGACGCTATGGGAAACATTTACAAAGGGGTAGCGAAAGCGCTAAGGGGCGAAAAGATTTTTAATGGAGAGTATCCGACCCTTTATGAAGGAGCAAGAGGAATTAATTTTATAGAATCAGTAGTAGCATCACATAAAAACGGAAACACATGGCAAAGCTTGGACAAACAATGAAAACCATCAAAGGCCCCGGCATTTTTTTAGCACAATTTGTAGACAGTAAGGCCCCTTTTAATTCGTTAGAAGGCATGTGCCAATGGGCAGCCGATTTAGGCTACAAAGGCATTCAAATTCCAACTTGGGAGTCTTTTTTAATAGACCTTGATCAAGCAGCCGAAAGCAAAACCTATTGTGATGAACTCAAAGGCAAAATCAATTCTTATGGCCTAGAAATAACAGAGCTTTCTACCCACTTGCAAGGGCAGTTAGTTGCCGTGCATCCGGCTTACGATTTGATGTTTGATAACTTTGCCCCCGATGCGGTAAAAAACAACCCCAAGGCACGAACCGAGTGGGCTGTAGAAACCATGAAAAAAGCGGCACGAGCTAGTCAAAATCTAGGGCTCACCACACATGCTACTTTTTCAGGAGCACTCTTGTGGCACACTTGGCACCCTTGGCCTCAACGTCCTGCTGGATTGGTGGAATTAGGATTTAAAGAGTTAGCGAACCGATGGTTGCCCATTCTCAATGTTTTTGATGAATGTGGCGTAGACGCATGCTATGAAATTCACCCAGGGGAAGACCTTCATGATGGTGTGACTTTTGAGCGCTTTTTAGAAGCCACCAACAACCATAAACGAGTTAATATTTTGTATGATCCCAGTCATTTTGTCTTGCAGCAATTAGACTATATTGAATATATTGATCACTATCACGAATTCATTAAATCTTTTCATGTGAAAGATTCAGAATTTAAACCCACCGGAAAAAAAGGTGCCTTTGGGGGCTATGGTGATTGGATTGATCGTGCCGGGCGCTATCGCTCTCCGGGAGACGGTCAAATAGATTTTAAAACCATTTTTACCAAACTCACAGAATATGGTTGTGATGTTTGGGCCGTAATGGAGTGGGAGTGTTGCATAAAAAGTCCAGAGCAAGGGGCGCGAGAAGGGGCACCCTTCATTCAAAGCCACATTATTGAAGCAACTCAAAAAACTTTCGACGATTTTGCCGGAGGGGACATTGACGAGCAGCATTTACGCAACATTTTAAACCTTTAATTACAGCAGTATGAAGTTTTTATCATCCCTTTTGGTTGCTATTTTGCTTGTGCAAAGCAACGCAACTGCACAAGAAAAAGAATGGATTCCGCTTTTTAACGGCAAAAATCTAGATGGCTGGCATCTCTACAACAATGCTAAAGTAAAACCCATTTGGACGGTAGAAGACGGAGCGCTAGTGTTAGACCCGGCCAATAAATCAAAGGGAGATCCTGCACAAGATATTGTAACCGACAAAACCTTTAAAAGTTTTCAATTGTCTATAGAATGGAACATTGCACCAAAGGGAAACAGTGGTCTTTTTTGGGCGGTTAATGAGGCCCCTCAATATGGTCGTCCATACACAACGGGCCCCGAAATTCAGGTGCTAGATAACCAAGGGCATCCCGACGGCAAAGTGCGACCCAATTTTCATCAAGCCGGATCGCTCTATGATATGGTAGAACCCCTAGCCGATGTGACCAATGCTCCTGGAGAGTGGAATCATTTTTTAATTACCATAGACTATGAGCAAAACCACGGAAGTGTGGCTTTAAACGGCACCCTTGTGGTTGAATTTCCACTCTATGGACCAGCATGGGAGGCTCTTATTCAAAATTCTAAATTTAAATCCCCAGGCTTTAAAGGCTTTGGTGAATTCCATACTGGACACATAGGGTTGCAAGATCATAACGATAGAGTGGCCTTTCGCAATATTAAAATTAAACCCCTTTAGCCTATGATCTATTCTATGACGGGATTCGGGAAAGGGGAAAAACAACAAGATACCCTAGGAATCAACGTTGAAATTAGAACTTTAAACAGCAAAAGTTTAGATCTTAACTTTAGAACGCATAGCAGTTTGCGTGAAATTGAGCCCCAGTTGCGCAAACAAATTTCAAATCGCTTGCAACGCGGGAAAATTGATGTGTCCATCTATTTAGACTTTCAGGGCGAACAAGCTCCTGTAACCATTAATAAAACTGTGGTAAAGGGCTATTTAGACCAACTTCAGTCCATAGTGGGCGCCGATTCAGAAGGATTATTGTCTATTGCCATGCGGTTGCCGGAAACCCTCTCCAACGATAATAAAGGCTTAGAGGAGGACACCCAAAAGGCACTATTTGCTTTATTGGATGAAGTCCTAGAGCGTGTTAATAATTTTAGGGCTGAAGAAGGAAAAGCCTTGGCCACAGAATTAAATACCCGACACACTAACCTGGTAAAACTGCTAGAAGATGTGGTGCGATTAGACCCCGAACGGGCCGTTGCGGTGAAAGACAAACTGCGAAATGCTTTAGCCGAATTAAACACTCAAATTGACGAAAACAGGTGGGAGCAAGAGCTCATTTATTATCTTGAAAAATACGACATTACCGAAGAAAAAGTGCGCTTAAAAAAGCATTTAGATTATTTTGAAGAGGTAATGCAAAATGAATTTCCCAATGGAAAAAAGCTCGGCTTTATTGCCCAAGAAATTGGCCGTGAAATCAATACTATTGGGTCTAAAGCCAATCATGCTGCCATGCAAAAAGTGGTGGTGCAAATGAAAGACGAGCTCGAAAAAATTAAGGAACAATTGCTAAACGTTTTGTGATTGGAGGTAGGTAAGCTTATCGTTTTTTCGGCTCCTTCAGGTAGTGGCAAAACCACTTTAGTACACCATTTGCTTTCTGAAAAGAACTTGCCTTTGGGGTTTTCAATTTCGGCAACCTCTAGAGCTCCAAGATCAAACGAAATAGAGGGGAAAGACTACTATTTTATCTCTACCGAAACCTTTCAACAAAAAATTAAAGAAAACGCTTTTGTAGAATATGAAGAGGTCTATGCCCATACGTTTTATGGCACCTTTAAATCGGAATTAAAACGGCTTTGGGAAAAAGAGCAACATGTTTTATTTGATATTGATGTGAAAGGGGGACTCAATATCAAGCGTCAATTTCCGGAACAGACCTTAGCTATTTTTGTGGCGCCACCCTCTCTAGAGGTTTTAGAACAACGCCTGCGTTCCAGAGGCACTGAGACTGAAGAAAAAATAAAACAACGGCTTGAAAAATCGGCTCAAGAGCTGACCTATGCCAAAGAGTTTGATGTTGTTTTGGTGAACGATAACCTTGCTGCTGCTAAAAAAGAAGCCACCCGTTTGGTGAAGGCATTTTTGGATTTATAGCGATAGTCTAATTTAATTATATGGCACAAATTGGCTTGTATTTTGGTTCTTTCAATCCCGTGCATTTGGGCCATTTGCAAATTGCCCAACACTTTTTGGAACATGCTCATTTAGAGGAAGTGTGGTTTGTTATTAGTCCACAAAACCCCCTTAAAAAGAGTCAAGACTTATGGCCCTATGCCACACGTTTGGCCCTTCTAAAAGAAGCCTTAAAGGATCAAACCCAATTTTTGATTAATCAAATAGAGTGGCAGCGCCCAGCACCTCACTACACTATTGACACCCTAGGGATTTTAAAAGAGAAGTACCCCCAACACTCTTTTTCAATATTGGTAGGCAGTGACAATTTGGAGCAGCTTACCCAATGGAAAGACTATGATGCATTATTAGAACAATGTCCCATTTTTGTTTACCCTCGTGGCACTCAAATTCATTCACCACTCTCCAAACACCCAAATATTCATGTGGTAGAGGCTTCTTTACTCCCCATATCGGCCACTGCCATTCGAGAAAAAATTAAAGAAGGGAAAAGTGTAGCCAAGCTCATGCCTCCCGGCTGTTGGGAATGGCTTCAAAACCAGGGGTAAGATAGGTCTAAACACACCCCCCTGATTTTGCTTTGCAAAATCTTTCCCCTCTTAGTAGAGGGGAGAACAAACGGGTAATGTTCCAAACTCTGACATTAAATAAAAAAGAATAGCTTAGCTCAATAAAATCAACTCTTTAGCCCCAAAAAAAGCTAGAAAAGCCCTATAAAATCTGTGTTTTTAAGACAAGGTGTCAAATTTGAAAAATTAGATAATAACCTGCTATCGCCTATCAAATAACTTTTACATGACCTAAAATTTTGGGGAAATAGTATGGTTTCTTCTTAGAGAGGAGGTGAGGATATTTGGACAAAAAAGCATTAATAAGACAATGTATATTGAAAGGGAGTTGGTTTTTGTATTACCGTTCCGCTGATAGATTTTCCATTTTCATCAATTAAGTCAAGGGTAAGTTCAACGCTTTGTTGTTTGTTTTTAATGCTAATTTTTCCACTTAAGAGGGCAAGGCCTGGATAATTTAAATAGGGACCATTGACCAAAGATTCATCAAAAGCAAGTGTGTAGAAACCAATAGAAGCTTCCCCAATTTCGTGTGGTGGGCGGAGGTCAACATAGTAGTCTCCTTCCGTTAGGGTAGTTGCCGTTTGATTGTATAAAATAATACCGAGTAGCGTTCCTTTTCCTTTCAAATAGAGCAGGCCAGTGGGGTCTTCTGACATAATAATGCCCTCAGAAAGAAGCAACAACACTTTTAAATATCCTTGGTATTGATTTCCGCTTGGGTCTGGACCAAGGTTGGAGAGGCCAAAAGTGGTAATGCTATTGGGACTATCATTAATATAGAATACATTATTTTCGGGAGTGGTGGTTTTGGCTTTTTCCTGTTGGCAGACAATAAAAAAGCAGATCACCACCAGCAGGAGGAGGAAGGGTTTGATTGGGGCCATGATTTTTTTTTAAAGGTAGCTATTCTGAGGATGCAAACCCTTTATTTTTTTCGATGGGCAAGAGTGGCACTTGCTTGTTGAGTGGGGAGCAAGAGCATATCAGCCACGTTTACATGAGGCGGTACCGCTATCATAAAGGCAATGGCGTTTGCCACATCAGCACCTGTGAGGGGTTGTAAACCAGCATAAACCTGATTCGCTTTTTCTTGATCTCCTTTAAAGCGAATCACAGAAAATTCGGTTTCTACCATGCCAGGGTGCACAATGCCCACCCGAATATTTTTTCCGACTAAATCCATTCGCAAGCCCTCCGTAAAAGCATCAACTGCCGCTTTGCTGCTGCAATAAACACTGCCATTTGGATAGGTTTCTTTAGCGGCAATAGACCCCACATTTATGATTTGGCCTTTTGCCTGCTCCAACATTTGAGGCAAAAGGGCTTTGGTCACATAAAGAAGTCCCTTAAGATTGCTGTCAATCATGGCATTCCAATCGTCTAAAGAGGCACTTTGCACAGGGTCAAGCCCGTGGGCATTTCCAGCATTATTGATCAACACGCTCACGGGGGAAAAGTTTTTGGGAATGTTTTCTAGGGCCTCAAAAACAGCTTGTTGGTTGGCTACGTCAAAAACTAAAGGAAGAGTTGGTGCCTTAAGTTCGCGCGCTAATTGTTCAAGTCGATCTTGCCGTCTTCCACAAATAATGAGTTGATGCCCTTCTTGATCTAAGGCCTTGGCCGTGGCCCAGCCAATGCCACTGCTGGCGCCTGTGATTACTATGTTTTTTTTAGTCATTCTAATTTAAATTATGGGATGGGTTTTCCCGTTGCAGTTTCTACGATTAAAAACCAATTTTAAAGGTTTAAAGCTATTTGCACAACGCTTAGTTTTTTGCCCCCATTTGACCCACATCATTTACTGGAAATGAGTCTTGAAAAGCTAGTCATTTTAAAAAAATATGCCTTATTTTAACGTTCTAAAATAGAAACAATAAAATGCTTGGAAACCCTCTGACTATTCATTTTTTAACCAATTATTAACAAGAGGAGGAAAATTAAATTTTCAAATTTGCATTCCAATTAAAATTGCATAAAAACAAATGGAAGAAAACAACGCGATGGATATTAAAGCCATAAATGAAAAGATTGAGAAAGAAAGTGCTTTTGTTGACTTGCTCACCATGGAAATCAACAAGGTCATTGTGGGACAGAAAGAAATGGTGGAACGGCTTATCATTGGCCTTTTAGGGCGTGGACATATTCTCTTAGAAGGTGTTCCCGGTTTGGCTAAAACACTTGCCATTAATACCCTGAGTCAAGCTGTGAAAGGCAGTTTTAGTCGTGTTCAGTTCACCCCCGATTTACTTCCTGCCGATGTGGTGGGCACCATGATTTACAACATTAAGGAAAATGAATTTTCCATTAAAAAGGGTCCCATTTTTGCCAATTTTGTTTTGGCCGATGAAATCAACCGAGCTCCCGCAAAAGTGCAATCGGCCTTGTTAGAAGCCATGCAAGAAAAGCAGGTTACCATAGGCGATACAACCTTTAAATTGCCCGAACCTTTTTTGGTAATGGCCACACAAAACCCAGTTGAGCAAGAAGGAACCTATCCGCTTCCAGAGGCACAGGTGGATCGATTTATGTTGAAAACAGTGATCGATTATCCTAAAATTTCTGAGGAACAACACATTGTTCGCAATAATTTGAATAGAAACTCAGAAAAGATAAAGCCAGTGGTGAGCACTAAACAAATTATAGCTGCTCAAGAGGCTGTTGGGTCGGTTTATATGGACGAAAAAATAGAAAAATATATTTTAGACCTCATTTTTGCCACGCGTTATCCGGAGCAATATCAATTAGAAAAAATCAAACCCCTCATTAGTTTTGGCGCCTCCCCAAGGGGGAGCATCAACTTGGCCACTGCTTCAAAATGCCACGCCTTTTTAAAACACCGAGGCTATGTTATTCCAGAAGATGTGCGTGCTGTGATCTATGATGTATTGCGTCACCGCATTGGATTGACCTATGAAGCTGAGGCAGAAAATATTTCTACCGAAGACCTAATTGGCCAAATCATCAATGAGGTTGCCGTCCCTTAAGGAATTTACTCAAACTTAAAATTCCAAGAAGAAACGCTATGGATACCAAAGCGCTTTTAAAGAAAGTTCGAAAAATCGAAATAAAAACCAGTCGCCTGAGCGATCATATCTTTGGGGGTGAATATCATTCTACCTTCAAAGGGCGGGGCATGACCTTTAGTGAAGTGCGACAATATCAATTTGGTGATGATGTTCGAGCTATTGATTGGAATGTAACAGCGCGCTATAACGAACCCTTTGTTAAGGTGTTTGAGGAAGAGCGAGAGCTTACCCTGATGTTGTTGGTAGATGTTAGTGGTTCCGAAATGTTTGGAACCCAATCTCAGTTTAAACGTGAAATTTTAACCGAAATTTCGGCCACACTGGCTTTTTCAGCCTTAAAAAACAACGATAAAGTAGGGCTTTTACTCTTTTCAGATCAGGTTGAATTGTTCATTCCCCCTAAAAAAGGACGCTTTCATGTGTTACGCATCATTCGAGAGTTATTGGAATTTGAACCCCAAAACAAAAAAACAAGTATCAGTGCAGCCTTAGAATATCTATCGGGCATACTTAAAAAGAAAGCCATCGTGTTTTTGTTATCCGATTTTATGGATAAAAATTATGAAACCACTTTGCGCATTGCTGCTAAAAAACACGATTTAACCGGCATTCGAGTGTTTGATGCCAGAGAAGAGCAACTTCCTAATTTGGGTATTTTGCCAATGGTTGATGCCGAAACCGGTAAGGTGCAATGGGTCAACACCCAATCCAAAAAAGTGCGTGCCCAATATGAAAAATTCTATCTCGAACAAAAAGGCTTCTTTGAAGAGATGTTTAGAAGAAATGGGGCAGGAACCATTAGCTGTAGAGTGGATGAAAGTTATGTAAAAAAATTGTTGAATTATTTTAAAGCCCGTTTGTAAACCCCATGAAAAAAAAATGGTTTCTTGGATTTTGGTTAACGGTGAGTAGCCTGCTGGCTCAAACCAATGGCACTATTGAAGCAAGTGTAGATTCTACCGCCGTGGTGCTGGGCTCTCAACTCAACTTCACCCTACAGGTCAAAGCAGACTCTTTGTCGCAGGTCGTTTTTCCAGAAACCTATTCTTTTGCACCCTTTGAAATTTTAGAAGTAAGCCCCATTGACACCATTCGCAAAGAGACACATTATTTATACACGCGTAAATTTGCCCTCATTCAATTTGATTCAGGAAATTATTTTCTCCCCCAGCAACAAGTCATGGTCAATGGATTTTCAAAATTAACAGATCCCATTGCTGTTCGCGTTAATCCTGTGGTAGTAGACACCCTCAAGCAAAATTTATATGCCATAAAGCCACTTCAACAAGTGGCTAAAAACTACGACAAACTCATTGCCCAACTTCTTTTTGGACTATTGGGCACCTTGTTGCTTGTAGGTCTTCTATATGCCTATCTGTTTCAAAAAAGGAAAAAGGAAGAGCGACTCAAAGCGCTACCTCCCTTTGAAAAAGCCCTAGAACAACTCAACGAACTGGCCTCTTCTAATCCGGCTTTGCAAGAAGAGTTTAAAGAATATTATTCTAAACTTACCGATGTAGTGCGTCGCTATTTAGAAGAAGATGCCAAAATTGACGCTCTAGAAAGCACCTCCGATCAACTCCTTTTAAAACTGGAAGCACTTAGAGAAACAGGAGCGCTTACACTAGAAAAAGAAACCCTTCAATCATTTCGAAACGTGCTACAAAATGCCGATTTGGTGAAGTTCGCCAAATCCTTACCCGATGTTCGCCATGCCGATGCTGACCGAAAAGCAGTTAAAGCCATTGTGATTGAAACTAAAGAAGTATTGCCTGAGCCAACAGAAGAAGAGTTGCGAAAACAGGCTGAATATCAAGAAATGCTGGCAAAAAAAGCCCGAAAAAAACAACTGCAACGTTTGACCTTGGCTACTGTGGTTTTGGCTCTGGTGGTTTTGGGCTCTTCCATAGCCCTGTTTGGCTACTATCCTGTTCGTGACACCCTTTTGGGTTATCCCACCAAAAAAATGGAACAAGCTTCGTGGGTTAAAAGTCAATATGGCACTCCACCTTTAGCGCTAGAAACCCCTTATGTGCTGATGCGCCTGCCAAGTGAAAGGAAATTCTTCACCCAATTTAGACAAGGAAGTTTAGACAGCCCGTTTTATATTGATTTGGCCTTTGATTTTCCCCAACAAAGTGCCCCCCAATCCAAAGACTCCTTGGGCAGCAACCCACTAGAAGCAGATCAGGAAAAAGCACAGGCAATTGTCAACGCTATTATCAGCAATTTTGAAACAGCGGGAGCGGTTAATATATTGATTAAACAAGAAGCCATAACGGCTCCTAGTGGAGTGCCACTATCTAAAATATATGGCACACTAGACTATCCTAAAAAAGGAAGTACAACCAGAGTGCGATGTAATTTTTCAGCCTATTTGGTCACCTTTCAAGAAGGCACCATAACACTGACCATGATGTATGAAAAAGAAGACCGATATGGCGCTAAAATTGAACAACGAATTATTAATAGTTTAGCCTTAATAGAAGCATTATAGAAACAATGTTAGACGGAATTTATTTTGCGAATCCTGAATATTTATGGCTGCTTTTGCTCTTGCCAGTGATGAGTGTATGGCATCATTTTACGGCTAAAAAAACACAGGCAAAACTCACCCTTTCATCCCTAAACGCGTTTCGTGGAGGAGCTTCTTTTTTAGCTAAACTGCGCCCTTTTTTGTTCTTTTTAAGGCTTTTGGCCATGGCACTAATCGTTTTGGGCATTGCGCGTCCGCAAACGGTAGATGTTTCGGTTCGCACCAAAACCAACAAAGGCATTGATATTGTCATGGCCATTGATATTTCTTCCAGTATGTTAGCCCAAGACCTTAAGCCCGATCGCTTGAGCGCCCTAAAGCGGGTGGCAGCTGCATTTGTAGACGACCGTCTTTCCGACCGCATTGGCTTAGTGGTCTATGCTGGGGAAAGCTACACCAAAACGCCTATAACCAGTGATAAAAATATTGTTAAAAGAGCCCTATTAGAGATTGTTTATGAGGGTGTAATTGAAGATGGAACAGCCATTGGAATGGGTCTGGCAACAGCTGTGAATAGACTAAAAGATAGCCGAGCAAAAAGTAAAGTAATTATTTTACTCACCGATGGGGTGAACAATTCAGGATTTATTGACCCTAAAATTGCAACAGAACTGGCAGTAGAATTTGGTATTAAAACCTATACCATTGGCCTGGGTAGCAATGGCACGGCTCGTGCGCCTGTTGGGGTTTTGCCCAACGGAAAATTTCAATATGGCATGACCAAAGTTGAAATTGACGAAGCCCTACTAAAAGAAATTGCACAAGCCACAGGAGGACTCTATTTTAGAGCAACCGACAATAAAAAATTAGAGGAGATTTATGCTGAAATTAATAAGTTAGAAAAAACAGAAATCGAGGAATTTAAATATTATAACTACCAAGAAAAATTTAGAATCCTAGTACTCCTAGCCTTAGGGTTGCTCGCCCTAGAATGGATGTTAAGAAACACGCTATTTAAAAGTTTTATTTAAAATGTATCAATTAGACGCACCTGTATATTTTTATTTTTTAGCCCTATTGCCGGTGTTGTGGGTAGCTTTTGTTTTGGTGCAACGCTGGAAGCGAAAAACTCAAGAAGCCTTTGCTAGTGTGCCTCTTTTAAATGCCTTAAGTCCTGACCGCTCCTTTTTTAAACCGAGTTTAAAACTCCTACTAATCAGTTTGGCCATTGCCCTATTGACGTTGGGTCTTGTTAACCCCAAAATTGGTACTCAACTCGAAACGGTAAAAAGAGAAGGCGTAGATATTGTTTTTGCCATTGATGTGTCTAAAAGTATGTTGGCCGAAGATATTGCACCCAACCGGTTGGAAAAATCCAAGCGTTTGGTTTCTGCCATATTAAATCAGTTGGCCAGTGATCGCGTGGGCATAGTGGCCTATGCTGCACAAGCAGTGCCTCAATTGCCTATTACCACAGACTATAGTGCCGCCAAAATGTTTTTACAAGCCCTAAATACCGAAATGCTTTCCTCTCAAGGAACCGCCTTAGACAGTGCCATAGATTTATCAGGCACATTTTTTGATGATGATGCTCAAACCAATAGGGTTATCTTTTTGATTTCTGATGGTGAAGACCATTCAGATGATGCTGCCAATGCAGCAGAACGAGCTGCTGACCTTGGGATAAAGATTTTCACTTTTGGAGTGGGAACCGATCAAGGAGGGCCCATTCCTATAAAGGCAAAGGGGGTGATAGAATCCTATAAAAAAGATTTTGAAGGAGAGGTGGTCATCACCAAAAGAAATCCTGCTGTGTTGGAGCAAATTGCCCAAGCCACAGGCGGAGCTTATCAAGATGGAAACAACACCCAAGAGGTTTTAGATTTTGTGTCTCAAACACTAAAAGATATGGACAAAAAAGAGTTTGAAGCTAAAAAATTTGTGAGTTATAAAGATCGCTTTCAACCTTTTTTAATGGGTGCTTTATTTTTTCTTGTATTGGAATTACTT
Source organism: uncultured Flavobacteriaceae bacterium (assembly GCA_964386915.1). Lineage (GTDB taxonomy): Bacteria > Bacteroidota > Bacteroidia > Flavobacteriales > Flavobacteriaceae > JADHMP01. The sequence continues at coordinate 20,781 of CAYLUQ010000009.1, read as the reverse complement.
TTGTTTGAGACCAAAACACGTTGGATTCAAAAGTTAAATTTATTTAATGAAAAAAATGAATCGAATTAGTCATTTAGTGTTTTTTGCAGGGTTTTGTCTTGGTGCCTTTGCCCAAGAAGGAGCCGTTAACAACCTGATTTATGAAGGCAATGAAAAGGCCAACGATAAAGAATTTCTCCAAGCAGAAGTAGACTATCGCATGGCCTTATCTAAAGCACCAGAACGCAATGAAGCTCTACATAATTTAGGAAACATACACTTTGAAAACGAACATTTTGACGAAGCTTCTCAACGCTATTTTCAAGCGCAAAAATTTGCTTCCTCCAAAGCCGATAAGCACCTTGCATTTCATAATATGGGCAACGTATTTATGAAAAAGAAGGACTATGCAAAGGCCGTAGAAGCCTATAAAAACGCCTTGCGAAATAATCCTACTGATGATGAAACACGCTATAACTATGCCCTTGCTAAAGAACTGTTAGAAAAAGAAAAGCAACAACAACAACAAGACGAACAGCAAGATCAAGACAAGCAAAACCAAGAGCAAGAACAAGAAAACGAAAAACAAGACAACCAAGACAACCAAGGAGATCAAGATCAAAACGAGGAGTCTGATCAAAAAGATAAGGGAGAAGAAGGGGAGCAAGAAAAACAAGAGGGCGACCCAGAGGAGAAAAAGGGCGATCAAAGTCCTCAAAGCGGCAATCCAGATCAACAAGAAAAACGGCCACCCCCACCGCCTCGTCAAGGGCAACTCTCCCCCCAACAAGTTCAAAGTCTGTTAGAGGCCATGAACAACCAAGAGAAGGATGTGCAAGAAAAAGTAAATGCTAAAAAAGTGAATGCCGTTCCGGTTCGCCGAAAAAAAGATTGGTAAAATGAAAAATAAACTTGTTTTATGGGGAATCTTAATGGGGTGGAGCCTCTTGGCACCACTTTCTGCCCAGATTACCTTTGAGACACAGGTGAGTAAAAAACAGTTAGGGCTCAACGAACGTTTGCGTGTAGATTTCGTCATGAATGAAAACGGAGACAATTTTAACCCTCCCGCTTTTGAAGGTTTTCAAGTGGTGAGCGGCCCTCAGCAAGCCGTGAGCCGTTCTTGGGTGAATGGGGTGCGCAGTTTTTCAAAAAAATATACCTATTTCCTTACTCCCAAACAAAAAGGAACCCTCAACATTCAACAAGCCACCGTTACCATTGATGGGGAGGTTTATAAAACCAGCCCCGTCACCATTAACGTGACAGCAGCTGTGGCCCGCCCTAATGACCCCAATAATGTTGATTATTTAGCCGATGAAAACCTCCATCTCGTGGCTGAGATTTCTAATTATAAGCCCTACCTCAATGAGGCCATTACCATTTTATATAAAATCTATTTTAGAAATCCTATTTCCATTTCTGATGTGCAAGAATTAGAAAGTCCCGAATTTTCTGATTTTTGGAGTCATTACATCAAAATTCCACAAGTAACGGTGAGTAATGGTACCTATAAAAATGAACCCTATAAGGAAGTAGTCTGGCGAAAGGTGGTGCTCTATCCGCAAAAAACAGGCTCCTTAGAATTAGAGCCCTTAACCTTGTCTCTCAACGTGGGCATTCCCTCTAACCGTCGTGATTTATTTGGAAGTAGAATCTACAAACAAATTCAGAAAACCATCACAGCTGGTGGTGTGAAAATTAAGGTAAAACCGTTGCCTTTAGAGAATCAACCCCCCGGATTTACGGGAGCAGTGGGGCAATTTGATTTTGATGTTGTTTTGAGTAAAGATGCTCTTAAGGCTACCGAATCTTTTCAGGCAAAAGTTAAAGTGCGTGGCAATGGTAATTTAAAATTATTTGAGCTTCCAAAAATAAACGTTCCCAACACACTAGAGCTTTATGAACCCGAACACAGTGAACAGGTTAAAACCACCCTCAAAGGCATGCAAGGTTCAATAGAAGACAGCTATACCATAGTGCCCCAATATCAAGGAAAATATCCCATCCCACAGCTTTCTTTTTCCTATTTTGATCCCAATAAAGAAGAATATAAAACCCTGCAATCGCAACAATTGCTCGTAGATGTTTTTGATGGACCCATAGCCGGCAACAGTGGTCTAGCAGAAAATGTTCAGTCCAAACAACAGAATCTGGTTTCTTCAGAGTCTGCTTTTCGCTTTATTGATTTAGACACTTCGCTCACATGGATTGATCAGCCTCTTTTTTGGCAGTCAAATCAATATTGGAGTTTGGTACTCTCACCTTTTGCGGCTCTTTTGCTATTGCTGGTGGTTCAAAAGCGAAGAACACAAAGTTCTCAAGATGAACAGCAAGTCAAACAACGAGCGGCCAACCGTTTGGCCAAAAAATATTTGAGTTCAGCAAAAGCCTTATTGCAAGAGCAAGCTCCTTTTTATGAAGCACTCGAAAGAGCCTTACACAACTATCTTAAAGCTAAGCTAAACATTGAAACACAAGAATTTAGTAAGGCTAAAATAAAAACCCTCTTGGCTAATGGACAAGTAACGGAGGACACTTCTTCTACCTTTGTTAAGGTGCTAGAAAATTGTGAACAGGCTCGCTATGCCCCCGGTACTACCGTTAACATGAAAAAAGATTATGAAAACGCGAGTAGGATCATTGCCATCCTAGACAAAGAGTTGAAATAAATATGAAAAAGTCTTGTTTTTCCATCCGTTTAAGCTTGTTGATAGTTGCTTTTTTTGGGCTCTTTAGCAGTTTTTCTCTAGGAGCGCAAGACAATATGCAACCTGTTTTTCAAGAAGCTAACGATGCCTATAATGCCGGCGACTATTCTAAAGCGGTGCATTTGTATGAGCAAGTATTGACTATGGGACAACACAGTGCCGCCCTCTATTATAATTTGGGCAATGCTCATTATCGTTTAAACAATGTGGCAGAAAGTATTTTTTATTATGAAAAAGCCAAACAACTGGCCCCTCAAAATGAAGACCTTCTCATCAATAGTGCTTTTGCCCAAAACATGACAATTGATGCTATTGAACCCCTCCCAATTTCGCAATTGGCACAGTGGGAAAAGGCATCGTTGAATTTCTTTTCTTTAGAAGGCTGGGCCTATGCTTCTGTGTTTTTTGCGTGGGCTATGGTGCTCTGTTTGGGAGCCTATTGGCTATTCCGCCAGTCTTTTTGGAAAAGAGTCTTTTTTACCCTAACCGTGGTGAATGTTCTACTCTTAGTGGGAAGCTATGCGGCTGCTTCACTTGTAGAACACCGCAATAAGACAACACAATATGCCATTTTGTTTTCAGAACAACTCAATATTAGGGCAGAGCCCAACGACCGAAGTGAAATTCTGTTTGTTTTGCACAAGGGCACCAAAGTGCAAGTGACCGATTCTTTGCAAGAATGGCAAAAAATAGCCATTGCCAATGGCGCTAGTGGGTGGATTAAAAATGCGTCGCTACGAAAATTAGAGTAGTGTTGAGGACTCTGGCACAGTAAATTCTTCAAGCAACCATTGAAAGCAAAATTGGCCAAAGGAGAGTAGGGGTCCATAGAAAAGAGAACCTTCTTGAAGATTTGTGGGAAAAACAGTGATAAGCGTGTTGACTTGCTCATAAACCAAAACCAAGGCACTCACAATCAAAGCCCATTTTAGCCCTCCGAAAACACCGCCTAAAATTCGATTTAACAAGCCCAAAGCCGCTAGTTTTAGCACTTTTGTAACAGCCCTGGCTAACATAGAAATGGCTACTACTATCACAATAAACAACAAAAGGAAACCAATGGCATTTAAAAGCTGTGGATTGGTGTCAACATAATCAGCCAGGTAGAAAGCTGCTTTTTTGGAAAAAAAGAAAGCACCCAGGAGTCCTAAAATTAATGCCAATAGTCTTGAAACTTCAACAATCAAGCCTTTTCTAAGGCCACTAATAAACCCCCAGGCTAAGCAGATCAACGCAATGATGTCAAAGCTATTCATGGTGTGAATTTACATATTTTTAGGCCGCTAGCACAACAATATTCTTACCTTTACATGCAATGAATAAAGAAGTTAGAGATCCAAAGTTAAAAGAACGCTGGACCCAATTAATAACACAATTAACAGAAAAATTTTCTGATGCTGAAGCCCTAGACGTAGAAGGAGTGTTATACCTCATAGGTGTTCAAGAATTGGGTAAATTGGATCAAAGATTTAAAAAAGATGACAATGTGAATCTCATTCATATTGGCATTTGTACGGTTTTAGAACCCTATGGTTTTTATAGGTTTGACTTTATAGATGAAGAGGGATGGCCCCATTTTAACCTGGTGGAATCTCTACCACCCTTAAAACCTGGAGAGCAAAGCTTGCTCATCAAAACAGCCATTGTAGAATACTTTTTAAAGCGGGGATATATTTCCTAAAACTTAGTGTATTTTTGCAGCATGATTGCGTCTATAAAAGAACATAAAAAAAAGGTTGAAGAATTTAAAGCCAACAGTGCCGAAGAGCTCGAGGCCTTTCGTATAGCCTATTTAGGAAAGAAAGGCATTTTAAATGATTTTTTTAAGGCCTTTCGAGAAGTTTCCCCAGAAGAGAAAAAGGCCTATGGCCAGGAAATCAATCAGCTCAAAGACTTAATCAATGCTACCCTAGCCAATCAAATAGGAGCTTTGAAATCTACTGAAGGCCCCAAAGATGGGTTGGATTTGAGTCGTCCAGGCTTTCCCATGCAAGCAGGCAACAGACATCCGTTGTCTGTTGTTCGGAATCGCATAATCGATATTTTTACTCAAATAGGGTTTGACCTGTCAGAAGGACCCGAAATTGAAGACGATTGGCATAATTTTTCGGCTTTAAATTTGCCCGAACACCACCCGGCAAGGGATATGCAAGACACCTTTTTTATTCAAACAGATCCTGATATTTTATTGCGCACACACACCTCTTCTGTGCAAGTGCGTCATATGGAAACCCATCAGCCTCCTATTCGAACCATTTCTCCAGGACGTGTTTTTCGCAATGAGGCCATTTCGGCTAGAGCACATTGCTTGTTTCACCAAATTGAAGGACTCTATATTGATCAAAATGTTTCGTTTGCTGATCTTAAACAAACACTACTCTACTTTACTAAATCTCTTTTTGGTAACTCAAAAATACGTTTGCGGCCTTCCTATTTTCCGTTTACCGAACCAAGTGCAGAAGTAGATATTTATTGGGGGTTAGAAACCGAGGTGGACTATCGCATAACAAAAGGAACCGGATGGTTAGAAATTATGGGCTGCGGCATGGTAGATCCCAATGTGCTTAAAAATTGTGGTATAGACCCTGACGTTTATTCTGGATTTGCTTTTGGATTAGGAATAGAACGCATTGCCATGTTGCTCTATCAAATTAGCGATATTCGCTTGTTTTTTGAAAACGATTTGCGTTTTCTCAAGCAATTTAAAGCAACCTTATAGCCAAGCTTGCCAAGGAATTCGGCTAAGCAATAGCAGTAGGCCTAATCCATAAAAAACACCCAGCCGCAAGAACTTTTTCTTGTCTTCCGTTTGTCTCTTGTGCAATGACCACCCTAGGGTGATTAAAAACAGGGCAATGATATTGGTGAAGGGATGCTCAACTAAATAAAGCCTTGCTTCACTGTTTTTCATAACTCCCCCCACCCCTAAATCTGACCAAAAAGCAAACCAAGGCGAAACAAAATAAAGCACTAAGCCTATTACTAATTGAATGTGAGAGAATATCAAGGCAAATAAAGAAACCCTTAAATCGTTTGAGGCAAAGGTTTTGGCAGAAAAAATTCCTCTCAACGCATTGAGAACAGCTAAAAGCAATAGACCCAAGGTGAGATAGGCCCAATAGGAATGGATAAATTGTAAAGTAGAATACATAAACCTAATTTTTTTTAAAAATACATTTTATTCTTAATTTAAAATTTTAATTGCGATTTAACCTCTAAAAATATTTTTTAAATGAAACAGCATGCCTTTCTAGTGATCTTTAGAAACCAATTGAATCAAGAGGAGGAAGCCTATATTCATTATGCCAACAAGATGGCTAACATGGTTCAAAAGCAAAAAGGATATCTAGGACACTTTTCTTTTCGCAATGAAGATGGTTTTGGGGTTACTCTTAGCTATTGGGAAGATGAAGCCGCCATTTTGCAATGGAAAAACGAGGCTGCTCATCAAGAAGCACAAGAAGCTGGACAAAAAAAATTTTATGCCCACTACTCCATAGAAATTGGACAAATATTGCGGAGTTATTCATTTTCTAAAGATAAATCTCAAGCGGAATAGCAAAAAGAAAAAGAGGTATGGAGCAGGGAGCGCAACCGATTAGAAAAATTATCCATATAGATATGGATGCCTTTTTTGCTTCGGTAGAGCAGCTAGACAACCCGGCCCTTCGCCACCAGCCTATTGCCGTGGGCGGCGGTCAAGCCAGAGGTGTAGTGGCAGCAGCCAGTTATGAAGCCCGACAATTTGGTGTGCGCAGTGCCATGAGTGGGTCTTTGGCGCAACGTTTGTGTCCGGATCTTATTTTTGTTAAACCTCGTTTTGAACGCTATAAAGAAATTTCAAATCAAATCAGAGCCATTTTTTTGTCCTATACAAAATGGGTAGAACCTCTTTCTTTAGATGAAGCCTATTTAGAGGTAACAGAAAACCATTTTGATCACCCTTCAGCTTCGCTTATGGCGACAGAAATTAGACAGCAAATTTTTGAACAAACGGGCCTCACTGCCTCGGCCGGAATTTCTGTCAATAAGTTTTTGGCCAAAATTGCAAGCGACTGGAATAAACCCAATGGACAAAAGACCATTGCACCTCATGAAGTGCTCCCTTTTTTGGCTAGGTTAGACGTTAAAAAATTTCATGGGGTGGGGAAAAAAACAAAAGAAAAACTGTATGGTTTAGGAATTTATACCGGAGAAGACCTCAGGAAACAATCCGAAGAGTTGCTCAGCTCCCATTTTGGAAAAATGGGACATTATCTCTATAAAGTAGCGAGAGGGGAGCATAACAGTGCCGTTAAACCGCATCATGTTCCCAAATCAATTGGAGCCGAGCGTACTTTTTCGCAAAACTTATCCTCTGAACTTTTTTTAGCAGAAAAAATTGAAGCTATTGCTGCCATTCTTGAACAGCGACTTCAAAGGGCAAAGGCATCTGGAAAGACCATTACACTTAAAATAAAATACAGTGACTTTGTGGTGCAAACACGCCAGAAAACCCTACCCTATCACATTGCAACGGCATCTTTACTAATGGACCATGCTAAGGAGCTGTTGTATCAAGAAAAAATTACTAATTCGGTACGTTTGTTAGGGATCAGCTTATCTCATTTACACTTTAAGGAAGCTCAACAAGAAGTCAATCCTCCTAAAAAGTGGCCCAAAAAGGAACCGCAAATTCGCTTGCCTTTCTAGATTGTTGAAACCCTAAGTGTATTGACCATTCCTTTTTTAGAAATGGGCATGGCAGTTAAATTAACCAATAAATCTTCTTCACTAACAAAACCTTTTTTGTGCGCAATAGCGTTAATTTCCTCAACGGTATTGTCTGTACTTTCAAAATTATCATAGTAGAAGGCTTTTACACCCCAAAGTAAGCTCAATTGAGTGAGAATTCTTTTGTTAGACGTAAACACCAAAATATTGGACATTGGCCTCCATGCCGAAATTTGATAGGCTGTATAGCCGCTATTGGTAAGCGTACAAATAGCTTTGGCCTGAATATCATTAGCAATTTGAGCCGCGTGAAAGCACACCGATTTGGTGATGAATCTTTTAGTTCTGATGTTGGGTGGATCTTGAGGAACATGCACCCGGTTGGAATTCTCAACTTGCATCACAATAGAAGCAACGGTTTCAATTACTTCTACAGGATATTTTCCTACTGAGGTTTCGCCAGACAGCATAACGGCGTCGGCACCATCCATTACGGAGTTGGCCACATCGTTTACCTCTGCACGTGTAGGGGTGAGACTATCAATCATGGTTTCCATCATTTGAGTGGCAATAATGATAGGAATGCGTGCTTTTTTAGAAAGCACCACCAATTCTTTTTGTAATAAAGGCACTTCTGCCACAGGCACTTCCACACCTAAATCTCCTCGAGCCACCATTAATCCTTCGCTATAGGCAATAATTTTATCGATATTTTCAATAGCTTCAGGCTTTTCAATTTTCGAAATAATGGGAATTGGCACCTCTAAGTGCTTTTTCATTAAATCTTTCAACATCATTACATCTTCACTGTGCCGCACAAAAGACAGCGCAATCCAGTCTACATCTTGTGTAAAAATAAATTCAGCATCTTTTATGTCCTTTTCTGTGAGGGCAGGTAAAGAAATGTTGGTATTGGGGAGGTTAACCCCTTTATTGGATTTGAATTCGCCTCCCTGAAGCACTTTGGTGATTACTTCTGTTTTTTTATCTGTAGCCACCACTTCAAAAATTAGTTTTCCGTCATCCAAAAGAATTTTTTCTCCAGGGGTCACATCTTTTGGAAATTGTTTATAGTTCATATAGGCCTTTTGGGCGTTGCCCACAAAAGGTTCCTTGGTAGAAAAAACAACTTGATCATTGGGGGCAACTACGGTCCCCTCTTGCATTTTGCCTACTCTGAGTTTTGGGCCTTGCAAATCAGCTAAAATGGCACTTTGTGTGTTTAATTTTTTATCGGCTTGGCGAATTCTTTTGATTCGCTCTGTAACTTCCTCATAGTTAGCATGTGAAAAGTTGATGCGAAAAACATTTACACCCGCCAAAATCATTTTTTCAATAATTTTTTGGTCGTCACAAGCGGGCCCAAGGGTGGCTACAATTTTAGTTTTTTTGATAGGATTCATCAATCAAATATTAAATTCATTTGGTTTTTAATTTTATTGAGTTCAATGGTGTAGTGCAATGAAACAGAAGAAAGATCATGAAGAACAGATTTTATGTTTTCAAGCCGCATTAAATCATTTACTTTCAGAACAAAATCAAGTTGTTTAAATTCTGGCAATAAATATACTTCTTTTAGATTGGGGGTGTCAAATAAAGTGTCGTTTAAATTTTGACTCGAAGGCAAAACGGCTTGATATTTATTGGCATAAAACTCAGCCACCCTTCCTTCGGCTTCAGACTCCCAGATGAAACGACTAAAAAATGCATTAGCAGTTGGAAAATCAATATCTTCGGGTGCTCTACAAAAAAAGCTGCCGGCATTCTGATTGAGATAAAAGGCGAGTTCAAACCCCTCTAGTGTGCTGCAAATACCCTCTAAGTAATAAGTGTCATGCAGTTCGTCTAAGGAAAGCTGATAGGTTTTGTGGGTTTTAGTCATGAGAAAGGGGGTTTGATTTTTAAAGCATTATAGCCTCTTTTAGCCACTTTTTCTTCGGCTTTTTTCTTGGAGATATCGCTTGCTTTAGCAATTTGTTTTTCGTTAATGAAGAACACCGAACTGTAGTTCGCTTTAGGGTCTAAGCCCTCATCCTCTTTAGTTTCAAAGCGATATTCTTTTTTGTTTTTCTGAGCCCATTCAATCACGGCACTTTTGTAGCTAAGAACCTGATTGTCTAAGGCTTCAAGATCAATATTGGCTTCAATAATTCTAGTGAGCACAAAGTGTTTGCTTTTTTCATAGCCTTTGTCTACAAAAAGGGCACCCAAAAGCGATTCTAACAAATTGCCATGCACATCTTCTCCAAAATTGTGTTGGTTGTGCCGGGTTTGCATCCATTGCACCAAATTGAGTTTTTTACCAATGCGGTTAAGTTGTTCCCGACTCACAATTTGAGCGCGCATTTGTGTTAATTTTCCCTCATTAGCTCTCGGATATTTTTCAAAAAGATAGGAGGCCACCACAGCATTGAGCAAGGCATCTCCTAAAAATTCGAGCCGTTCAAAATTAATTCTGGTTCCAGTATCATCTTTCTGGTTTAAAGAAGGATGAATAAAGGCTCGTTCATAAATAGCTTTGTTTTTGACCTGAATGCCCAATTGCTGTTTTAACTGCATAAAAAACTCCCCGGATGTTGCCATTCGGGGAGTCAATATGTGAGATAAAAATTTCACCGTTTAGAGGGTTTATTCATATTTTTTAAATAGTAAACAGGCATTATGTCCCCCAAATCCAAAGGTATTGGAAAGCGCCACGTTTACGGCTCTTTTTTTGGGTGCATTGAAGGTGAAGTCAATTTTAGGGTCTATTTCTTCGTCGGGGGTTTGATGGTTAATGGTGGGCGGAACAATGCCATGTTTAATGGAGAGAATGGAAGAGATGGCCTCCACAGCTCCAGCCGCTCCCAACAAATGACCGGTCATAGATTTGGTTGAATTGATGTTCATGTTGTAGGTGTGTTCTCCAAACACAGAGAGAATGGCCTTGGATTCGGCAACATCTCCTAGTGGAGTTGAGGTTCCATGCATGTTGATGGTGTCAACCGCTTCGGGTTTGAGACCAGCGTTCGCTAGAGCATTAATCATCACATTTTTAGCCCCTGTTCCTTCAGGATGAGGTGCGGTCATATGATAGGCATCTGCAGAAAGGCCACCGCCTACAACTTCAGCATATATTTTAGCGCCTCTTTCCAAAGCGTGGTCTAAACTTTCAAAAATTAAAGTGCCAGAGCCTTCTCCTAGAACAAATCCGTCGCGGTCTTTATCAAAGGGGCGAGAGGCTGTTTTAGGATCATCATTTCGAGTGGAAAGGGCATGGAGGGCATTAAACCCACCAATTCCGGCTTTGGTCACGGCAGCTTCCGAACCCCCTGTAACAATCATATCGGCATAGCCAAGTCGAATATAATTCAAAGAATCAATCATGGCATTAGACGATGAAGCACAAGCAGAAACGGTAGCAAAATTAGGGCCTGCAAAGCCATATTTAATTGAAATAAGACCCGGGGCAATATCGGCAATCATTTTAGGAATGAAAAAAGGGTTGAAGCGGGGTTTGCCATCATTAGCAGCAAGACCTAGAACTTCATCTTGGAAGGTTTCCAATCCGCCTATACCAGCTCCCCAAATAACACCTACACGCTCTTTTTGCAGGCGATCTAAATCAATTTGAGCATCTTTAAGTGCTTCGGCAGTAGTGACCATTGCATATTGAGTGAAACGGTCCATTTTACGGGCCTCTTTTCGGTCAATATGGTCTTGAACGTTAAACCCTTTGACTTCGCAAGCAAATTGTGTTTTATAATGGGTGGTATCAAAATAGGTAATAGGTGCGGCACCGCTTGTTCCAGAAAGTAAACCCTCCCAGTAGGATGGGAGGGTATTACCAATAGGAGTGAGTGCGCCCAATCCGGTAACAACTACACGTCTTGGTGTCATGGCACAAAATTATTCTGCTTGTTCAATAAATTGAATAGCTTGTTCTACCGTTGCTATGTTCTCAGCTTGGTCATCAGGAATTTGAATGTCAAATTCTTTTTCAAATTCCATAATTAGCTCCACCGTGTCAAGTGAATCAGCACCTAAATCATTGGTGAAACTTGCTTCTGGAACTACTTCATTTTCGTCAACGCCTAGTTTATCAACAATAATGGCTTTGACTCTTGCGGTAATGTCTGACATAGTCAATTAAGATTTAAATTTAAATGTGGACAAAAATAAAAAACTTTATACGATAACGCTTTATTGCTTAAACAATAATAGTTTTAATTTGTCTTATATCCTTTAAAGGAAATGTTAAATATCTAGTCTAATATATTAAAAAATATGGCTTCTCAACCCAAGAGACTCATCCTTTTTGCTTCTGGCAGCGGCACTAATGTTCAAAATATATGTGAATATTTTCAACAAGATGATCGAATTCAAATCGTTTTGGTAGCCGGCAATAAAGAAGAGGCCTATGTTTGGGAGCGCATCAAACCCTTTAAAATTGAGGCTTATTGTTTTACTAAAACAGATTTACAAGAGGGCCAGGTGCTTCAAAAAGTAAAAAAATATCAACCTGATTTGATTGTGCTGGCGGGCTTTTTATTAAAAATCCCAGAGGCTATGGTTGCCGCTTTTCCCGATAAAATAATCAACATTCATCCGGCCTTATTGCCAAAATATGGTGGCAAAGGCATGTATGGCCTTCAGGTTCACAAGGCCGTAAAACAGAATAAGGAAACAGAATCAGGCATTAGCATTCACTATGTTAACTCTCACTATGACGAGGGGCAGCTCTTGTTTCAGGCTCGTGTAACCTTAACCCTAGAAGACACCCCGCAAACCATTGCCCAAAAAGTGCAGGCGCTGGAATACAAACACTTTCCTAAAATGATTGAACAACTTCTTTTCGATTCTCAGCAAGATGAAGAATAATGTATATCTATATACAGACGGTGCCGCAAGTGGTAACCCTGGTCCGGGTGGCTATGGCATCCTATTGGTTTGGGAGGGCAATAACTATGCTAAAGAATGGTCGCAGGGGTTTCGCAGAACCACCAATAATAGAATGGAATTGTTGGCCGTAATTGTTGGGCTCGAACTTCTCAAAAAGCAACCCCTCACGGTGGTGGTTTATTCAGACTCTAAATATGTGGTAGATGCCGTTAATAAAGGGTGGGTTTTTGGTTGGGAAGAAAAAAAGTTTAAGGGTAAAAAAAATGTAGATCTCTGGCAACGGTTTTTAAAAATTTACAGAAAGCACGAGGTGCATTTTCAATGGGTAAAAGGCCATAACAAACACCCTCAAAATGAACGTTGCGATCAATTGGCTGTGGCGGCCTACAAAAAGAAAGGGCTGCTAGAAGATAGCTATTATGAAGCCCTTGAAAAAGAACAACAAAAGAGTTAAAGAGGATGGACGTAGTTGAGAATAAATTTTTGAAAGTGAAGAGAACCACAAAAAGGTTTTTTATTTTTGCCCTATGAACAATAAAATTTTGGTCTTAGGCACCATTGCCTACGATGCAATTGAAACTCCATTTGACAAATCAGGTAAAATTTTAGGCGGTTGTGCGACCTACATTGGCTTAGCCACTACGCATTTTAAAAACCAATGTGGACTGGTATCTGTGGTGGGGCATGATTTTGAAAAAAAGCATTTGGAAATGCTCGCCCAAAAAGGCTTGGACTTGAGTGGAGTGGAAGAACACCCAACTGAAAAAACCTTTTTTTGGAAAGGACGCTACCACAATGATCTCAACACCCGAACCACCCTTGAAACCCAATTGAATGTCATTACAAAATTCAATCCTGTAGTGCCAGATCAATTTAAAGATGCCTCCATTTTAATGTTGGGCAATTTAGATCCGAATTTGCAATTAGCCACCCTCAATCAAATGGATCAAAAACCCGATTTGGTGGTTTTAGACACCATGAATTTTTGGATAGCAGACTATCGCAAACCCTTAGAAGAAATCATTTCTAAAACAGATATTATCTCCATCAATGACGAAGAAGCTAGAATGCTCACAGATTGTCATTCTTTAGTTCAAGCGGCCCAAAAAATTCAAGCCATGGGCCCTCGCTTTGTGATTATAAAAAAAGGAGAACACGGCGCTTTATTATTCCACGAAAAAGAAGTGTTTTGTGCTCCGGCTCTTCCCCTAGAAGAAGTCTTTGATCCTACCGGTGCTGGCGACTCTTTTATAGGGGGTGTGGTGGGCTATTTGGCTCAGCAACAAGAGGTAGACTATAGCAACGTGAAAACTGCCTTAATATATGGTTCTGCTATGGCTTCTATAACGGTAGCCAAATTTGGGGTTCAAAGTTTACAAGACTTAGATTTTAACACGTTTGCCCATCGCATAAGAACCTTTAAGAATTTAACAGAATATGAAATTGAATTGCCTTAACTTTGTGGCATGAGTGACGCCATAAAACACGAGTGTGGAATTGCCTTGCTTAGATTAAAGCAGCCACTTTCCTACTACAAAGAAAAATATGGAAGCTCGCTCTATGGCATCAACAAAATGTATTTGTTGATGGAAAAGCAGCACAACAGAGGACAAGATGGGGCTGGGTTTGCCAGCATCAAATTCAATATGCAGCCTGGGCAACGTTATATTAGTCGTGTACGGTCTGCCAAACAACAGCCCATACAAGATATTTTTTCAATCATTAACGAAAGAATAAATGAAACGCTCAAGGAGCAACCCGAACTGCTCTATGATCCGGAAAAGCTAAAGCAAGCTGTACCCTATTTGGGGGAACTCATGCTGGGTCATGTGCGCTATGGCACCTTTGGCAAAAACAACCTAGAAAGCGTTCACCCCTTTTTAAGACAAAACAATTGGATGCACCGCAACCTTATTGTTGCAGGAAACTTTAACATGACCAATGTTAACGAATTATTTTCCAATTTAATTGCTCTTGGACAGCACCCCAAAGAACGAGCTGATACCATTACAGTAATGGAAAAAATTGGCCACTTTTTAGACGATGCTGTTCGAAAAATCTATAAAACACTGAAACATGAAGGCGTTTCAAAAGCTGATGCTTCACCCATAATTGCAGAGCGCTTGAAGGTTTCGAAAGTATTGCGAAAAGCATCAAAAAATTGGGATGGTGGCTATGCCATGGCCGGATTATTAGGGCATGGAGATGCTTTTGTGTTGCGAGACCCCAATGGAATTAGACCCGCCTATTATTATGAAGACGATGAAGTGGTAGTGGTTACTTCTGAACGTCCTGTCATTCAAACTGTTTTTAATGTGAAGGTTGGAGCTGTTCACGAATTACCGCCGGGACATGCCATCATCATTAAGAAAAACGGAGCTTTTAATATCACAAAAATCATAGAGCCCGGAGAACACAAAGCCTGTTCTTTTGAACGAATTTATTTCTCAAGAGGAGGTGATTCCGAAATTTATGAAGAACGTAAAAAATTAGGCAGTTTACTTTTTCCCGATGTAAAAAAGGCTATCGATGGGGATTTAAAAAACACCGTTTTTTCCTTTATTCCCAATACGGCTGAGACCTCTTTTTATGGCATAATTGGAGCTGTTCAAGACTATTTAAGCAAAACCATGGCCGCTGATCTCAAAACAAATTCAAAAGAGGCTATTGCAAGAATAGAAGAGCTACTTTGGCTCAGACCCCGTATTGAAAAAATTGCCATAAAAGATGCCAAGTTACGCACCTTTATAACAGAAGACAGCAACCGAGACGATTTAGTGGCCCATGTCTATGATGTGACCTATGGGGTGGTGAAACCCACCGATAACCTAGTTATTATTGACGATAGTATTGTGCGGGGCACAACCCTGCAAAAGAGTATTCTTAAAATGCTTGACCGCCTTGGCCCTAAAAAAATTGTGATAGTATCAAGCGCCCCTCAAATTCGATATCCAGATTGCTATGGCATTGATATGGCCCGATTAGAAGAGTTTATTGCCTTTAGGGCAGCTTTGGCCTTGCATCGGGACAAGGGAACCTATAGTGATGTGATTAATCAAGTCTATCAAAAATGTGTGGCTAGTTTTGAAGCTCAAGAGCAAACGCCACCTAATCATGTTAAAGAAATTTATGCTCCCTTCTCAGATGATATCATTTCAGAAAAAATTGCCGAAATGCTAAAATCGGATGGGGTAAATGCCGCCGTTGAGGTATTGTTTCAAAGTGTAGATAATCTTCACCTTGCTTGTCCTAAGAATTTAGGCGATTGGTATTTTACAGGAAACTATCCTACCTCGGGGGGGCATAGAGTGGTCAATAGAGCCTTTATGAATTTCTATGAAGGGAAAGCAGAACGCGCTTATTAACACTTTAACGATATAATTTGCATTTCATCGGCTAATTAATCCTGCGCTAAAAAGCAATTAGATATTTACAGCACCAGAACATAAGTAGGTTAAGTTCATGGTAAGATTTGGGGCAAAAAGGGGGAATTTATTCCCCCTTTTTATTTGGTTCCATTTCAGTGGAACACAAATTCACTTCATCCCAATTAAAGTCCTTTAAACGATATTTTCAATTTCCTCTAACGGTTTGTTCTACTTTTATATCACCAGAACATAAGTAGGTTAAGTTCATGGTAAGATTTGGGGCAAAAAGGGGGAA
>CAYLUQ010000009.1:0-4734 GCA_964386915.1 uncultured Flavobacteriaceae bacterium | reverse complement strand
CACCAGAACATAAGTAGGTTAAGTTCATGGTAAGATTTGGGGCAAAAAGGGGGAATTTATTCCCCCTTTTTATTTTTAACCCCATAAAAAAAAGGGCGCTAGGCCCTTTTCTTAAAAAGTGTCTATAAAGATCTAGCGGTGTGTTTCAAATCGAGTTGCAACAGCATTCCAATCAATAACATTAAAAAAAGCATTGATATAATCCGGTCTTCTATTTTGGTAGTTGAGATAATAGGCATGTTCCCAAACATCTATACCTAAAATGGGTGTGCCACCACACCCAATGCCAGGCATGAGAGGGTTGTCTTGATTGGCAGTGGCGCAAACGTCTACTTTTCCACCAGGGTGCACACAAAGCCAGGCCCAACCAGATCCAAACTGCGTGGCAGCAGCTTTAGAGAACGCTTCTTTAAACCCTTCATAAGAGCCAAAAGCTTGGTCTATGGCAGTGGCTAAATCGCCTTGAGGAGTGCCACCTCCTTGTGGAGATAGGATATTCCAAAAGAGTGAATGATTGTAGAATCCACCCCCGTTGTTACGAACTGCTTTTTGGTTTAGGTCCAAAGAAGTGAGAATGTCTTCAATCGATTTTCCTTCTAGAGGAGTGCCTTCAATAGCGACATTGAGATTAGTAGTGTAGCCATTGTGGTGTTTGCTGTGGTGAATTTCCATAGTGCGTGCATCTATGTAGGGTTCTAGAGCATCATAGGGATATGCTAATTCGGGTAGTGTAAAAGCCATAGTTTAATTTTTTTAGTTTGAAACAAATGTAAAATTTCTTTTTTCAATTCTCGAAGAACTTAACAAAACTCTTACTTTTAAGCAGTGATGCAGCCCATGGAAAGCCATTCTTTTAAAATTATTAATGCAGCAGCGGGAGCAGGAAAAACCTTTGCTTTAGTCAAGCAATATTTACTATTGCTTTTAAGTGCCAACCAACCGCCTGCATTCCAACATATTTTGGCCCTAACCTTTACCAACAAAGCCGTGGCAGAAATGAAGGGGCGTATCCTTAAAATGCTGTGGTCCCTTGCCCATAATCCTAAAACAGAAGTAGCCATGTGCGAGGCTTTGTTGAAAGAACTACCTCTAAATCAAGAGCAATTACAAGCCAAAAGTCTTTTGGTACTGCGCAAAATTTTCAAAGATTATGGCCGTTTTGAGGTCATCACGCTAGATAAATTAACCTATAGCATTGTGCGCACGTTTGCAAAAGACCTTCACTTGCCTCATCAATTTGAGGTGGTGCTTCAACAAAAAGAAGTACTCCTTGAAATGGTCCATAAGTTAATGGATGAAATAGGCACTAATGACTCCCTAACACAAATGCTCTTAACGTTCAGTGAGTTTAAAATGTCACAGGATAAAAACTGGGATGTGGAAAAGGAACTAATGGAAATGGCGGAAAGTTTACTCAAAGAAAATGATAGACAAGCCGTGGAAACCCTGCAACAAATGGACAAATCGGTTTGGGGTGCTTTAAAAACTCATTTTGTAACCCTTTCAGTCTCCTTGGAACAGCAATTGGTGACTTTAGCAGAAGAAACCTTGAGAGAAATTGAACAGCAAGGATTAACACCTGATGATTTTTTTAAAAAAACCTTCTATAATCATTTCAAAAAGATTTCTGAAAAGCAATTTGAAGGCCGCTTTAAAAACCAACTTGAGCAGGCTCTTCTGGGGGAAAAACCCTTGTACAAAAAAACCACACCTCCCGCCGCTGTAGCAACAATCGAAGATTTACGTTCTTATTTCACAACCCAATTTGAAAACACCCGCCGTTTGATTGGCCAATGGTTATTGTCGCAAGCCATCATAAAACAATGGACACCCATGGCGCTCTTGCGAGAAATGGAACAACGCCTAAATGATTTGCAACAAGAAAATCAAATGATGTTATTAGGGCAATTCAACTCTCGCATAAGCAAAATTGTACAAGAGCAACCCGTTCCTTTTATTTATGAACGATTAGGGGCTCAATACCGCCATTTTTTCATTGATGAATTTCAAGACACCTCGGTGCTGCAATGGGAAAACTTGATTCCATTGGTGGGCAATGCTTTAGAAAGTGAGACTTCAACGGGAGAACGAGGTTCCCTTTTTTTGGTGGGAGACCCCAAACAAGCCATCTATCGGTGGCGGGGCGGAAACAACCAACAATTTTTAAACCTCTTATACGGTAAATCACCCTTTCAAATTGACCCCTTGGTGAGTAGTCTTCAACATAATTATAGAAGTTGTGACCAATTAATTCATTTTAACAACGATTTTTTTAAGTCAATTTTAAATAGTTTGTCCTCTCCCTCCTTAAAAAGACTTTTTGAAGAAAGCGCACCACAATTGCCTACTTCAAAAAAAGGCGGAATGGTGAGTTTGTCCTTTTTGCCAAAGGGACTTACAAAAGCAGAAGCCCTGCCTGAATATGTGTCAAAAACCCTTGCTCATATTCGGGAAGCTTCCGAGGCGGGATATACCTATGAAGATATGGCCATTTTGGTTCGCACCGGAGAGCAAGCGAAAGAAATGGGGGCTGCTCTTTTAGCCAATAACATTCCTTTTTTGTCTCAAGAAACTCTTTACTTAGCTGAGGCAGCCAATGTTCAATTTCTCATTCAGCTTTTGCAATTGGAGCAAAGTCCACAAGAAAAGCACTTGCAAAAAGGACTGCTTGACTATGTTTGGCATTATGGCCCTGGGGAAATGGAAGACTATCATTCCTTTGCCAACACTTGTTTAAGCCAGTCAACTTATGGTTTTTTTGAGTTGCTCAACCAACAATTTGAAAGCACCTTCAAACTCAAAACCTTTCAAAAGCTATCGCTCTATGAAGCAATACTTTATGCGCTTTCTAGCTTTTCTTTTTTACAAAGGCAAGATGCCTTTATGCTTTATTTTTTAGACTATACTTTTGAATTTTCCTTACAAAAGGGCGGTACTAAAACGGGTTTTTTAACCCATTGGGAGCAAGAGTCAGCAAGCCTAAAAATAGCACAACCCGAAGGAGAAAATGCAGTGCAAATTATGACTATTCACAAAGCAAAGGGCTTGGAATTTTCGGTGGTAATACTTCCTTTCTTAGACAAAGAGTTGCATAGCAAGCGCGCTTTTCCAATATGGTTTCCTCTCCGTGAAGAACCCTATTCTAAGCTTCCTTGGGCGTGGATTTCTTTTTCTCAAAAGATTCAAGAGTTTGGACCCGAAGGCATTAGCTTTTTTCAAGCGCAACAACAAGCACAAGAAGCCGACGCTCTCAATGTGCTCTATGTTGCTCTAACCCGAGCAAAAGAACGCCTTTATATACTCACCACAAATAGCGATGAGAAAACGTTAACCTATGCCCATTTGTTGAAACAATATGCACTACAAAAAGGCAAAGCAGTAGAAGACCACAGTGTTTTTTGCTGGGGAGACTCTAGCGCAAAAGCCTCAGAAAGCGAAAGTAAGAAGGAAGAGGAAGCGCTACAGCTTCAGGGCAATCTCAATTGGGTAGAGAAGCTCATACTTACGAATAATGAGGGGTCTGTTGCCGGGCTAGAGGCTCGCCAAGAAGGCCTGCTTTTGCACCGGTTGATGGAAAAAATTGATCGTGCTACTCCTGAAAAAATTGTGGCTGAAGAGCCCTTATTACAAGGAGCCCCTAGGGCTTCAAATCGACAGTATTATACTGCCCTCATGGAGGAAATGATTAACCATCCTCAATTAAAAAACTATTATAACACGAAGGCAACTGTTTATTGCGAACACGAAATTTTAGTGCCTCAAGAACGTACCTTACGACCCGATCGATTGGTGGTGCATGCTGATCATGCAGCCTTAATAGATTATAAAACAGGCACACCCAAAAATGAAGATGCGTTACAAATGCTTGCCTATGAAAAGGCACTTCAGGCAATGGGGAGTCAAAAAATTAAAAAATTCCTGGTCTACACCCAAAACGAATTGATAGTCAAAGAATTAGATTAAATCATAAAAAAGATATAACTTTGTGATTAAGAGCTTTTAGAAGACTCCGTAAATTTTGTTTAACCCCAAGTTTAACCATAAGAATGAAAACTACATTTATTTCTACTTTATTTACTTACATTTTTTGTTTGACTTTTGCGTTTTGCGAAGCGCAAAATGAAGCCCATCCTTGGCAAGTTTCTTTAGGAATTAACGTTATTGATGTTTATCCAACAGGGGTTTCTAAATATGGCACCCTCTTTGAAGATTTTTTCAACGTGCAAGACCATTGGAATTTAGGAACTACTCCTGGCATGTTACAAGTGACCAAGTTTTTAGGAAAAGGATTCTCCTTTGGAGGAAGAGCTAGTTATAATACTATTACCAAGTATGGAAATCAATCGGCCGAGGACCCCTATTATAATGCAGATGGCATTATTAAATACAATTGGAATCAACTATTAAAAACCGATCATTTTGCTCCCTATTTTGAATTAGGGGGAGGCTATGCCATTTTTGATGCTGTTGGAGCTGGCTATTTTAATCTTGGAGCGGGTATCGAATATTGGTTTGGAGAAGAAAAAAGAACGGGTGTTGTTTTGGGTTCTCTTTTTCGAAATACGGGAGAGACCTATGGCATCAAACATTTTCAACATCATGTGAGTGTTGCGTATCGATTTGGCAATAGAGATAATGACAATGATGGTGTGGTCAATCGAGTAGACCAATGTCCAGAAGTGCCTGGTTTAGCCCAACTTAATGGCTGTCCTGATACCGATGAAGACGGTATTC
>CAYLUQ010000008.1:95085-107315 GCA_964386915.1 uncultured Flavobacteriaceae bacterium | reverse complement strand
TGTAAAACAATTTGTTACGGATTCTTTAAGTACCTCGGGTGGGAATCGAACCCACACGGTGTTGCCACCACTGGATTTTGAATCCAGCGCGTCTACCAATTCCGCCACCGAGGCAGGTGGGCAAAAATAGTAAATTATTAGATTTTTAGGCATTTAAATCTAAAGATTCCTAGAGCGGTTGAAATATTCTTAAATTTGCTTTTCAAAAATTTGTTAAGGTGAAAACTCCCGTAAAAATATTTAGTTGTACACAGAGCATCGCATTGGCCACTGAGATTGCTGCTGCTTTTGGCGCCCCTTTAGGAAAGGTCAACTTTTCTCGCTATAGCGATGGCGAGTTTCAACCCTCTTTTGAAGAATCGGTTCGAGGTGCTCGTTTGTTTATCATAGGCTCAACTCATCCTTCTTCAGAAAATTTAATGGAAATGCTGCTCATGTTAGATGCAGCCAAAAGAGCTTCGGCCCGCCATATTACGGCTGTGATGCCCTACTTTGGTTGGGCACGTCAAGATCGGAAAGACAAACCCAGAGTGCCCATTGGGGCCAAAATGATTGCTAAAATTCTAGAAGCTGCCGGAGCCACACGCATCATTACTATGGATTTGCACGCTGACCAAATTCAAGGATTTTTTGAAAAACCCGTTGATCACCTCTTTGCTTCTACTGTTTTTCTTCCCTACATCAACACCCTTAAACTCGATGATTTAACCATTGCTTCACCCGATATGGGCGGTTCTAAAAGAGCCTATGCTTATTCTAAATTCTTAAAAAGCGATGTGGTGATTTGCTACAAGCAACGCGCTAAAGCCAATGTGATTGCCCACATGGAGCTCATTGGTGAAGTGAAAAACAAAAATGTGATTTTGGTAGACGATATGGTAGATACCGCCGGAACCTTGACCAAAGCAGCCGATTTGATGATGGAACGCGGTGCCAAATCAGTGCGTGCCATTTGCACACACGCCCTTCTTTCTGGAGATGCCTACCAGAAAATTGAGGCTTCCCAACTAGAATCTTTAATTGTTACCGATTCTATTCCTCCAAAAAGAACGCATCCTAAAGTAAAAGTGTTATCTTGCGCCCCATTATTTGCTGAGGTAATGCACAACGTGCATTTTAATAAATCCATCAGCTCTAATTTTATAATGTAAATTAATTAAAACACAACAATGAAATCTATCACAATTAATGGATCTAAAAGAGAAAGCGTGGGCAAGGTAGCAACCAAGGCCTTACGTAATGCTGGACAGGTTCCGTGTGTACTCTATGGTGGCGATACGCCCCTACATTTTGCTGCACCAGAACTCAATTTCAGCAAACTAGTTTACACCCCTAATGCACACACTGTGGTGATTAAATTAGAAGACGGTACTGAAGTGAATGCTATTTTACAAGACATTCAATTTCACCCTGTAACAGATAAAATTCTTCATATTGACTTTTATCAACTCTTCGAAGACAAAGAAATTTCACTTGACATTCCGGTTAAAGTGGAAGGCACTGCCCCTGGTGTGATTAACAGCGGAGGGGTATTGCGCTTAAACAAGCGTAAACTCCGTGTGAAGGCACTGCCTAAAAACCTTCCCGATTTTATTATAGCCGATATTTCTGCTCTAGAACTAGGCAACAAGCTCTATACCGCAGACATTCAAAGTGAGGTTTACACTTTTCTACACCCCGATAATACCGTGGTGTGTCAGGTGAGAGCTTCTAGAGTTTCTAAAAGTATTGCCACAACAGTTGAGGCTGAAGAAGCAACAACCGAAGAAAGCGCAACTGCAGAAGCTGCTGAAGAAGCCAATTCATAATACAGTAAATATCTTCTTTACTCCTAAAAAAGCGCTCCATCATCAGAGCGCTTTTTTTATTTTAGTAAGATGATAAAATTGCTGAGTAAAATTTTTTCTAAAAAACCCACCCCTTTAGCCATGCAAAAATTTTTAATTGTTGGCCTTGGAAATATTGGCAAAGACTACGAAAACACTAGACACAACATTGGGTTTAGCCTTCTCGACCATGCGGCAACGCAATGGGAATTTGAATATACGTCTGAAAAACTTGCCGACATAGGAAAAATAAAGTTTAAAGGAAAACAATTGGTTTTTATTAAGCCCACTACGCTCATGAATCGAAGCGGAAAAGCCGTGCGCTACTGGGCCTTAAAAGAAAATATTCCCTTGGAAAACATCCTAATTCTCACCGATGATTTACACCTTCCTTTTGGAACACTTCGCTTGCGCACCAAAGGAAGTGCAGCCGGACACAATGGGCTAAGAGATATTGAAGCGCACCTCAACACCCCACACTACGCCAGGCTTCGTTTTGGCATTGGCCAAGAAAACAAAGCTTTCAATCAGGTTGATTTTGTGTTGGGTGAATGGGAAACCGAGGAAGCAAAAGCGCTACCCGAAAGAGTAGAAAAAGCCAGAGAGATTATTGAATCATTCTGTTTGCAAGGAGCCCAAAAAACAATGAATCAATTTAACGGCACCTAAGGTTCTGCTCATTCTGTTGTGAAAGTGCCAATAGCCGACGCTGATGTATTACCCTCTCGATCTGTTGTAACTACTTGCCAATAATAAGTTGTATTTGCTTTCAGGGTTTGAACACTTTGGGTTTGGGTTAACGCACCTTCCACCAAAGTCAAATTGTCTGAAGCAGTTCCAATATAGAGGCTATAATAGGCAATGTCTAAATCGAGATCACTTCCCTCCCATTTGAAGGTTAGGTTGTTATTAACCAAAGAAACTACTGCTTCTGATTCCGGAAAAAGAAGGGCAGCAGGAAAAGGAACGTGTTTCAATTCGGGTTCCCCCTCCAAATAAAAATGCCACACTTCACTTTTGGCTGTAATTGCCGATAAGGTTGCTCTAGAATTGATCCACCAACTGTAGTTAGAGCCACGAGATAGCACTTGATTTAAGCTGGTTAAGGCAGTTGTTTTTCGAGTTAAAATACCGGTTTTTTGATTTCGAATAACCAATTCATAGTCGTCTGTGTGTAAGGCAGAATTCCATTGAAAAGTCACTTGGCTTTCAATATCGCTAATCTTATCGGCGGTGGTGCAATTGTCCAAATTTCGAGGGGCCACTAATTGGGCTGCAACAGGGTCCGGAATGGGTTCTGGCCCACAGGCCCAAAACAAAAATCCAACAAATAACAAAGCAAGCCCCCTCATTCTTTTATTAGTTTTAATTGGGTTTCATAAGAAGGATAGCGCACAGAAAGCACATAAAGTCCTGTGGGCAAATGACTCACTGGAATTTTAAATTCAGGGGTTTGAAACTCCTGCACACTCGTTTCCCAAATTAGATTTCCCGAAGTATCATACAAAAGAAGACGCTCTGCCTGACTGTGAGCAGGTAATAATACCCGTGCGGTAGCTTGCACTGGATTAGGGAAAATTGTCACTTCACTTTCATTGGCAATCCAAGTTTCAAATACTCCTTGACAAGCCAAAGCGGTTTTCACCTCTAAGCGATTCCATTGTTGCTCAAGCGGCAACTGAATTTTTTCGGTGGTGACTTGCGCCCTTATTTTTTTTCCATTCCAATTAATTTCATAGGCCTCACCCCCCTTAAGCGAAAGTTCTACCAGCTGTAGTTCATTTTGCACAACGGCCTGCACATCAAGTGGGTCTGGTTCTTTTATTTGCACATCAAAACAATGGGAGTAGGAAGGAAAAGCTTCACTACTTACACAAACTGCATAGCGCCCAGCGCCCAAATTTAAAAGAGAAGTTTCTTCATCCCCCGAAAAACGAAGAATTCGGTCAACACCATTAGGCCCTTTAAGGGTTGCTAAATAGTCAAATTTGGCTAGGGCACTAAGCGTAATACGCCCATTAAATTTGCCTGCACAACTCACATTGTTTTTAGTAACCGTAATATTTTTGGCAGAAAAAACATCACATAAATCGCCTATGCCATTGCCGTCTATATCTGATTGATCTTGGTTGGTAATTTGTGGACAATTGTCTTTTTCATCAATAATAGAATCGCGATCACTATTGGGCAAGGTAATTCCCAATAAACAAAACTCAATTTCAAAACGATTCAAAGTGCCACTATCTTCCGAATAAGAATCTGTAATTTCCAACGTCCAATCGCCAAAAGCACTTTTCCCATAGAGCGATTCAAAACTTTGAATGGGGGCAAAAGTACCTTCAAAAGGAGCCTCGGCATTCAATATACTTTGAGATGCTTCAGCATCAAAAACTGTGTTTTCATAATTGGATCGGTTTTCTCCCAATTGTTGGGTCAATAAAATAGAAGTACCATCTGGAGCAACCAGCGTGAGGGTTAAATCTTCTAGCCAATTGTGCTCAATAGCTACCAACACATTTAGATCTTCAATGGGCAAGTCATAGCCTACTGGAATTGTAAAAGAGGTTGTTTTAGGATTGTCAATGGTTGCATCGGCAATAGCACTTGGTAAATTCAATGCTTCTATGGTGAGACAAGAGAGTTGTGACGTTTTGAAACGATTTGGTTCAGAAAAACGTCCACTGCCACAATCATTTTGTGCTTTCACGCGCCAATAAAAGGTTTGATTTTCTTCCAACACAAGACCACCATATTGATTGGTCGAAACCGTTTCTTCTTTAACCATGTTTTGAAAAGCCTCATCTTTTGCAATTTGAAGCACAAAAAGATCGGCATTGAGAGCCTCTTCCCATTCGAACTGTGGCGTTAGATTTGTTGCTATATCGTCTGCAGGAGGAAATAGCAAAACAGGGGTGTTGAGAGTAGGCGAACGCAACTCAAGGTCAAATTGAAAATCATATTGCAGAGAACTACTACTCGCCATAATTTCAAAAGTAAAATTATTGGGAGAAATGTTTTCAAGACCATTAAGGGTCAGGGTTCCACGGCTGTCTGCTTTTTGATAAACATCTTTAGAAAAAGTGGCCTTAAGGCCTGCTGGCAAATTAGTTATGGCCAAACGAATGGCTTCATCATAATTGGAAAATCGATTGATGTCGAATTCATAGGTTACCTCATTGTTGCTACAAACCCGCTGTGAATAGGCATCAAAGGCAAGGGTAAATTTTCGAGATTGCACCTTAATAAAGGCTTTGTTAAGGGCAAAATAAATTGAATTATCGGCTTTTATTTTAATTCGAGAAGCCGTTAAATCTAAACTGTCCGGCACAATGATATCGGCTTGGCCATCGTTTGCTGTATTTTCTACAAGCAAATAGGGATATTCTTTTCCTCCATTTTCGGATAAATATATACTCACCGTGGTCGTGTTTATGGGAGGTTCAAAAGTGGTGCCTGCTTCCCAAAAAACACTTTGCTTGGTGCCAGCTTCCCATATTGTGTTTTTTTCCGTTTGAGAAATAACTTGAAACGGCCCTGAATTCTCGACCACTTTAATTTCCATTTCATCTTGAGCCAAAAGGGTTTCTTCATTTTCTGTTTTGCGCACTGTAAGCCCCCATCGCAACAAACGTCCTACTTCAGATACGGTTTCCCAGTCTTGGTTGAGTTGGGGTTTTGTTTGGGTTAATTTATCGGCTAAAACCCGTGTCATTTTCGGAATGATTCGGTATGGAGTTGTGGTGGGAGGCAAAGAACGATTTTGGGGACCAATCGCATTTTGCGGACCAAAATTATCTTGGGTAACCTTGCCGCTATCCAATTGCTCCCAACTATAGCGGATACCCTCTGTTGGATCCGCATTTTCCACCTCAAGGGTATAGGCGGTGCCCGTAGGGATATAATAGTCTGCCCCCGCATTGGCTTGAGGAGGGGTGTTCACGGCCGGACTAACCGTTCCGCAAGAGAGTTGCGCCACAAATTCATTGATATTTTGTATGCTGTAAAAATGAAAATAGGAATCACCATGACGCTGAACATTATCTTCTCCGGCAATACCGGCATAGCCCATAATGGTAGATCCACTTCCAGGTTCGGCATTAAACCCATAGCCCTCCACTTGAAAAGAAAAAGTGTGATAGGCTCCAAATTGATGCCCTAATTCATGGCCAAAATAGTCCAAATCAAAATAGTCGTTGCGATATTCGCCACCAAAGGGGTCTTCAAAAGAATGACTCGAAAAAGCACTCCCTTTTTTACCAGAAACACAAACACAACCTAAACAACCAGCATCGCCATTGGGCTCACCATAGCCAAAGAGATGTCCCACATCATAGGCATCACTTCCTATTTTGTCATCTAATGTGGCTTGTAATTGCTTGTTTAAATCATTTGTGAAAGGGTCGTTCATAGGGTCTGTATAGACTATGGTTGTGTCGGTTACCAATTCTAAGTGAAGCTGCAATTCTTCTTCATAAATTTCATTCACTCGGTTAAGCGAACTGACCATAGCAGCCAAAGCATCTTCTTGATTGGTGCCGTTTGTATCGTCATCATCACCCCAAAAAGCAGTATATTCTGCTGTAGCTGCAAGAGCTATTCGAAAAGTGCGTATTTCGGAAGCTTGTTTTGCCGCCCTTTCTTGAACCCCTTTCCTGTTCTTTTTAGGTGGCGTTTCTGTTTTACATTCCCAAGAATTTTGGGCATCCTGACCGTTTTTTACATAACTGTAGTGCAGCCCTTTTTGCTGACGAACCGGCTGGATAAAAAAATCTTTTTGATCGGGGAAGCGCAACCAAGCATTAATGCCTAGTGGGCTTACACTAAGTCGCAAACGCACCTCCGGACGTTGCATACTTTGACCTACATAATTTTTTAATTGTGGGTATCTTTCAGCTAAGGCAGGAGCCAATAGGTTTACCGGCTTCAAAGCAAAATTTTCGGTTTCGCCCTTTTCATTGATTAGCGTAATTTGATGGGTCAGATCTTTAGAAGCATTTTTAGAAAACTGGCCTTCAAATTTTTGTTGATTGAGCATCCAATAGGCAGAACCCACCGTTAGTCGTCTGGCTTTTTGAGGAGCCATATCTTTGGCTTTTGCCCAATAGTCTTGGCCTAAGGCAAAAGAAGGAAGTAGCAACAAAAACACTGCTCCAATAAAAACGAAACGATTCTTTTTCAAAGTTCAATTAAAGCTTAAAAATAAGGAAACTTTCATGGATTGGTGGAGAATGGTTTACTTTTGTCACTTAAATCTGAGAGAGCATTAGGGCATGAAGTCACTCACACACCTCGATCAATATCGAGAAAGAAAACGGTGTATTCTAACCATTGGCACCTTTGACGGGGTTCATTTTGGACATCAAAAAATTTTAAAATCTCTGGTGGAAGAAGCAAAAGGAAGAGGGTTGTTTGCCAATGTACTCACCTTTTTTCCCCATCCTAGAATGGTCTTGCAACAAGATCAAAGCATTAAGCTAATCGATACGATGGAAGAAAAAAAAGAAGCACTCGCTGCTTTGGGCATAGATCATTTAATCATTCATCCTTTTTCTGAAGATTTTGCTCGTCTCACTGCCCTAGATTTTGTTCGAAAGGTTTTAGTAGAACAACTCCATGTTGCTAAAATTATGGTGGGCTATGACCACCGGTTTGGGCGTAACCGAGAAGCCACAGCAGAAGATCTTAAAGAATTGGGAAACACCTACGATTTTGAGGTAACAACCATTCCGTCACAAGAAGTTTCTTCTATTGCTGTGAGTTCCACCAAAATTAGAAAAGCACTCGAGGAGGGAAATATTAGCGTTGCCAATCAATATTTAAACAGACCCTATCAAATTAGAGGCAAAGTAGTTCGAGGAGAAGGCATAGGGCGCACCCTGTCTTTTCCCACGGCCAATATAAAGGTTGCCAACTCCTACAAGCTGCTACCGGCCACTGGCGTCTATTTGGTGACTGTGACCCATGAAGGCCAATCCTATTTCGGCATGATGAATTATGGCACACGGCCTACACTCAATGGCTCTCAAGCCACATTAGAAGTCCATCTTTTTAGCTTTGACAAAGACCTATATGGACAAGAACTCACCCTAGAGCTCCATCTAAAAATTCGAGACGAACAAAAATTTGACTCTCTTGAAGCTCTTCAGACTCAAATTGGCAAAGACAAAGCATTTTGCCTCCAACATATAGAACAAAATTTTTAAGAATCCTTAGTTTTGCAAAAATCCGGTTATGCTCTCACTACAATACATTCGTGAAAACAAAGAAACCTTACTGGCTGCTTTAGAAAAGCGTCATTTTAAAGACACTTCTATAGTAGATGACCTCATTGCACTAGATCAAAAGAGACGTCAACAAAAAAATGAGTTAGACACTCTCTTGGCAGAAGCAAATCAGCTCGCTAAAGAAATTGGGCATCTTTATAAACAAGGGAAAGCAGAGCAAGCCAATAGCTTAAAAATCAAAAGTGCCCAAGTTAAAGAACAATCCAAATCCCTACAGGACCAGTTGCAAGAAACCACGGAAAAACTGCAACAACTCCGCACACAAATTCCCAATGTGCCGCATGCCCTAGTGCCAGCGGGTAATTCTGAAGCAGACAATGAAGTGGTGTTCACGGCAGGAGAAATTCCTAAACTGCATGCTGAAGCCCTCCCCCATTGGGAATTAGCAGCGCAATATGATCTTATAGATTTTGAACTCGGAAGCAAAATTACCGGTGCCGGCTTTCCGGTTTATAAAGGAAAAGGAGCTCGCTTGCAACGCGCCTTAATTAACTATTTTCTTGATAAAAATACGGCTGCCGGATACCGAGAAATGCAAGTACCCCATTTGGTTAATGAGGCTTCTGGTTTTGGCACCGGACAATTGCCCGATAAAGAGGGACAAATGTATGAAGTGCCCAAAGATCAATTATATTTAATTCCTACAGCAGAAGTGCCGCTCACCAACCTCTACAGAAATGATCTCTTGGAGGCTTCAGAGTTGCCTATTTGCATAACCGGATATACGCCCTGCTTTAGAAGAGAAGCGGGAAGTTATGGGTCTCATGTTCGAGGTCTAAACCGCTTACATCAATTTGACAAAGTTGAAATTGTGCGTATTGAAGAACCTCACCATGCACCTGCAGCCTTAGAGGGAATGGTTCATCATGTTAAGTCCATTCTCGCCGATTTGGAACTACCCTATAGAATTCTTCGCCTTTGTGCAGGTGACTTAGGATTTACAGCCGCACTCACCTATGATTTTGAGATTTTTTCTACCGCACAAGACCGTTGGTTAGAAATTAGCTCCGTTTCTACTTTTGAAAGCTTTCAGGCTGAACGCTTACAATTGCGCTACAAAAATAGTGAAGGAAAAAAGCAAATGGTACACACCCTCAACGGAAGTGCCCTTGCTTTGCCTAGAGTAATGGCAGGATTGTTAGAAAATTGCCAAACCCCAAAGGGCATCAAAATTCCCGCTGCCTTGATTCCCTACACCGGTTTTGAATGGATTGAATAAACGCTATGATTATCTATAACGTCACCACGCAAGTTGACCCTCAAATTGAGCAAGAATGGTTGCAGTGGATGCGTGAGATTTATTTGCCAGAAGTTTTTCAATGTGGTGCTTTTGAAGCCATCAATCTTCTTAAAATTCACAGCGACGCCCTAGAAAGCCTAAGCTATGCCATTCAATATGTAGCCGCTTCAAAACAAATTCTTCAGGCTTATGTAAACCAATGGGAAAATGCTCATATAGCCAAAGAAAAAGAACGCTTTGGCGAGCAAACCCTTCGTTTTCAAACCGAACTCGAAATTGTGCATTCCATCTCATGAAAAAGGTTCGAGCCAAAAAAAAATTGGGACAGCATTTTCTTAAAGATCTTTCTGTTTCGCAAAAAATTGCCCAAACTCTTCCTCAAGACCAAACCCTAAATGTCTTGGAGATCGGACCCGGAATGGGCATGCTCACCCAATTTTTAATCCAACAATCACATCCCCTAAAAGTAGTTGAAATCGATTCAGAATCAGTGGCCTATTTGCAAGCTCATTATCCTTTCTTGACACAAGATATCGTGCAAGAAGATATTTTGAAATTAGATTTTCAAAAACTATACGGAACCAATGAATTTGCTGTAATTGGAAACTTTCCCTATAACATTTCATCCCAAATTGTTTTTAAGGTGCTTAGCGCCAGAACCCAAATTCCATTTTTTGCCGGCATGTTTCAAAAAGAGGTGGCTCAACGCCTTTGCGAACCTCCAGGTTCCAAACAATATGGCATACTATCTGTCTTGGTTCAATTGTTTTATGAAACAAGCTATTTGTTTGAGGTGCCTCCAGAGGCCTTCAATCCGCCTCCAAAAGTTCATTCTGCCGTTATTCAATGCCAACGCAAAGACAATTTTAGTTTAGATTGTGACGAAGCATTGTTATTTCAAATAGTAAAATTAAGCTTTCAACAAAGACGAAAAACACTTCGTAACAGTTTAAAAACATTAGCAATACCTGAAAATATAAGAGAAGATAGTATCTTTGACCTGCGACCCGAAAAACTCTCGGGAGCTTCTTTTGTAGAACTCACAAAGCGGATAAGTGATGGCTAATTTTGAAATTAATGATGCTTTTTTTGCCTCCATCAAAGCACTTATCGAATCCAAACAAGCTCGGCCGTTAAAAACACGACTGCAAAAGCTGCATTATGCCGATGTAGCTGAAATTCTTGAGTTACTCCCTACCAACGAGGCCACCTACATCATTAAACTTTTAGATAGTGAAACCACCGCTGATGCCTTAGCCGAATTGGATGAAGACACTCGGGAAAACATTTTAGAGCAGCTTTCTGCAAAAGAAATTGCCGAAGAAATTGCAGAACTAGATACTGATGATGCGGCCGATTTAATCTCAGAGCTTCCAGAAGAAAGACAGCAAAAAGTGATGTCGCAATTGGAAGACATTGAACATGCGCAAGACATTCGAGAACTGCTTGCTTATGATGAAAATACGGCTGGAGGTCTTATGGCAAAAGAATTAGTGAAAGTTCAAGAGGACCTCAGCGTGCTTAAATGCCTAAATGAAATGCGGGCACAGGCCGAAAATGTAACGCGCGTTCATTCCATTTATGTGGTGGATCAAAAAAATAAACTAAAGGGAAGACTTTCGCTAAAAGACCTAATCACAGCAAACGCAAAAGCCAAAGTAAAAGACATCTATATTCCCAATGTAGACTACGTTACGGTAGATCAAGAGAGCGAAGAAGTGGCTAAAATCATGTCTAAATATGACCTCGAAGCCATTCCAGTGGTTAATGCAAAAAGAGAATTGTTAGGTCGCATTACCATTGATGATATTGTGGATGTTATTAAAGAAGAAGCTGAAAAAGACTATCAATTAGCAGCTGGACTTTCAAACGATGTAGAAGCTGATGACAGTATTTTAGAATTGTCACGAGCGCGTTTACCTTGGCTGTTTTTAGGGCTTTTAGGTGGTTTGGGAAGTGTGTTTATTCTTCAAGGTTTTGAAAATGTAATGGAGCAACCCGAACTACGTAATTTGTTTTTTTATACTCCACTCATTGCTGCCATGGCAGGAAATGTAGGGGTGCAATCGTCGGCCATTATTGTTCAAGGTTTAGCCAACGATACCGTTAAGGGATCCTTATTCTCACGTTTGCTCAAAGAAATTGGCCTTAGTTTAATTAATGGAATTGCGTTAGGGCTCATACTCATTCTTTTTGGCCAACTCATTGCCCAAGAATTGTTGGTGAGTGCCACCATAGCAGGTTCCATGCTTTTAGTCATCATAGTGGCGGCCCTAATTGGCACTTTTGTGCCCATCATTTTAGACCGAAGGGGCATTGACCCAGCCATAGCCACTGGCCCATTCATCACAACTTGCAATGATATTTTTGGCATTTTCCTCTTCTTTTATGTTGCAAAATTGGCTTTAGGATTTTGATGAAACCCATGCGCTTGCTTCATGTTGATGAAAACCACCCCCTTTTGGTTGAGGGTTTAAAAAATCTGGGGTTTATCAATGAATTGGCTTATACCACCCCTTTAGAATCACTCATACCAAAACTTCACACCTACACCGGTTTGGTCATTCGCAGTCGCTTTCCTATTGATAAAAAAGTGATCGATGCCGCTCCTAATTTGCAGTTTATCGCTCGATTAGGAGCCGGTCTAGAAAACATTGATGTGGCCTACGCCCAACAAAAAAACATGCAGCTTTTTGCTGCGCCAGAAGGCAATCGAAACGCAGTAGCCGAACACGCTTTAGGCATGCTGTTGGCTTTACTCAATAAATTGCGCTTAGGCCACGCCTCTATCCAAGCCGGACACTGGCTACGTGAAGAACATAGGGGATGGGAGCTAGAAGGCAAAACCGTAGGAATTATTGGTTATGGCAATACAGGCAG
>CAYLUQ010000008.1:0-94985 GCA_964386915.1 uncultured Flavobacteriaceae bacterium | reverse complement strand
AGAGGAAAGGTGGTTGATACGAATGCCTTAGTGAAAGGACTTAAAAGTGGAAAGGTTTTAGGGGCCGGATTAGATGTGTTAGAATATGAATCGCGTTCTTTCACTAACCATTTTGAGGCTGCAACTATTCCACCCGCCTTCAGTTATCTTCTACAAGCCGAAAACGTATTGCTTAGTCCTCATGTTGGCGGATGGACAGTAGAAAGCCATGAAAAATTAGCCACTACAATTCTCACAAAAATTAAAACTCAATTTTTAAAATTATGAAAAAGGTACTTGTTCTTTGCACGGGAAACTCCTGCAGAAGTCAAATTGCGCATGGTTGGCTTAATTATTATAGTGGGGGCACAGCTCAAATTTATAGTGCCGGAATTGAAACACACGGGGTTAACCCAAAAGCCATTGCCACCATGGCAGCTGTTGGCGTAGATATTAGCCATCATACCTCAAACCTAGTGGAAGAATATAGCGCTATAGACTTTGATTATATTCTCACGGTTTGCGATCATGCCGCTGAAAACTGTCCAGTAATTCCGTCTAAAAATGCGGTACGTTTACACCAAAATTTTTCAGACCCATCCAAATTAGAGGGCACTCCTGCGCAAATTGAGACTGCCTTTGCCGAAACAAGAGATACCATTGCGGCTTATTGCAAGGATTTTGTCAAAAACAATTTAGGGCAATAAAACAAATCATTTTCCCTAGGCTAAAACAAATTGAGCTGTTTCTTGGGTGCGCTGTTCCAATAAAATTGGACGATCGTAGTTTTTAATACGATGAATAGCTTCACGATCAAAGTGCCGAATCGTATAGAGATCTACATGTTCTGAAACCTCCACCTTAAATCGGGCGCGTAAAGCCGTTACCAGTTCTTCCAAACGACCGTATTTGTTGTTGATGCAAACTGAAAAACTGATGGCCGAATTTTGAAGTAACTCTACCCGCATTTGATATTGATGTAAAAGCGCAAAAATGGCACTGATATTGTCTTCCACAATAAAAGAAAAATCGAGGGAAGAAAGGCGCAACAAAACCTGTTCCCTTTTTAAAATAAAACAAGGTGTTTGAGGCACAAGGGTTTTCCCTTTCATCACTGCAGTTCCGGGAGCGGTAGGATTTTCAAACGATTTTACAAAAAGAGGAATTTCTTTGCGTTGCAAAGGTTGCAGGGTTTTAGGGTGAATTACTGAAGCGCCATAAAAAGCCAATTCAATGGCTTCTCTGTAAGAAATTTGATGCAATAATGTGGTGTTATCAAAATGACGTGGGTCGGCATTGAGCACGCCTGGCACATCTTTCCAAATGGTGACCGATTCTGCATTGAGGGCATAGCCAAAAATAGCAGCACTGTAGTCAGACCCCTCCCTGCCTAAAGTGGTTGTAAAATTATTTTCATCACTGCCAATAAAGCCTTGGGTGATGACCAATTCTTTTTGAGGTATTTTTTGCTGAATCAATTGAGTAGTGGTTTCCCAATCCAAATTGGCATCTCGATAATAGGTATCGGTTTTTATACAAGTGCGTGCATCGAGCCATTGATTTTGAAGTCCTTGAGCAGCAAAATAGTGGGCAACAATTTGAGTAGACAACAATTCACCATAACTCACCACTTGATCATAAACAAAACTATAATTAGTTGATTTATTATGACTTAAAAAATTTTTTAAGGTCTCAAAAAGGGTGTTGACCGTATCAAAAACGGGCCCTTGTTCTTGCTCAAAAAGAGCTTTCACAATATCGAGGTGTTGTTTTTTAACCCCCAAAAGAGTTTGCGTTAAACTGGCTGGGGCATTAAAATAGTGATCCACCAAGGTTTCCATGGCATTGGTTGTTTTGCCCATAGCCGAAATCACGATGAGGGTATCTTGATGTCCCACTGTTTTGAGTAGTTCAAAAACATTGCGAACCCCATCGGCATCTTTTACAGAGGCTCCTCCAAACTTAAATATTTTCATTGTTTTTTTTGATTAATGAGAAACTGCTTCATAGCAACTCTATGCATCTGAACAGTGCGCCAATCTGAAAGCACATCGGCACCACTTTTTTCATAAAAAGAAACGGCTGGTGTGTTCCAATCAAGCACATTCCATTCAATACGCTCCACTCCTTGGTCATAGGCATATTGAATAAATTTTTGGTAAAGTCTAGTGCCAATGCCTTTTCCTTTCATGTTTTCTGTCACAATGAGGTCTTCCAAATGTAAAGTGGGGCCTTTCCAAGTAGAATAGCGGGGATAAAACAAGGCCATTCCAACAATCTTTAGATCCACTTCGGCCACAAAACATTCAAAGAGAGGAGACGCTCCAAACCCATGCTGTTCAATGTCTTTTTGCGTTATTAAAACCGCATCGGGTTCTCTTTCAAAGGTTGCCAGTTCTTGAATTAGGGCCAAGATGGCCACACTATCTTCTTGCTTTGCCTTGCGTATTTGAATATTCATTGCTCTCAAATTGGGATCAAAAATACAATAGCGCGGGTTTCCTATTCCTAAATCACACTAAATTTCACAGAATCGAAAAAGGATGTTACAACAATAAAAAATTAGTCCTTTAAAAACTGTAGTGCAGCAGCCGAAAAGGCAGTTGGATTATCGGCATGCAACCAATGCCCTGCATTTGGAATGGTTGTAATTTGAGCTAGAGGAAAATGCTTTTTAATCAACAAATGATCTTCCGCTAAAATATATTGTGAACGTTCTCCTGCTAAAAAAAGAGTGGGCAATTCACAAAGCACATCTTCTGCCAAAGGGGCACCAATGGTTGCTCCCTTGGTTTTTAAAACGTCAATATTGATACGCAATGCTAATTTTCCAGGACTTGTCCAATATAAGTTTTTTAGTAAAAACTGACGCACACCGGCCTCTTTAAGCGTTACACTAAGGGCATCTTCTGCTTCTTTTCTATTGGTGAGTTGTTCAAAATCTAGGGCCGCTAAACCAGAGAGTATAAGATCATGATGAGGAGGATAGGTTCTAGGAGAAATATCGGCAATCAAAAGCTTATTGACCCGATCGGGATGCTGAGCTGCAAAGGTCATAGCTGTTTTGCCACCCATTGAATGGCCCAAAACAGCAGCTTTTTCTAACCGCTGGTCATCCATCCACCGCAGGAGATCATCAGCTAGGACCGCATAATTGAATTCGGAAGACCAAAAACTGCGCCCGTGGTTTCGCTGATCGAGCAAATGAACCTGAAAACCTTGTTCAGCCCAAGCCTTGGCATGCGATTTCCAATTGTCGCCCATGCCCAAAAAACCATGTAAGACAACCAAGGGGGCGCCCCCTGAACCGAAGGTATTATGATGTAGTATCTCCAAATTGCAGTTGTTGTAAGTAAAGGGGAATAACATTTTCAAACCCCAGATATAAGCTCTCGCAAATTAAGGCGTGCCCAATTGAAACTTCCAAAAGAGCAGGAATATTTTGAGCAAAATAGCCCACATTTTCAAGGCTTAGATCATGTCCGGCATTAAGCCCCAATTGACATTCTTGGGCAAGGATAGCAGCCTCTTTATAGGGAGCCAAGGCCGCTTTAGGATCAGCAGGATAATTTTTTGCATAGGCCTCTGTATACAATTCTATTCGATTGGTTTTAGTGGCGGCCGCGCCTTCTATCATTTTAGGAACAGGATCCACAAAAATAGATGTTCTGATACCCGCTTCTTTAAACTCCGCAATCAAATCTTCTAAATAGGATTTATGTTTGAGGGTATCCCACCCTGCATTAGAAGTAATGGCATCTGGACCATCGGGAACAAGAGTTACTTGCGTAGGTTTGATTTGTAGCACTAAAGCTTTAAATTCTTCAATGGGGTTACCCTCAATATTAAATTCGGTGGATACCACTTTAGGCAGTGCCAGAGCATCCTCATAGCGAATGTGTCGCTGATCGGGTCTGGGGTGAATGGTGATGCCTTGAGCACCAAAACGCTGTAGGTCTTGGGCAACGTCGAGCAAGTTGGGCATATTTCCGCCACGAGCATTTCGAAGTGTTGCCACTTTGTTAATGTTTACACTTAGGGAGGTCATGATATTTTTTTTTGTAAAAGTATCGTATTGGAAAAGGTTTAAAAAAGAAATTGAAGATTTTAACTTAAATTAAATTCGTACGACATAAATCTTCGGAGATTTTGAGCCCAACGACTAAGTTTTGTACCTTGCCAAAGCAAATTATAAGGAACATGAAAATTGCTCTTTTTAGTGAATATGACCATCCCAAAACCATAGCATGTATGGCAGAGGTTATGGCATTTTGCCAAAAAAATAAGCATGATTTTGCCTTAGTAGACAGCATGGCCAAACACTTCAATAAAAAAGACTTTGAGGGGCCTTTTTTTAATGCCAAAGAAGTGCTTGCTAACGATTTTGATTATCTGTTTTCCTTTGGAGGCGATGGCACCCTATTGCGATCTGTAACCGTGGTGCGGGATTCTGAAATTCCCATTTTAGGCATCAACACAGGACAATTAGGGTTTCTGACCAGTTTGCAGCGAGAAGAATTGCAAAAGGGCTTGCGCTTGTTTTTCGACCAAAAATTTAGTCTCATAAAACGTACCCTTTTAAGCCTTGAGACCGAAAAAGAAATTCCGGCTTTGACAGAACTTCCTTTCGCCCTAAACGAAATAACACTAAGCAGAAAGAACACTACCGCCATGCTCAGCATACAAACCGCGGTGAATGATGTGCCCTTAACTACCTATTGGTCTGACGGTTTAATCATTGCAACTCCTACCGGCTCCACTGGCTATTCTCTAAGCAGTGGAGGTCCCATTCTGACTCCCGAAACCCAATCGTGGGTGCTCAATCCCATTGCCCCTCACAACATCAACATGCGTCCCCTAATAATTTCAGATAAAGCACGTTTAAAAATCAACGTTAGTTCCCGGGCTGACGAGTTTTTGGTCTCCCTAGATTCACGCCTCTATAGTGTGTCTAATGACAATATCCTATACCTTAAAAAAGCCCCTTTTAAAGTCTTTACGGTAGAGTTAGAAGGCCATTTTTTCTTTAAAACTTTAAGAGAAAAATTATTTTGGGGACAAGGCGCCCAAAACACACAATAGAATTAGGCTTTACACGTTTAACATATACAAATGAAATCCCTTTGAAAAAGGGTAGTCAATCCGTTTTCATGAGGATCAAAAAATTTCTTCTCATCGCCTTTTGCTTTATGGGATTTTGGGGGCAAGCTCAATTTCATGAGTTAGGGGCTGTTTTGGGAAGAAGCAACTATATTGGTGATGTTGGTTCAGCCCGCTATGTGTACCCTCGCAAGATGGCCTACGGGGTTTTATATCGCTATAATGTGAACACTCGCTATTCACTTCGAGCGGGTTTTGCGCTCACCACTTTGTTTGAAAATGAGAACAATACCAATGACCTCAACCGATTTAGACGCGGCTATGAGTTTGAAAACGAGATTCAAGAAGTTCATGCCGGAATGGAATTTAATTTTGTGGACTTCAACCTGCACGATGATGCTGCACAAATAACGCCTTATCTGTTTTTGGGTCTCAGCTATTTTCGATACGATTTGTTGTCTATTGAAAGTCCAAACACCCCAGATGCCACCTTTGTTTCCAACCGAAAAGATCAAACTTTTGGATTTCCGGTCTTTTTAGGAGCTAAGTGGAACCCCAACCCCCTTTTTGTGATTGGACTAGAATTAGGAGTGCGCTATACCTTAACTGATAATTTGGACGGAAGCAACCCACAAGTTGAATTTCCCGATATTCCTGAGTTGAAATTTGGAAATGTGGGCAATAATGACTGGTTTGTTTTTACAGGTTTAACAATTTCGTTTACCTTTGGCGATCTGCCGTGTTATTGTAAGGAATAGATGAAAAAAACACCCAAACACATTGCCATAATTATGGATGGAAACGGCCGGTGGGCTAAAAAGCGGGGCATGCAGCGTATATTAGGCCACAGAAACGGAATTAAAGCCGTGTCAAACACCGTGGAAGCCGCTGCCGAAATGGGCATTGACTACCTCACGCTCTTTGCTTTTTCCAGTGAAAATTGGAGCCGTCCCAAGGAAGAAATCAACCTGTTGATGAAATTGCTGGTAGCTTCACTTCATGAAGAATTTGAAAAATTGGTGGAAAACAATATTAGGTTAGAAGCCATCGGAAATTTAACAAACCTACCTACTGCTGTTCACCAAGAACTCAACAGCGTTATTCAACAAACAGCTAACAACACCGGAATGGTGTTGACTTTAGCGTTAAGCTATGGCGCAAAAGAAGAAATTGCGTTGGCTTGTCAGCAAATTGCTGAGAAAGTTAAAAATAGTTTAATTTCGCCCGAAAAAATTGACCAATCCACCATAAATGAGCATCTTTACACCCGCAATTTACCAACTGTAGATTTGCTAATCAGAACCAGCGGCGAACAAAGACTCAGTAACTTTTTGCTCTGGCAAATAGCTTATGCAGAATTATACTTTACTGATGTATTGTGGCCTGATTTTGGCAAGAATGATTTGCAAGATGCCATTTCGAATTATCAAAAAAGAGAACGCAGATTTGGAAAAACCAGTGAACAACTCAGTAGTTAACATGACCGTGTTTCGCAAAACCTTTGCTGGCATACTTGTTTTTTTACTGGGCCTTTTTACTCCACTTCACGCTCAAGTAGAAAACTTTGTTAAAGGACGAAACTATATACTAGATTCCATCATTGTTTCGGGTTTAAAAACCTTTAATGATCAAACCCTAATCTCCTACAGTGGTTTGCGAAAAGGACAAAATATTGCCCTACCTGGAGAAGAAGTGAGTGCTATCATTCAAAAACTTTGGGGACTTAATTTATTTAGCGATATCAATTTTTATGTGGCCCATGTAGAGGGGCAAAAAATCACTATCGAAATTGAAATTGAGGAGCTTCCCACGCTTTCTGAAGTCAAAATAAACGGACTCAAAAAAGGAAAGACAGAATCTATTATTGACGAAACCGAATTAAAAGTTGGCAAAAAACTATCTGAAAGCTTTTTGACCAATACTAAAAACTATATTGAAAATAAGTTAAAGAAAGATGGCTTTCTAAAAACCAAGGTGAACCTAAACATGATTCAAGACAGCATTGAAGCCAACACCTACAAACTCTTGGTGAATGTGGATCGAGGTAACCGAGTTAAAATTGACCAAATCAAATTTGACAATAATGCTATTTTTAGCGATGCAAAGTTGCGCTCGCGCTTTAAGAAAACCAAGCAGAGAAAGGATTTTCGTTTTTGGAAAGCTTCAAAATATATTGAAGAAGAATATAAAAATGACCTTAAACGCCTGCTCGATTTTTATAAAGAAAACGGCTACAGAGATGCTCGTGTTGTGCAAGACACCCTTGTAGAACAAAATGACAAACTCACCTTGAACTTAGACATTGATGAAGGCCAAAAATATTATTTTGGCGACCTTAAGTTTATTGGCAATACCGTCTACTCAGATGCTCAGTTGGGTCAAATTTTAGGCATTCAATCTGGCGACACCTACAATGGGGTGCTACTCAAAAAGAGAATTGCAGACACCTCAAAACCAGACGGTCAAGACCTCACCAACCTCTATCAAAACAACGGCTATTTGTTTTCAAACATCAACACCGTAGAAGTGAGTGCCGAAAATGACACCATTGATTTTGAAATTCGAATTTCCGAAGGTAAGGTGGCCAGCTTCAACAAGATTTCAGTAGTTGGAAATTCAAAAACCAACGATCATGTTATTTTTAGAGAACTACGCACAAAACCAGGTGCTCTCTACAGCAAAGATCAAGTGGTGCGAACGGTTAGGGAACTGGGTCAATTAGGCTTTTTTGATGCAGAACAAATAAATCCCGATTTTGAAAATGTAGACGCCAACTCGGGCTCTGTTGACATTAAATTTGATTTGGTAGAATCTGGAGCAAGTCAAATTGAGCTTCAAGGTGGCTACGGTGGAGGAGGCTTTATTGGCACTCTTGGTTTGTCTTTCAACAATTTTTCTATGCGGAAAATTTTTGATGGCAAGGCCTATAAACCCTTGCCCATGGGAGACGGTCAAAGTTTGAGTTTACGCTTGCAAGCCAGTCAATTTTACAGCACCTATAGTTTTAGTTTTGCTGAACCTTGGTTGGGCGGAAAAGCACCTGTTAAATTTTCTACCTCGCTCTCCCATACGGTACAATATCGCTATGACTTTTTTACGGGCTTAGCAGACCGCAGTCAGTCGTTTCAAATTAGTGGGGTGACTCTGGGCTTGGCCAAAAGGCTTCGCATTCCCGACGACTTTTTTCAACTATCACAATCTATTTCCTATCAATATTATAACCTGAAAAACTATTTTACCGGACTGTTTACGTTTGGAAATGGAGAAGCGAATAACTTTGCTTATTCGGTTGCGCTTTCAAGAAACAACACCTACACCAACCCCATTTTTCCCGTTGGAGGATCAACTTTCACCATTAGTGCTAAACTCACCCCTCCCTATTCCCTTATTTCGGGAAGAGATTTCAGCAACCTAGGGGCGCTATCTGAATTTCAAGATGAA
This sequence comes from uncultured Flavobacteriaceae bacterium, assembly GCA_964386915.1. Lineage (GTDB taxonomy): Bacteria > Bacteroidota > Bacteroidia > Flavobacteriales > Flavobacteriaceae > JADHMP01. Next base: position 86,465 of record CAYLUQ010000008.1, on the reverse strand, counting down.
AATGGAAACCCTTTGCAAGATCTCATTGATCAAGAAAAATTTAAATGGTTGGAATTTTATAAGGTGAAATTTAATGGGACTTGGTATACTACCCTAATAGACAAACTAGTTTTGAAAACCCAAGCCGATTTTGCCTTTCTAGGGGCCTACAATAAAGACAGAGGAAACATTCCTTTTGAACGCTTTTTTTTAGGAGGAGACGGTATGCTCAACTATGCCCTAGACGGTAGAGAAACCATTGCCCTTAGAGGCTATGAAAATCAATCGCTTTCTAGCCGAGATGGCTCAATCATCTACAATAAATTTTCTATTGAATTGCGCTATCCCATCACCCTAAAACCCAGTGCCTCTATATTTGCCCTCTCCTTTTTAGAGGCTGGAAATGGTTATGATAGCTTTAAAGATTTTGACCCTTTTAATTCCAAACGCTCTGCAGGAGTAGGTGTGCGCGTGTTTATGCCCGCCTTTGGTTTGTTGGGTATTGATTTTGGATATGGCTTTGACAACCCAGACCCCAACATCAACACACCCAATGGCTGGGAAACCCATTTTATAATCGGACAACAATTTTAACATATCTTTTATGAACGCTGCTAAAATATAGCGTTCCTTTTCACGTTATTTAAAAGATGAAAAAAACTACTTTATTTGGTTTTCTGTGTATAATTCTTTTGAGCAGCGCTTCCCTATGGGCGCAACGCAGTGTGCGCATTGGGTATATTGATATGGATGTGATTTTGCAAAGTGTTACTGAATATCAAAAAGCCAATAGCCTTTTAGACAAAAACATTGAAAATTGGAAAAAAGAAATTGCCCTAAAAAAGATTCAACTTAAACAAATGCAAGAGCAACTCAATATTGAAAAAGTGTTACTCACACCAGAATTGATTGCCGATAAAGAACTGGAAATACAAGACTTTTCTTTGGAACTCATTGCCCTACAAGAAAAACGCTTTGGCCCCCAAGGCGACCTTATTCAACAACGCACCAATTTGCTCCAACCCATTCAAGATCAAATTTTGAGTATTGTGCAACAAGTGGCCGAAGAGCGTCGCTACGATTTTATTTTTGATCGATCTTCAGACGCCTTTATGCTCTATTCAGCAAAAAATTACGATATTAGCGACCTAGTTTTAAAACGTATTAATAGACAACAAAGAATACAAGAAAGAAAAGAACAAATAGAGGCTATAAAAAACAAAACTAACTCTATCACTAATTAATAATCCTAAATTATGAAACAACTAGTAACATTTATCACCTGCCTACTTTTTTTAGGGGCCTTTACACCTCTTAGCGCTCAATCTAAAGTAGCTCACATCAATACGCAACAATTATTGAGTGAAATGCCTGAAGTGATTGCAGCAAACAAAGAATTAGAAAAATTAGAAAAGCAATATGCCACGCAATTAGACACTTCTGTTAAAGAATTTGACACTAAAGTAAAATCCTATAGTGCCGATGCTGAAAATCAAACAGATTTGATCAACCAACAACGTCAAACCGAATTGCAAGATTTGCAACAACGTATTGCAGAGTTTAGACAAACAGCCTCTCAAGAATTGCAAAAGAAGCAGGCAGAAATGATGCGTCCACTTTATGAAAAAGCCCGTTCGGCCATTGAAACTGTTGCCAAGTCGCAATCTTTTGAATATGTGCTTGACTCAAGCGCCGGAGGAAGTGTGATTTTAGCCGATGGAAAAGATTTATTGGCTGATGTAAAAAAGGAACTAGGATTTTAATAATCAAATGCTTTCAAACTTTTAAAAAACTGCTTTCGAGCAGTTTTTTTTATGTCTTTTTATACCATTCCGCATAGCGCAAATAGTTTTGGGCAATACGTTCAATTTCTCCTTTTTGAAGCTGAGGATCAACCTCTTTAATCTTTTTAGCCGGCACCCCGGCATATACTGATCCGGGGGCCACCATAGTGCCTTGAGGAAGTACCGCTCCTGCAGCAATAATGCTGTTTTGGCCCACCACACAATGATCCATGATGATGCTACCCATGCCCACCAAAACGCGGTCTTCTAAAACACAACCGTGCACCAAGGCATTGTGCCCAATAGAAACTTGGTTTCCTATTTGCGTAGACGCTTTTTCAAAAGTGGCATGAATCACCACTCCGTCTTGAATATTCACCTCATGCCCAATGCGAATAGCGTTCACATCTCCCCGCACTACAGTCTGAAACCAAACGGAACAACGGTCGCCCAGCACTACGTCTCCAATGAGGGTGGCGTTGTCAGCAAAAAAGCAATCTTTCCCATAGGTAGGTGTGTATCCTCGAACCGTTTTGAGTAACATATTTTTGTTTAAAGGTAAGCACTAAAAACGTTCTTCACCATGTAATACAGCGGGTTTTGCTTATTTTTGAAAAAAAATGAACATGAAAAAGTTTTCCATAGTAGCTAAAGAAAGTGAAGATGGCCTTTGGGCACAATTCACCCTACCTGAAGCTTTAGGCCCTACAGAAGTAAAAATCTATGAAAATATTGACGCTGCCGCAAAAGCACCCATTGTGCAACAGTTGTTCTATTTGCCCTTTGTAAAATCGGTTCGTCTTTCTAAACAAAGTCTGTTTGTGGAACGCTTCAACATTGTAGAATGGAAAGAAGTGATTGAAGAAGTAGCCGCTCAACTGGAGAACTATTTAAACGAGGGGGGCATTGTGATTGAAGCTACCGAAGGAGAAACCATTCCCGTAACTATTTATGCTGAAAGTACTCCAAATCCGGCAGCGATGAAATTTGTTGCCAACAAACCCTTGGTATCTGCTTCACATGAATTTAAAACGCTCGAACAAGCAGCCCAAGCGCCTCTTGCTCAAGCCCTCTTTGCCTTTCCCTATGTGAAAGAAGTTTTTTTAGATGCCAACTATGTTTCACTCACCAAAACAGAGGCCGCACAATGGGAAACCATTGTTATGGAGATACGAGAATTTATAAGAGACTATTTAAGTCAAGGCAAAACTATTGTAGACCCCTCGCTTGAAACCTCTACTCAAGCTGAGCAATCGGAGAAAATGCCACTAGCTCCAATAGAAGAAGAAATAGTTTCTATTTTGGATGAATATGTGAAACCAGCCGTAGCCTCTGACGGAGGGAATATTGCTTTTGAACATTACGACGCAGATCAAAAAATTGTTCATGTGCTCTTACAAGGAGCTTGTAGTGGTTGTCCATCTTCTACTTTCACCCTTAAAAATGGGATTGAAAACATCCTCAAAGAAATGCTTCCCGAAAAGGTTAATGCCGTGGAAGCCATTAATGGCTAACAACAGCATTCTGTTTTGAAGGATTTAAAAAACGAACTGGCGCAATCTTTAAGTCCCTATTTATTGCAACACGCTTCACAACCCGTTGCCTGGCAAATGTGGCGCAAAAAACGTCTTGAAGAGGCTGCTGCTGCAAATCAACTTTTGCTAATCAGCATTGGATATTCGGCCTGCCATTGGTGCCATGTTATGGCACACGAATCTTTTGACAATAGTGAAGTGGCTAGCTATATGAATCGGCATTTCGTCAATTTTAAAATTGATCGGGAAGAACGACCAGACGTAGACCATATCTATATGTCAGCCCTTCAAATTTTGACCGGACAAGGAGGGTGGCCCCTCAATATTATAGCCCTGCCCAATGGACAGCCCATTTGGGGAGCTACCTACTTACCCAAAGAAAATTGGCTTTCTGTATTGCAGCAAATCCAAAAAATTTATCAAAATCAGCCTGAAAAACTACGCGAGCAAGCCCAACTTATACAAGAAGGAATGCAGCAAATGCTTCCTGTTCAAAGTCTAGTTTCCCCTCCAAAAAATGAGGCTCAACAATATGTCCAAGTGCTGGATAAGCTTTATGCAAATGTTGATTTGGAATATGGTGGCTTTTTAGGAGCACCAAAATTTATGATGCCGGTTCAATTGAATCTTTGGCAAGCAGCAGGACAACTTTTTAAAAAAGAAAACTATCTCAAGCATTATCATAACACCTTAACCAAAATGGCAATGGGAGGGCTTTTTGATGCTGTAGAAGGTGGATTTTCACGCTATTCGGTAGATGAGCGTTGGCACGTCCCACATTTTGAAAAAATGGCTTATGACAACGGACAATTACTCACCACCTACAGTCAAGCTTATCTACTCCAGCCCGAGGCTATTTATAAAGAAGTGGTGGCCAAAACCATTGATTTTATCGAAACATGCTTAAGCAGTGCAGAAGGAGGCATTTTTAGTGCCTTAGATGCAGATAGTCTAAACGCTCAAAATAAAATGGAAGAGGGTGCCTATTATGTTTGGACTCCTCAAGAATTAAAAACCCTTTTAAAGGAGGATTTTGAACGTTTTGCTGCCTATTATCAAGTGAATGAAAACGGTTATTGGGAAAAAGGGCAATATGTCTTCATTAGGGCTCACTCCCTCTCCGAATTTTGCGACCAGAATGGTCTTGATCCTTTGCTTTTTCAAGACCAACTAGCCCAATGGCACAGCACTTTAAAACAAGCCAAAAAAAACAGGGCAATGCCTGCTTTAGATGACAAACAAATTTGTGCATGGAATGCCATGGTTTGTGAGGGCCTTCTTATGGCTTCCCGCATTTTTAAGGAACCAAACTTTGCCCAAATAGCAGCAAAAACATTGTCTTTTATACAACATAAATTTGTGGGACCCGACCAACAATTGATGCGTATTTATAAAAATAAGACACTCCGAATAAAAGGTCTTTTAGAAGACTATGCCCATCTCATTAAGCTCTATCTAACAGCCTATGAAACCTATTTTGATGAAGTCTATTTACATGAAGCTGTTGTCCAAACAGAGCAAGCAATAAAACGCTTTTGGGATGAAAAAGTAGGTTTATTTAACAGTAATTCAAAAGTCGAAAGATGGGCATGGAGCCATTCTTATGAAATTGAGGATAATGTCATTATCTCGCACAATGCGCTAATGGCGGAGAATTTATGGCGACTCGCTTTGCATGCCGATCGTCCTAAATGGCAAAAACAAGCTGAGGCCATGTGCGCACTCATGCAAGAAAGCGTGAGGCAATATCCTAGAAGTCACAGTGGTTGGCTAACCCTTTTTCTTAGAATGTCTAAAATCTCGGTAGAGCTTGCTGTAGTAGGCCCTAACTACAAAGAGATACTTGCTCAACTACAACAACACCCCTACCCGTTTATAAGTTGGGCTGGAGCCGAGCAGGCTACTACTCATCCTCTTTTGCAACAGCGAGGCATGAAAGGTAAAACCCTAATTTATTTATGTCAAAATAGGCAATGTGATCTCCCAAAGGAAAATTGGGAAATAGTTTGGGAGCAGTTAAATCAACTCACATCCTAAAGTTTGGGCTTAGGGGGTGTTCCTATAAATTCTTTAAGATAAAAGGGTTCAAAATAGGCCACATCTTCAAACTGTTTGTTTTGAAAAGCATCATAGGCTAAAGACACCATGGCTTGAGCAGATGGATAGTCAAAGCCCTCCAAAAAATGAATGTTTTCGTTTTGATTAAGAGCTTTAAATTTATGTGCCCCTTCACCAAAAACAAGTGCTTTTTGCTTTCCAAGGAGATCCTTAAAAGAATCTGTAGAAAGCACCTCAGCCCAAGAAGCTTGCACTTCATTTCCTTTTCCATCAAAAACGGCTGTATAGACCTCCATCCTTCGAGCATCTAACATGGGAATGAGAAAGTGTTTTTCGTTTTTCAAATGAGGTTGAATCATCATTTGAAGTGTGTTGAGGGCAATTAGAGGAATCTCTAGGGCAAAGCACAGCCCTTTTGCAGCTGCCACGCCAATGCGCAAACCGGTATAAGAACCTGGGCCTTTACTCACCGCCACAGCATCTAGATCGGCTGGGGTGCAAGAGGCTTTCTCAAAAAGCTTTTGGAGAAAAGGGTGCAATTGTTCCGCATGGCTATAATGGGGTGTGGTCATCTCTTCAAGGGCCACAAGGGTGCCCTCCTTTGCCAAGGCTACCGAACAATTTTTCGATGCCGATTCAATATGTAATAGTAAACCCATTGTGTCGCAAAAATAGCAAACCTTTGGGGAAAGAGGTCTTGTTTAGGGACGTAACCTTACCGGTAAACCAAAATAGAATTCCAACACTTTTAATTTGAAAATATAATCAAACTTGGCTCTAATGGCTTCAGAAACTGACTGCTCATAGCGTTGCTTGGTTTGAATAAATTCAAAAGAATTGATGGCTCCCGCCTCCAAACGATTTGATGCATTGGTATACGATTGAGCTCTTGCTTTACGGGTGGTTTGAGCAGCTTCATATACCTTAAAGGCACCTTTTGTGTTGGTATAGGCTTGGTTAATGGTGTTTTCAAGATTTAATTTTTCTTGCTCCAATTGATTTTTAAATCGTTCTAAGTTGATTTGACTTCTTGTAATTCTATTGCGAACCGCATTTCTATTAAAAATAGGAACCGTGAGTTGCAACCCAAAGTTATGTCCATCGTATAGGCTCCATTGATTAAAAAAAGATTCTGGACCTACAATTCTTGTTTCAGGAATTTGGGTTACTACTCTTTCCCCTGTTGATTCTAAAAAACCAATAGGTTGGGTTTGAAAAGTTCCACTTGGCAATCGTCTATCGCTATAAGAAATTCTAGTGCTATAGCTATAAAACCCTGAAAGAGAGGGTAGCTGATCTGCTTTAGCCAATTTAATGTCTGTAGTAGCTAGCTCTACATTAGTGTTGGCTATTTGAATATCGTTGCGAAACGATAAGGCTTTTTCATAAATTTCTTTTGGGCTTTTGGTCATAATTTCTGAAAAAGGCACCTCTAAATCTTCCAATCGAATATCAAAATTGTCATAATCTTGAATCAATAGAAGTTGTGCCAAACTAATTTTAGATAACCTAAGGTTATTTTCAGCTTGAATCAAAGCTTGCTCTTGAGCTGCAACGGTAGCTTGAATCTCATACACATCACCTGGGGGCAATACACCCGAACTAATGAGGTTTTGAGTACGCTCTAATTCAGATTGACTGAGCTCCAACTGGGTTTGAGAAACTTTCAAAATTTCATCATTAAACATGATTTGCAAAAAAGCATTCGCCACTAGCAATCTAACATCATCGGCCATATCATTCAATTGATATTCTTTAGCCAAAAGATTTAAATTGGAACGATAGAGTTGAATGAAATTTTTTCTTCCATTAAAAAGAGACATGCCCACACTTCCTCCAATGGAGGTAAATTGTGTGGTTAGATTTTCTAATATTCCCGTGGTGATATTTTGGTTGAGCCCAATATTCCAAGAATGGGAAGACTGCACGTTGACATTCGGTAAAAAAGCAGAGCGGGCATCAGATTGGTCTACTTTAGCATTTTCTAACTCCAAAGAAGCTTGTTTAATGCTGATATTTTTTTCTAGTGCTAAGGCAATGCACTCTTCCAAACTAAGCGTTTGCCCCAACACAAACTGGGCAAAAACAAGGAAAAAAAATAGAGTGGTTCGGTGCATCGTTAACAATTTAGTTTGAGGCTGCTGCTTCATCTTCGTCTCTAAGTTTTTTAGGTTCTGTTTTATTCCATACTTTCACTTTGTCTTCAAGGGTTAAACCCGAAAGTATTTCAATATTGATGCCATCTGAAATTCCGGTTTTGATTTCTTTTTTCTCAAAGTTTTGCCCTTCTAATTGAAGTTCCACAAAGGGTGTGTCGGAGTCTTTTTCAAATTGAAGCAAGGCTTCTGGAATGACCATAATGCTGTCTTTTCGTTCTAAAACTAGGGAGGCATTGGCACTGTATCCGGCCCGAACAAAGGTGGAATCGTTTAAAAAGACATCGCCTTCAATAATGAATTGAACAGCTCCCTGCTCTTCATTTCCTTTAGGCGCAATAAACTTCAGGCGAGCATCAAATTTTTGGTCTTCAATGGCTCCTAAACTCACCTCTAAAGGCATGCCTACTTTTAGTTTGCCAACTTCTGCCTCATCTACTTTTCCTTCAAAAATCATTTTATTTAAATCGGCAATGGTGGCAATGCTAGTTCCATTATTAAAGGTGTTACTCTCAATCACTTGATCTCCCTCCTTAACAGGAATTTCGAGGATGGTTCCCGCCACGGTGGCCCGCACATTGGTGTTGGCAGTGGTAGACCCTCCAGCAGATCCTAGTCTGATGATTTGCAGGTCTTTAGCCGCATTTTCTACATCTTGTTGGGCTTGGTTGTAGCGTAGCTCTGCTGTTTCAAAATCTTGACTTGAAATGATTTCTTTTTCAAAAAGTGTTTTATTTCTTTGGTAGAGTACCTTGGCATTTTGTAACACAATTTTGGCATTTTCTAGGCGACCACGTGCACTGTTTAAACTTTGTTCATTGGGCACTACTTTAACTTTAGCTAACAAGTCGCCGGTCTCCACTTGATCTCCTTCTTCTACAAAAAGAGCCTCAATAATACCCGAAATTTGGGGCTTAATTTCTACTTCATCCTCCGGGATTACTTTTCCAGTAACCACCGTTTTCTTTTCAATAGAGGCAATAAAGGGGGTTTTCGTTTCATATTCAATAATTGATTTGCTATTGGTTTTGATGAAATAGGCGGCGGCAAAGAGCACGCCAATCACTAAAGCCGAAATCCCGAGATATTTTAAAATTTTCATATACTTTTTATTTTAATAAAATTATTCTTCTCTTAATGCATCAATAGGTTTTATGCTGACAGCTCGTTGCGCGGGAATAAGTCCAATGAGGGTGCCCAAAAATATCATGATAAAGAGGGCTCCCAAAATAAAGGGAATAGGCACCGTAGGATTGGTGTATGGGAAATCGGTAAGATCTTGCGTGGCGGCATTGATGCCGGCTAACACCAGAGCTCCTAAGACAATTCCCATAATGCCTGCTACCAAGGTTAGAAATACAGATTCTAAAATAATCTGGTTTCGAACTTCAGAAGGTGTGGCGCCCAAGGCTCTGCGAACCCCTAATTCTTTGGTGCGTTCTTTGACAGAGATCAACAAGATATTTCCAATGCCAATTACCCCTGCAATTATGGTAGCAATGCCCACAATGAGAGAAAGGAGCGTCATGCCTTTGGAAAAACCGCTAATTCTCGTAAAAATTTCTCCAAGGTTAAAAGATCCAAAAGCACGTTCATCTTCTGGTGCCACACGATGTCTTCTCCTTAAGGCCATTTTAATGTCTTTTTCCACCTCTACTGCATTGGCATCATCATAGGCAGCAATGGTAAACCAGTTGACTCGGTCTCCGGAGTTGTATATTTTTTGATAAGTAGTGAAGGGAATAAAAATATCACCATCTGATTCAAAACCTCCTCCGGGAACAAATTTATGCACACCCACCACCTGAAAATAGATGTCTTCAATTTTGATATAACTCCCAATTGGACTTTCATTTTTTTCGTAGAGTTCTTCCTGTGTTCGTTCTCCTATCACACAAATTTTTCGAGCGTGAAGAATATCATTATCATTAATAAAACGACCCCCTTCATATATTTTTTTCGTGGCAATTTTGGTAAACTCCGGATAATCGCCATAGATATTGTAGTTGCTCGACTTATTTCCTCTCACCACCAAGGGGCTTGACCCTCCAAACACACCGCGGGCATTTCGGGCTGCAATAAATTGAATTTGAGGCACCTGACTTCTTAAAAAGTCTATATCGGAAACTTTCAGTTCAATTCTTCTGCCAATTTTAAAGCCTTCATAAGGAATGCTAGTTCGTTGAGCCCATACAAACATGGAATTCATGGCTATGTTTTCAAATTCGCGTTCAAAGCCATTGTCTAAGCCTTTTGCGGCTCCTGAAAGGGCAATATAGATGAAGATGCCCCACAACACGCCAATGACGGTAATGATAGTTCGGGTTTTATTTTTAGAAATGGATCCAAAAATTTCTTGCCAGGTATCCCAATCCCATAAAACTTTAAAACTATTCATCACGCAAGGCAATTATGGGTTTAATTCTGGCGGCCCTTTTTGCAGGAATATAGCCGGCTATGCTTCCAAAAAGAATGAGAATAAAAGTGGCAAATAGGGCTGTATTTAAATTGATATAGGGGTTCTTTATGAAATAGTCCTCTAGTTTTAACCCTATGTTTTGGAGCAACAGCATCCCTAAGAAAAGTCCAACATAGCCAGAAAGGGTGGTGATAAAAATAGATTCTTGTAAAATCATTTGAATAACGGAATTTGGGGTGGCTCCTAAGGCTTTTCTAATGCCGAGTTCTTTGGTGCGTTCTTTAACCACAAACACCATGATGTTGGAAATTCCGATGATTCCCGCAATGAGGGTTCCTAAGCCCACAAAGGCCACAATGAGTTGCAGCACTTCGGCAAATTGTTGGTTTCGTTTGAGATTGTCTGCAACATTTTGGAAATAGATGCCGTTGGGGTCTGTGGGGTCTATGGCTTTCTTTTCCTTAAAAAATTTGCGCAAGCCTTTTTCAAAAGCTAAGGCTCCGGCATGACCGAGTTCGTTGCGAAAAGAAACTACAATTTGATCAACTTTATCATTTCCTTTTTCGAGTTGCTGACGTGTGGTGTAGGGAATATAAATATTGCGTTCTTCATTGTCGCCCCCTTCATCTTGAAAGACACCCACTATTTTAAAGGCACTTCCGTTCATTTCAACATAAGCTCCAATTGGGTTTTCTGTTTTAAATAAATCTTTAGCTACGAGGCGGCCAATAACAGCGTGTTTGGTTTTGTTAACGATATCATTTTGGTTCAAGTAGCGCCCTTGCATAATGATGGTTTTCTCTACTTGTTGGTGAGCCGGTCCTACTCCTATGGTTGAATAGGAATTGCTTTCGTTTTTATAACTCACATTTGCACTTCGGGAAATTTTTGGACTTAAACTTTCTAAAAAAAAGGGGAAGTTAATCTTGATGTCTTCCAAATCTTCATTTTCAAATTCTATTCTACGGTTGGCTTTAAACCCTTTGTAGGGTTTTGAGGTTCTTCCGGGATATAGAAAAATGACGTTGTTAGCATCATTGACAAAAAACTCTTGGAAAGCGTTTTTAAGGCCATTGCCCAAACCGAAGAGCACAATAAAAATGAAAATTCCAAGGGCCACAGTAAAGCCAGACAAAAATGTACGTAGTTTATTTTTGCCAATGGTTTGGAAAATTTCTTGCCAACGGTCTTTATTAAACATAATTTGAGGCAGCTACTTGTTTGATCATAGTATCTTCAACAATCACCCCGTCTTTCAATTTCACAATCCGTTTGCACATTTGAGCAATATCGGGTTCGTGAGTAACCACTAAAATGGTTTTTCCTTCTTCATTAATTTGTTGAATGAGTCCCATCACCTCATAGGAGGTTTTGGTGTCTAATGCTCCAGTGGGTTCATCCGCTAAAAGCACTTTTGGTTTAGAAGCCATGGCACGCGCTATGGCCACCCGTTGTTTTTGCCCTCCAGAAAGTTCACTTGGCAAATGTGTGGCCCAATCACGCAAACCAACTCGAGACAAATAGTCTAGGGCTTGTTGTTGTCGTTCCTTTCTTTTGTAACCTTGATAATATAGAGGAAGGGAAACATTTTCTAGGGCATTTTTATAGTTGATCAAATTAAAGGATTGAAAAACAAAACCTAAAAATTGATTGCGGTATTTAGCGGCCTTAGTTTCGTTTAAATCTTTAATAGGCACTCCATCCAATTCATAAACTCCTTCATCGGCCGTATCCAGCATGCCCAAGATGTTCAAGAGTGTTGATTTTCCAGAACCAGAAGAACCCATAATGGCCACTAATTCGCCTTCTTGAACACTAAAATCAATTCCCTTTAGGACGTGTAGGGAAGAGTCTCCCATTTTATAAGATTTGTGAAGGCTTTTTATTTTAATCATGTTGTTTTTCAAAGCAGAGCAAAGATCGCTATTTTTAACCGCATCCTAATGATAGACGAGAAAAAAAATAAAATGTTACAGAAAACTAGCCCTTTTTAAAGATTTGAAAAACTTTCCAACCAACAACAGCAACCAAGATATAGGGCAATGCCATGAGATATAAGATGCCATTGTTAATTCCTTTAGCGGTTTCTTGGGCTTCTTCAGACTGAAGCACAGCTCGGCACATAGAACATTGTCCGTAGCCATAGTCTAAGCTAAGTGCAAAAAACAAAAGAAAGAATAAAAGGAGGTGCCTGTGTTTCATTTAAGTGACATAATAAGGGGCAATCATCAAATAGACAATGACTCCCGTTACCGCAATATAGAGCCAAATGGGAAAGGTATAGCGGGCTATTTTTCTATGTTCGGTAAACAAGCTTGAAATAGCACGGGCATAGGTTACCAATACCATAGGAATAATACCCACTGACAATAGAATGTGGGTAATTAAGATAAAATAATACACATATTTAAGAGGTCCACTTCCACCATAAGGAGTTGGATCTGAGGTCATGTGATAGGCAACATACATCCCCAAAAAGACTACCGATAGGGCAATAGCCGTTTTCATCAATTGTTCGTGCAACACCAGTTTTTTTCGTTTCACTGCCAAAAAAGCTCCTAGTAAAACCAAAGCGGTCACACCGTTAATGCCAGCATAAATGGGAGGCAAAAAAGACAAAGGAGCTACATTGGGTAGGCGAATGGTGAAAAGCACCGCTACCACAATTGGAATTAAAATAGACACTACCCAAATGAGGGTTTTGTGTTTTATTTCTCTAGACTGAATTTTTTTTCTCATTCTGCTAAGAGCTTTTTAATATCTGTTGCCAGCCACTCAATTTCTTCTCTGGTTCCATCCTCTTGGTCAATGCCCAAATAATATACAATAGGGTTCCCAAACTGGTCTGTTCTGGAGCGTATAAAGCCATTTTTATCAATAAGCGCAAAATAGCCTTGGTGTTCAAAGCCTCCAGCTACTCTAGGGTTTACGGCAGCAAAAATATTAAATCCTTGGTTTGCCAACGCATAGATCTTTTCTTTTTCACCTGTTAGGAAATGCCAATTTAAGGAAAAAACATCATATTGTTCGGCATAACGTTTTAAAACCGAAGGACGGTCGTGTTCGGGATCTATTGAAAAAGAGGCTATTCCAAAATCAGCTCTATGGCCAAATTGTTCTTCTAAAATTTTCATGTTTTTATTCATGATAGGGCAAATACTTGGGCAAGAGGTAAAGAAAAACTCGGCTATATAAACTTTGCCCTTGTAGTCTTCATTGGAAATGATCAAACTATCTTGATTCATAAAGGTGAAGGGAGGCACTTTTTTGGTTTGGCCATTGAGTTGGATATAGCTAAGCGGACTGGCAGAGGTAGCTCTGTTGTCTTGCACTACTGAGTTTGTTTGAAATCGTTCTACAATTTTGGGAACAAAAAGAATTCCAAAAAGGAGAATAATAATTGTTAAACCGACAGAGGCTAGCTTATTCATTTTTTATTTTTTCCGGTCCGTATTATAAATTTTTAGAGCTAAGCGATATTCAGCCAAAATCACTTTGACATCATCAATCATTTTTTTTGAAATTTCTGCTACGGAGCGAGCATCAAAACCGTAGAGCAAATCACTGTTTTCCTTGTCATTTCGTCCTCTTAGGTTGAGGTCTTTGTCAACAATAAACACATAGGGGGTGCTGTTTTGAGGGCTTAGCGTATAGGGGGTTTTTAAAGATGTAAAGTGGGCTTGGATTTGTTGGGCAGAGGCTGGAACAAAATACCAATTGGTCAAGTCTATACCAGTGCCGGTTTGCAAGGCCAACTGAAGTTCTTTTACGGCCTCTTCGTTTTGCTCGTTTACCAATATCACAAACTGAAAATCATCAAAACCATTAAATCGTTTATAAATTTTTTCATTTAAATTAAGAGCTTCTGCCTTTTTTTCGGTCAAGTCGCCACCCCAATAACCTAAAATAGTGATGTGTTTTGAAAGGGTAACGGGACGGTTGTCAAAATCTTTTTGAACCACCAAAGGCTGAATGGAGGGGGTGAGAATGGGAAGTTTAGCAAAATTATTTTTGCCGGAAGCAAAAAACAAATAGACCAACAAGGGGAAAATGAATAATATCCCCAGCACCAATTGTTTTTTAATTTTCCCTTTCATTTTCTCAAAAAAGCGTGAAGCCAATGGCCTCGGAGGCTATCGCCTAAAAATTCCAGCTCACAAAGCCGTTTTTCATCACCTCGTAGATATAATCTGCTTCAAGAATTAATATAAAAGCTAGATAGGGAATTAAAATCAGTAGTGGTAAAACAATTGCGTTTTTAAGTCCACTGGTTTCATCCCGCAGGTGCATAAAATCCCATGCAATGTAGTAGGCCTTAACGATGGTTAAAACAATGAAAATCCAATTGAGCAGTTTCATACTCAAAAAGGAAGTGAGCAAAATTGAGGGTTTTAAAATCCCCAGGGCAACTTCTATAGTGGTTACAATGGAGAGAAATATAAGTACTCCCCAAATTTTTTGTTGATTGGACTTAAATTTTAATAGTCCTCTAAAAATTGCCAATTTATGTGTTTCTGCAGCCATATTTTTTTGAATAGAAGATTAAACCAAATAGAAAAAGGTGAAAACAAACACCCAGACTAAATCAACGAAGTGCCAATAGAGGCCCACCTTTTCAACCATTTCATAATGGCCTCGTCGTTCGTATGTGCCTAAAATCACGTTGAAGAAAATGATGATGTTGATCACCACGCCCGAAAAAACGTGAAAGCCGTGAAAGCCTGTTATAAAAAAGAAAAAATCGGCAAAAAGTCTGTTGCCATATTCATTTCGAATAAGATTTGCGCCTTCTACTACAATTTGTGCATCTTGAATTTTAGCAAGTGATTCGGCTCTGCTCAATACGGTTTTTTCTCCCTCTTCGGTGAGCAATTCTGTGCGAATGAGAAGGTTTTCGTTGGCTTCAAAACCAGCTTTAACTTCTGCTACAGTGAAGGTGGGTAGGGTGCTTTCTTGAGCATACCAAATTCCGTTGTTTTTTTGGTGGGTAGCCCGTTCGGTGGGTTGTGTCACGGCAAAATCTTTAAGTGCAGCACGTTTGCCCGTATCGGCTTGCACAAACTGAAGTATTTGTCCGCCTTTAGTTTCTAAAGCGCCATATTCACCACTGATAAAATTTTTCCATTCCCATGCTTGAGAACCCACAAAAATGGCGCCTCCTAAAATGGTAAGTAACATATAGAATGTTACTTTGGATTTGTTCATATGATGACCTGCATCCACAGCTAAAACCATAGTAACAGAAGAGAATATCAGAATAAATGTCATCAAGGCCACATAATACATGGGGGCATCTACACCGTGAAGGAACGGAAAGTGTGTAAACACCTCATCAGCAATAGGCCAAGAGTTAATGTTTTTAAATCTGGAAAATCCGTAGGAAACCAAAAATCCGGAAAACGTCAGGGCATCTGATACGATAAAAAACCACATCATCATTTTCCCATAACTGGCTTTCAAAGGCTTGTTACCCCCTCCCCAAATGTTGGTTTGGTCTTCTGTTGTAGCAGTTACTTCCATAGTGTCAAGTTAAATTCGATACAAATTTATTAATTTTTAGCTGTAGAATGAAACGAATAAATATAAATATACCCACAGCAAATCAAGAAAATGCCAAAAGGTTGTGGCCAGTTGAAACCCTAAGGTGTGTTGACTTGGTGTTTTGGTGAAAGAGCTCACATAGAGCAACCGCAACACAACTATGATGCCAGCCCCCAAATGAGCTAGGTGTAGCAATACTAAAACATAGAGATAGGAGGTGTTTATGCTGCTCTGTGGTCCTGTAAAATAATAGCCCATCCCAATGATTTCGGAAAAGCCTTGAAATTGAAAATAAACGAAAGATAAGGCCAAACCAAGGGTTGAGAGCAGTGCTATTCTTGCCCTTGAGTGGTTTTGATTTTTAAAAAAATAGTTGGCTAAATGAAAACTCACACTGCTCAACACCATGATTAGGGTGCTAATGGTGAAGGCTGCTGGCAAATCAATTTCTTCTAACCAATCAGCTCGAGAACTACTCACCACATAGGCACTGGTGAGTCCCGCAAAGGTCATAGCCATACTGATCATGCCAATCCAGAGCATCATTTTTTTAGCTCTGTTATTTTTTACTTCAATAGAATCTGATGTATTCATAGCGTTAGGTATTTATCAATCACATAGATCAATTGTAGGGCGGTGATATACAATATGCTTACCCCAATTAAATTTTGAGCCGCCTTTTTTGTTTTTTCTTTCATCAGCTTCATAGCAAAAAAAAGTATGATCAATCCGAGGAGGCCAATGGCAAAAGCAGCTATGGGTGACAACTGCAAAGTGCCGGTATAGTGAAAGGCCGGAACCAACGAAACCACCACCACCCAGAGCGTGTAAAATACAATTTGAAAAGCGGTTACACGGTCGGTTTTGCCAGAAGGTAAAAGTTTAAATCCGGCTTTTTTATAGTCGGCATCTAGCACCCAGCCAATAGCCCAAAAATGGGGAAATTGCCAAAGAAATTGAATCATAAAAAGCAATCCGGGTTCAATACCAAATTTATTGGTAGCTGCCACCCATCCTAACATAAAAGGTATAGCCCCTGGAAAGGCACCAACAAAAACGGCCAAGGGAGTTTTTCGCTTTAGGGGCGTATAAATACAGACATAGATAAAAATAGACAGTGCTCCAAAAAAAGCCGTCCTAAAATTGATAAATCCTAAAAACAGAATTCCAATCAGGGTGAGCCCGCTAGCAATAAAGAGTGCCGTGGAATCTTGCATACGCCCGCTGGGCAAAGGTCTGTTTTGAGTGCGTTGCATGAGAGCATCCAACTCTTTTTCCATCCATTGGTTAAAGGCGTTTGAGGCTCCTACCATGGCATAGCCTCCCAAAAACAGATAGACGATAATAACTCCTTCTAACCGCTCAGCCGCCAACAAATAGCCCGCCAAAGAGGAAATAACTACGCTCACAGCCAACCTAAATTTAGTTAACTGCAAAAAGTCTTTCATCAAAAGGCTTAGTGTTAGTGGTTCTTTGGCTTCAATCAAGCGCATCGTGCATCATCCAATCAGCTGCAAATATAACACTACCCCAAGCATTGTCCAACCTATTTAGTTAGAAAGTCATAGCCCTTCCCAATCCAAGCCCCTAATGCTATTGCAACCGGAAGTTGATAGGAATACTAAAGGGCACTTTCACTTCTTTTCCCCTCTGCTTTCCGGGGCTCATCTTGGGGAGTTTGGAAATAATACGTTTGGCTTCTTCTTCTAAATTTTTGTCTGGGCCTCGCAATCTAATGTTGGTTATAGACCCGTCTTTAGCAATCACAAAGTTTACATAAACACGTCCTTGAATTCCCAATTCTTGGGCAATTTCGGGATAACGAAAATTTTTAACGATGTGTTTATTGATTTGTTTTTGAAAGCAATCTCGTTGTTTAGACTTGTCCACTTTTTCACAGCCGGGAAAAATTGGGGCTTCTTCAATGATGGCAAAAGGCACACTTATTTCTTCTTCTTCCTCTTCAATTTCAACGGCTTCTACATAAATAATTTCTTCTTCGTCTGTTTCGGTAGATTCAATCACAGTTTCTTCTACTTCACTTTCGTCTTCAACCACCTCAATTATTACAGGAGCTGGTGGCGCTGGTGGCGGTGGGAGTGTTTTAATTTGTTCCGTTATCGGAATTTCTTCTTGGTCCTCCTTTTCTACCATGAGTAGCTCGCTCACAATTAGATCTTTTTCATAGGTCTTCCATTCCATTAATTTCCATGTGAGAATCAAAATTAAACAGAGACCAATGACAAAATAGAGATTTGAATTTTTGTTGAGATCAACCTTGGGATTTTTTTTGATTTGCATGACGGTAAGATTTTGGTTGCTTTATAAAGGCGCAAAAATCATACCAGCACCTCATTTTATTCCATAAAAAAACCCGATGAAAACATCGGGTTTAGTAGGGTCTACATTTATTTTATTGCAATCTAAACGTGATTGGAATGCTGAAAGGCACTCGCACGGGTCTACCTCTTTGTTTACCTGGAGTCATTTGCGGTAATCTAGAGATAATTCGTTCTGCCTCTTTTTCTAAGTTTTTGTCTGGTCCACGCATTCTAATGTTGGTAATGGAACCGTCTTTTCCAATGACAAAGTTCACATAAACACGTCCTTGAATTCCCATTTCTTGAGCAATTTCTGGATAACGGAAATTTTTACGAATGTGTTTGTTCATTTGATCTTGGAAGCAAGCACGACGTTCTGATTTTTTTGCTTTTTCACAACCTGGGAAAATAGGCACATCTTCAATAACAGCAAATGGAACGTCAATATCTTCAATTTCTTCCTCAATTTCAACTTCTTCCACCTCAATGATTTCTTCCTCATCAGTTTCGGTAGATTCAATTACAGTTTCTTCAACTTCTTCTTCATCTTCCACAATTTCAATCACTTCCGGAGCTGGCGGTGGTGGCGGTGGTGGGGGTGGTGTTTTAATTTGTTCAGTGATAGGGATTTCTTCATCATCCTCATCTTCAACATCTAGAGCTTCATAACCGTAAAGACTTTTGTCGTAGGTTTTCCACTCAATGGCTTGCCAAGTGATAAATAAAATAACGGCGAGTCCAATGACAAAATAAAGACTGCTGTTTTTATTTAAATCGACTTTTGAATTTTTCTTAGGTTTCATGTATCGAAAAAGTTAGTATGCTAAACTATAAAATTTTAAACATAAAACAAGAAAAAAAATTAAGTTGACTGCTTATTGCAAAAATATTTAAGTCCTAAAAGGGCCAAACCTATGCCAAAACCGTTGGCCAAAAGGTCAAACCAATCAAAAGTTCTTTGAAAAAAAGGCAAGCTTTGCAAGACTTCTAGTAGCAATCCCAACAAAAAAGCTGCCATGGCTGTTGTAGTGTAGGGGCGTTTTAGCTTTAACAAACTCAAAAAATAGGTGCATTCCAAAACAAAATAGCTAAGGGTGTGCAAAACCTTATCGTGTTGCCACCAAGGCAAGGGCTGAACGCTAACTGAGGGGGGGTTCAAGCTGAAATAAATCACCACTAGCGTGGTTGTTACAGCCATCAATAAAAAGAGTGGCCTAGCCTGAGATAAGTTCTTGATAGGCCGTGGCATCTAAAAGCTGTTCTATTTCAGAGGGATTTTCAATTTTAATTTTGATCATCCAACCCGCTTCATAGGGTGATTCATTGACCAATTCTGGTGTGGCTTCAAGTGCTTCGTTAACTTCTATAATAGTGCCTTCTAGGGGCATGAATAAATCAGAAACCGTTTTAACCGCCTCCACGGTGCCAAAAATCTCTTCGGAAGCGAGCTGTTCATCCAATGTTTCGATTTCAACATAAACAATGTCTCCTAATTCTGATTGTGCAAAATCGGTAATACCCACAAGGGCATGGTCTGCTTCTATCTTAACCCATTCGTGGTCTTTAGTATATTTTAAGTCACTTGGAATATTCATCTGTGCAAAATTAATAATCGCAAATGTAGGGGTTTTTCACTAGCTGAGAAGCCTCCTAATTTCCAAAATTATAGCGAACCGTGAAGCCAGAACGGATACTGGTTTGCGGAAATGCGGTGGAGATGGCAAACTTGGAAAAATTGTGGTCATAGAAAAATAATGCGGTTACATTTCTAGACAAAGCATAGTCTGCCGTGAGTTTTAAAATAAAGATCTTTTGACCTGCTGTGACCTGGTTATTGTCATATTCTAAATTGCGCAGAAGGGTAATGTTGTTGCGGTAAGAAACGTCTGCTTTAATGTTTAAATCGCCTTTGAGCACCACCCTCCTTCCATTAAAAGAGGTTCGCATTCGTAAATCTCGAATGCGATAGCCTAATCCACCTACATATTCATTTCCACTCACTTCGGTCAACAAATTGTTGTCTAAACTCAATGAAAGAGAACGGTCTCGATTTAATTCCAATAAAAACTTAAAATTGTTTTTTAATTCAACATCCAATTGCACTAGGGGGTTAAATTGTTCTACTAAGGTAATATTGGTAAAAAGGCGTTCAGACAAAACATTTCCAGCAACATCTGTTTGGTTGGGAGAATTTGGCTCATAATCAAAATTTGACTGAAAATTATTGATGGTATAACTCGCCCGATAGCCGTGATTTAATGAAAAACGGGTGAAAATTTTAGACAAGGACGGGATTTTATTAAGGCCTGCATATTTTAAATTCCAGTTGGGTAAACCCATTTTTCGAATTGGATCTAAAGACATCGTGTTGGGATCTGCTCCGGTATAGGCTGCTAAAAAGGAGTGCAAAACTACCTCTTGTTGGGCTTTGCCATAGCCCTTTGGAAAACCTTCTTCATCTCTTCCTTGAAGACTTTCATTTTGTGCAGCAAACCGTTCGGCTATGATCATTCTGTTAGCTCTAAAGGTTTCAAATATGGGGTTATATTGCCCGCTGCCCTTAGCAAAACTTGTTCTAATGAGTAGCGTTGAGACCCCTAAATTGCCAAATATGTTGGTGTTTAGGGGTTGGTATTGATTGTTTTGAACCAAAAAGTTTTGGGTGCTATTTTCAGCATAATTTCGTTCCACATAAAAATCAATTAACAAACCTTCCAGCGGAATTATTTGTCCCGTAAGGTTGAATTTATTGGCATGAATTTGCTGTAGGGTTTCATTAAAATTGGGAAAATCTGTGAGCCACCCTCTTTGGGCTAATAAATAGCGTAAGTCGGCTTGGCTGCCTAACGTAAAGCCTAAAGTGGGTTGCATCCCTCCGGCAAAGCCAACAGCTGGTAAATAGCCCGGCAATAAGGTTCCGTTATTTTCGGAATAATTAAACTGCACACGTTTAATTTTGTTTAAAATGGCCAATAAAGGTTGAGCCGCTTTTTGCATAACTTGGCTTCTCTTTTTAGAAACAGAATCGAGCGTACGCCCAAGACTTCTTCTAGCAGGATTGTTTTGATTGGGCGGTTTTATTCCAAAAATGCTGTAGAGCTTTTGAAACGAAATGTTTCCAGTCAGTATTTTGGTATTGCTGTTTTGAAGTGTGTTTACTCGACCGAGAGGCACCCCACTTGGACTTACCACCTCTTCTAAAGCCTCAGATCCTCTTTGCCAACTATAGTCTGCTTTATAGTTATAGGTAGCGTCTATAAAACTCAAAAACGGGATGTATTGAAACGGTAGTTTGTAGTTTATGCCTAAAGTGTGGAAATGCCTGTTTAATTCTCCAAAATTGCCTAACCCAGCCCACAAATTAGGGGGTGTAGCTTGTCCCAACACTTGTTGATTCAAAGCTTGCCGATCACGCACTATGTTGCTGGTGTTGGCATCAAAGGTTAGACGCAAGGAACGAGATAAATTATGGGTCCACGTATAGCTATAATCAAAAAGAAAATTATGCTGTTGTAAACTAGGAAGCGGGCGTTGTTTGGAGGCATCTACACCTTCAAAATAGACTTGTCTAAATTTTTGACTGTAAAGTGCCCTGTTTAGGTTGGCATTAAAATTAACAGCATTGGGCAACACATTAAAATTGAGAACTTTTAGCCATTCCCAATATTTTTTTCGATCAAAAGCCTTCACCTTTTGAAAAGGTGTTATGCTTTTTTGCTGAAAGGAATAGGCATAGTTTGCACCCAACACCAGTTCTTCTTCTTGGAGATTTTCCAATTCATAATCGCGGTGTTCTAAAGCGTTATAGGCATAGGAAAAAGTAAAGTTTTCGGGGCTGTAGAGTCTTGTTTTTCCAGTTCCTGTGTTGCGCTTTCTAATGCCAATCATGCTAACACTTTTGCGTTTGGTATAGTCTAACGCCTGCTGTTTAATAGTATCTTTTAAAGATTTTCGATCTGCCGAGGCCAAACGGTCTTTGAGTTTAATATCTTGATAGAACGGATCATATTCTGGGGAAATAACGGTTTCTCCGGCCGCAAAACTAAGGGGAACTTCTAAGCCCCAATTTTCAGGGGCTAATTGTCCCACATTCACATTGGAAACTAGATCATATTGCATTAAGTCTTCTCGAGCTCTTTGATTGGGCGTTTGGTCTATATTGCCAAAACCTACCGTGGCAAATCGACCCGTTGCAGAAAAGTTGGCAAAATCGGCAATATTAGCATCTAAAGCTCCCACAGCAGCCCATCCTCCTTCATCTTCTATGCCCGAAAGACGCAATTCGTTAAACCAAACCTCCCCGCAAAGCGTGTTTCCTAACTGCTCAGAAGGATTTTTCACCCCAATCATAAGCGATCTGATGGCTCCCAAGGTTGGGTTTCCTCTAATGGAAAATTTATATTTTTTCTCGCCCGGCAAACTACTAATGGGTACAAATTCTGAAATGGGGTTTAGCTCTTCATCAAAATAGAGGGCTTTTCCTTGCGCGCTGGCCATGAGGGCTTTGCTCTTTAGTTGAGCTAAAAAAGTAGTGGATATTTCTAACTCGTTTTGGTTGGGTATCCAAACTTCCTCTGCCGTTAGACGATTGGAAACATTTTCTGAATAGGCCGAAGGTTTTAAAGGGATTTCTATTTGATAATAGTTGTCTTTGTTATCGGTACCCAAACGAATAAAAGCAACCAATCGTTCATCATATGCATCACCCTCTTGATCGGGCAAGGGCGTATTGCCTGGAATCGATTCTGCGTGAATGAACATTCTAATTTTTTTGTATTGTCTCATGTCCAAATTCACGTTTTTGAAAATTCCCCGAGCATCCATGGGTTGCAAATCACAAATGCGAAAAGCCAAAGATTGCTCATTCTGACGCACTATGGTGTTGTTGTTGTTGATTTGTTCACGCTGAATGTCTGGCGGAAGCACATAGTTTATGGGAATTCTGTTTTCGTTTTCTAAAATATTCACAGTGCTTATGTCTACTGTGGTGTTGGTGTTGGGCAACACCTCCTCATTTAAAGCTTTGGTATATTGACGCCAATCTCCCCGCACTAAATCAAGGGTACCAAAACGAAATACAACGGGCTGTTTGAATTTGTGCAATAACATCCGCATAAAACGAATAGATCGTAGATCTTCTATGGCATTGACCGATTTGAAATAGGGGGCAAAAACAGAACCCTCATAATAGCCCTTTTGAATGGGGATTTTAAATTGCAACCATCGGGTATTTATTTCATTTCCATTGGGCACTTGCACTTTTACGTTATCTCGAACATCTGTTATAAAGGGATGATTTCCTACCGCCATGGTTTTAGTAATCGGAACACGATATTCAAAATAGCTGTTAATGGTGTTCATGCTTTGATCTCGATTGATATCTTCAGTATCGGGTTCGGTGGTGTTTCCTCTATCGGAATCAGAAAAAGCAATGGGTGTATTTCCATCGGTTCCATTATAGTTTTTATAACGTTCCAATATGCTCCCCGAGGCCTTGATAAAATATTCATAATTATCCCCTGCCGGATCATCAGAGGGACCATTTGTATAGATTGTTCCTTCTTCAGCATCACCCAAGCCGTCTAAACCAACATCCTGTTGTGCTCGATCTGCTGCTTCTGTGTTGAAGGCATAGACCAAAGATTGTGTTGCGGGCACTTTTCCCCATTCAGTTTCGTAGGTGGCTGTGTTATTGGCTGCTCCGGGGAGTCCATTTTCAAATTGCTTGCGCCCATCTTCTAAAATATCTTCCGAAATATTGCCTAAATGAAAAACGAGGTCTCCTAATGCTCCGTCTTCATCTTCCAAATCGGAAAAGGTATCTAACAACCAAAATTCAATAAACTCAACATTGGCTTGCTCAAAATTGGTGGCATTTATGGAACGGGTTATTCCTGCCCAATGTTCTTCGGGTTGAGCGTCAAAATCAGCCTGAGGTGCATTGTTATAGGGCCCTTTTTCTTGAGGAAAATAGGCCACATCTAGCGTGTTTTGAACTGTGGTATTACCCTGAACCAAATCTTGCTCCGGAAAAATTTCCTTAATAAATATTCGCCGGGTGGTATTGTCTGAAATGTCATTGTTATTGATGCCTGTGGGTGGATTTCTACTATAGAAAATACGGTCAATTGAATACCACGCTAATTTGGAACGCCCATAGCCTCGTGCTAACCCTTTTTCTTCCGCCCCCCAAACATCATTGACTGGCACACTGGCTAAATTCCAAGCATTAAACCCTTTAATATCTATATTGGTTTGAGCGCCTTCAAAATCGTCAATATAGACATTGGTTTCTCCTTGCAATTGGGTGTTTCTAGGGTTTCGAGCTCTTAATGCTGCCACTTCTCCACGAAAAGAAAGTTGAGAGGGGGTGTTGGATTTTGTGGCCGTAACTTTATTAGCCATACGGGTTAAAAAGGGTATTTCGGTAGAGAAGTTAGTGTTAAAGCCCATCATGGTGTTGTTCACCGGCTCGGTGCCATAATTGGCCTTTTGGGTTAAGGGGTTTTCACTCAAATTGACCATGGTGCCGCCAAAAAAAACTTTTTCATTCAGTTGGTGAATTACATTTATTCCTGAAAAGCGTTTGTTTTGTTGATTAAAAAACGAATTGTTTTCTACCGAAATATCAATAGGAATATTAGAAGCCTTTAGGCCTTCGTTTATAATTTTTACCCTTCCAATTTCATAGTTAACGGTATAATCCAATCCCTCTTGCAGCAATCGTCCTCCTGCTGTAACACGCACAGAGCCCCTTGGCACATTGAAAGCTCCAATAGGAATGCCGTCTCCTCCTTCAGATTTATAGCGACCCTTTAATTGAAATTTATTTTTTTCTATGGCTTCCAAAGCAGCGGCCTTTGTTAGGGCATACATTTCTCTGAACACATATTTTTTTTGATTGGAGTTATAGGTGGTGGCACGATCATAGTCTTCTTTAGAGGAATTAGGGTCGTCTAAAAGGTCAAACAAAAACGCTCCAAAAGGCTCAACTTGTGGAAAAATGATACGCCCAAATTTGGGGTCAATCGTAATGCCAGGCACATAATCAAAAAATCCATCTCCCTGCGGGGTTAGATCTTGGTAAATATTTAAACGGTCTAATCGAAAGGTGTTGAGTAGGACCTGCTGACGAAGGGCTTCAGGCCAAATTTTGTCGTTCACAGCCGTCATATAGTTAATGGGAGATGGATCTGTGTAGAGAATGGAGAGTTTAAAATCTTCTTCTGAAAGCTGAAAGGCTCCTGTATTGTAGATGTTTTTCATCATGAGATTCCAAACGGGTTGCCGCACATCTGTAACACTACTTTTTAACATTTTAACCACCAAATTATTGGTTTGCACAACAGGTGTTTGGGTGTTCCCATAAGTATTGTTGAGTTCTGTTCCAGGCACCCCTCCATTGGCAAATTCACCCACTTGATAGACTTTTCCTAAATAGGTATATTGAAAAGCCACACCCAAAATTTCATCATTACTCAAGCGCTGATTGAGTGAAATATAGCCCAACTGCGGGTGAAAGGTATACTCCTGTGGGCTTAATTTTCGGGCACTTTCTAGCACGGCATAATCATAGCCTTCACGCACTTGTGCATTGGCTGCCCCAAAGCTGTTTTTTACGGTGGCGATATCTCGAACAGCTTCTGTGAGAAGTCCCCCATAGCCAATGGCCTTAGGGTCTAAACGATTCACTCCATTATCTGGTGGCGCATTGGGGTCGCTGCCAGCAAAGAATGTTTGAACAACCTGATCAAGGCGCGTTTTGTCTGGATGTGCTTCTCCTAAGTCTTGCAAGGTGATAATGTTTCTCACATTTTGAGTGCGTGCCCCCCTATTGGTTACCCAAACTTCTAGACGGGTGATTTGGATGGGTGAATTGATATAGGGATAGGTTTTTAAAAAAGCATCATAGTGATCTCGAAAATAGTGTGCTAAAAAATAGTGGCGATCTTCTTCGTAGTCTAAAGCAAAGAGATCAAATTCTTGTAGGGTGCCCCCTCCTTGGGTGGTGATGTTTTGCGATTGAGAACGCTGTTCGGCAAATACGCTAGAAATGGTGGTTCTTCCAAACTTTAAATCGGTGCGCACTCCAAACAAACTTTGTGCTCCCTGAATTAAGTTGCTGTTTATGGGCATACTCACATTACCAATGTCAATATTTTGTAAAATGCCATCTTCTGTCACCTTGCCGTTGAGAAAATTGGCCACCCGATTAGAAACTTGAGCAGTGCTGTTCGGCAAGTTGTTGACGTTGTTTTTAAGGGCTTCTATTTTTTGTTTGGTTTGTGCCAAAGCCGTTTTAGCTTGATTGACCCCCTCACGCACCTGGCCAATGGTCTCTTGAGCTTGCTGAAGGCGACTTTGCAAAGCCCCTGCTTGCCTACCTAAACTTCCAGGAATTAGTGCTGAGGCATCGTCTAGGGTGGGTGGATTAAAACGAATTTTGATTAGGTTTTGAAAATCAAAGGTTGATTCAGTATCGTAGTTGGCAATGATTTGCAAGCGCTCCCCTATTTTGCCCAATAAACTCAAACTGATTTGTTGGTCAAAGTCAAACCCAAAATTGCGCCGGTCTCGTGGAGAGCTAATGGGATTGTCGGTTTTTTGGTAGCGTATTCCTAAATCAATTCCGATGGATCCTTGTGGAACAACGTCTATACTATTGCTTCCAAAAATGGTTTGAAAAAATTTGTTGTTAACATAAACCTCTGGCAATAAATTCTTTTGGGTTTCTTCTAAGTTTGACCCTTTACCACTTAAGGCTGCAATTTTTTCTTGAAAATAGCCCGCCATTTTTTCTTTAAGCACAAGGGCTTCAAATTCTTCTAGCGTGAGCACTAAGGGAGTGCCTATGGGATAGCCATCAATTTCTTCAGCAAAAATATAACGTTCAGTTATGGGGTCATAGACATATTTGCTCACAATAGATTGTGGCATAGGCATCTTGATCGTTCCCAAATCTGCTCCGGACACTTCACTGTCTTGTGCCCACAAAAAACCACTGCAAAGAAAGAAACACAGAAGCTTAAGGAGTCGATTTAGAGCGTATCGTTTGTTAAAAAACGGATTTTTTACAATCAAAATTTACAATTTATTCAAAGCCGCCTTAATGAGCTCTTCAACCGAACTCTCGGGACTGCTTTGAATGGCGTTATCAATCACTTTTTCAGCTTGACGTCTGGGGTAACCCAACACCTCTAATGCTGATAACGCTTCTTCTTTGATTGTATTGTTTTTAATTGATGGAATTTCTTCACTTTCATAGAGCTGTAGCATCTTGTCTTTCAGCTCTATTAAGACTCGTTGTGCTGTTTTTAGTCCAATGCCCTTTACTCCTTTGATAGTGGCCAAATCTTCATGAACTATAGCAGCGTGAATTTCTTGTGGACTGAGAGAAGATAACATGGTTCTGGCGGTGGCAGCACCAATACCCGAAACACTGAGTAAAAGCCGAAAAACACTGCGCTCTAGCAAGGTATGAAACCCAAACAGGGTGTGTGCGTCTTCTCGAATTTGAAGATGAGTATAGAGTTTGATTTGTTCTTGGTCCTTTACTTGAGAAAAAGTATGCAGTGAAATGTGCACCTCATAGCCCAATCCATTGCAATCTATCACTAAAGTGGTAGGGTTTTTTTCAACTAAACGGCCGTGGATTTGTGTAATCATGCTTTAGCCTTATTTTTTTTCGTTTGGGCATCAATAACCGCCACAGCAGACATATTGACAATTTCTTCTACCGAAGCCCCCAATTGCAAAATGTGAATAGGTTCACTCAAACCCATTAAAATGGGACCAATAGAAAGATTTTCATTGAGTTCTTTCATTAATTTATAAGTAATATTGGCCGCATCGAGGTTGGGAAATATGAGGGTATTTACATTTTTATTAGACAAGCTAGAAAAAGGAAAACGATCTTCTAACATTTCTTTGTTAAAGGCAAAATCCGATTGAATAGGACCATCTACTATTAGATCCGGGTCTCTTCGGTGTAACAATTTTACCGCCTCAGACACTTTTTTGGCTTGAGGAAAACGTGTAGATCCAAAGTTAGAAAAAGAGAGCATGCCAACAACCGGCTTAATGCCAAATAGAGATACTGTTTTAGCCGTCATTTGGGCAATGGTGGCCAATTCTTTTGCGGTAGGATCAACATTTATGGTTGTATCCGATAAAAAGATAGGCCCTCTTTTGGTAAGCATTAAATTGGTGGCCGCCACACGAGGCACTCCTTTTACTCTAGGAATAATTTCCAAAATGGGTTTAACCACCGTGGGATAGTTTCTAGAATAACCCGAAATCATGGCATCAGCATCTCCATTTTGCACCATCATAGCTGCAAAATAATTGCGCTCACTCATGAGTCTTTCGGCATCATAAAGGGTATAGCCTTTACGTTGGTGGGATTTCCAAAACAGTTGAGCATAGCGGGTGCGCAGCGATTCATGAAATTCATCTTTAGGATCGATAATTTCTACCTCTGCCACATAGTCCAATTTTTTTCGAAAGGATTGAATTAAGGTCTTATTCCCTAATAAAATGGGTGTTCCTATATTTTCTTCTTGCACAATTTGAGCCGCTTTTAAAACATCTAAACAATCGGCCTCGGCATATACAATGCGTTTGGGAGCTGCTTTTGCTCTGTCATGCAACAAGCGAATGAGTTTTTGGTCGCTACCTAAAAGTGCTTCAAGAGACTCACTATAGCTTTCCCAATCCTCAATGGGTTGAGTGGCAACACCTGAGTCCATGGCAGCTTTGGCTACAGCCGGCGGCACTTTAGTAATTAAACGCGGATCAAAAGGTTTGGGAATAATATATTCTTTTCCAAAACTTAAACGAGTTTCATCATAGGCCACATTGACCTGTTCAGGAACAGATTCCTTGGCTAAGGCAGCCAGCGCTTTTACCGCTGCCATTTTCATAGCTTCATTGATTTTAGTGGCACGCACATCTAGAGCCCCTCTAAAAATGAAAGGAAAGCCCAAAACATTGTTCACTTGGTTAGGATAGTCAGATCTGCCGGTGGCCATAATCACATCCTCTCGGGTTGCACAAGCCAAGGGATAATCAATTTCTGGATCGGGGTTGGCCATAGCAAAAACAATTGGGTTTGGCGCCATGGACACAAGCATTTCAGGGGTTAAAATGCCTGGCTTTGATAGGCCAATAAAAACATCTGCTCCATGCATGGCTTCTTCTAAGGTATTTATATCAAGAGTGGTTGCAAAAAGGGCCTTTTCAGCGGAGAGATTTCCTCGATCTGCGCGAATCACCCCTTTAGAATCGGTCATAATGATTTGCTCTTTGCGAACCCCAAAAGCCATATATAATTTTGAACAGGAAATTGCTGCTGCTCCTGCTCCGGAGACCACAATTTTGAGCTCTTCCATTTTTTTATGGCTTAATTCTGCTGCATTCAAGAGTGCCGCACAGGAAATGATAGCCGTTCCGTGCTGATCATCGTGCATCACAGGAATATCGAGCTCTTCTTTTAGACGGCGTTCAATTTCAAAAGCTTCAGGTGCTTTGATATCTTCAAGGTTAATGCCTCCAAAAGTTGGAGCAATCGCTTTTATAGCAGCAATAAATTCCTCGGGATCCTTTGCGTCTACTTCAATATCAAATACATCAATGCCCGCAAATATTTTAAACAACAACGCTTTGCCTTCCATCACGGGTTTTGAGGCGTTTGGACCTATATCTCCCAAACCTAAAACCGCAGTACCATTGGAAATAACGGCTACTAAATTACCTTTATTGGTGTATTTATAGACCGAAGCCAAGTCTTTTTCAATCTCTAAACAAGGGTGCGCCACTCCGGGCGAATAAGCTAGAGATAAATCGCGCTGGGTGCGATAGCTTTTAGTGGGAACTACCTCTGTCTTACCCGGTTTTGGCTTAGCATGATAGACTAAAGCCGCACGTCTTTGATGGTCTTTTTTCATTATTTGGGTTTAGTTAAACAAAGGTATTAAATTGAATGGACTTCCCTTTATCCTTCTGTAGCAACTGACTTGCGTTGGCCAACCCGCAATGAAAATAAGCCTCCCAATATCAAAAAGACACCCGCTAATCGAATTACGTTAATGGGATTTTTTCCTAAAAGATCATAAACAAAATATTGCATGCTAACAATTTGAATGATCATAGGAATGACAATGAACATATTAAATATGCCCATATAGACGCCTGTTTGATCAGCGGGAATAGAAGCCGCCAACATTTGATAGGGCATGGCCATCATACTGGCCCAAGTGATTCCTAAACCAAAGGAAAACAAATATATTTGAGGAATTTGGAGACTTTCTCCAAAGGGATTGGGAAGGGTAAACAATACCGAAGTATCGTTTAAAAGAGGCATGATTAATAGTGCCGTGCCCCCTATTGCCAGGCTGAAAAAGTGCAATTGTTTGGCACCCAATTTTCGGGCAATGGGCACCATGGCAAAGGCAATTAAAAAGCATATTATGTTGTAGGTACCGTTGAGATTGCCTGTTAACAACTGAGCTTGGTTGAAATAGGTGGTGGATTGATCTAAGGTATCATAGAGGGATAGTGATAGAGCTGAAGTGAGATATTGCCAATAGCAAAACATTGCATACCAAGGAAAAAACATCACCGGAATGAGTTGTTTCATCGTCAATGGCATTTCTTTAAAGGCTACCGCAATATTCTTAATGGTTCTGATTATTGGGTTGCCTAGTTCTTTTTCTTTTTTAATACGTTCTAGCTCCTCTGGAGTGGGTGGATATTCTGAAGTGGTGAAAACGGTAATTAAAATGGTGGCTATAGAAGCAAAGGCTCCAATGCCAAAGGCCCAATAGGTGGACACCGGAATTCCATTATCCATTTTATCACTCAGCGCTAAAATTCCAAATGAAACCAAAATAGCCGGTGTAAAATTGGCCATAGTGGTGCCCAATCCCGTAAAAAAGCTTTGCATTAAAAATCCTATGGAATGTTGCTTTTTATCTAATTTATCAGAAATAAAGGCGCGATAGGGCTCAAGGGCAATATTGTTTGCAGCATCTAGAATCCACAATAAACCAGCTGCCATCCAGATAGAGCTTGAATAGGGCATGAAGATCAATGCAAGACTCGCCAAAAGAGCACCGATTAAGAAAAAAGGCTTTCTTCTTCCGAATTTGGGTGACCAGGTGCCATCACTGATGGCTCCAATGATGGGCTGCACGATAAGTCCGGTAACAGGACCTGCTAACCACAGCATAGGCAATTCAGACTCCTCGGCCCCTAAATATTTGTAGATGGCACTCATATTGCTTTGCTGCAATCCAAAGCTAAACTGAACGCCAAAAAAACCGAAGTTCATGGTCAAAATCTGCCAAAAAGAAAGTTGCTTTTTATTCATTTTAAATTATTTAGATTCCACAGAAGCTGTTGCGCTTTTTTTTAGTGTTTGAATTTTTTCTACCACATAATTGCCCACTCGTTCCCCTTGTAGCACCCCT
Source organism: uncultured Flavobacteriaceae bacterium (assembly GCA_964386915.1). Lineage (GTDB taxonomy): Bacteria > Bacteroidota > Bacteroidia > Flavobacteriales > Flavobacteriaceae > JADHMP01. Next base: position 55,203 of record CAYLUQ010000008.1, on the reverse strand, counting down.
TCTTCAATGGCCATCATATAGTGAATGCCGCCATAAAGCCTAGAAATTGCGGCCTCTTCGGAAGCTTGAAGGAAAGAAGCATAACTCCTATCAGGCAAGCCATATACAGATTCAGTGGTGTCTACAAAAGAAAAATTAGGCCCATAAATATCGGTTAAAGCCACCGCGGCAGCTCGTGAAATAACGGAGTGTCCACTGGTATATTCAGGAAAAGGAGGGGTTTGTAAAAGGGGCAGCCATTCTTCATCATAATAGGCATTAATCAAGGTTTCTGGCCGAACTACTAAAGTTTTCCACTTTTCATCCCAACAGCTAATAAAGCCATCAAAAAGGGCAATGGTAACATTGGCAAAGGCGTTTACGGTTTCATCAAAACTACTTTTTGCCGTACGGGCGGCAATACCAGTAATGCCAATCCAATGGCCTCCTGGCGTAATTTTTTTGGTGGCAAACATAGCATGACCACGGTGGTGGGTAACATAGGGATTACAATCCCAAAATTTTGCAATTTCTACTTGCTCTTCATTCAATTCTTTGCCAATTTGATAAACTTCATACAGCTGCTTTTGAAAAGGACTACCTTCTTTTAGATCAAAAGGCAAAGGAGGTTTGGGTGAAAATTGGTTGGCAGAATCAAGCACTATGGTTCTAATTTCTTTCCAGTGGGGTTCAATACCATCCATATAGTCTGGAGGGGTGGGTTTCCAAAACTGTGGCGGATCTAAAATGGTATATTTAGGAAAGGTTCTTGTTTGATTATACAAGTCTTTGCTTGCCCAATCCATGATATGAGCAGCCACCTGCAAACCATAGGCTTTTGAATTTCTTTTTAGTGCACTTGGAACCCCAATGGCTTTAAGCTCAGCCTCAAAAGATTCTTGAAATTGTGCCATTTTATCTTCAGAAAAAATGAGTTGTTTTCCAGCCTGATTAAACGCATATAGTGCTGCTAAATGGGGACTGAAGTTTTCATTTTCGGGCTTTGGAATGGGGGGTAAATGGGCTATCTGGCCGCTCAGCGAATTGTATTTTTCAGGCATAGATTGGGCTAAAATTTCGTAGGCTGCAAGGGTGGGATATAAGTAGACTCTTGAAGCCACAGGGGGTGAAAAAATATCGTAGACCACAATGTCTGACAGGTTTTGAACAGCCTTTTGGAATAGTTCAGGGTTTTCCAGTTTTTCAGGAGCAAAAGGGGCTCCACATCCTCCGAGAAGCAAGGAGAAGATGAAGGTAATTAAAAGTAGTTTTTTCATAAGAATGGAGATTTATTCATTTGGTTTTAGCAGATAAGAATCATTATTATTGGTAATAACCACAAAATTGCCCCCATCAAGTTGAACAATTTCTTTCGCCACCGTATTCAAAGGTAAGGGAAACCGCTTATATCCCTTAAAATTTTGCGCACCAGACTCGAATTGTGTAAAGAGCCCTCCCGGATTAGATAAACTTGGACCGAGTTCTGCAACATAACTAGTGCTATTTCCCACAAAGGCTAAAGTTCCTGTAGTTGGATTAAAACTAAAGTCTTCAATACTACTAAGTTGGGCTTCTGTAGGAAGTGGTTTTCCTTCAAAAGAACCACTCTCTTGTTGGAGAAAAAGCATGGAGCGCAGCTCTACTATTTGCTTGATTTGTAAGATCTCTTTTTCAGCTTTTCCCAAAAGGGTTTCAACATTAGACACTTGAGAAAAGGTGCTATAGGTTGGAAATCTTTTTTTAATTCCGGGCAATTGGGCTGTGAGTTTGTTTTTGGTGGCAAATGGAATATAGCTTTTGCCGTAGGCATAAAAAATGATGGGGTCGGCTTGTTGGTTGTTGTCAAAATCATCTAAGTAGAGTCGGATTGGCTGTTTGGGATTTGCTTGCCATTTTCCATTGGTCCCGGCATTGCCTGCCACTATATCCAATAAGCCATCTTGATTGAAATCGGCTATTTCTAGGGTATTCCACAGCCCTTGTGTTTGTTCTAAACCATAGGCTTTAGTTTGATTTTCGAAGCTTTTGCCCGCTTTGTTAATCAAAACAGTAATGGGCATCCAGTCCCCCACCAACACCAAATCTAAAAAGCCATCTTGATTCAAATCGGCCCATTGAGCATCGGTAATCATGCCCCATTGTTGACGGTCTAAAATTTTCATAGCTCTACCAGCCTCATTTTGCACAATGAAACTTTTGGGCGTTAGCCCATATGCTCCCGTAATATTTCTACTGCCAATAAAATAATCTGGATTGGTGTCATTATCAAAGTCGGCTATGGCCACACAACCCGTATTGGTTTGTGGGAGAGAAATGGGCGCTCGTCTAAAGATTCCTTTACCATCGTTGACATAAATTCGGTCTTCATACATGGGGTTGGGCGAAATAACCTCATTACCTCCACTGCCTACATATAAATCTAAATCGCCGTCTCGATCAATATCAAGGGAAGCAACAGCTACATCTTCAAACCCGCGATCGCGTTCAAAATCGGGTACAAAAACATTTTCAAAACCACCTTGGGGGTTGCCCAACAAAATTTGAGCGGGTTGCTGACTAGCACCCCCTATAAAAAAATCTTTGATGTTGTCTTGATTAAAATCAGCATATAAAACCGCAGGTCCTTCTTGCGAAAGGCGTTCAGGAATTAGTTGTTCTTTGTCTTCGTCATAATAGCTGTTTTCTCTATGTCGATAGGGGAAAATTGATCGTTCAAACGCCTCTCTAGCTTCTTTTTCAACAGCATAGACATGGCCTTCCTTGGGCAAAGTCAGCGTAAGGGTTTGAGTTGGAAAATCTTTAACTATTTGTTGGGTTCCATTGGGCCAAACAATGAGCAGGGAGTCTATGGATTGTTTGGCAGCTAGGCCAAAATGAATTTTAGCACTAGAAGAAGATTGAAATCCTTTTACGGTTTGGTGTTCTTGGGCATTGATTTGGTTATTGGCATAAAAATACAATTTGGTACCTAGCACATTGGTGTTGTTTTCGTCTCCTTTTAAAAGGAGGGTTAACCCTTTATTTTGATTGGTATTATTTTCTAGTATTTGAGCAGGAGCATTAATATTGTTTAATACCAAATCTAAATCTCCATCGTTGTCTAAATCACTATAGGCTGCTCCGGTGGTATATCCTGGTGTGCCCACAGCCGATTTTTCTACTGCCTCAAAACGCAAATTGCCTTTGTTTTGAATCAGAAGGTTGGGAATTTCCAGAGTGGGCATTTCTTGAATGATTTTTTCTCTGGCTTGGTCTTTTTGGGTTTGCTCAAACTGACTAAAGTTGGTGTTGCTCAAATAGTTGATATAATCCAAGTCATTGGGTCTTTTTACTATGCCGTTGGGAATAAAAATATCATTCCATCCATCGTTGTCAAAATCGGCTAAAAGAACGCCCCAACTCCAATCGGTAGCAAAAGTTTGGGTTTGTAGGGCTAGGTCAGAAAAAGTGTTATCGCCCTTGTTGATTTGTAGATGGTTTCGGGCAAATTGAGGTCGAAATCCATAACGCTCTTTAATGCGAACCACTTGGTCTGGATCTTCACCTCCCGATTTAAGTAAAATTTCAGGGTCATAGGGCAACATATCTGTGGTGAAAAAGTCCAAATGACCATCATTATTCATATCGGCAATGTCAACCCCCATGGTGAATCTTGAAGTGTGGTTGGTGGCAGAGGCAATTGCCTCAACAAAAGTTTTATCCCCTTGATTGAGATAGAGGTAGTCGTTTTCGTGAAAATCGTTACCCACATAAATATCAGGCCACCCATCATTATTAAAATCTGAAATGCCCACAGCCAAGCCATAACCGAGGGCGCTACTGTAGATTCCGGCCTTGTTGGTTACATCTTCAAAAACGCCCGTTTCATTCAGTTTGTTTTCAAAAAACCGATCGCCGGCCCTTTCATCAGGAATGGATCTTGCTTTGGTATTTCCATAGCTTCTAACAGTATGAATATTATGGTTTAATATATAAACATCTAAGTCACCGTCTTGATCATAATCTAGAAAAGCAGCTTGGGTTGAAAAACCTGAAAAGTCTAATTGAACATTGGCGGCCACTTCTGTAAAGGTAAGGTTGCCGTTGTTGAGGTAGAGTTCATTGTGGGCTTGAAGGTTGTTGAATTGACCAACCTTACACACATAAATATCCAATAAGCCGTCGTTGTTCACGTCTTGCATGCTAACGCCCGTGGACCATGAAGGTTCTTGGTTGAGCCCAGCCGCTTCAGAAATGTCTTTAAATTTCATTCCTCCTAAATTCAAATAGAGCTTATCGGGCAATTGGTTTGATGCAAAATAAAGATCGTCTAGTCCATCATTGTTTATATCACCCACGCTCACACCACCTCCGTTGTAGTAGTATAGATATTCAATAATATTGAGTGAGGGGGTGTCGGTTAGTTGGTTTGCAAAGGCAATTCCGGAAACTTCTGGAGCCAGCACCTTCATGTTAAAATTAGGATTTTCTATGGGAGCTTCAGAATTGGTTTGGCAAGCCCAAAAGGGCAATAAAAATAAAAGCCAACTTTTTTTATACATCATTTTTGTGGTTTTAAGAGGGCCACACTTTCATTAGAGCGAAAAACATACACAATATCGTCAATGATTTTGATGTCTCTCACCTCTCCTTCAACAAAAAAGTCTTGTGCATGAGCCGTTAGGGTTAAAGCTCCCTCTTGATTTTCAAGATAGAGGCCGTGGCTGGCATCATAAATGCCAACCTCTGGTTTGACTCGATATAAATTTCCTCCTAAAACAACATCGGCATCGCCATCGCCATCAAAATCGTGGTGGGCAATAGCAAAGGTGGGACTGAGTTGCGCTTCTTGTGGAAGTGGCAGAGCCTCAAACGCAAATCCACCTTGGTTTACAAACAAGGTAGTGGCCAATGTATTGGCTTCTAGAACCTGCATTCCTTCTTGTTCTGCGGAGGTAAAAATTTGATTGATATCGGCGTTTTTAAAGGTTTGATAGTTCGGAAATTTCTTTTTAAGACTTTTAATTTGATCAATTAAAGTGTGGCGCAAAGCAAAGGGCATATCGCGATCTTCATCATTTGTAAAGGTCAAAATGCCTTCTAGAGAGCCATTTCGATCAAAATCGTTGAGGTATAATTTGATGGGTTGAGCGGGTGTTGCCTTAAAACGAGAATTGAACCCGTGATTGCCTGCTAAGATATCCAAATCACCATCTTGGTCTACATCAAAAAGGTGTAGGGTATTCCACCAACCTCTAAGGTCAGCAAGTGGATTGTTGGCCAAACGAGCAAAACGACCCTCTTTATTTTCAAAAATTTCCAAGCCCATAAACTCCCCTGTCACGACTAAATCGGGGTCACCATCTTGATCCCAATCCTGAAACAGGGCGTCTGTTAACATCCCCAACGAAATTAAATCTGGAGCATATTCAGCGGTAATATCTTTAAAATGTCCTTGCCCATCGTTTTGCAGTATATAGCCTGAACCTGCTTGGCCATAGTTTCCAATTTTAATGCGTTCGCCCACAAACAAATCGAGGTCACCATCCTTATCAATGTCGGCAGCTTTAACACAGCCCGTGCTGATAGGAAATTCTGCCGAAGGAAATTTTTGTGAGGACATCGAAAAGTTTCCTTTTCCATCATTAAAATAAAGTCGGTCATAAAGAAAGTCTGAAAATGCACTTAATTCAATACTTCCAGAAGCTAAATAGAGGTCTAAATCACCATCTTGATCGGCATCAAACAAAAGTGTTTCGGTGTGTTCTGCACGCGCCTCTTTTTCTAAATCGCTTTGATTGAGGGGAAGCATGCCTCGTTCTGAGTTAAGAAAAATTTGGGTAGCTTGGTTTTTAGGCCCTGGAATGATTAAATCTTCCCTTCCGTCTCCATTGATATCGCCTTGAGCTGTCACGGGGCCTTCAGTGCTACACATATGATACATGAGTCGTTCTCGGTGAAAATCAACAAAATTAGCTTCTTGGTGTTTATATAGCAACGGTTGGTCTAAAACAGCTTGAAATAATTTGTTTTTTTGAAGTTTTGCAAGTGATGCTGTGGCGAGTACTTCATCTTCTACAACAACCAATTTTTGATTACTACTAATATTTTCTAAAACCGTTCTTTTGCCCAATGGCCAATTTATTGTGAGGGTAACTTCTGTAGCCTCTCCCAAGCCTATGTGCAATCTTGGATCCACACTCGATTGAAAACCACGTGCGGGTTGTTGCTCAACATAGAGTGTATCTTTGGGGGTGGCTACCAAAATTTGTGTGCCCAAAGCAAAGGTGTTTTGATTTGCTCCTCTTAATTCAAGTTGTAAATAGTTGTTGGTTTTGGGCTGTTGATTTTCATAAACAAAAGCCTCCATATTCACATTGTTAACTACTAGATCTAGGTCTCCATCATTATCCAAATCAGTATATACCGAACCATTTGAAAAGCTTGGAGTGTTTAAACCTAAATGTTGAGCGGGCTCAAAAAGTGCGTTTCCCCGGTTAATGAAAGCTTGATTAGGCACTTTTTCGGAGGGAATAATGTCAATGAGTTTTTCAAAATTGACTTTGTTTTCTTCCATTAGAGCGTTGACCACTTCCTCATTGGAGATATATTGCAAATAGTCTTGGTCGGTGAGGTCTTTATAAATTCCGTTAGACACAAAGAGGTCTTTTAGGCCATCGTTATTCATGTCGAAAAACAAAGCGCCCCAACTCCAGTCGGTGGCCTCTACCCCGGCAAGACGCCCCACTTCACTAAAGGTGCCGTTGGCGTTATTGCGGTGCAGCATATTGCGGGTAAACTGGTGATGATAGCCATTTTTAACATTGTATTGATACCGATTCCAATCTTCAAAGGTTGTTACCGATTTTAGCCGTTGATAGTCTACAGGAAGCATTTCGGTTACAAAAATATCGTTGTCTCCATCATTATCAATATCTGCCATATCGGCTCCCATGGAGGCACCACTAATAGATTTCATTTGCTGAGTAAGCACCTCTTTAAAAGTCCCGTTTTGCTGATTGAGGTAGAGGTAGTCGCGTTCAAAAAAATCGTTTGAAATAAAAATATCTTCCCAATGGTCGTTGTTCACATCACCCACTGTTACCCCTAAGCCAAAGCCAATCACACTTCCATATATTCCTGATTCTTCGCTAACGTCAACAAATTTTCCGTTTTCGTTACGCATTAATTTATCTCCACCCAATTGGTCTCTTTTGGGGCGTTCGTTGCGTCTTAAATCAAAACTGCCAATGGCTTGATAGGAATTGTTTAGCAGATATACATCTAAATCGCCGTCTTTGTCATAGTCAAAAAAAACAGCATGGGTTGAAAAACCTCGATCGTCTAGTCCATATTCGGCAGCAGCTTCGGTAAACGTGCCGTCTTGGTTGTTGATAAAGAGTTCATTTTGCTTGTTGTCTCCGGCCACATCGCCTGAGTTGCAAACATAAATATCTAACCAGCCATCAGCATTGACATCTACCATGGTCACCCCGGTTGACCAAGCTTTAGTGCCAGCCACTTTTGCTTCTTCGGTTACGCGCTTAAAGGTAAAATTGCCTTGATTGAGATAAAGCTCATTAGGCTTTTGGTTGGCAGAAAAATAAAGATCCACTAAGCCATCGTTGTTCACATCGCCTACGGCAATACCTCCACCATTATAGAAATTTCGGTATTTGTAGACATTGAAATCATCGGTATAGCTGAGGTCATTTGAGAAAGCAATTCCGGTTTGATCACTTGAAAGTAGTTTAAAAGGAATGGGCGATTCTTCGGACTTGTTACAACTCCAAAAAAGTAAAACACCTAGGAGCATTGGCCAATAGAAAGGGATCAGAAGGGGCTTAATTGTTTTCATTTAAATCATCAATTTTTACGATAACGTCTTGGGTGTTTTTCCAAAATGCTCTAAATCTTCTATCGCCATCCACTTTCACATGGACAGCAGGAATTGAATCGTTTTCCAATTCAAATTTTTTAAACGCATTTCCTCCATACCATTTTTCTATGGAATCTAAAATTCTTGGCAATAATTGCTCAGCGTGGTAGTTTTTGTTCCAAGGCACCCAAAGCCTATGAGAAAAAATAACTTCCATTCCGTTAAGTTTACGGTCTTCGTTAAACTTACCGGTATATTCCATAATGAAATCATTTTGCTTGTTGGGCATAGAAGGATCCTGATAGACATATTTCATGAAATGGTAGGAGCGCCCTTGCACCACTACTTTATTGTGGTTTAATTGCCAACTTTTTTCATGATACTCGTCTTTGGAAGCGCCCAAACGATAATTAAAAAAAAGAGAGTCTACTTTTTTGTTTTGATCCAATTCACGATCTACCATTTTTTCATAATCAGACTTACACCCCTTTAGGGAAAATATAATCATGAAAACAGACCCTATATACCAAAGCTTTTTCATGCCATTTTTACTTTTTATAAATCTAAACTCAAGCATTGTAAAGCACTATTATTTAGGCCAATAAGCAATTTTTTTTTGGCCTTTAAAGGTACAATTTCCAATTGTCTTATCTGCCCTTTTACGGCCAAAGTTTTGGGAGGTTTGTAGGTCCATTCTCCGTTCTCTTGTTGGTAGTCTAGTTGCCACCCTTGAGAGGCATCGTAGCGCCCAAACTGAGGTTTCACTAAAAATTGATTGCCACCAAAAAACAGGGTTCCTTCCGTTGTGTTTTCTGAGGACAAATGAGTCATGGCATAAACTGGAGCATATTGAATTTCAGGAGGGAGTTCCTTTTTTTCATACCCTGATGGGGTGCTCAAATAGAGTGTAGTTTCTAGAGTTTGCAACTGGCTCACTTCTGCGTCGGCCAATTGGGTGTTAGAAAATAAGTCGGTTATGGAGGCTTGGGCATAATCGGTATATTTTAAGGCCTGCTTTTTCAAATAGGGCAATTGGGCAATCAATTCATCTTTATCGGCTATAGGATACTCTTTCCCATTTTCTAAAAAGCAAATGATGGGTTCAAGGTTTCCGTTTTGGTCAAAATCGCTTACATATAATTTCATGCCAGGTTTAAAAAAGGTATTGGTGCCCATATTGCCTGCCAAGAAATCTGGTTTGTTGTCTCCGTTTAAATCTTCCACCAGCACACTGTTCCAAAGTCCGCTAGTGTTGGCTAGACCATATTCCTTGGTTTTATTTTGAAGGACACCTTTCTGGTTGATCCAAATGCTAAGAGGCATCCATTCGCCTGCAGCAATGAGGTCTGGCCAGCCATCGGCATTTATATCGGCAACGGCAAGTTGAGTGATGAGACCAACAGCCTCTAATTGTTCATTTTGTTGCGCTAAAAATTGGCCCTCCCCATTGTTTAGGAGAAGGTGAAGCTTTCCTTTTTTACCATATACAGAAAGATCAAAGCGTTCTCCCAAAATCAAATCTAGCCTTCCGTCTTGATTAAAATCGCCAACGGCAACCCCTCCGGTGGGAAAAGGTTTGTCAAAAGTGAAAGCCGATTTTCTTTTTTCAAAAGCACCCTTACCTACGTTTTCATAAAAACGATCGTCTAAACTCGCTGAAAACTGGGAGAAAGCACGCCCACCACTTCCAACATAAAGATCTAAATCGCCGTCGGCATCGGCATCAAAAAATTCTGCCACCACATCTTCTGCAGCTTGGTCTATTTCGAAGGGAAGTGTTATTTTTTGAAACCCATTGGCTTGAGAAAGCAATAAGGCAGCCTTTTGATTTTTAGCTCCTCCCACAAAAATATCAGCAATAGCATCACCGTTTAGGTCTGCTGTAGCCAGAGCTGGCCCTTCGTTATGATACATTTGTGGAATGAGGCGTTCTCTATTAAAGTCTATCCAATTGTTTTCTTGATGCACAAAGTCTAAAATTTCAACTGGTTTTGGAGGAGAAGTAGTGGGCACTTTGGGACTACTATTTGCCTCGGGTTCCCAAAACTCATGCACTTGATTGGTGCTCAATTGACCATAGGTGCTTGTTGCTCCATTGGGCCAGAGCAAAACTAAACTATCAATGTATTGGGTGTTTCCTAACCCAAAATGCAATCGATTGGCAATGGAAGATTGAAATCCTCTCGAAGGAAATTGTTCTCGCATCTGATTTTTACCTTCTCCATAATAAATAATGGCTTTGGCACCAATGGCAAAAGTATTTTTAGAGTTCGATTTAAGTTGGAGAGAGATGCTTCTGTTGGTGAGGGTATCCGTGGTGTTTTCGTAAACAAAACTCGCCATATTGACATTGTTTACTACTAGATCTAAATCGCCATCGTTGTCCAAATCGCCATAGGCATTGCCATTACTAAAACTGGGGGTTCCCAGTCCCCACTCTTGAGCTCTATCTTGAAAAATAAAATGGCCTTTGTTTTGAAAGGCACTGTTGGGCACTGCTTTTGAAGGCATTATATCAATAAGATTTTTGATGGCGTTTTGCTTGTCTTGTAAAAGATTTTGAACTTGAGTTTCGTTGGCCATATAAGCCAAATAATCTCGATCTAACAAATCCTTAAAAATACCATTGGCTACAAAAATATCGCTGTAGCTGTCATTGTCCATATCAAAAATGAGAGAGGCCCAACTCCATTCTGTGGCAGCCACACCAGCCCCTCTACTCAACTCTAAAAAGCCTTCCTTGCCCATGTTGCGCTGTAGGGCGTTTCGAGGAAATTGAGTGGTGTAGCCATTTTTGAGCATTAGGGCATATTTGTCCCAAGAATCAAATTTGGCTTTTGTTTTTTGTCTTTGGAGCGTTGCCGGCAGCATTTCGGTCACGAAAAGATCGGCAAGCAAATCGTTATTAAGATCGGCGGCATCAGCTCCCATAGCTCCCATGGCAGTAGATTGAAAATAATCTTCAAGGGCTTCTTCAAAACCGTTACCGGTGTTAAGATAAAAATAGTCGCGCTCAAAAAAGTCGTTCGAAATATACAGATCCGGAAACCGATCATTATTAAAATCACTCAGGGTTATGCCCAGTCCAAAACCAATGGCGCTAGTATAGATGCCTTTCTTTTGACTAACATCAACAAATTTGCCTCCTTGATTTTCAAAAAACTTATTGCCTTCTCCGTTTGGATCAGGAATAGTACGTTGGTCTTTAATTAGATCATAGCCCCCTACAGACCGCAGGGAATTGTTCAGGACATAACAATCGAGGTCGCCATCAAGATCAGCGTCAAAAAAGGCAGCATGAACAGATAAGCCTAATACATCCAAGCCATATTCTTTAGACGCTTCTTGAAACGTGAGGTCTCCTTGGTTGATAAAAAGTTCATTATGACGATTTTCACCCCCGGGTTTACCCGATTTGCAAACGTAGAGGTCTAGCAAACCGTCTCCGTTCACATCGGCAAAAGTGGCTCCGGTAGACCAAACTCCCGGGCAAGCCACCCCGGCTTGAGCCGTAATGTCTTCAAATTGCCATTGGCCCTTGTTGAGAAAAAGTTTGTTGTCCACTAAGTTACCCGTGAAATAAACATCGAGCAAACCATCATTGTTGATATCACCCAGAGCTACACCGGCACCGTTGTAAAAATTTCGGTAGGTATAGGGGTTAAAATCTTGTGTATATTCAAGTTGATTGCGGAATTGCAGCGCAGTATCTTGCCGCAATTCAAACCGCTTTTGGGGAACGGGTTGGCATGATAAAAGAGTAGTTAAAACCAACATGATGGATAATGTCCCTTTCATACCTACGAAAGTAAAAAAATGGGCCATTCCATAAAAGGCATGACCCATTTTCAATTGTACTATATCTAAAACTAATTAATAGCCCTCATTTTGTTTTAACGTTCCATTACTAGCTATGATAGCATCTGTTGGAATAGGCATTAATGTTTTGTAGCTAGGCGATGCACTCTTAAATTGCCAGGCATCACCAAATTTTCCGAAACGAATTAAATCAGTTCTACGGTGAGATTCTTGATAGAATTCTCTTCCGCGCTCAGCCAAGAACTCGTCAGCGTCAATGCTAGTATATTCACTAACTTCAGCACGCTTACGAATCACATTTACATCGTTTAAAGCCAATGACCAATCACCAGCAGCACGAGCTAAACCTTCAGCGCGGTTCATGTACATTTCAGATAAACGCAAGATTGGGAAATCGTTGCTTTTCTCATTACGCTCAAATTGAGCATGGCTAAATTTGTACATACGAGCACCACTTTGACGTTCTGAATCGGGTGCTAATTCATTGATTTCAGGTGTATAGGCTAAACCAAGTGATTTTTGCCCAGAAGAATCATAGTCATCTGCAGCCCAGTCGTTTAGTGGTAAACCAGCGTAAGAATATTGTTGTCCAACGAGGAAGTTAGATTGTTTTCTTACGTCACCATCTTCATAGGAGTTATAGAAATCAGTGAGGGTTTGATACCCGTTCCAAGGCTGTGAGTCAAGGTTAAACGTGAACTGAGAAGGCTGGTGAAGTCCCATCATGTGAAAGTTCATTCCACCTCCAGTAGTTCCATCAAAGGCTACTGTCCAAATTAACTCAACATTATCTTGGTTGTTTGGTGCAAACATGGCAGGATATCCTACTAACTCATCGTTGACTAACATAGGGTTCGTATTGTCTCCAGCATTGGCCACTTTCGCTAAGTTTTTAACTCTAGAATTGGCTTTAGTTGTCAATTCATAAGGACCGTTGTCAATTACCCAAGAGGCTGCATCAGCAGCTTCTTGATAGCGAGGAGTCCCAGCATATACTTCAGCGTTAAGATAGATTCTAGACAATAGACCTACAGCGGCATATTGGTTGATTCTATATTTCTTAGGGCTAGTAGACAAATCGCTGTTGGTTAAATCCATATTAGCACTTACAGCAGAAACGCCAAGGGCTGCTAGGATTTCACTTTCAATAAATTTGAAAACATCAGCTCTATTAGACTGAGGAGCGTCAGATCCTATAGAAGTAACAATCTTCACGTTTCCAAACACGTCCATTAAACGCCAGTAGAAAAACGCTCTTAATACTCTAAGTTGAGCAATTTCGTTGGCAGACAAGCCTGATTTAGCCAAGGTAGCGTTTACTTCGCTAATGGCATTGTAGGCAGTGTTCCATGTGTCTCTAAGGGGTGCACTTGCACCAGTATATTCGTGACGGTGAATGTCTAACCAAATACCTCCATCATACCAGTCTCCTCCTTTTTGACCTACTTGCATCTCATCAGAAGATACAGTTTGGATAGACCAATAGTTGTGGTGACCGGCAGTTCCACCACGTAGTTTTTCAAAAGCAGCACCAATCTGATCTTGCACAGCTTGAGAACTACCATCTGTGGCAGCAACATCAATACTCACACCGGGAGCCGTAACTCCTTGGGTGAAATCCCCAACCAATTCTTCTTCCAAATCAGTACAGGCCACTACTACCGCAAAAATGGATAGCACTCCGTAAATTGATTTTTTAAAATTTTTCATAATCAATATATTTTTCAATTAAAAGTTAATATTAAGTCCTAAAGTGACCGTTCTAGCCGTAAAATAGTTGATACGACGATCTACTCCAGGAGCTAAAACATCTCCCTGTCCAGGATTATAATCGCCACCATCATAAGACCCTTGGTCTACTAATGAAGGTTCTGGATCAATACCCGTATAATTAGTAATCACAAATGCATTTTGAACATTGGCAGACAATTGAGCGCCTTGAATGAAAGAACCTTCATTGAGGTCAAAATTGTAAGCAACTGTGAGGTTATCTAATTTGAAAAAGTCTGCCTTTTCAACATAGAGTGAACTAAACTGAGCAACCGTTAAGTTAGGCTCTGCTAAAGAAGTATTCACAAAGTTATAAGAAGACTGACTTGCTAAACGTGGCTCATAGAACGCACGGAAAGTGTTCACTAAACTGTGGCCGAAAGCACCTCTAAAGAAGGCATTAACACTCCAGTTTCCAAACGATAGATTGTTTGACCAACCTAATTCTAGGGAAGGAATACCGTTTCCAGCTGTCTCAAAATCTGCGTCAGCATCATTCCATTTGTCTTGGCTAGTTACAAGGTTTCCATCTCCATTGATATCGGCAAATTGAGGTGATCCGTCTGCGTTAACACCAACGTAACGGGGTGCCCAAATTTGACCAATTTCTTCTCCAGGACGAACTAACAACATGTTGGTAGCGTTTTGTCCAGGGGCACCTAAGTTGGCACGAATGTCTCCATTTTCAAGAACATATTCTTCCAAAGTTGTTTTATAGGTAGAAAGGTTGATGTTGGTTTGATAGTTGTCTGTTACTTCATATCCTAGGTTAATTTCAATACCTTGTGTATTGATTTTACCTGAGTTTTCGTAACGTGTGTCAAATCCATAAGTAGCAACATCTACTTTAGTTTCTAGGATGAAGTCAGAAATGTCTCTAGTGTAGAGGTCTAAAGCTCCTGTAAATTTACCGCTGGCAAAGTCAAACCCTACGTTTGTTTCTGCTTTAGATTCCCATTTTAAGTCTGGGTTAGCGGCACGAGCTTGAGAGGTGTTTCCTGTTCCTCCTGAGTCATAACCAAAGTTATAAGTCACTTGAGAAAGACCTGTTGGACCAGGAAGTGATCCTGTTTCTCCATAACCAACTCTTACTTTGAAGGTATCAAAATCAGTACCTATATATTTGTTAAGGTCAGCACCGATACCGAAGGCTGGGAAAGTACCCCATTTGTTACCATCTCCTAATTTAGTAGAACCTTCTCTTCTAACAGAGGCATTCACATAAATAGCATCGTCAATTACAATATTGGCACGACCAAAGAAAGCGATGATCTTGTTGTCTGGGCCTTTGTAACTGTTAGCGGTAATAAATCCGGCGTTGTTTAAATCTTGAGAAGCGTCAATGTTGTAGCTGTAGTCCATGCTGTTATCAGGGAAATCACCTAATGAAAAACGCTTGTCTTGATAGTTGTCTTGTTGGAAAGAATAACCTCCTGTTAAGTTCATGTTGAACCCGGCAGAATCTAGGTTATAGGTTCCGAAAACTTCATATAATTCAAATTCGTATCGAGTATCTTCAAAACCAGCAGAACCACGTCTTGTTGGACTCAAAGCGTTACCCGCTAAAAGCGCTGTTACAGGCACATAAGTTCTGTTGTTGTTTTTGGTTGTTTGACGGGCTGCTCTAAATTGAATGTCTAAGTTATCTGTTAGGTCATAGCCTAAAGACAAGCTGTAGTTCAATTCAGTACGCTCACCTGTTCTTTCGTGTTGCTCAGCAATAGAAACAGGGTTAAAACTGTCAAACAATCCAAAGGTTTCGAAATAACCTCCAATCACATCTCCTGAATTTCCGGGGAAAAAGGGAGAACCTGCTGTGTAGATAGGTGCAGTTGGATTGAAAAGAGTAGCATATTTTAATACTAAAGGGTTACCAAAGCTAGATTGTCTTTGCGTAAACGAAGCGTTAAAATCGATTTTTAATTTGTCGTTTAAAGCTCTTGTAGAAATGTTGGCTCTAGAGTTGAATTGCTCAAAACCAGTGTTCACTACAATACCTTCTTTTTGACGAATGTTAGCTGAAATACGGTAAGTTGTCTTATCAAAACCTCCTGATGCAGCAAAGTTGTGAATTTGAGAAATAGCACTTCTCGTCACGGCTTCTGTCCAGTCAGTATCTCCACCAAGGTCAGAACCACCGGCCGCTAAAAATTCATCTCTTGTCATCACGTCAATACGGTTGAGGATGCTTGAGTTAGAAAGCTGTCCGTTGTAAGAAAGTGATAACTCACCACTTCTTCCACCCTTAGTAGTCACAATGATTACCCCAGAAGAACCTCGAGAACCATAGATCGCAGCGGCAGAACCATCTTTCAATACGTTGATAGACTCAATGTCATTAGGATCAACGTTATCTAAAGAAGCTCCAACAACACCATCAACAACCACAAGAGGAGAAACGTTAGCCCCTACAGTTGAGAGACCTCTCAAACGAATAGTGGCAGGTGAGTTAGGGTCACCCCCTTTGTTGTAGACACTCAATCCGGCAACTTTACCTTGTAAAAGTTGAGAAGCTTGATTGATTGGTCCTTTGTTAAATTCTTCGGCAGTAACTTGCACTACGGCAGAAGTAATTTCTTTCTCGTTCTGGGTACCATAACCCGTAACCACAACTTCATCTAGTTCATTGTTGGCCGAAAGGGTCACTGTAATTTGGTCTTGACCTGCAACAGTAACTTCTTGGCTTGAAAATCCAACGAAAGAGAAAACAAGTACATCTCCATTGTTAGCGGCAATGGTATATTTACCGTCAAAATCTGTACTAGTACCCGTGTTGGTTCCTTTAATCTGAACCGTTGCTCCTGGCAAAGGTCCATCTTCACTTGTCACAACTCCAGAAATGGATTGTGCAAAAATTCCTACGCTAAAAAGCATGGCCCCAAGCAATAGGAAGTGTTTGAATAACTTACTTTTCATTCTAAGATATTTAAGTTTGTTTTAGTTTTGGCTTATTTCAAAGCTCGACAATATTAAGTTTTAAAATTTAACGTTCTCTTAACTTTCATTAAAAAGAGACAACAGGGTAACGAAAATGTTTTCGAAACGAAAATTGTTTAACTTTGCCTTTTGATACTCTTAGAATGAATAAACTGACTTTAAAAGATATAGCTCAGGCCTTAAATATATCTATTACAACCGTTTCCAAGGCGCTTAAAGATTATCCCGATGTGAGTTGGAGCACAAAAAAGAGAGTTATAGAGTATAGTAAAAAAATGAACTTTAAGCCCAACGTTCAGGCCTCCTATTTAAGAACACGAGAAACCAAAATTTTAGGTGTGGTGGTGCCTACTTTGATTCATTATTTTTTTAGCAATGTAGTAGAGGGCATAGTTGAAAAAGCCGAAGAAGCGGGCTATATGGTTTTAGTGCTTTGCACAGATGAGTCTGAAGAAAGGGAGAAAAAGCTGGTTAAACAATTGCTTCAACAAAATGTGGACGGTATTTTTATCTCTATTTCCCATAAAACCAGAGATATTTCGCACCTCAAAGAGGTATTAGAAAATCAAACCGTGATGATTGTTTTTGATCGTATTTCTAAGTTTTTGAAATGCTCTAATGTGGTAATCAATGATCGTGAGGCTGGCTACATTGCCACTAAACACCTCATTGAACAAGGGTGCCAAAGAATTGCTCACTTTAGAGGAGGGCTTCTTCCGCAAATTGCCATAGATCGTTATTTGGGCTATAGAAAAGCCTTGGAAGACCACGGTTTGGAATATGACAAATTGTTGGTTGATATTTGTGAAAATGGAAGCGAGAAAGACGGCTATCAAAGTGCCCAAAAATTTTATAGAGCTGGACTTTCCTATGATGGCCTTTTCACTATTTCAGATCCTACGGCAGCAGGGGCCATTCGTTTTCTTCATAAAAAAAATATTCGGGTTCCAGAAGACATCGCCGTGGTTGGCTTTAGCAATTGGCAACTCGCTGCCCTCACTACACCCGCTATTAGCACCATAGATCAATCGGGCATTTTAATTGGCGCGGAAGCAATGCGATTATTTATGGTGGAAATGGAACAAAGACGAAAAAAAGAAGAAGTAACCTTCAATACGTCTATAATTCCCTCTAAACTAATTGTAAGAGAGTCTTCTCTAAAAAAAAAATAAACTTCTCAAACTAAGATAAAAACTTTATGTTTCGTTGAAGTCCTTTATAGCCAGTACGTTGTACAGCGCTATCTTTAAAAATTTTTTGAAAGACTTCTTGGGTCATTTCTTCCCATTGGTTTTTGTTAAGATCGAGGAGTTCAGGATGGGGTTCAAAATCTTTTTCATGATGAGGAGAGGCAAATCGATTCCACGGACATACGGTTTGACATACATCACAGCCAAAGGCCCATTGGTCCATTTTGCCCTTAAATTCTTCTGGGATAGCTTCTCTTAATTCTATTGTTAAATAGGATATACATTTGCTGGCATCAATTTGATAAGGAGTTAGGGCTTCTGTGGGGCAAGCATCTATGCAGGCAGTACAACTGCCACAGTGATCTGTGGTGGGTGGGTCATATTCTAATTCCAGATCGAGAATTAATTCAGCTATAAAAAAAAAGGAACCTACTTTTTTAGCAATTAAATTGGTGTTTTTGCCTTGCCAGCCTAGGCCACTTTTGGCGGCCCAAACTTTGTCCATCACCGGAGCTGAATCTACAAAAACACGCCCTCCTACTTCACCTATTTCTTGCTGAATAAAAAGCATTAATTCCCGGAGTTTTTCTTTAATCACAAAGTGGTAGTCTTTGCCAAAAGCATAGGAGGCAATTTTAGGGGCATCAGGGTCTTTTTGTTTTTGATCGCTGTGATAATTAAACAACAGCGACACCACACTTTTGGCTCCGGGCACCAACAATCTTGGGTCTAACCGCTTGTCAAAATGGCGTTCCATATAGGCCATTTTTCCATGTTTGCCTTGTTGAAGCCATTGTTCTAATTGGGGTGCCTCTTCGTTTAAAAAAGTGGCTTCAGCAATCCCACAAGACAAAAATCCTAGTGCTTTAGCTTGCTCTTTAAGCATTTGAGTATGCTTTGCTTGGGCAGTCATTAAAACAAGCCTTCTTGGTTATTTTTCAAACGACCCAGGTGTTTATAGGCCAGTTCGGTTACTTCTCTCCCTCTTGGCGTTCGCACCAAAAATCCTTGTTGAATGAGAAAGGGTTCATAAACCTCTTCTATGGTTTCGCCATTTTCAGACACTGCTGTAGCCAAGGTAGTGATGCCAACCGGACCTCCTTTAAATTTGTCAATTAAAGTGGTTAAAATTTTATTGTCCATTTCGTCTAAGCCGTGGGCATCTACTTGTAAGGCTTTGAGACCATATTGGGTAATGGTTAGGTCAATAGTGCCGTTGCCTTTAATTTGGGCAAAATCTCGAATGCGACGCAACAAGCCGTTAGCAATTCTAGGGGTTCCGCGGCTTCGTCCGGCAATTTCCAAAGCGGCATCTTGTGCAATAGGCACCTTTAAAATAGCAGCACTGCGTTCTACTATGGTGGCCAATAATTCGGTGTTGTAATATTCTAAACGGTTGCTAATGCCAAAACGGGCTCTCATAGGGGCTGTTAGTAAACCTGATCGTGTGGTGGCTCCTACTAAGGTAAAGGGGTTTAAATTGATTTGCACGGTTCTGGCATTGGGACCACTTTCAATCATGATATCAATCTTGTAGTCTTCCATAGCCGAATACAAATATTCTTCCACTATGGGACTTAAGCGATGGATCTCATCAATAAAAAGGATGTCTCGGGCTTCTAAATTGGTGAGTAACCCGGCTAAGTCACCAGGTTTATCTAAAACGGGTCCGGAGGTAAGTTTAATACCTACTTCAAGCTCGTTGGCCAAAATATGGGCAAGGGTTGTTTTTCCTAAACCTGGAGGGCCATGAAAAAGGGTATGATCTAATGCCTCTTTACGCTGGTTGGCAGCTGCCACAAAAACCTGAAGGTTTTCTAGCAGTGCTTCTTGTCCGGCAAAATCATCAAAACTCAGGGGCCGCAAGGCACGGTCTATGTCTTGTTCTTCGGGAGAAAGGAATTGGCCTGAAGCGTCTAAATGTTCATTCATTCTTTCAAAGATACTTCATTCCAACGAATCCATTAGTCTACTTGCAATACATGTCCTTGTGCCAATTGTTGGAGCCGATAGGGCTGTTCAATTTTGAGTCTTTTACCCGCCAAGGCGATCCACTTCTTTTGTTTGTAGCACGACAAAATTCGGATTAAGGATTCGGTGGCAATGCCAGCTAAGTTGGCCATATCTTCTCGGGTTAATTTAAGTTCTATATAGCCGTTGGAATCTGGTTTGAAATATTGAGGAAGTTCCAAAACAATTTCTGCCACCCGTTGATACATTGTTTTTTGTCCAAAGGACACAATTTTATTATCTGAACGTTTCAAATAGCTAGCCAGCGCCATTGTGACCCGCAGGGAAAACACGGGGTTAGCATTCATTAAATCAAAAAATATTTTTTTGGGCAAATAACGTCCGCGAACAGGCAAAATAGCCTTGGCCATTAAGTTGGTTCGATCTTCGCACAAAATGCTGCGTATGCCCAATAAAGTGCCGGAGGATAATAATTCAATAATTTGATTTCTACCATTGCTGCAGTTTTTACCAATTTGACACAAGCCTTCTTGAATGCAATAAATGCCATTGAGTGATTTTTTTTCTGAAAAAATAATCGCTCCACTTTCAAATTGAAAAGGAACCAGTTCGGCAGTAAAATCGTGAAAAAAACAGGTTTGGTCTGGGCTTTGAAAAGGGCATTGCTTGCAAGAAACAGAATTTTGGGGTTGCATAGATTTTAGGGTTAGGTTTTCTTACTAACTCAAGTATACAAAAAAATATTGGTTTTCTTTACTCATCCGTTTTTTTAAACCTTTTTATAAGAAATTTGTTCAACTTCAATAGGCAAAAATTATTCCCCTGATAATTATCTTATTTGGCGCACTTCTCATCATTATAGGGCTTAGAATAGATATTCCTTTTCTTTCTCCTGGAACGGATTACTTACAACTATCAAGGGGCACTGCACGCTATAATTGCGCATAAAAAAACCCTTGACGGTTTGCCAAGGGTTTGTATAACAAATTGTAAAATTCTAATGCTGTAATTCTTCTTCTCCCTTTTTAAGCGGAATGTGTTGAGGCACATAATCTTCATCATGTCCGGGCTTAGAGTAGTCATAGGCCCAACGATGCACGTGAGGAATCTCACCCTCCCAATTGCCATGAAAATGCTCAATGGGTGCTGTCCATTCTAGCGTGTTAGAACGCCAAGGATTTTGTACGGTGGGCTTACCATAGAACATGCTATGAATAAAATTGTATAAGAAAACAATTTGTGCTGCACCAGCAATTAGAGCAAATACAGTAATCAATACGTTGATATCAGCTAGATCATCAAAATAAGGGAATGCGGTGTTTGTATAATAACGTCTGGGCAGTCCTGCCATACCAATAAAGTGCATGGGGAAGAAGACTCCATAGGCACAAACCGCCGTAACCCAAAAGTGTACATAACCCAAATTTTTATTAAGCATACGACCAAACATTTTAGGGAACCAATGATAGACGCCTGCAAAAAGCCCGTATAGAGCAGAAATTCCCATCACCAAGTGGAAGTGCGCCACTACAAAATAAGTATCGTGCACGTTGATGTCTAAGGTACTATCTCCCAAAATAATTCCGGTTAAACCACCTGTTATGAAAGTAGAAACCAATCCAATTGAAAACAACATAGCCGGATTCAGTTGCAGGTTTCCTTTCCAAAGGGTGGTGATATAGTTAAATGCTTTTACCGCTGAAGGGATAGCAATCAGCAAAGTGGTGAAGGTAAACACAGATCCTAAGAAAGGATTCATTCCTGAGATGAACATATGGTGCCCCCATACAATGGTAGACAAAAAGGCAATGGCCAATATTGAAGCTACCATGGCTCTATAGCCAAAGATGGGCTTTCTAGCATTGGTTGCAATAATTTCGGAGGTAATGCCCAAAGCCGGGAGCAATACAATATATACTTCCGGGTGACCCAAGAACCAAAAAAGGTGCTCATATAAAACTGGTGAACCTCCTTGGTAGTGCAAAACTTCTCCTTGAATGAAAATATCAGACAAGAAAAAGGAAGTGCCAAAGCTTCGATCCATAATGAGCAACAAGGCCGCAGATAAAAGCACAGGGAAAGAAACTACCCCAATGATAGCCGTTACAAAAAAGGCCCAAACGGTGAGCGGCAAACGCGTCATGCTCATGCCTTTTGTTCTTAGGTTGATTACCGTTACGATATAATTTAAAGAACCTAAAAGTGAGGAGGCAATAAAAATGGCCATAGAAACCAACCAAAGCGTCATGCCTAAACCTGAACCAGGTTGGGCTTGTGGTAAAGCACTTAAAGGCGGATAAATGGTCCATCCAGCAGCAGCAGGCCCAGCTTCTACGAAAAGCGAAATGACCATAATCACACTAGAAAGGAAAAACAACCAAAAGGAAATCATGTTCAACAAACCAGAGGCCATATCTCGAGCTCCAATTTGCAAAGGAATGAGGAGGTTACTAAACGTACCACTTAATCCTGCGGTGAGCACAAAAAAGACCATGATGGTTCCGTGAATAGTGACCAGCGCCAAGTAGACGTTGGGATCCATCACCCCGTTAGGGGCCCATTTACCTAAAAGAACTTCAAAAACACCAAAGGGTTGTTCGGGCCATGCCAATTGTAAACGAAATAAAAGCGACATGGCGATCCCAATAATCCCCATAAACAATCCCGTAATGAGATATTGTTTAGAGATCATTTTGTGATCTTGACTAAAAACATATTTCGTGATAAAGGTTTCTTTGTGATGATGTCCGTGATCCTCTTCGTGAATTTGCGCTGCTACTGTTGACATATCTAATCTGTTTTAAAATTTTATTGAATTACTTCTGCAAAAGTTTGCTGTTCTTCCATCCATTTTTCAAAAGCATCTGGCGACTCTACAATAATTTTCATTTGCATATTGTAGTGCGAGGCACCACAAATTTTATTGCAAAGTAATAAATAATCGAATTCATAGGGCTCTAATGCTTCTTCGCCATTGGCAATTAATTCTTGACTGCGGTCATAGCGAATTTTATTGATTTTTTTGACTTTCGCCACCACGTCTGGGTTGTTACGCATTTCGGTGGTTGTAACGGTGGGGGTAAAAGCAAATTCTGTGATCATTCCAGGAACACAATTCATTTGGGCTCTAAAATGAGGCATATAAGCCGAGTGAAGAACATCTTGAGAGCGCATTTTAAAAATCACTTCTCGTCCCACAGGCAAATGCAATTCTTGCACTACCACATCATCAAATCCGTTGGGGTCTGTGGTATCTATACCAACTAAATTGCGGCCATCAAAATCTTGTAAAAAACGTACGTTAGCATCACCTAAAACACCATCGTTTCCGGCATAGCGTGCTTTCCAATTAAATTGTTGTGCATAAAGTTCTACCACAAGGGCTTCATCGTTTTCTTCAACAGTCATGATGTTGGTCCAGGTGTAGAGTCCATATAATATTAAACCTGCTAAAGCAATAACAGGAATAATGGTCCAAACAAATTCTAAGCGATCATTGTCAGCATAGAACAAGGCTTTTTGACCTTTTTTGCCATGATATTTATAGCCAAAATAGTGCAACAAGGCTTGGGTGATGGTTTGCACAAAAAAGATGATGGCAAATGAAATCCACATCAAATTGTCATAATCTCCACCATGCTCAGAAGCCGCCTCGGGCAACAAAACGTCACCATAGGCCCAAAAAGAGAAAATGGTAATTAGATATATGAAAACGAGAAAACCAAACAGTAATCTTCCATTCCATTTGTTATCGTTATCATTAGCAATTTGAGTGTTTTCGCTTTTGGTTTGTGAGAGTTCAAAAATTTTAGTGATTTGCCACAAGCCGATTGCAACTAAAACAAGAATGGTAAGTGTCAATGCAATTGTCATCTATTCTATTCTTTTATATATTAATAATGAAAACGTTCACTCTCACCTAAATAGGGATCTCCTTTGGCTAAGAGGGGTGCTTTTGTTAATGCTCTAAATACAATAAACAAGAACAAGCCTAAGAAGAATAAAAATCCTCCTATTTCACTTGCTCCAATAAACCATTGATCGCCCACCGCTGAGGGCATGATCATATTATAAATATCCATATAGTGTCCTAAAACAATAACAATTCCTGCCATCACCACGATATAGTTGGTGCGCTTGTAGTCACTGTTCATTAAAATTAAAAGCGGGAAGATGAAATTCATCACGAGCATACCAAAAAAGGGCAGCGTATAATCTTCCATTCGCGTAATAAAATAGGTCACTTCTTCGGGGATATTGGAATACCATATCAGCATGAATTGTGAAAACCACAAATAGGTCCAAAAAACACTGATGGCAAACATAAATTTTCCTAAATCGTGAATATGGCTATCATTCACAAAATCTAAATAGCCTTGATTTTTAAGGTAAATGGTGAGCAAGGCAATAACGGTTATGCCGGTCACAAACATACTGGCAAAAACATACCAACCAAAAAGGGTACTAAACCAGTGTGGGTCAATAGACATAATCCAATCCCAAGCCATGATAGATTCTGTCACAATATAAAACACCAAAAAGGCTGCTGAAATTCTAAAATTCTTTTTATGGTTAGAAATATCTCCTGCTGGAGCAGCATCTTGCGCCAAAGAAAATTTTCTTGAAAAATAGCGGTATAGTGACCAGCCAGACAAGAAAATTATAGCTCTAATTAAAAAGAAAGGAACGTTTAAAAAGCCTGTTTTGTTTTGAATTATTTCATCGTGCGCCACTACCTCGGGATCCATCCAAATAAAGAGGTGATTCAAATGCATAGTGGAAAGGGCTAAGATTACTAACACAATTATACCTCCTGGGAGCAAATAGGCTGTTATGGCTTCCATCACGCGGAAGAGCACTATAGACCATCCGGCTTGTGCTGCTCTTTGAATGCCATAGAAAGCTAAAACTCCAAGGGCAATAACAAAGAAAAATAGAGCCGCAACATAGAGAGCTGCCCAAGGTTTGTTTTGTAGTTGATGCAGCAGATGTTCACCATGTGCAGTATCTTCATGTGACTCACCATGAGCATCATGGGCACTCATTGCGGTAGCAGCATGCTCATCATGAGCCGCATCAGTGGCGTGTTCGGTGGCTGTTCCATGTCCTTCGCCGTGGTGTTCTGTAGCGACCATGGCTTGTGCTTCTTCTACACTAGAAGGCATGGCTAGAAATCCCCAAAGGAGCCCTAAAAAGCCAACTGCCATAAGCACAATGGCAAAAATTTTCAGTTTATTGGGAAGTGTATATTGCATAGCTCTGAGTGCTTATTTTATTAGTTTACTTCTGAGTTCCATCACATGTTGAGCAATTTGCCAACGTTCTGTTGCATTAATCTGACCGGCGTGAGAACCCATTGCATTTTTTCCATACATGAGAACGTGATAAATGCTTCCAGGGGTAATATCACGATCGGCATAACTGGGAATTCCTAAGAATTTTTCCCGTGTCATTAAAATTCCTTGTCCATCTCCTTTGCTACCGTGGCAAACGGCACAATAAATGCCATAGAGTTCTTTTCCTTCTGCCTTGTGAGCATCAGAAACTTCTATGGGAGAAAGCAAGGTTGCTTTGGCTGCTTCATAACCCTCATTCGTATCAGGAAAGTCATAGGGTTCCCAACCTCTGTTCACGGTTCCTTGCACCGGAAGTTGGGCTTCAATGCCATTGGCAAAGGCTGCTGTATTGGCATAGGTTTCATAACCTACAGGCTCATACATATTGGGAAAATATTGATAATTGGGTTTTGACGCATCAAAACAGGCCTGCAGACAAAAAAGGAGTAGTAGCGCAAATAGGGAACCGAGTTGTTTCATTTAAGCGTTATTTTCAATAAGGGTTACTTCAATAGCTCCAGTTTTTTTGAGCAACTGAGTGAGCTTTTTTTCATTGTCATGCACTTCTACAGCAACTAAAAATTTGTCATCTGTGGTGAGTGGGTTGGGGTTTTCTGCTTTTTTAAAGGGCCATAACTTACTTCTCATATAAAAAGTAATCACCATTAGGTGAGCGGCAAAAAAGACCGTCATTTCAAACATGATTGGCACAAAAGCGGGCATATTTTCTAAGTAGGAGAAACTGGGTTTTCCTCCAATGTTTTGGGGCCAGTCTTCAATCATTATAAAATTCATCATGGTTATGGCAACACTAAGGCCAATACAACCATATAAGAAAGCCATAATGGCCAATCTTGTTTCTTCTAAACCAAGGGCTTTATCGAGGCCATGCACTGGAAAAGGAGTGTATACTTCTTCAATATGATGCTTTTCGGAACGAATTTCTTTGACTGCTTTCAATAGCACGTCATCATCGTCATAAAGCGCGTGAACTACTTGATTACTCATTTGGCGTCTCTTAATTTTTTATATTTCTCTCCAGACGATTTTAAAATCGTTTTTACCTCAGCTTGTGCAATCACCGGAAACGTTCGTGCATAGAGTAAAAACAGCACAAAGAAGAATCCAATGGTGCCAATAAAGATGCCTATATCTACAAAAGTGGGTGAAAACATGGTCCAAGAAGAAGGCAAATAATCTCTATGTAAGGAGGTTACAATAATCACAAAGCGTTCAAACCACATCCCAATATTTACTACTATCGAAATGATAAAGGAGAACATGATGCTGGTTCTTAATTTTTTAAACCACATGAATTGTGGTGAGAACACATTGCAGGTCATCATGGACCAATAGGCCCACCAATAGGGTCCAGTGGCACGGTTGAGGAAGGCATATTGTTCATATTCAACCCCAGAATACCAGGCAATAAATAATTCTGTTATATAGGCTACACCCACAATAGAACCGGTAATCATAATCACTATGTTCATCAATTCAATGTGTTGCACTGTAATGTAGTTTTCTAAATTGGATACTTTACGCATGATGATAAGCAAGGTGTTTACCATTGCAAATCCAGAGAATATAGCACCGGCCACAAAGTAGGGCGGGAAAATAGTGGTATGCCATCCTGGAATGACAGAGGTGGCAAAGTCAAAGGATACAATAGTGTGCACAGACAATACCAATGGAGTAGCTAAACCTGCTAATACTAATGACACTTCTTCAAAACGCTGCCAATCTTTGGCACGGCCACTCCATCCAAAACTTAAAAGACTATAAATTTTCTTTTGAAAAGGCAAAATGGCTCGATCGCGAATCATGGCAAAGTCTGGTAACAAACCCGTCCACCAAAAAACGAGTGAAACGGACAAGTATGTTGAAATGGCAAAAACGTCCCACAACAAGGGGGAATTAAAGTTTACCCAAAGGGAACCAAAGGTATTGGGAATGGGTAAAACCCAGTAGGCCAACCAAGGACGCCCCATGTGAATGATGGGAAACAATCCAGCTTGAATTACAGAAAAAATAGTCATGGCTTCTGCAGAGCGGTTGATAGCCATGCGCCATTTTTGTCTAAACAATAGGAGTACAGCAGAAATCAACGTTCCGGCGTGTCCAATACCTACCCACCAAACAAAGTTGGTGATGTCCCAGGCCCATCCAACGGTTTTATTCAATCCCCACGTTCCAATTCCGGTAGAGATCGTATAAATGATACAACCTATGCCCCATAAGAGAGCGGTTAGGGCAATGCCAAAAACAATCCACCATTGGCGGTTGGCTTTCCCTTCGATGGGTGCCGCAACATCAACAGTAACATCGTGATAGGTTTTATCTCCTGTTACGAGGGGTTTGCGGATCGGTGCTTCATAATGTGAGGCCATGAATATTTTCTATTATAAGTTTATACGTTTCTCACTTTGGTTTGATACATCACGTTGGGCTTGGTACCCACACTTTCTAGAAGGTGATACATACGATCATTTTCTTTAAGTGCAGCCACTTGACTGTCTTTATCATTAATATCGCCAAAGACCATTGCCCCGTTGCTACAAGCAGCAGAACAAGCGGTTTGGAATTCACCGTCTTTAATAGCTCTTCCTTCTAATTTGGCGTCCAATATGGTTTTTTGCGTTTTTTGAATACACATAGAGCATTTTTCCATCACTCCACGAGAACGAACTACTACATCTGGGTTCAATACCATTCTTCCCAAGTCGTTGTTCATATGATAATCAAACTCGTCATTCTTATTATATAAGAACCAGTTAAAGCGACGTACTTTATAAGGACAGTTATTGGCGCAATAGCGGGTTCCCACACATCGGTTATAGGCCATGTGGTTTTGACCTTGTCTTCCATGCGAGGTTGCTGCAACCGGACAAACGGTTTCACAAGGAGCATGGTTACAATGCTGACACATCACCGGTTGGAAAGTCACTTGAGGATTTTCGGAGGCTTGCTCCATTTCGCCAAAGGTTGTTAGCGAATCTCCTAAACCTGATATGTTATCGGCTGTTTCTTTATCGCCTTCAAAGCTCGTCTCTGAAGAATAATAGCGATCAATTCGCAACCAATGCATATCTCTAGACTTTCTGATTTCTTGTTTCCCTACAACAGGCACATTGTTTTCAGAATGACAGGCAATAACACAAGCACCACAACCGGTACAAGCATTAAGGTCTATAGAAAGGTTAAAATGATGACCAATAGAGCGGTCAAAATTTTCCCAAATATCAACTTCTGGAGAAGTGACAGGGGTTTCAATATGGTTTTTAGAAACTTTTGGAATGGGGTTCCAATAGTCTTTGTCTTTTGTGTTGAAAATCTCGAGGGTAGTTTCTTTCACAATGTCTCTACCCATGAGTGTGTTGTGCAATTGCACACAAGCAAATTCATGATAGCCTTCTGCTGCAGCAATGGTTACTTCTTGCACTTCTTTAGCACTGTTATAAAAACAATAGGCGTTGACCCCTACTTGCATTTCTTCTTGCAAGCCAAGTCGTTTGCCATAGCCAAGTGCCAAACCTACAGAGCCTATAGCTTGTCCGGGTTGAATGAGAACAGGCACTTTTAAAGTTTGATCTCCTACGCTCACCGAAGCATAGCTGCCGTTGAGGGCTCCATTAGCCACATTGACATTTTTTAAGCCCAAGGCCTTTGCATCGGCCGCTGATATTGTTAGGTAGTTATCCCAACTAGTTCGTGAAATTGGATCGGGGAATTCTTGCAACCAAGGGTTATTAGCCTGATTGCCATCACCCATTCCAGTTTTGGTATAGAGCACCAATTCCATGCCCTTTGACGAGGCTGCTGCAAGCGATTGCAAAGCAGCTGTTAAATCTGTTTCGGCAGGGTTTACTTCAGAAGTTTGAGCAGTACTATAAAAACCATCATGTAGGGCTGCACTCCAAGCTTTATCTACTAAAATATTTTCCTTCCAATGTTGTTGAATGCTTTCATAAAAATTGGCATTACTTCCCGCCCACTGCAAGAGCACATCTTGAAACTGTAGGGTGTCAAATAATGGTCTAATAGTGGGTTGTGCTAAGGCAAAATGTCCTTTTTTAAATTCATAATCGCCCCAACCTTCAAGATAGTGAGGGGTGGCAGCAATATATTGACAGGCCACAGCTGTGTCGTCTTCTTTCATGGCGAAAGAAACAGAGAGGTCTAGTTTTTTAATCCCTTCTGCAAAGGCTTCCCCATCAGGCATGCTATAAACGGGGTTAACCCCAACAAAAATAGCACCACCATAAGTACCTTCTTTAATACCTTTTATGACAGGGTCTAATTCGGCACCATTTTCTTTACGAATTAAACGAGGAGCAGCCACGTCCATAACATCACTCGCCAAATAGCGGTTGATAGCCAGCACAAGCTTTTGGGCTCCAACATCTTGAATTCCAGAAACAACAACAGCCTTATTTGCTGCTTTTTTTAAGGCACTAACGGCTTTATTCAAAGCATTTTCATGTGCTTCAGACAGGCTGCCCGAAACAGTTGCTCCCACTAATTTGGCATAGAGGTGAACTAAAATATTTTTTTGAGCTGAAGGGGTGGCAGGAATGCGATAGTCAGCAGCGGCACCACTTAACGTCATATTGGCTTCAAACTGAAAATGCTGTGACATTTTAGCTTGACCGTGGTCTTTGTGTGGGATTCTCGTTTTTGAATAGCCACTGTCATAGCCTCCTCCTTGCCAATCTCCAAGAAAGTCAGCTCCAATAGAAACTATGGTGTTGGCTTTTGAGAAATCATAATCAGCTAATGCACGAAGTCCATACGTGGCTTCAAAAGCATCAACGGCATCGGCAGAGGCCACTGTATCAAAATAGGCATGCTCTACGTTGGGATAGGTGCTTATAAAGTCAGCTATAATTTTTTCGGTGGTAGGGCTACTAAACGTTTGGGTAATCAAGGCCACTTTTTTACCAGAAGCGGCAAGTGCTTTTAACTTGGCGCCCACTTGCAGATGAAGGTCTTCCCAAGACACTTCTGTTCCATTG
The DNA here is from genome assembly GCA_964386915.1 of uncultured Flavobacteriaceae bacterium. Lineage (GTDB taxonomy): Bacteria > Bacteroidota > Bacteroidia > Flavobacteriales > Flavobacteriaceae > JADHMP01. The sequence goes on along the minus strand of CAYLUQ010000008.1, from coordinate 25,328 downwards.
GCTTTAGGTCCTTGAAGTCTTTTGATATCATAAAGCGAAAGTACGGAGGCGTGTACTCTTGCATTGGCCCCTCCCAAAGTGGGGGCATCTGCATTATTTTCAATTTTAATTGGGCGCCCTTCTCTAGTTTTTACTAAAATGCTAGCAAAATCAAAACCATCAGCAATGGCTGTGGCATAGTAGTTGGCAACTCCAGGTCTAATTTGCTCGGGCTGCACCACATAGGGCACCGATTTAATGACCGGACCTTCACAAGCTGCAAGAGAAGCTGCTGCTGTACTAAAACCCACATATTTAAGAAAGTCTCTTCGAGAGGTATTACTCTCTTGAAGTGTTTTTTCATCACTCAAAAAGTCTTTGGGTAGTTTTGATGCAAATTCATCATGAGCAAGCTTTTGCACTTCAGTGTTTTGTGGGTTGAGTTGCTCAATTTGCTTCCAGTATGTTTTCTTTGATGCCATATATCTTAATTATATCGCTTTTAGTAGTGACATTTTCCACATTCAAGGCCACCCATTTGGGCAACGGTAAGGTTTTCAACTCCATATTTTTTGGAGAGTGCCTCATGAATCTTTTCATAGTAAGCATTGTCTGCTACTTGCACGTTGGTTTCTCTGTGACAATTAATACACCACCCCATTGTTAAAGGAGCATATTGATACATCACTTCCATTTCTTCAACAGGTCCGTGGCATTTTTGACATTCAATTTTTCCTACTTCCACGTGTTGAGCGTGATTGAAATAGGCAAAGTCGGGTAAATTGTGAATGCGCACCCACTTAACTGGTTGTGATTCCCCGGTATAACTTTGGGTGGTTTCATCCCAGCCAACAGCGGCATAGAGTTTCTTAATTTCTTTGGTATAGAAATCTTGAGTATAGCCGTTTTCTAAATCTTCTTCACCGTTGTATTCTGCAATGTTTTTGTGACAATTCATACAAACATTAAGCGACGGAATTCCGGAATGTTTAGAAACACGTGCTGAGGAGTGGCAATATTTACATTCAATTTGGTTAGCGCCAGCGTGAATTTTATGCGAATAGTGAATGGGCTGAACAGGCATATAGCCTTGGTCTACTCCAATTTGCATCAAGTAGCCATAGACAAAATAGGCACTGCTTAGCAGCAAGAAGATTACGCTTACAAATACTAAGAATTGATTTTGAACAAAGGCTTTCCAAATGGGAGTTCTTTTGGGCTTTTCTTCCGGTTCAATGTTTACACCACTCGCCGCAGCAATTCTTATGAGAGTGCGTTGAACCAAAACGAGCATTACCACCAATAGGGCAAAAACTAGAGCTAGCGCTGCAAGCACAATGTTGTTGGTGACATTTCCGGAACTTGAGGCAGCCGCAGCTGCACCAGGGGCTGCAACAGCAGCAACAGGAGCAGGGGGAATATAGTCTGTGTAGGCAAGAATATTATCAATATCGGTGGTGGAAAGCTGAGGAAATGAAGTCATCACAGACTTGTTGTACTCCTCATAAACAGCCACAGCCTGAGGGTCGCCAGATTTGACCATAGCGGTGCTGTTGTTGATCCACTGATAGAGCCACTCCCGATCATATTTGGCGCTAACCCCACGTAAAGCTGGGCCAACTGCTCTCTTGTTTAATTTATGACAAGCAGCGCAATTGGCATTGAACAATGACTTTCCGGCTTTAACAGCTGCGTCATCTTGCGCAAGGGCTACTGAAGAAATTAAAAAAGAGAAAATGAAAAGTAATGGAAGTAGAAGCTTCTTGGTAGTTCTTACCTTTTCCATTTGGATATAATTGCTAGTAAAATACAAAAGTTTCAATTCTAAAATCGGAACAAAAATAAGACATCGGCACCTTTTAACAAATGCATCTTTTTGTAAAAGAATTTAATTTATATTGATTCTAAATAATGTTTACATTTTGTTAAATCTTAGGCCAATCTAGGAATAAATTTGTTTTTTTGTGAATTGTTAAACACAATGCTGTTTAAGTCTTATGCACAAAAGGATTTTATTCTTATTTAGTCTCATTATGTTAGGCAGTTTTGGTTGGGGTGTAGCGCAAACAGCTTCGTTACAAATTAAACAAACTGAAAAAATTGATAGCTTGTTTCAACTCAAAATACAGTGGGATAGAGAAACTTTTGAAAACAGCTACTACACTATTCAATTGCATTATGGTAGTTTGGAAAAAGCTAAAGAAATTGAAGCACAATTTCAAGAAATTTTTCCACACATTCCTACCGATTTAAGTTTTGAAACTCCAAACTACAAGGTGCAATCTGGGCAATATAACAATGCCCTTTATGCGGAAAAAACCTTAGACAGCATCAAGCCACACTTTCCTTCGGCTTTTCTTTTGAAACGAAAAAAGAAATTATAATTTTTTCTTAACGGCAATTTCTTGGTAGGCTTCTAGCGTATCGCCCTCTTTAATGTCGTTGTAGTTTTTGATTTGCAGTCCACAATCATATCCTTTGGCCACTTCTTTCACATCGTCTTTGAAGCGTTTTAGAGAGGCCAGCGTGCCAGTATATACTACAACACCTTCCCGCAAAACACGTATATTAGAATTGCGGAATATTTTTCCGGAGGTAACCATACAGCCTGCAATGGTTCCTACCTTAGAAATTTTGAAGGTTTCTCTAATTTCGGCCGTACCCGTAACTTCTTCACGCATTTCGGGAGAAAGCATACCTTCCATGGCATCTTTCACATCATTAATGGCGTCATAAATGATAGAATACGATCGAATGTCAATCTCTTCTTTTTCGGCAAGGCTTCGCGCATTGCCCATAGGTCGAACATTAAACCCTAACACAATGGCATCAGAAGCAGAAGCCAATAGAACATCAGATTCTGTAATAGCACCTACTCCTTTGTGGATGATTTTAACCTCTATTTCGCTCGTTGAAAGTTTTTGAAGCGAATCGGTGAGGGCCTCCACAGAACCGTCCACATCACCTTTTAGAATGATATTCAATTCTTTAAAATCTCCCAATGCAATTCGCCTTCCAATTTCATCTAGCGTAATGTGTCTTTGTGTACGCACATTTTGTTCGCGAACCAATTGCGTTCTTTTAGCCGCAATTTGCTTGGCCTCTCTTTCGTCTTCTAAAACTAAAAAGTTGTCTCCCGCTTGAGGAGCACCATCTAGTCCCAACAGAGAAACGGGAGTAGCAGGTCCTGCCTTTTGCAATTTTTTACCTCGCTCATCAAAGATGGCTTTTACTTTTCCACTTTGTTTTCCGGCTAGGAGATAATCTCCCATTTTTAGGGTTCCGTTTTGAACCAGAACAGTAGAAACATAGCCCCGTCCTTTGTCTAAAAAGGCTTCTACCACGGTTCCTTTAGCATTGCGGTTGGGGTTGGCTTTGAGCTCTAAAAGTTCTGCTTCTAGCAAGACTTTTTCAAGCAATTCTTTAACGCCTGTTCCTTTCAGAGCCGAAATATCGTGCGATTGAATTTTACCACCCCAGTCTTCTACCATTAAATTCATCCCGGCTAGGGCTTCTTTAATTTTATCGGGGTTTGCGGTGGGTTTATCAATTTTATTAATCGCAAATACTATAGGCACATTGGCCGCTTGGGCATGACTAATGGCTTCTTTGGTTTGGGGCATAATATCATCATCTGCCGCCACCACTATAATGGCAATATCGGTTACCTGAGCCCCTCTTGCCCGCATAGCCGTAAAGGCTTCGTGTCCTGGGGTGTCTAAAAAGGTAATTTTTTGACCGCTGTTTAAGGTAACGGCATAGGCTCCAATATGTTGGGTGATGCCTCCAGATTCACCCGCAATCACGTTTTCGTTGCGTATATAATCTAACAAGGAGGTTTTCCCATGATCTACATGCCCCATCACGGTTACTATAGGAGCGCGAGACTCTAAATCTTCCGGAAGATCTTCATCCGTTTCAATATTTTCTTCGAGGTCAGCGGTTTCAAATGAAACTTCAAAGCCAAATTCATCGGCCACAATGCTTAGGGTTTCAGCATCTAAGCGTTGGTTCATGGTAACCATAATACCCAATGACATACAGGCTGAGATTATATCTGAAGTGGTCACATCCATCATGGTGGCAATTTCACCAACCGTAATAAATTCCGTTACGCGAAGTAGTTTACTCTCGGCTTCTTGCTGCGCCAATTCTTCTTCCGACTTTTGACGATGCTGAACACGTTTGTCTCTTCTGTATTTTGCCGCTTTGGATTTATTCGATTTTCCCTGAAGCTTTTCAAGGGTTTCTCGAATTTGTTTTTGCACATCTTCGTCTTGCGCTTCATCGCGCACAACCTGTTTGGGTTTTCCTTTAGCAGGATTTTTTGTTCTTGCTTTGGGTGGTGCTTCTTTGCTAATTCGCTTGCGCTTTTTTCGACGGGCATCTTCAACCGTCTTTTCTTTTTCTTTAACCGCCTCTAGGTTTACGGTTTGTCCGGTTTGTTTAGGCCCGGTTAATTTTTGATATTTTGTTTCTATCGTTTCGTGAGCGGGGCTTTCTTCAACCGGAGCTATTGCTGCAGGAGCTGCTGCTTCTTTTTGAGGTTCTGGTTTTGGTGTTTCCTCTACCGCAGGAGTTTTGGCTGCTGGAGTAGGTTTTTTAACATCTTTGTCTAAATCAATTTTACCTAGTGTTTTGGGTTTTTCCAAAGCCACTCTTGCCGTTTTGATTACCTCCACACGGGAAGCTTTTTCCTGACGTTCTTGTTCCTTCTTTTCTTGAATTAAACGCAAATTTTCTTTTTCCTTGCGTTTTTCTTCACTCACCTCTTGAGAAGCGTCTTTTTTGGATTTATCGGTGGCAAACTCAGCCAACAAAACTTGGTGCACCTCCTCTGTAATCTTAGTGGTAGGTCTGGGTTCTACTTCAAATCCTTTTTGATTTAGAAATTCTACCACCCGATCTAAGGAGATATTGAGTTCTCTGAGAACTTTATTGAGTCTTATGTTGGGTTGGTCTGTCATAAATATGCGTTGTTCTGGACGTTAAAAGTAAAAATAATTTTTGGCAGCCTATTCTTCAAACTCGGTTTTCAAGATTTTAAACACCTCATTAATGGTCTCTTCTTCTAAGTCGGTTCGTTTTACCAGTTCTTCGGCATCTAGCTCTAAGACACTTTTGGCGGTGTCTAAACCGGCTTTTTTAAACTCCTGGATCACCCATTCTTCGATCTCGTCAGAAAATTCAGTTAATTCTACATCTTCTTCCACACCTTCTCTAAACACATCAATTTCATAGCCGGTGAGTTTACCCGCCAATCGAATGTTAGTTCCTCCTTTTCCAATGGCTTTAGAAACCTCTTCAGGATTGAGAATGACCTCCACTCGTTTGTTTTCTTCATCAATTTTTAGTGAATTGACTTTGGCTGGACTCAGGGCTCTTGAAATAAAGAGTTGCAGGTTGTTGGTGTAGTTAATCACATCAATGTTTTCATTGCCTAATTCTCTTACAATGCCATGAATGCGTGATCCTTTCATTCCCACACAGGCTCCCACAGGGTCAATGCGATCGTCATAAGAATCAACTGCCACCTTGGCTTTTTCGCCTGGAATGCGAACTGCTTTTTTAATGGTAATCAAACCGTCAAACACTTCTGGAATTTCTTGCTCAAATAATTTTTCTAGAAAAACAGGAGATGTTCTCGACAGAATTATGCGCGGTTTATTGCCTCGCAACTCTACCGTGTCAATCACCCCACGTACATTGTCTCCTTTTCTAAAAAAGTCGTTTGGAATTTGTCGGTCTTTAGGCAAAATAATTTCATTCCCATCGTCATCGAGCAATATAATTTCTCTGTTTCTTATGTGATGTACCTCGGCAGTATAGATTTCACCTTCACGATCTTTAAAGGCTTTAAAGGTGTTGGTGCTGTCGTGCTCAAAAATTTTAGCCACCAAATTTTGTCTTAAAAATTGAATGGATCTTCTACCCAAGTCAATCAATTTAACTTCTTCGGAAACGTCTTCTCCTACTTCAAAATCGGGTTCAATTTTGCGGGCTTCGGTTAGGGTAATCTCTTGATTGGGGTCTTCTACCATACCGTCTTCTACCACAATTCGGTTACGCCAAATTTCGAGGTCGCCTTTATCGGGGTTAATGATAATATCAAAATTTTCATCCGACCCAAATTTACGTCTAAGGGTGTTGCGAAAAACGTCTTCTAATATAACCATAAGGGTTACACGATCAATTAGTTTTTCATCTTTAAACTCTGAGAATGAATCAATTAATGCTAAATTTTCCATGTCTTTTTCAATCTGTTATAATACAACTCTTGCTCGATCAATTGCTTCGTAGGCGAGCGTCTTTTTTTTCGTTACGGTAATTTTTCCCTTCCCAACCGGTTTGGGTTCTCTTTGTTTCCACTGCAATGCAATTTGTTCTTCGTTTGCCTCTATAAGTAGACCCTTAAAGGGTTTTTCTCCGGGCACAACCACCTCTAGTTGACGTCCAATGTTTTTGAGAAACTGGCGCTTTTGCACTAAAGGACTGCCCACACCTGCTGAAGAAACTTCCAAGGCAAAGTCGTGTTCTTCTCGATCTAATTCGTGTTCTATGGCACGACTAAATTGCATACAATCTTCTAATCGCACTTCTGGGTCACCATCTAAAATAATTTTCACCGTTTTATCCGCACTTATGTTAAGTTCGATCAAAAACAAATGAGGCATTGTTGCTAATGCCAATTCTACCAAACGTGAAACTTCTTCTTTAAAATTCATGGTAAAAAAAAGAGGGACTCAATGGTCGCCTCTGTTTTTATATTTCCAAATGCGGTGCAAATATAAGGAATAATAGCCTATTATTTGATATTTAATTCTTTATATTTAATGAAGAAAATGAGTGTTGAACCCTGAGGCACAGGTAATCACCTAGTTTTTGGCATAAAATTGAACCGCAATTTTGAGCAAGAACAAATATAATGGATGCCTCAATTTAGAATAGAAAATATCGGATGATGAAAAAAATAATTTTCATAGGAGTTCTAATGGGTGTTGTTTTGACAGTTGTTGTATTGAACCAACTTCAAATGCCCGAATACAATCCCGAACGAACTTATTTGGATATGGAAGAGGCTATTTTGGAAGCCTTTATACTGGCCAAAGACAGTGCTACCATTCAATTGCCTGAAGGGCATTATTTGTTTTCACAAGAGCTGAGTATCAGCGGAAAAAAACACCTCACCATTAAGGGAATGGGCATGGACAAAACTGTGCTTTCGTTTAAGGGCCAAACAAAAGGTGCCCAAGGGATTATAATTTCCAATAGCCAAAATATTACCCTAGCCGATATGACCATTGAAGATGCCGCCGGCGACAATCTTAAAATTACAGAATGTGACACTGTTTTGATAAGAAATATTCGGTCTGCTTGGACCGGAAAAGCTTCAACAGCAAATGGTGCCTATGGCATTTATCCCGTTTTGAGCAACAACCTTATTATTGAAAACTGTGAAGCTATTGGGGCTTCTGATGCCGGCATTTATGTAGGACAATCAGACCAAGTAATTATTCGCAACAATAAAGCCTTTTATAATGTTGCGGGCATTGAAAGTGAAAATAGCACTCGAGTGGAAATTTACAACAACGAGGTTTTTGAAAACACTAGTGGACTGCTGATTTTTAACCTGCCCAAATTAACTCGTTATGGGCATACTGTTAAAGCATACAACAACACTATTTACAACAACAACACCAAAAATTTTGGTGTTAAAGGATCCATTGTTAGTGCAGTCCCTAAAGGAACAGGTGTGGTTATTATGGCCACACAAAACGTTTCTTTTTTTGAAAACACTGTTAAAAACCACAAAACCTCCAACTTATCAATTGTGAGTTATGAAATTTTTGCCACCGATGGAGACAGTCAAAGCAACAACTTGGCTAATGAGGCACGTGCACAAGGAATTCGGGCAGTTGAATCGGATTTTAGAGAAGATAATTCCTACAATCCCTATCCGGGGAATATTCAAATTTCTAGCAACCTTTTTGAAAATAGCTATCGTTTTCCAACTCTTACAAATGAATATGGGATTTTAATGCTACTTAAAAATAAAGCCGTCATTCCAGACATTGTCTATGATGGCATTTTGCCTGCTGGAGCAACCCTACAAGACGATCAACACAAAATTTGCTTACAAGAGAATGGAAAAGTGAACTTTGTCTATATGGACGCTGCTCATGATTTTGAAGATTTTTCTAATGATTTAACCCCATTTAATTGTAAATTTCCCTAATGTGACGAACGTCCGGTGATGAATTTCCTAAACAAGAATTTCCGAAATATAGTCCTTTTGATGGTCATCGTAACACTCCTAATGAGTTGTGCAGACCGTGTCAGCAAAAAACCTCCAAAAGCCCTAAAGGTAGAAGCACAAGATCTTCTCAGTGAGACCAATATTCAAGAAAAAAAATGGCTTTCAGACTACTCTTTTTTTACATTACCCTTGGCAAAATTGGAACCTCAAGAACAGGTTTATGCCTATGACCTAAACAATGCCTTATTTTCAGATTATGCCCATAAAAAAAGATTTATCTATCTGCCAAAGGATACAAAAATGAAGTATACAGAAGAAGGCGTTTTCGATTTTGAGGTTGGCACTATTCTGATCAAAAATTTTTATTACCCAAAAGACTTTAACAAACCCGATGAAGATATTCGAATCGTTGAAACGCGTTTGTTGATTCACGAACCCCAAGGGTGGAAACCCCTTAATTATATTTGGACAGCAGATCAAAAAGACGCTCAATTGAATTATGTTGGGGGCGAACAAAGGGTGAGTTGGACCGATGAAAAACAGCAAGTTAAAACCATTCAATATGGAATACCTAATTTAAATGAATGCAAAAACTGTCATAACAAAGACAATAAAATTACCCCCATAGGTCCTACAGCAGCTCAACTCAATAAAAAATATTCGGCCATAAACAGCCTTCAAAATCAATTGGAAACATTTCAAAGTTTGGGACTTCTAGAGCTGCCCAATGCCCACCCACAATTGCCTAAACTCCCTGTTTGGAACAACCCACAAACTGGAGGTCTTGAAGAACGAGCCAAGGCCTATCTCTATGCTAACTGTGCCCACTGCCACCGTGTGGATGGCAGTGCCAAAAATTCTGGCCTCTATCTTACCTATCAAGAAATGGATCAAAGAAAAAGGGGAATTTTTAAACCCCCCGTTGCAGCGGGAAAAGGCTCCGGAGATTTTGAATATGATATCATGCCAGGATATCCAGAAGAATCGATCTTGATTTATCGCATGAAAAATAATGACCCTGCCATTCGTATGCCTGAAATTGGTCGTGTTAGCGCACACATAGAAGGTGTTGCCTTGCTTGAGGAATATATCAAGTCGCTTGCCACAAACTGATTTTTTCAATTCATTTTTTGGGTTCTCTCCATTTCAACTATCTTTGGATCGTTGCTGTTAAAAAGAAATATTGATGCCTAAAAATGTGCTTCATTCGGGATTTTTATTTAAAAAATACCAAAAGAAAAAACAAACCCCTTTTGAAAGATTGTTTGAAATTTTCAAAGAACTGATCACCCATACTTCAGGTGATTTTGACGAAGCCATTGCCTGGCTGCGTGAACTAGACAAAGAATACAAGCTAACCGATGAAAATTATACCATTGACGATTTCATTGAAGACTTAATTAATAAATCGTTTGTAAAACCCAGAACAGGTTCTGGTGGAAATGGAGAGGGTTTTGAACTCACCCCAAAAACTGAAAAATTATTGCGGGAACATGCCCTAAATCAAATTTTTGGGAAACTAAAAAAAACAAGGGCTGGAAATCATAAAACCAAAAAAACAGGCACTGGACAAGAAGATACGGGAGAATTCAAAGCCTACCAATTTGGAGATGCTGTAGAAAAAATTGCCATAACTGAGAGCATCAAAAACGCACAGATAAGGAGTATGGGTCAAGATTTTACACTGCAAAATGAAGATTTAGTGGTGGAAGACAGCTTTTACAATACCCAAATGAGTACCGTTTTGATGATTGATATTAGCCACAGTATGATTCTCTATGGAGAAGACCGGATTACCCCAGCCAAAAAAGTAGCTATGGCCCTAGCCGAATTAATCACCACCCACTACCCCAAAGACACCCTAGATATTTTAGTTTTTGGAAATGATGCCTGGCCTATTACGCTCAAAGAAGTGCCCTATTTGGAAGTTGGCCCTTTTCACACCAATACCGTAGCAGGCTTAGAATTAGCCTTGGATATTTTGAGGCGCAAAAAGAACAGCAATAAGCAAATCTTTATGATCACAGATGGCAAACCCAGCTGTCTTAAATTGCCCGATGGGAGCTATTATAAAAATAGCGTGGGCTTGGATGAAACCATAGTAGAAAAGTGCTACAATATGGCCCAGCAAGCTAAAAAACTGCATATTCCTATCACCACTTTTATGATTGCCCAAGACCCTTATCTCAAACAATTTGTTCGAGAATTTACACAAGCCAATCAGGGCAAAGCCTTTTTCACGGGCTTAAAAGGCTTGGGCGAAATGCTATTTGAAGATTATGAAACCAACCGAAAAAAACGAATTGAATAGCCCCCTCTAAACCTATAATATTTGAAAAAAAAGCAATGAATATAAAAGCAATAACAACCCTTGGAGCATTAAAAAAATCAGGCTATAAACCCAAAAGTATCCAAGAAGAAATTGGAGACAACTTAAGAGAACGATTGGCAAAGGGTCTGCCTAGTTTTGAGGGGCTCATTGGCTATGAAAATACCGTAATTCCGGATGTAGAACGGGCCCTTTTATCGGGCCATAACATCAATCTTTTAGGACTTAGAGGACAAGCCAAAACTCGTTTGGCTCGGCAAATGACGCAACTTTTAGACGAGTGGGTTCCCGTTGTAGAAGGTTCAGAAGTAAACGATGATCCTCTAGACCCCATTAGTCGAGAAGCTAAAAATAGAATTGCGCAACAAGGCGACAAAACCCCAATTATTTGGCTGCACCGTGACGATCGCTTTTTCGAAAAATTAGCAACCCCTGACGTTACTGTTGCCGATTTAATTGGAGATGTGGATCCCATAAAAGCTTCCAACTTAAAATTGTCTTATGCCGATGAACGCGTCATTCATTTTGGTATGATTCCAAGAGCCCACAGATGCATTTTTGTGTTGAATGAATTACCCGATTTACAAGCACGCATTCAAGTAGCTTTGTTTTCCATTTTGCAAGAAAAAGAAATTCAAATTAGGGGGTTTAAGTTACGTTTACCAGTGGCACCACAATTTGTATTTACGGCCAATCCGGAAGACTACACCAATCGCGGCAGCATTGTCACCCCCCTAAAAGACCGTATTGGTTCTCAAATTTTGACCCACTATCCTCACAATCTTGAAATGGCCAAAGCCATTACCAAACAAGAGGCCTCTTTTGAAAAAGACAGAATCAGTAAATTTCACATTCCAGAATTGGCACGAGATATTTTGGAGCAGGTTGGATTTGAGGCGCGTAAAAGCGAGTATGTAGATGCTAAAAGTGGTGTAAGTGCTCGTATGAGCATCACCTCTTTTGAAAATTTGATCAGTACCGCAGAAAGAAGACTATTGAAGAGTGGCGAAGCTAAAACAACTATTCGCTTGGTTGATTTTTTAGGCATCATACCCTCCATTAATGGAAAAATTGAGCTCGTGTATGAAGGTGAACAAGAAGGGGCCGAACAAATTTCTTACCACCTCATTTCACAATCTGTCAAAACCCTTTTACCTTCTTATTTTCCCAAAATTGAAAAATTAGAAAAACAAGATCAAGAAGGCCCCTATGACGAAGTTTTAGGGTGGTTTTTTCAAGACAACGAATTGTATTTAGAAGATACTTTTTCAGACAAAGAATATCAAAAGACTCTGGATGACATTCCCGGTGTTGATACCCTCCTTAAAAAGCATCAACCCAATGGTTTGCCAGAAGATCGGTATTTCTTAATTGAATTTCTATTGTGGGGGCTAGAGGCCTATAAAAAATTAAATAAATATAGAACCTTAGAAGGGTTTCAGTTTAAAGATGCCTTTGGGAGTTATATTAGCGGCCTATAAAACTTTACGCATGCTCTCAACAGTAGCATCGTAGAGCACTTCAAGGGTTTTGTCTCTTATTTTTTCAAAAACAGGTTTAATCTGACAGGTTTCTTCGTCGCATTCTTCACAGGAGGCATAATAGTTGAGTGACACGCAGGGCAACATGGCAATAGGGCCGTCCATTAATCGCATCAGTTCAGCAAGGTTTATTTCTTTGGCGGTGCAAGCAGCTTATAAAATCATTAACCCCAATAAAAAATACACCTTAAAATATACAACCGTTCAAGGAGTTCAGGGGTTTGAAAAAGAGGCTGCACCTATTGTGTGAGACATTTATAATATCACTTAACCCGAAATTGTGCGTGTTCTTTAAGGATCTATGCACATGTTTTTGATTTAAATTCCAATAGGCAAAACAACTTCTTCTTTTTAAGAATTTATAGTATCTTCCTTCCTTTAATTTAGGATTGAAGTGATTAAAAAACAACTCTTGTTCTCACTCTTTTGGGGGCTCTTTATGGGTCTTCATGCACAAGAAAACCTGTGTCAAGGAGCCTATTGGACCGAAGCCGAAGCCGCTTTAGTGATGGATTCTCTGGCCCAAACTTGGAACTCTAAAAAGGAGTGGAAAAAACGTAAAAAACAAATTATAGCCCAGCTACAAGAGGGCTTGCAATGGGACAAAATCAAAAATGAAAGCTGGAATAAAAATGTTTATGTAAGTAGCCCCATAACTAAAGACGGCTATCAAGTTCAAAACATTAGTATTGAAAGTTTTCCAGGGTTTTATCTCACCGGCAACCTCTACGTGCCAACCGCAAATCAAAATTCATTTGCCGGAATTTTAAGTCCCCACGGACATTTTAAAGAAGCTCGTTTTAGTGAGGATGTTCAAATTAGATGCGCTCAATTGGCTAAAATGGGAGCGGTAGTGTTTATGTATGATATGGTGGGCTATACCGAAAGCACACCCCTTAACCACAAAATGCCGATTTCACTCTTATTGCAAACCTGGAATAGCAAAGTAGCTTTGGACTACTTGCTTTCAAGAGAAGACATTGACCCCAAACGCATTGGCATGACTGGAGCATCGGGTGGAGGCACCCAAACCTTTATTTTGGCTGCGCTAGATGAACGCATAAAAGTGAGTGTGCCTGTGGTGCAAGTATCCGCCCATTTTTTTGGTGGCTGCGCTTGCGAAAGTGGCATGCCCATTCACAAAAACAACAACTTTCAGACCAACAACGTAGAAATTGCGGCCACTTTTGCTCCTAAACCCCAACTGCTGGTTTCTGATGGTGCCGATTGGACCAAAAACACCCCTCAGGTAGAATTTCCCTATTTGCAAAAAGTCTATCAACAATGGGGAAAGGAGAACCGTGTGAAAAATGTTCATTTGGCAAATGAAAAACACAATTATGGCCCTTCAAAACGAAAAGCAACCTATGCCTTTTTGGCACAACACCTCAAACTGAATCCTGTTGACCCCCAGAACAAGCTTTGGGATGAAGGGGTTCTTGAACTGCTTCCTAGAGAAAAGCTACTTGTTTTTTCACAAGGAAAACGCCCCAAAAACGAATGGCAATCAGAAGAAGCTCTAATGAACTATTTAAACATAAAAACAGATGAATTTTAGACAATTTGGACGCACCCAATGGTCCGTGAGTGAAATTGGTTATGGCATGTGGGGCATGGGGGGCTGGAAAGAATCAGATGACCAAGAGTCTGAACGAGCCCTCGATTTAGCCGTAGAGCATGGTGTGAATTTTTTTGATACGGCTTGGGGCTATGGCGAAGGGCACAGCGAACGCCTGTTGGGAAAACTCTTAAAAAGACATAGCCAGCAAAAGTTATATACCGCTAGTAAAATTCCACCTAAAAACTTTCAATGGCCAGCTAGACCAACATATAGATTTGAAGATTCTTATCCTACCGAACACGTTAAAACCTATACCGAAAAAACCCTCCAAAACCTTGGGGTAGAACAAATTGATTTGATGCAATTTCATACTTGGGATGACGGATGGTCAGAACGTGAAGAATGGCAACGCGCCATTGAAGACCTTAAAAAAGAAGGGAAAATAGCGGCTATGGGCATAAGCATGAATCGTTGGGAACCCGAAAATGGAATGGAAGCACTCAAAACAGGTCAGATTGATGCCGTTCAAGTGATCTATAATATTTTTGATCAAGCCCCCGAAGATGTATTGTTTCCCTTTTGCGATGCCCACAATATAGGCATCATTGCCCGTGTCCCTTTTGACGAAGGAACCCTAACAGGAAACATCACACGAGACACCGTTTTTCCGGAAGGAGACTGGCGTGGCACTTATTTTGTGCCTGAAAACTTAGCAGCAAGTGCCGATCGGGCAGATTTGCTTAGGCCCTTAGTGCCAGAAAACATGACCATGGCCGAAATGGCCCTGCGGTTTATTTTAAAAAATAAAAGTGTACACACCATTATACCGGGAATGCGAAAGCATAAAAATGTACTGTCCAATGTGAGTTGTAGCGACGGGGCCTATTTAGAAGCAACTTTACACCGTGAATTACAATCCCATCGTTGGGATAGAAAACCCACAGCTTGGTCACAGTAAGCATTTATTTTCGACCTTTGCCATTTAGCATAAAATTCATACATTTATAGTTTAACTACTTAAACATTAGAACCCAATGGAAACGTATTCATTAACCGTTAACGGAGCTACTCGTGAGGTAGAGGCTGATCCTTCTACCCCTATTCTTTGGGTACTTCGTGATCATTTAGACCTAAGTGGCACAAAATTTGGCTGTGGTATTGCCCAATGTGGAGCCTGCACCGTTCACCTCAATGGAGTGGCAGTTCGCTCTTGCCAACTACCTATTGCAGCTGTGGGCGACCAAGAAATCACTACCATAGAAGGCCTTTCCGAAAACGGAGATCATCCGGTGCAACAAGCTTGGCTAGCACATGATGTGCCTCAATGTGGCTATTGTCAAGCCGGTCAAATTATGACGGCAGCGGCTTTTTTGAAAGAAAACCCCAATCCAACTGACCAAGAGATAGAAAATGCTATGCACGGAAATATTTGCCGCTGTGGCACCTATACTCGAATAAAAGCTGCTGTGAAAACAGCATCCAATTCTTAACCCTTATAACTTAAATTAAAACATCATGGCGCGAGCAAAAATCTCATACGGAAGACGATCTTTCATCCAAAAAAGCAGTGTAGTTGGAGGAGGCCTTATGTTAGGGTTTCCTTGGTTAGCTTCTTGTGAAATGTCGGCTGAAAAAGTAAAAGCATTACCCAAAGAATGGTTTGAATTGAATGGGTTCTTAAAAATAGGTGACAATGGTTTGGTCACTATCATGTCACCCAATCCGGAAATAGGACAAAATGTAAAAACATCAATGCCCATGATTGTTGCAGAAGAATTAGATGCCCTATGGGATGATGTGATAGTAGAACAGGCCCCTTTAAACACAGCGATTTTTAGAAGACAATTAGCGGGTGGAAGTCAATCTATTAGACAAGGTTGGGAAAGCCTTAGAATGGCAGGAGCCACCGCTCGGCATATGCTAAAAGAAGCGGCCGCCAAGGCCTGGGGTGTTGCTTCCAATGAAATTAGCACAGATGCTGGTATGCTCTACCACGAAGCTACCAACAAAAAAGCCAGCTATGGCGAGATGGCATCTGCTGCCGCTCAAATTGAGGTTCCCGAGAGTGTAGCCTTAAAAGACTTGAAAGATTTTAAAATTATTGGTACTTCAAGAAAAAATGTTGACGGACCAAAAATTGTGACCGGAAAACCCCTCTTTGGGCTAGACTATAAAAAAGAAGGGATGCTCATTGCCATGATCATACACCCCCCAGCCTTTGGCATGGAGTTTAAAGACATGAACGCAACTGCGGTAGAACAAATGCCTGGCATTAAAGCTGTTTTTACAATCAAAACCGTTTTAGATGACTATGCTAAACAGTGGTGTGATACCGATTCGTTTAACGAAATTGCTGTGGTGGTTGGGGCTACCACTTGGCAAGTTATGCAGGCCAAAAAAGCCCTTGAGGTGCAGTGGGTAAAAGCCTCCGAAAAAGTAGAAAAAATTCAAGGTTTTGGAGGAAATTCATTCGACGCTAAAGTCCCAAGTGGGCTAGAAAACACTTCAGACCATGAGAAAAAGATGGCTTGGATGGATACGCAAAAGGCCAAAACTGTTCGCAAAGATGGTAACCCGGAAGCTATGTTTAAAAAAGCGGCAACCATAATCGAACGAACCTATACCTGTCCTCACTTGGCACACAACACCCTTGAACCGATGAACTTTTTTGCCGATGTGACTGAAGACCAAGCCACGCTAGTGGGGCCTATTCAGACGCCAGAAGCTATGGAAAAAAGTGTGGCTCACCGATTGGGTATGCCAGTAGAAAAGATCGATATTCAAATGACACGTATGGGAGGTGGATTTGGCCGTAGATTATATGGCCATTTTCTCACTGAAGCTGCAGCCATTTCTCAAGAAATGAAAGCGCCTATCAAGCTCATTTATACCCGAGAGGATGATATGACTCAAGGATCCTATCGCCCTGCTTATCGGGCAACCTATAGAGCTGCTCTAGATCAAGAGAACAACCTCATTGCCTTTCACGTAAAAGCCGGAGGAGTTCCAGAAAGCCCCTTGGCGGCAAATCGTTTTCCCGCAGGTGCGCTTGATCATTATTTAGCCGAAACATGGGAAGTTGAATCCAATATTTCTGTGGGCGCTTTTAGAGCCCCACGCTCTAACTTTATTGCTGGAGCTGAGCAAGCCTTTTTAGATGAGGTTGCTGAAGCAACAGGAAAAGACCCTATTCAATTTCGATTGGATTTATTAGTACGAGCTCAAAGCAATCCCGTTGGTGAAAATAACGATTATGATGCCGCTCGTTATGCCGGTGTTTTAGAACTGGTGCGTGAAAAAGCCAATTGGGGTGACAATGACAGTGGACTTCACCGAGGTGTTGCCGCTTATTTCTGTCACAACTCCTATGTGGCCAACGTTTTAGATATGGTCGTTGAAAACGGTCAACCCGTTGTTGAAAAGGTTTATTGTGCTGTTGACTGTGGCATTGTGGTGAATCCCGATGCTGCCATTAACCTTTCTGAAGGAGGCATTGTGGATGGAATTGGTCATGCACTCTATAGCGCTATGAGTTTTAAAGAGGGTGTGCCCCAACAGCAAAATTTTGACACTTACCGTTTGATTCGTCATAGTGAAGCACCTAAAAAAATTCAAGTAGATTTTGTGCAAAATGAAATTGCGCCTACTGGCTTGGGAGAGCCCACATTTCCACCCGTTATTGGAGCTTTAGCCAATGCACTCTATCGCGCTACGGGAAGAAGACACTATAACCAGCCTTTCATTACAGATAAACCCCTTGTGGGATAAAAAAAAGGGGATTTCACAAGAAATCCCCTTTTTTTGTTGGCCTACTAGGGCTCGAACCTAGACTCTTCTGAACCAAAATCAGACGTGTTGCCAGTTACACCATAGGCCATAAGCGATGCAAATTTAGAAAAATTTAGAATATTTAAAAGCCTTTTAATAAATTCGTTCTAGCAGCTTCAAATTGCCTCCAAAAGAAAACAAGTGCCAAGAGCGTTAAACCTTTTTTAAAGGGTTCAAAAAGATTTTCTCTTCCTTTATTTATGCTTACTTTCGCATAGGCCTTTACAAACATATGACAACAAAAACCTATGCTTTTTGGAACAACCTCTTGGGTTGGATTATTTTTTCGATCGCGCTACTCACTTTTGGTGCCACAGTAGAGCCCACAGCTAGCTATTGGGACTGTGCAGAATATATTGCTACATCGGCAAAACTTCAAGTAGGGCACCCTCCTGGGGCACCCTTCTTCCAAATGATGGGTGCCTTTTTTGCACTATTTGCCTCTAGCCCAGAAAAAATTGCCCTAATGGTGAACTATATGTCTGTTTTTTCAAGTGCTTTCACCATTTTGTTTCTCTTTTGGACGCTTACCCTCTTAATGCGTAAACTTCCTTCCTTTTCCAATTTAGACACCACATCTAAAAAAATAGGCTTTTTTGGAAGTGCTGCAGTGGGCGCACTAGCCTTTTGCTTTTCGGATAGTTTTTGGTTTAATGCCGTTGAGGCAGAAGTCTATGCCATGGCTATGTTTTTACTTGCCCTTTTGTTTTGGATGGGCCTACGCTGGGAACAAGAAATGAACACCCCTCGAGGTGATCGTTGGTTGTTGCTCATGGCCTTTGTCATTGGTTTGTGCTTTGGCGTGCACTTCATGGCACTGTTGACCATTCCGTCTTTAGGCATGCTCTACTATTTTAAAAACACCTCCAAAATTAGTATTAAAGGATTTTTAATGGCCAATGTGCTATCGGTAGCTGTGCTCCTCTTTATTTTTAAACTCTTATTGCCCCTCACCCTAGCGTTTTTTGGAAAAGCAGAAGTCTTTTTTGTAAACACCTTCGGACTTCCGTTCAACAGCGGCACCGTGATTGCAGCTTTAGTCTTTGTTGCACTGTTCTATTTCGGATTGCGCTACACCCGAAAGAAAAATTGGGTCAATGCCAACACGGGTCTTTTGTGCATTCTCTTTGTGCTCTTGGGCTTTTCCTCTTGGATTATGATTCCTATTCGCGCCAATGCCAACACGGTGATCAATGAAAACGCCCCTTCTGATGCTCGCTTGCTCTTGGCTTATTATAATTTGGAACAATATCCAGAAACGCATTTGTTTTATGGCCCTATGTATACCGATATGTATGCCGGGCAAGACCCTGAAGTTCCTTTTATTGATGACAAACCCAAATACGAACGTGATTTAACTTCAGGAAAATATATCATTGTGAATCATTGGGAAAAAGCACGCTACAATACCCACCAAGATCACAAAGGGTTTTTGCCCCGCATGCACAATGCAGAATATGCCGCCAACTATATGAATTTTACGGGGCCCTTAGCATTTTCCGTTGCTCCGGCCTATCGTTCGGTTTCGCAATTACAAAACCGGGTGAATGAATTTAGGCAACAAATTGCGGAGGGAGTAGCCTCCGGCGAGGAATATCATCAATTTTTCAAAACCTTTTCGCAATATTTAACCATAGAAAAACCCTCCTTTTGGAGCAACTTGCAGTTCATGTTTGAGTTTCAAATGGGCTATATGTTTTGGCGCTATTTGATGTGGAATTTTACGGGCAGACAAAATGATAAGCAAGGGAATTACGATTTGCTAAATGGCAATTGGATTAGTGGCATTCCCTTTATAGATAGCTTGCGTTTAGGCAACCAAAGCAACTTAGATATTGATGCCAAAAACAACAAAGCACGCAATACCTATTTCTTTTTACCTTTTTTATTAGGTCTCGTAGGACTTTATTTTCTCTATCAACAAGACCCCAAACGCTTTTGGGTTTTACTGCTGTTGTTTTTATTTACGGGCTTGGCCTTAAAAGTATATCTAAATGAACGCCCTTTTGAACCCCGTGAGCGCGATTATGCCCTAGTAGGTTCTTTTTATGTGTTTGCCATTTGGATTGGTTTGGGTGCCCACGCCCTATTACAAAAACTGCAAAAAATTAATACAGGAACCCTTTTGCAAAGCCTTGGTTTAGGCCTTTGTCTTTTGGCCGTTCCTTTTTTAATGGCCTATCAAAATTGGGATGATCACGATCGATCTAACCGCTACACAGCGCAGTCCATTGCACGATCCTATCTTCAATCCATTCAAAAAGACAGCGGTGCCATGATCTTTTCTATTGGAGACAACGACACCTTTGCCCTATGGTATGCACAAGAAATTGAAGGCTTCCGCACCGATGTGCGCACCATTAACACCAGCCTTTTAGCCACCGACTGGTATATTGATCAGATGAAGCGCAAAACCTATGAAAGCGAACCCATTCCCTCACAACTCACCCATCCACTCTATGCTTATGGGGTGCGTGATTATATTCGCTATCAACCTTTGGCCGATTCGCTTCGATGGGACATCAAAGACTTTGTGAATTGGGTGGCCAGCGACCACCCCCGAACCAAACTCAAAAACTTATTGCTCAGTTCAGGTGAAGACCCCAATCAATTGCCTAAAAGTCAACAAGAATCTGTTTTCTATCCCACCAATAAAATTAGAGTGCCCGTTAACAAAGAAAATGTTTTAGAAAGTGGCTTGGTTGCCCCCAAAGATGCCGATAAAATTGTGCCCTATATTGACATTGACTTACCCGAAACGGGCATCACCAAAAATCAGCTCATGATGCTAGATATTTTGGCCAATAACGATTGGAAACGACCGCTCTATTTCACCGGAGGTAGCTATGCCGAATCGGAATATATCTGGATGAAAAATTATTTAGAATTGGAAGGCTTGGTCTATAAGTTGGTGCCTATTAGAAGCGATTTAGGTAAAAATAATCCCTATTTAATGGGCCGCATTGATGCCGACAGCATGTATGATATTGTCATGGATTGGGAATGGGGAAATGCCGATAGCCCAGACATTTATCACGATCCTGAAACCCGAAAAAACAGTATTTCCTATCGGACCAATCTCGCTCGTTTAGCCGAATCGCTTATCAATGAAAACAAACTAGTCAAAGCAGAAAATGTAATTGATTTGGCTTTAGAAAAAATGCCTTTGGATTATTTTGGCTATTACAGCCTTTTGGTGCCTTTTGTGGATGGATACTATCGGATAGGAAAAGAAGAAAAAGCACAAGAACTTTTTAAAGCTGTGGCAGAAAAATACCAAAGTAGGCTCGCTTATTTTGAATCGCTTGAACCCCATTTTCAATATGAATTGGGTGAAGAAATTATCACCGAAATTGAACGCTATAGAACTTTGGTAGAAGCCGTTCATGCCAACGAAGACAGTGCCCTTCTAGAGACTGCTATTGATCAATTTTTAAGCGCAACTAAACCTTTTATATATCTCTACGGAGAATATGATTATTATTCGTTATTGAGTGAATTTGTGGAGGGCTATTTTATGGCTAATGCGACGGACAAAGCTTCTGATTTAGCACAACTGGTGAATCGAGAACTTAAAAAAAGACTTAAGCTCTACAGCCAAGTTTCTGCAGAAAGTCAAAAACAATATGAACAACCCATAAAAAGTGAGTTTTTAGATTATCGGTTTCTGTTGTCTATTGTATCAGAGGGAGGTTCCAAAGCCTTGTTAGACAGTCTTCAGAAAGACTATGATACCACCAAGGCCCTATTTTCTATAGAAGTAGAATAGCGAAAAGAAAAAGATTATATATAATCTTTCAGTAGTCCAATGAGTGTGTTGGCATCTTGATCGCCGCTTTGGCGCCAGACCATTTCACTGAGTTTATAGATCATCAGCGTGGGCAACACCTTCACGCGAAGCGCTTGAGCCAATTTAGGGTTCTTTTCAACATCAATTTTGATTACTTTTCCTTTGTCTCCCAATGCTGCCGCAACATCTTTTAAAACAGGGTGCATGGTCTCAGACACTTGATCATCTTGACTATAGAACACCAACAACAAGGGTTGTTTGTCATCTACTAATTCACCAAATTTTGACATAGTGGTTGTCTTTAAATCAAAGGTTCTAAGAACAAATGTAAAAGAATTTGTCTAAACCGTTGTTTTTGACCGTCTTAAAGTGATCACACTAATTTCAGGCCAAATACCAAAACGGCCGGGATAGCCTAAAAAGCCAAATCCTCTATTGACATTAATTTTTTGTTGTCCTGCTTCATAGATGCCCGCCCATTGCTTGTAGCGCCATTTAACAGGGCTCCATTTGATCCAGCCCGGAATTTCAATTCCAAATTGCATGCCATGGGTATGCCCACTAAGAGTTAAATGAATTGGGAAAGGGTGAGGCAAGACCTCAGCTTCCCAATGCGAGGGGTCATGAGACAGTAAGATTTTAAAATCGTGCTGTTGAATGTTTTCTAAAGCTTTTTCTAAATCGCCTGCACGTTTAAAACCTTTCCCCCAATTTTCAACCCCAACCAAGGCTATGCGTTCTGTTCCTCGTGCAATAAAATGACTTTCATTACGCATCAATTGCCAGCCCATTTTTCTTTGCAACTCAAAAAGTTGTTGCATGTTGTTGGTTTTATCTTGTTCTGAGGGCCATTGGTGATAGTCTCCATAATCATGATTGCCCAAAACCGAAAAAACTCCTGAAGGTGCTTTGAGTTGTGCAAAATGATCTTGCCAAGGCAGCATTTCATCAGCTACATTGTTGACTAAATCTCCCGTAAAAAGGATAACATCTGAAGCTTGTTGGTTGATCAAATCAATGCCATATTGTACTTTTTCGGGGTTGTCAAAACTGCCACTGTGAATGTCCGAAATTTGCGTGATTTGAAAACCGTCAAAGGCCTCAGGCAAATCTTCATAGGTGAGGGTATAGCGTAAAACTTGATAGTTATATTTGCCACGCAGCATGCCATAGAGCAACGCTCCGGAGGGTAGCAACCCAATGGCAATGGCTATTTGTGATACGAACTTTCTTCGTGTGGGAACATAGCGTTGTTCAGCATTGGTGGTTTGGGTGACTACATGCACAAGTCCTTTAAGCCCTCTAAAAAGGTCTTCCGCCAACAGCAGGCCGCCCACCATCAGCTGGAAAATGAAAAGTGCAAAAAACAAACCAAAGGAATAGGTTTCGTAGGTGCTAATGCCCTGACTACGGTCAAATTGAAGAACCGTAATCACAAAGTTGAGCAGCATGATAGATGCTATGGCTACATAAAACCACCACCAAAATCGTTGATTGGTGCTTGCCTTAATGGCTTGAAAAGCATACCACTCTAAAGCGCCTAGAAAAAGGATGAAAAATATCCAACGCATAGCTAATTTTTAATTGCAAATCTAATAAAAGAATATGGTGTACTCTAATGCCCCCTAAAATCCGATATCTTGTGCTAATTCTAACGCCTTACTATCTGAAAGGCTTGCTACATAGGAGCTCGCACTAAGAAGGGTTTCATAAACAGAAGATTGGGTATTTATGGCACCCTGTGGAACCGCTTTAAAAAGAAGTTTATCGTAGGTGTCCGCTTGGCCTGTATGGGTTCTATAGGCTGCCATAACCAATCCATCTAAGAGGGTACTAATTACTTTATAACCTACAATTTCCTTTTGGATCACTACGGGTGATTCGTAAATTTTTTGCACACTAATTTTAATAATATCCTCCATTTGCGCTTTGTAAGCACTTTTATCCATCAAGGCTTTGGAAAAGGTTCCCTGCAATAGTTCCTCTTCATGTGTCATGAATAGAGACACCGCATTGCCAATTAATTTATTAATGGCGAGTGCTCTAAGATAGCCTAAGCGTTGATTTTTATAGGAAAGGGAAGTATATTTTTTAGTGTCTAAATCGTCTCGTACCAAATTGATTAAATATTCTAGGGCATATTCTTCTTCTATCCACCCCAAATTAATCCCATCTTCAAAATCGATAATGGTGTAGCAGATATCATCGGCTGCCTCAACAAGATAGGCCAAGGGATGTCTAAAATATTGAGCACCATCATTTAAAGAGAGCTCATTCATGAGCTCTTCAAAAAAGGGCTGCTCGGATTGAAAGTAGCCAAATTTTTTATCGGCTACATGTGCAGAGGGCTTATGGGGCAAACTGGCCTTTGGATATTTGATAAAAGCACCTAGGGTAGCATAACTTAAGCGTAAACCCCCGGGAGTGCCGGGGCTTGAAGCGGTTAGTATTTTAAACCCATTGGCATTGCCTTCAAAAGAACATAGATCTTCATATTGCATGGGGGTTAATTCTTTTTGAAAAATTTGACCTGCTCCATTTTTAAAAAAATGACCAATGGCTTTTTCACCACTATGTCCAAAAGGCGGGTTGCCAATGTCATGGGCCAAGGCGGCGGCGGCTGTAATAGCTCCAAAGTCTTGAGCCCGATAGCCCAAAGTGGCTTTTAAGTGGGGATGTTTAGCCAAGAGGGATTTTCCAGCTAAACGGCCTAAACTTCTCGCCACTACAGAAACTTCTAAACTATGGGTCAGGCGGGTGTGCACAAAATCGGTTTTGGAAAAAGGAATGACTTGTGTCTTGTCTTGTAAACTTCTAAAGGCATTTGAAAATACAATACGGTCGTAATCCACCTCAAAGCCAAGACGCAGATCATCTTGCTCAGTTCTCAGCCTTTTGTTGGTATCGCCATAGCGTTTTAGTGAAAGTAATGCCTCCCAATTCATAAGACAAAGTTATTAATCTACAACAGTAAACGAGGAGAAGTTCTTTAAAAATAACCAAAAGTTTTACTCTCCAAAGTATCTCTACTACTTTCTATAACTCGAATGGTATTCTTCAAGAAGGTTTAGAATATTATTCACCAAATCTTTTGTTTCTAAAAGAATATTGAAATAGAGTGATGTATTCTTTGGACTGGACTCTTCTGAACGGGTGCGTTCTATTTGAGCATTTATCTTTTCAGAAATAAACGTGATGATTTCCTCTCTTTGAGCCAATACCAAGGATATTCTTTCAAACTTTCTACTATTAAAAATCTCCACAACCTCATCATACATCATATTCAATCGGTCTTCCATTTCCATTAAGTCTTTGAACTGTTTGAACTTTAACTTTTGATGTTGATTGTTTACATGCTTAAAACTCTTTTTAGAAATGAATTCAAGTGACTGGGCAATATCTGTCAAATAGGCGAGAATTAAAATGTAAAAACTACTTCCCCTTACACTGGTTTCATCCAAATTTTTAATCAAAAAGAAGATATTGTCGCGTAGTTCTTCAATCTCTTCATCGAGTTTTGCTACTCCTTTTTTACTCTTTTTAAGGACGTCCGAATCTTGAGTAGAAAGACCCTTAAGAATCGTAGCATAAATCTTTTTTGCTCTTGTAACTACATTAACAATATTATCAGCACTTTCAGAAATGATTCCTTGTACCGTGCTACTCTCAGACATTTTTAATTCCTTATGACTGACTTGGGAGGATTTGTTTTTGTGTCTAAGGAAGTTACGAATGAGTAGCATAATAGTTAAAAGCAATAAAACAGGGATCATAGTTGCTTTATCCCAACGTATGAGATAAACCACAACTCCAGAGGCAATAAAAGCGCCTATGGCCGTTAAAAACCAACCTCCAATCACACTCAAAACTCCTGCGACACGATAAACAGCACTATCTCTACCCCAAGCACGATCTGCAAGAGAGGTACCCATTGCTACCATAAAAGTCACATAGGTAGTTGACAGCGGAAGTTTCATTGCTGTTGCTACTGAAATCAAGATTCCTGCGACCATAAGGTATACAGAAGCGCGAATCATATCGAA
>CAYLUQ010000007.1:91417-115706 GCA_964386915.1 uncultured Flavobacteriaceae bacterium | reverse complement strand
TGTGACCCTCAACAGTTTTCAAGACTGCCGCATTCGACCACTCTGCCATTTCTCCATTTGGAAGTGCAAATATAGTATGTTTTTTAGATTAGAAAACATTTCTTTGCCTTCCCTTTTGCCTAAAATGAGGTATCTTAAACCCAATGGATACATTTTTAGAAATAGCGCTTCTAATAGGGGTAGGTTTTGTGGCTGGCATTATCAATACGCTGGCGGGAGGCGGTTCGTTGTTAACCCTTCCCGTCTTAATTTTTTTAGGGCTACCCCCTCAAATAGCCAATGGCACCAACCGTATTGTTATTTTAGTGCAATCTCTTTCGGGCACATTTGGCTTTAGAAGTAAGGGTGTCAAAACCGCCCCTTTTGATTGGTATTTGGGTTTTACTGCCACTCTTGGTGCTCTTGTGGGGGCTCAAATTGCACTTGAAATTGAAGGGGCTCTTTTCAATAAAATTCTTGCTCTTATAATGTTAGGGGTAGGGCTGCTCATACTCTTTCAAAAGCAGCACAATCTGCCAAACAAATTGCCCAAGCTTACGGGATTCAATCGTTATGTGTCCATGCTTCTCTTTTTTTTCGTGGGCATCTATGGTGGTTTTATCAATGCCGGCATTGGATTTGTGATCTTATTAATTTTAACACAATTGAATCACCTCTCTTTAGTCAAAGCCAATGCAGTTAAGGTGAGCGTGGTTACAATTTATACAGTAGTTGCCCTGTTCTTTTTCTCAACTCACAGTGCTGTGGCTTGGGAGCCCGGTTTATGGATGGCTTCAGGAAGTGGTTTGTCAGCTTGGCTTAGCAGCAGATGGTCGGTGAATAGGGGAGATCGTTTTATTCGGATTTTTTTATTTGTGATGGTTGTGTTGTTGGCACTAAAACTTTGGGTGGATCAATAGCCTACCCGACCTTCTATGGTCAGTCCATAGCCCGTAATTCCAATCCGTTGTGGTTGCTTAGAATTGCTTATGACCCGTATTTTTTTAATGTTTAAATCGTGCAAAATTTGAGCGCCAATCCCATAATCTTTTTCATCCATAGTCAAGGGAGGGGTTTGCCCAACTGTTCCTTTTTCTTGCAATTCTTTTAAAGCCTTAATACGAGCTAATAAATCTTCTGGCACTTGTTCTTTATTAATAAACAAAACAGCCCCTTTTCCTTCTTTTTTAATGACCTTAAAAATAGCATCTAGGCCGTGGTGCTCTGCTCCAACGAGCATGCCTAAAACATCATTGCTGATTTTGGAAGAATGAATTCGAGTTAAAATACTTTCTTCTTCCTCCCACTGACCACAAGTCAATGCCAAATGGATTATTTTATTGGTTGTTTGTTCATAGGCGCGCAACCTAAAGTTTCCAAACAAGGTTTCTATAGTAGTGTCTATTTTTTTTACAATTAGGCTGTCATGCTGCATTCTGTAGGACACTAAATCTTCAATAGAAACAATTTTTAAATTAAATTTTTTAGCCACCTTGAGCAGTTGAGGTAAGCGGGCCATAGTCCCATCTTCGTTCATTATTTCAACAATAACACCCGCAGCTTGCAACCCTGCCAAACGGGCAAAATCAAGAGCCGCTTCAGTATGCCCCGTTCTTCTAAGCACCCCTCCTTCTTTGGCAATTAGGGGAAAAATATGTCCGGGACGTGATAAGTCTCGGGCTTGGGTATTAGGATCAAGAAGCGCTTTTATGGTTTTAGCTCGATCTTGAGCTGAAATTCCAGTGGTAACACCATTTCCTTTCAAATCTACAGAAACGGTAAAAGCGGTTTCCATAGGATCAGTATTGTTGCGCACCATTTTTTCGAGCGAAAGAGTTTCACAACGAGCTTCTGATATAGGCGTGCAGATCAACCCACGCCCATGGGTGGCCATAAAGTTGATCATTTCTGGAGTCACCTTTTCTGCAGCAGCCACAAAATCGCCCTCGTTTTCTCTATTGGCATCATCAACCACAATAATCACTTCACCATTGGCAATGGCTGCTATAGCTTCTTCTATGGTGTTAAGTGGATAGTCAGTCATCTGTTTTCTTCTTTTTTAGGCTTTTTTTAAATAGCCCCCCCATTTTTTGAAAGACCAAAAATAAAGAATCTAAGGATACAAAACCTTTGTCTGATGAAGCTCTTTGCGTGAGTAGAAAAGCAAAAGGGGTTAAAAGAAGTGTAGAAAGCCATGCCCCCATTATGGGATTAATACTGTTGTCTTCTGCTGCATTTTTTCCAAAAACACCAATAAAATGATAGGTTAAGAAAATTACAACAGAAAGTACCAAAGGGAGGCCCAAGCCTCCTTTTCGAACAATAGCTCCCAAGGGAGCGCCTATCAAAAAAAGCAAAACAGAAGCAAAAATGAGCACATATTTATCTTCCAAAACAATTTTATGTTGATTTATATTTTTTTGTTGCAAGAAATACAACAATCGCTTTCGGTTTAAATCCCGCATATATGGGCGTAGTTGATCAATGCCTGTTGTAAGGGCTTGGTTGTATTTCCAAGGAATGTCTTTTCCTAAAAAATGCAAGGGGTTTTGCGGAAAGGTGTCAATTTCTACTTCATTGAGTGTGCGGCGTTGCACTTCTCCAATGATGCTGGTTTTTCCAAAATTTTCACTAAAAGCTTCTCTCTCTATAATAAAATCACGCTCTAGTGTATCAATACTGATCTTTAGTTGATCTGCTTTTTGCATCCGGTAGGAGCTTTTAATATCCTCAGCTTCAAGATCAACATCATTAAAAGAAGACAAGTCAATATTCATCACATATTCTTCAAAATAGACCTTAGCATGTGGCACCCGATCTTGGTCTTTCTTTTTTTGTGCTTTTATGGCCTCATAGCGATTCCCTTCAAAAAGCACCAACTGCAAATTGTCATCTGTGGTTTTGCTGCGCAATTCACCTCTTTTGGCCTTAATCACGGTGCGATTAACCCGATCGGGATAATATTCATGAATAATAACATCTTCCAAAAAGCGATCATTTTCGCCATATTTTTTAGCCACCTTAATGTTGATATTGCCCACTTCATTAAAAATGCCCTCTCGAATGGCTAATTCGGGCTTTAACTTTTTTAAATTCTTTCTGAGGTTATAGGATTTTAATTCTCCATAAGGAATAACATGATTGGAAAAATAAAATGAACCAATCCCCAAAGCGATATGAAACAAAAGCAAACCTACAAGTGCTCGTTGCAATGAAATTCCTGTTGATTTCATGGCGGCAAATTCATAGTTTTCTGCAAAGCTCCCATAGGTCATCAAGGAGGCGATGAGCACAGACATAGGTAAAACCATGGGCACCAACTTGGGAGAAAAATAGAGAAGAAATTTTGAAATGATTATTAGATCGAGTCCTTTTCCAGCCAATTCGTCAATATAGAGCCAAAAAGTTTGCACTATAAAAATGAGCATGCAAATGGCAAAAACGGCCACCAAGCGAGACAAATAACTTTTTAAAATATAGCGATCTATGATTTTCAAAACCTACTCGTTTATATAATAGTCGGGATATTGATCGGGTTTAAACCTAAAATAGTCTTCAGCAAGGGGTTGATTGACCAATTGATTGTTCAAGGTGAGTGTGGTTTGAGTGCCATTGCTCCCCACTTCTATCAACCGATAAATAGAATTGGCGTTGGTGTCTATTCCCAGCAGCAAATATTGGATGTCTGGATTTTCTTCGCTTGGAATCAATTTGATGAATTGGATGGGTCTTCCTTTCACATTTTGCTTGATATCCATTTGATAGTCATAGCCTTTTACATAAAACCGTAAGAGTTCTGTGGGATTAATGCCTAAATCATCTTCCTGGGCGGCAGAAATAGTAATCTCTTCATTTTCGGGCACAATGGTATAGGTTTTTTCGCCATCAAATAGTTGTTCTATTCCCATAAAGTCTAATTTGTAGCGTTCTCCAGCCACCACCACTTTGCCTTTAGCTTCTTGCCTAATGTTTTCTTGTCTGTTGTTTAAAACATAGGTGAAATTAAATTGAAGGTTTTCTTGTTTACTAATAGTCTCGGCCACAGCGTCTAAAATATTCTTTGCTTCCATAGAAGTTTGCGCACTTAGAGGCAATAGACTTAGAAAAAAAACCGTCAAAAAGAATTTAATTTTCATGGGCATCTTGGTTTAAAAAGCGTTCTAAACTGGCTAAATCGGGAATCAGCACTTGGCGGGCTTTACTCCCTTCAAATGGCCCCACAATTCCAGCGGCTTCCATTTGATCAATAATCCTTCCGGCACGATTATAGCCTAGTTTTAATTTTCGTTGCAAAAGTGATGCCGAACCTTGTTGAGCCACAACAATTACCTCGGCAGCTTCTTTAAAAAGCGCATCGCGTTCGGAGGCATCAATGTCCAGTGTGCTTTCGTTTTCTTCTCCAACATATTCAGGCAATTGATGGGCTTCGGCATAGCCTTTTTGGGCGCCTATAAATGCGGCAATACGTTCTACTTCGGGGGTATCAACAAAGGCACACTGAATTCGGGTGAGTTCATTGCCTTGGGTGTATAGCATGTCACCACGGCCTATGAGTTGTTCGGCTCCTCCACTGTCTAAGATGGTGCGAGAATCAATTTTTGAGGTTACCCTAAACGCTATTCGAGCGGGGAAATTGGCTTTGATGATGCCCGTAATAACATTTACCGAGGGGCGTTGGGTGGCAATAATAAGGTGAATGCCAACAGCACGAGCCAATTGTGCCAATCGAGCAATTGGTGTTTCTACTTCTTTGCCTGCCGTCATAATCAAATCGGCAAATTCATCTACAATCAAAATAATATAGGGTAAGAAATTATGCCCCTCATTTGGGTTGAGCTTTCTAGCCTTAAATTTCTTGTTGTATTCTTTTAAATTGCGGCACATTCCATTTTTTAGCAACTCATAGCGGTTGTCCATTTCTATACAAAGTGAATTGAGGGTGTTAATCACTTTGCTGTTGTCTGTAATAATGGCGTCTTCACTATCGGGCAATTTGGCTAAATAGTGCCGTTCAATTTTATTGTAAATATTTAATTCTACCTTTTTTGGATCAACCAAAACAAACTTGACCTCCGCGGGGTGTTTTTTGTAGAGTAGGGATGAAATCACAGCATTGAGGCCCACCGATTTTCCCTGCCCGGTAGCTCCAGCCATAAGCAAATGGGGCATTTTGGTTAGATCTACCACAAAGGTTTCGTTGCTAATGGTTTTGCCCAATGCCAAGGGCAACTCCATTTCTGCATTTTGAAATTTGGTGGTGCTTAATACCGATCGCATGGAAACCACACTTGGTTTTTGATTGGGCACTTCAATACCTATGGTGCCCTTGCCGGGAATGGGCGCTATAATTCGGATGCCTAGAGCAGACAGCGATAGAGCAATATCGTCTTCTAAGTTTTTGATTTTTGAAATTCGGATACCCGCATCGGGCACAATTTCATAGAGTGTTACGGTAGGTCCAATGGTGGCTTTTATATGAGCAATGCCAATTTTATAGTTGCTCAAGGTTTCCACAATTTTATTTTTATTTTGATCTAGTTCTTCTTGATTAATCGTAATAGAGCCGTCGCCATAGTCTTTAAGGAGATTAATGCTAGGAGTCTTATAGTTACTTAGGGCAAGGGTTGGATCAAATAAACCTTGTTTTTTAACCAATTCTTCTGCTAGCTGATTTACCTCTTCTTCGGCTGTTTCAATTTCCAATGGAATGTCTTCTTTGGGTTCCAAAACCTCCGCTTTTTTTTCTGTGGTATCAATTTCGGGGGTTGGGGTTAAGGCTATGGCGTTTGATTCATCAGGTTCCTCCAAAGTTTCTTCAAGGGGGAGGTCAGACTCTTGGACATCTTCTGGTTCGAGCTCTAATTCTTCCGTTTTTGGTTTGATAAACCATTTTTTAATTCGTTCTGGAGTCCAGTCTAATTCAATGACTAAAAAGCAAAGCAGCACAAAAAATAGAAGACTGGCTAAACCAACAGCACCAATATAGGTAACCATCCAAAGATAAATCTCATAGCCCACCACACCACTCAAAATGGGAGAGGCTTCATAAAAAAAGCCCATGCTAATGCTCAGCCAAAGGGTGTGTAGCACCCCCCAACTCCATTGTTTCAACAAGTTCTTTTTTGAAAAATTAAAAAAATAAAACAAACCGGTTATCAAGAGCAGATAGGCCAAAATATAGGCCCCCAATCCAAAAAGTTGATAGACCATGAAATGACTAACAAAAGCACCTAATTTTTTTAGCACGTTGACACTTTCAACACTTGGGTCGCCTAAACTTTCCAACGAGCTAAAATCTTCTTCCCAATGCAAGAAATAAGAGAGCATAGCGATAATCAACAAGGTTGATGCTAAAATTAAAAAAGCACCAAAAAGAACTAAACGTTGCCTTTTTTGTTTGGCTGAAGACGAATTGGTTTGGGTAGATTTTTTTTGTTGCGTGGCCATCAATGCTGAACTCTCCCACAAAAATACAAATTCAAAAGCAATATCAAGATGCTTTTAGGCTTCCTTTAAGGATTTAATTTTGATTTGGAATGCGGCAAAAAGAAGGGTCATAAAAGGGCTAATCCAATTGAAAAAAGCATAAATAAAATAGCTGCTCACACTCACTCCTAACACCCCCGATTGATAGGCACCACAGGTATTCCAAGGAATTAACACAGAGGTAACAGTTCCAGAATCTTCAAGTGTGCGACTTAGATTTTCTGGTGCCAAGCCTCTATCTTTATAGGCTTTGGCAAACATTTTTCCGGGAATGACCAGAGATAGATATTGGTCAGAGGCGCTAATATTGATAGTCACACAAGAAAGGACCGTACTGGCAAACAGTTGTAGGGTATTTTGTGCCCATTGCAGCAAGGCTTGGCTAATACGTTCTAGGGCACCAATGGCATCCATAACGCCACCAAAAACCATTGCACAAATGATGAGCCAAATGGTGCCCAACATGCCACCCATACCACCAGAAGTAAAAAGATCATTGAGCATAGGATTATCTGTTTCAATAACCGTTTCGGTAGTAATCACATTTAAAAGTGTTTCATAGACCGTGGTGAGGTTTAAATGAGCTACCCCACTCAATTCTAAAAGAAGCTGAGACTGAAACAAGACAGTGAAAAGGGCTCCCAACAGCGTGCCAATCATAAGTGCTATTAGAGGAGGACTTTTTTTGATGATTAAAAAAATGACGGTTAAGGGCACTAAAAATAACCAGAGATTTATGGTAAATTTATCTTCTATGGCACTCAACATTTGATTAATATCGGTTTGTCCACTGGGGGTTTGAAAAAAACTAATGAGGATAAAAAGAGCAAGTGTAATCACAATGCTGGGCACTGTGGTGAGGGTCATGTAGCGAATATGCGTAAAAAGATCTCCGCCAGCCATAGCAGGGGCAAGGTTAGTGGTGTCACTCAAAGGAGAGAGTTTGTCTCCAAAATAGGCGCCAGATATGACAGCACCTGCCACCATGCCCACGGGCAAACCAAGTGCTTTGCCAATTCCTATTAAAGCAATGCCCACGGTGGCAGAGGTGGTCCAACTACTTCCTGTGGCTAAAGAAATGATAGCACATATAATGACACAAGCCGGGAGAAAAACAGCCGGATGAATGAGTTGTAAACCATAATAAATCATGGCGGGAATAATTCCCGAAGCCAACCAAGTTCCGGCCAAGGCTCCTACAAAAAGTAAAATTAAAATGGCTCCTGTGGTGGCTTTTAGGTTGGTGCCAATGGCTTCCATCATTTCGACGTAGGCAATTTTTTTACGAAACCCTATCACGGCAGCAACTGCGGCTCCAATGAGCAGAATAAATTGATTAGACCCCCCTAAGGCGTTGTCTCCAAATACACTCACATTAAATCCCAATAATAGAATGAGTACTACAACAGGAAGTAAAGCGGCACCTAAACTAAGAGCGGGCGATTTTTCGCGCATACAATTGATCTTCTCACAATAGTACGAATTTTATTGAAGACCTTATTTTTGTTTTGCGTTTTGTAATGCAAATAAATGGTATTAATAAATCCTAGAACAACCCCCACACCAATTAGAATATAAAAGATGGTAAAAACTTTTCCAAAGGTGGTTTGCGGAGAAAAATCGCCGTAGCCAATGGTGGTCAGGGTAATGACAGAAAAATAGGCAGCATCAATCCAAGACCAACCTTCAATATAGTGATAGCAAAGGGTGCCAATGATAACAATGAGACCTGAAACCCACAAAAGCTGACGATATTCTTTGTCTTTTAAAAAGGAAAAAATAATTTTAAATAAATACATGGTTAAGATGAGGTTTAAATTAATTAAAGCAAACAGCACTGGCCCAAAATCAAAATAAATTCGGCTAAATCAAGGAAAGGGTAAAAGGGAAAAAGAGAAACTGAGGGTTTGTTTTTTCATTTTTGGGGCTTATAATTTCTTAAAATTACAAAAAACCATAGAAACATTTGTAGTTTTGCAGCTAACAAAAAGTTCAATTTTATGAGTGTTTATGATGTTGCAGTTATAGGTTCTGGCCCTGGAGGTTATGTAGCGGCTATTCGTTGTGCCCAATTGGGGCTTAAAACGGTATTGATTGAAAAATATGATACCCTAGGGGGCACTTGTCTCAACGTGGGCTGTATTCCTTCAAAATCATTATTAGACTCTTCACACCACTATGAAGAAGCTTTAAAACACTTCCCTGCTCACGGCATTGAAATTGACGGCACCGTGAAATTGAATTTTAAACAAATGATCGATAGAAAAGCAAGCGTGGTGGAACAAACTACCAAAGGAATCGATTTTTTGATGGACAAAAACAAAATTACTGTCTTACGGGGCACAGGTAGTTTTGAAGACGCCACCCACATTAAGATAGAAGGCAAAGATGCTCAAACCATTGAAGCCAAAAACACCATCATTGCCACAGGTTCTAAACCTGCCACACTCCCTTTTATAAAGTTAGATAAGGAACGCATCATAACCTCAACAGAAGCTCTATCCTTAAAAGAAATTCCCAAAAAACTTATGGTCATCGGAGGGGGTGTCATTGGCTTAGAGCTTGGACAGGTTTATGCTCGTTTAGGGGCTGAGGTTTCCGTTGTAGAATATGCAGATCGCATTACCCCCGCAATGGACAGTGCTCTTTCTAGAGAACTTACAAAAGTGATGAAAAAACAAGGCGTTTCCTTCTTTTTATCCCACGCGGTTCATCAAGTGGAACGCAAGGGCGATCAAGTGCATGTTTCGGCAAAAGACAAAAAAGGCAACGAAGTTCAATGGGAAGCAGACTATTGTTTGGTAGCAGTAGGTCGTAAACCATATACGGACGGATTAAACGCTCAAGCTGCCGGCGTTACCCTCAACGAAAGAGGGCAAGTAGAAGTGAACGAATCATTGCAAACCGCCACACCCAATATATATGCCATAGGCGACGTGGTTCGCGGTGCCATGTTGGCACACAAAGCAGAAGAAGAAGGGGTGGCTGTAGCCGAACGTCTAGCGGGTCAAAAACCCCATATTGATCACAATTTAATTCCTAATGTTATTTATACTTGGCCAGAAGTAGCTGCTGTAGGAAAAACAGAAGAGCAGTTGAAGGAAGCAGGAGTTGCCTATAAATCGGGTCAGTTTCCTATGCGAGCCCTTGGTCGTGCTCGAGCCAGTATGGATACTGACGGATTTGTAAAAATCTTAGCCGATGCCACTACAGATGAGGTTTTGGGTGTGCATATGATAGGTGCACGTGCCGCTGATCTTATTGCAGAAGCTGTAACCGCCATGGAGTTTAGAGCTTCCGCAGAAGACATTGCCCGTATGAGTCATTCGCACCCCACCTATGCCGAAGCCGTTAAAGAAGCAGCATTAGCAGCTACAGAAAATAGAGCCTTACACAGCTAAATTCTCGTTTTTGTTTTAAAATCGGTTTAGTTTTTCTATAGGGTATACTCCAAGTTCTCTAGTGTTCTAGCGCTACAAATTTTTTTTGTGGGGGTTAAAAAGGTTCTCAATTTTTTAAAATTGATTATCTTAGGACAAAACAATACATTTTGAAACGAAGAAACTTTATTCAAAAAGCGGCTGGTGCTTCAGCAGCTTTTACCATTGTGCCAAGTCATGTACTTGGATTTTCAACAACCTCTCCCAACAACAAAATACAAATTGGATTCATTGGCGTCGGACGACAAGGTAGGGGCTTAATGAAGAATTTTGTCAATTATGATGAAGCGGCCGTAGTGGCTGTTTCTGATGTAGATCGGCTTAAGATGGATTTGTTTGAAGAGACTTATAAAGAAACAGCTACCAAAAAAGGAAAAACCCTGAGTAGTATTACACATTTTCCAACCTACAGCGAGCTGCTTTCCCAATCGGATATCGATGCCGTTGTGATTGCTTCTCCCGACCATTGGCATGCTCAAATGGCTGTAGATAGCGCTAAAGTGGGTAAAGACATTTATTGTGAAAAACCACTTTCCAGTAGTGTGGAAGAAGGTAGGGCTATGGTCAATGCCGCTCGAAAATATGACGTGGTCTTTCAAACCGGGAGCATGCAGCGCTCATGGCGCAATTTTAGACATGGAGTTGAGTTAATCCGCAATGGCTATATAGGAGAAATAAAAGCGGTTCATGTTTGCGTGGGGCAGCCCTGGAAAGCGTGTGAATTACCGGCCCAACCCACCCCTGAAAATATTGAGTGGAACGCTTGGATTGGCCCGGCTCCTTATCGTTCCTATCACCGTGATTTAGCTTGTCCCATAGACGATGACCGTTGGGGTATGTGGCGTGATTATAAACCCTTTGGAGGCGGAATGATTACCGATTGGGGAGCTCATATGTTTGATATTGTCCAATGGGCCTTAGACCGCGATGCCGGAGGCCCCGTTCAATTTACACCTCCCAACCATCCTGCAGAAATTGGCCTAACATTTACCTATGATGACGGATTAACAGTGAGTCATTCACGTTGGGGTAAGGGGTGCAATGAAATTCAGTTTATTGGAACCGAAGGGCGTCTAGAAGTGAGTAGATCCTATTTAAAAACTTTCCCTAATGCCAGTTTAGCCAAAGAAGATTTGCCTAGCACGGCCACCAAAAGGGTTTACCATAGTGAAAATCATCATCTAGATTGGCTCCAAGCCATTCGAGACAGAACAAGACCCATTTGTGATGTTGAAGTTGGACACCGAACAGCAACAGTATGTAATATTGCCAATATTGCCTATGACTTGCAACGACCCTTGGAGTGGAATCCAACGACCGAAAAATTTGTTGACGATCCTAGCGCTAATCTCTTGTTGGGCCGAGCCTACAGAGGCAACTGGGACTATCGCAATTTTTAGTCCAAAAGGGTTTTCATTTTAGAGCGAATCTCCTCAAACCCAACATTGCCAATGCTACCCAAATGGGTGTGGTTTACTTTTTTTTCAGGCTTAAAATTTCCTGCGGTAATTTCTTGCCCCATTTTTTGATAAGCTTCTCTAAAAGGCATTCCGTTTTTGACCCATTCATTAAGGGTATCTACACTAAAGAGATAGTCATATTTGCTGTGGTGTAAAAGGTCTTGGTTCACCTCCACCTGAGCCAAGCTATAAGCTAGCATTTCTAAACAGGATTTCATTTCATGAAAGGCGTCAATGAGTAAACCTTTAGCCAATTGCATTTCTCGATGATAGCCACTGGGTAGGTTTGAAGTTAACAAAGTTAATTGGTGGGGCAATCCTTGCAATAAATTGCATTTGCCTCTAATTAATTCAAAAATATCTGGATTTTTTTTGTGGGGCATAATGCTAGAACCCGTGGTTAAACTTTCCGGAAAACGAATAAAATCAAAGTCTTGTCCCATATACAGGCAAACATCCATAGCCAATTTTGAAAGGGTGGCACCCAGTTGTCCTATGGCTTGAGTGGTTGTTTTTTCAATTTTGCCTCTTCCCATTTGGGCGGCCACAACATTATATTTTAGGGTTGAAAATCCAAGTCTATCGGTGGTGGCCTCTCGATCAATGGTAAAAGAGGTGCCATAGCCCGCTGCACTGCCTAATGGATTTTGATCTGCAAGAGTATGGGCCGCATTGAGCAGCACCACATCATCTATGAGACTTTCTGCATAGGCCGAAAACCAAAGACCAAAGGAAGAAGGCATGGCCACCTGCATATGTGTATAGCCGGGCATTAAAACATTTTTATTTTTTTCTGCCAAATCCATCAATATCTCAAAAAGAGCAAAGGTTGCCTTTTTTAGCTGTTGTACTTCTTCTTTAATATAAAGTTGAAGGGCCACTAAAACCTGATCGTTTCGAGATCGAGCAGTATGAATTTTCTTTCCTAAAGCGCCTAATTTTTCGGTTAACAAAAATTCAATCCGCGAATGCATATCTTCAAAGGAATCTGGAATGGTAAAGGTTCCGTCAAGGGTTGTTTGTTTAATGGCCTTGAGTTCCTCTATCAATTTTTCAGCTTCCTCATTAGTCAATAGGCCAACTTTTCCCAGCATGGCGGCATGCGCCATGGAAGCCTCACAATCGTAGGGCGCTAAAACCAAATCATATTCTCGGTCTTTACCCACGGTGAAGGCGTCTACTTTTTCATTGATGGGATTTCCTTTTTGCCAAAGTTTCATAACTATAAAATTTGTTTTAAAAGCGCAATATAGAAGGCAATGCCTTCTTCAATCTCATGGGTGTAAATAAATTCGTCTGCTGTATGCGAACGTGTAGAGTCTCCCGGTCCGAGTTTTAAAGAAGGACAGCTTAGGGCAGCTTGATCTGAAAGGGTAGGAGAACCATAGGTTTTTTTACCTAATCCGATACCTGCTTGCACTAAGGGGTGTTCAATAGGGATGGAAGAGCTTTTTAAATGCAAAGATCGCGCCTGTACCTCACAGTCTAATTCTTTTTGAAGAATAGCCTCCACTTCTGCGTTGGTGTAGCAGTCGTTTACGCGCACATCTATTACCATTTTAACGGTGGCCGGAATGACATTGTGTTGTTTGCCGGCTTCAATTTGGGTGAGGGTAACTTTTACTTCACCAAGAGATTCTGAAATTTTTGGGAAGGAAATGGTTTTAATTTTTTGAATAATAGCTGGCACCTTCAATAGGGCTTGATCATCATTTTGGTGGGCTGCATGACTGGGGGTACCTTTAACGGTGGCATCTAAAACTACCAATCCCTTTTCGGCAACGGCTAAATCTAAAAGGGTGGGTTCGCCTACAATTGCTAAGTCTACCTTTGGCAAATGAGGCAATACCCCTCTCAAGCTTTTTGGTCCTGCTGTTTCTTCTTCTGCAGTGGCGGCCAAAAGGAGGTTGTAGTTTGGGTTGGGGTGCTCGTAATAGTGATGAAAAAGGGCCATTAAGCTCACGAGAGCACCTCCGGCATCATTGCTACCCAAGCCATATAATTTGCCGTCTATAATATCGGCTGAAAAAGGATCACGGGTGTAGGCCTTGTTAGGTTGCACCGTATCGTGATGGGAGTTTAACAGCAAAGTAGGTTTTTGGGCATCAAAAAACTTGTTGGTAGCCCAAACCGTATTGTCTTGTCGTTGGGTGGTAATATTTCGTTGCTGCAACCAATTTTCAATACAATTAGCCGTTTGCTCCTCTTGTTCAGAAAAGGAGGGCGTTTGAATGAGTTGTTGCAACAAAGCAATTGCTTCTTGGGCGGCTTTCATAATTCAATTTGAGTGTGAAGGGTTGATTGGTTGAGCATATTAGGCCCCCCTACATGAACGGTTTTAACCCCATTTTGAAGGGCTTCAAAACAGTTGGATAGTTTGGGTAGCATACCGCCTGCAATTTGTTTGGCAGCTTTTAGGGCCTCATATTTTTGAGTATCAATTTTAGGAAGAACAGAAGCCTCATCATGCACATTTTCTAACACGCCTTCTTTTTCGAAACAATAGTGTAAATGGACTTCCTGTTGTTTGGCTAAGGCAATGGCCACTTGTGCCGCAATCGTATCTGCATTGGTGTTCAATAATTGCCCTTTTCCATTGTGCGTAATGGAACATAAAACAGGAATTTTGTTTAAGGCAATCAATTGGGTTAGACCTGTAGCATTAACTGTTTTAACATCTCCCACAAATCCATAGTCAATGGGGGCGGGAGGTCTTTTGGTGGCTAAAATGGTATTGCCATCAGCTCCGCTTAACCCAATAGCATCAGCACCTAGTGCTTGTAATTGCGCTACTAATTTTTTGTTAATCAGCCCGCCATAGACCATGGTGATAATTTCTAAATTGGGTCCATCTGTAATTCTTCTTCCTTGGTGCATTTGCACAGCAAGATTCATTTTAGTGGCCATAGAAGTGGCCGTTTTGCCTCCCCCATGTACTAAAATTTTAGGCCCCTTTAAGGTTACAAAGGCCTCTAAAAAAGAGTCTAGTTGCTCCGAATTGTCAATGAGGTTTCCTCCAATTTTGATGAGGTTAATCTTATTCATGGTCGAGCAAAAGTTTTAATATCGTTTGGGCAGAAAAAACCCGATTAGCCGCTTGTTGAATCGTGAGGTTGTGTGCAGCATCATCCAAAACGGCATCGCTAGCCACAATATTTCTTCTAATGGGCAAACAATGCATAAACTTAGCCTGATTGGTTCGCTTCATTTTGTCGGCTGTGATTTGCCAGGCTGAGTCAGTCCTTAAAATTTGACCATATTGCGAATAGGAGCACCAGTTTTTGGCATAAATAAAATCGGCTCCTTCAAAGGCTTCTTCTTGATTGTATAGAAGGGGGGTGTCTTTGGTTATTTCTGGATTGAGTTCATAGCCTTCCGGTTGTGCAATTACAAAATCTGCTTCCATATGGTGCATCATGCGTGTAAACGAATTGCCCACTGCATGCGGCAGTGCCTTGGGATGGGGTGCCCAGGTCAACACCACCTTGGGTCTCTTTTTGGTTTGATTTTCTTTTAGTGTAATGGCATCCGCTAGGGCTTGCAATGGGTG
The DNA here is from genome assembly GCA_964386915.1 of uncultured Flavobacteriaceae bacterium. Taxonomy (GTDB): domain Bacteria; phylum Bacteroidota; class Bacteroidia; order Flavobacteriales; family Flavobacteriaceae; genus JADHMP01. Next base: position 100,791 of record CAYLUQ010000007.1, on the reverse strand, counting down.
AGCCGTGGCACTTTCCATATTGATCACAGGAATGGTAGCATATTTTGCAAAACTTCGCAACACCACCTCGGCCTCATCATTTTCTTTGTCACTCAAAGAGGCAAAAGCTCTAATGGCTACCATATCACAATATTGCGACACCACTCGGGCTGCTTCTTTAACGTGTTCAGAACGCAAACCACTCATTTGGGTGCCATCTTGAAATTCTAGGGCCCAAGCTTCATTTGAAAAATTCATCACCATAACTTGTATGCCCAACTGTTGGGCTGCCTTTTGGGTGCTTAGTCGGGTGCGTAAACTTGGATTGAAAAACAACATACCCAATGTTTTTCGCTTGCCCAAGGTTTCAAATTGCCAAGGATTTTTCTTGAGGGCTAACGCAAGATCCAATGTTTTTTCAAACTGGGGTAGATCGTCTAGGGTAATAAAATGTTTCATGAGTTTAGTTCGCTTTCTAGAGCCTCAAAAAATTGGTCAAAATGAGATTCTTTTAGAGTTAAAGGAGGGAGGATACGAATGAGCTTTTTATTGCTGCTACCTCCTGTGAAAATATGGTGTTTAAAAATTAAATCTTTTCTAAGGGGGCCCACTTCAAAATCAAATTCCAATCCCAACATCAAGCCTCGCCCTTTAATTTTTTGAATGCTGGGTAATTGTTCGGCTCGGGCTCTAAAATGGGTTTCTAATATTTTTGCTCGTTCTTGAAGTTGCTCTTTTTTCAAAACGGACAACACACTCAAGGCCGCCACACAGGCTAAATGATTGCCTCCAAAAGTGGTGCCTAAAAGTCCATATCGGGCTTCTATGCTGGGGTGAATCAAAATGCCTCCCACCGGAAAACCATTGCCCATGCCTTTGGCCATGGTGATGATATGCGGTTGAATATTATATTTTTGAAAGGCAAAAAAGGTACCTGTTCGGGCAAAACCAGCTTGCACCTCATCGGCAATCAAGCAAGCGTTGTGCTCTTGGCATAGTTTTTCTAGCGCATAGATAAAATCTTCCGTGGGTTCGTCAAGACCACCAACCCCTTGAATGGCTTCAAAAATAACGGCACAGACATCTCCTTTTTGCAATTCTTTAGCTACTAAATCAGTTTTATTAAAGGGTAAAAAAGTAACCTCATGTTGGGCGTTCAAAGGCGCATTAATGGCCGGATTATCGGTGACAGAAACCGCTGCGGAAGTTCTCCCGTGAAAAGCATTTTTAAAGGCAATAACCCGCTTTTTATTGGTGTGAAAAGAAGCTAGTTTCAAGGCATTTTCTATGGCTTCGGCTCCGGTGCTGCATAAAAAGAGTTGATAGTCATATAAACAACTTTGTTCTGCAAGGGCATTGGCCAATTTTTCTTGTAAGGGATTTTTTACCGCATTGGAATAGAAAGCAATTTGCTCCAGTTGTGTGGTTAGGTTGGACACAAATTCTTCTTGGCTATGACCAATTGAAATTACGGCGTGCCCCCCATATAAATCGAGATATTGGGTGCCTTGAGCGTCATATACATAAACATCTTTTGCCCTTGTGGGGGTTACGTCATAAAGAGGATAAACATCAAAAAGCTTCATTAGATTTTACTGTTTGGCAATTTCATGAATTTTTTCAAATGAGGCCATAAGCCCTCTTATCAAAGAAGAGCTTAAGCCTTGGTGTTCCATTTCATTCAAACCGGTTATGGTACAACCCCGTGGGGTAGTTACTTTGTCAATTTCATTTTCGGGATGTGTATCCGACTGAATCAACAAATTGGCTGCCCCTAAAGCGGTGTGCATAGACATTTTGAGAGCAACATCGGCATCAAATCCCATTTGCACACCCCCTTGGGTGGTGGCTCTAATGAGGCGCATCCAAAAGGCAATGCCACTAGCACAAAGCACGGTGGCTGCTTGCATGTGTCTTTCTTCAATAATAATGGAAGTGCCTAATCCATTAAAAATGGCTTCGGCAATAGCAATTCGTTTTTGACCAATGGCATTAGAGCAAAGGCAGGTCATGGAGCTTCCCACTGAAATAGCGGTATTGGGCATAGACCGAATGACTGGAATATTTTCACCTACAAGGGCTTCAATGCGGGCAATAGAAAATCCAGTAATGGTAGACACCAAAATATGTTTCTCGGTCAAATGAGGTTTAATTTCAGCTAAAATTCCTTCCATTTGACTGGGCTGCACAGCAAAAATGATGATGTCTGATGCGGCCACAGCTTTTTGATTGTCTTGTGTAACAAAGACCTGATCGTATTCTTTCCATTTGCCTAAGGAGTCAATATTGCGTTTGGTTAAATACAAAGCCGTATAGGTGTTGTTTATCACAAGGCCTTTGGCAATGCTAAGCCCTAAATTTCCGGTTCCGATGATGGCTATTTTCATAATTCAATTTTAAAAAGTTGAGGCTTTAAGTCGCAAGCCTAAATCTTCTTCCCACCCCATGAGGAGGTTGAGATTTTGGATGGCTTGACCCGATGCCCCTTTAATGAGGTTATCTATAATGCTGGTAATTAGCAATGTGTTTTCGTGTTTATGTAGGTGTAAAAAACAAAAGTTAGAGTTCACCACTTGTTTTAAACTCAAAGGGGTTTTACTCACCTGTGTAAAAGGATGCGAGGCATAGTAGGTTTCATAGCGTGCATAGGCTTCCTCTAGGCTCCCTTCAAAGGCCGTATAAGCAGTGGCAAAAATACCCCGTGTAAAGGCACCTCTTTGGGGTAAAAAATGAAGTGTATTTACTGTTCCCAAGGAACGTAGCGTTTCTTCAATTTCACCCAAATGTTGATGGGTAAAGGGTTTATACCACGACAGGTTGTTGTTGCGCCAGCTAAAGTGCGAAGTGGCACTTAAGCCAACCCCTGCTCCCGTGCTGCCCGTAGTGGCATTAATATGAATTTCATTGGTCAAGCCTCCTTCTTTTGCTAGGGGCAATAAAGCCAATTGGATGGCAGTGGCAAAACAACCCGGATTGGCGATTGCTTTGGCTTTTTGAATGGCTTCTCGCTGAAATTCGGGAAGGCCATAAACAAAGTCTTTATCGTTCCATTTCCGATTGGCTTTTAAACGAAAATCGTTGCCTAAATCAATAATAACGGTAGTGTCACTAAAAGTGTGTTCGGCCAAAAAACGTTCCGAATGGCCATGACCCAAACAAAGAAAAACGACTTCTACATTTGGATCTACGGTGCCGGTAAAATTCATATCGAGGGTACCCAATAAATCGGGGTGGGCCTCAGTGAGAGGTTTGCCGGCTCGGGTAGTGCTATAAACAAAGGCAATGGAGAGTTTGGGGTGCTGTGCCAGCAATCGAATTAACTCTCCCCCTGTATAGCCTGAACCTCCAATTATTCCTACTGTTTTCATATGTTTTTATTGACACTTTTATAAATCTTATGCGCATTAGCCGAAATTTTTATAAAACCTTTGGCCTCTGTGGCTGTCCACCCTTTGTTCATTTCGCCATAGCTGCCAAATTGGGCTTGCATAAGGTCGTGTTCTGATTGAACGCCTAAAAGTTCAAAGCGATAAGGATGCAGCGCAATCTTAACCGTTCCGCTCACATTGACTTGGCTGTCTTTTAAAAAGGCTTCTATGTTGCGCATCACTGGGTCTAAATATTGACCTTCATGCAATAACATACCATAAAAATTACCTAATTGTTCTTTTTGAAACAATTGCCATTTGGTGAGGGTGTGTTTTTCTAATAAATGGTGCGCTTTAATAATAATTAGCGGTGCCGCCGCTTCAAAGCCAACTCTGCCTTTAATTCCAATAATGGTATCGCCCACATGAATATCTCTTCCAATGGCATAGCTTTTGGCCACCTCTTGCAGTTTTTGAATGAGCGTAACAGGATCTCCGGTTGCTCCATTGATAGCACTGAGCTCTCCTTTTTCAAAGGTGAGGCTAATTTCAGAAGAATCTTCCTTTTTTAAGGCACTAGGGTAGGCTTGATCGGGTAGTGGCAGATCAGACGTTAGCGTTTCGCTGCCGCCCACACTGGTGCCCCACAACCCTTGATTGATGGAATATTGTGCCTTGTCCCAAGACATTTCAATGCCCTGCGATTGCAGGTAGGCAATTTCATCTTCTCGTGAAAGTTGTTGGTCACGAATTAGGGTAATGATCTCAATTTCGGGTGCCATCACCTGAAAAATTAAATCAAAACGCACTTGATCGTTACCAGCTCCGGTGCTTCCATGCGCAATGTGGTGTGCCCCAATTTTTTGTGCATAGCGAACAATTTCTACCGCTTGAATGATTCGTTCGGCACTCACCGAAAGGGGGTAGGTATTGTTTTTCAATACATTCCCAAAAATCAAATATTTTACAATTTGTTGGTAAAAAGAGCTAAGCGCATCTATGTTTTGATAAACGTGCGCCCCCATTTGATAGGCCTTTTTTTCTATGGTGTTTATTTCGGTTGCTGAAAAGCCACCGGTATTAACACTAATGGCGTGTACTTCATACCCTTCTGACGAAAGCTTTTTGAGGCAATAGGAGGTGTCTAAACCACCGCTATAGGCTAAAACTAAAGGGGTTTTTTTCATGATTTTTTCTTTTTAAGCAGTAGGGCTTCCTTAATTTTTTTTAAGCGTTCGCCTACAGCACGGTTATATTTTTTAGCGGAGTTTTGTTTGTTTTTGGGTTCATAGAGCATGCCTGTGCACAAACACATTTTTTGATCTGTTCGGGTCAGCACATCAAAATTCTTACAGGTTTGACAGCCTTTCCAAAACTCAGGATCGTCAGTGAGTTCCGAAAAATGGACGGGTTTATAACCCAATTCATAGTTGATTTTCATCACGGCCATTCCGGTGGTAATTCCAAAAACTTTGGCTTCAGGAAATTTTTCTAAAGACAAATCAAATACTGTTTTTTTAATTTTTTTAGCCAGTCCTTTTCCTCTGTAGGCAGGGGCTACAATAAGTCCAGAGTGGGCCACATATTTGCCATGACCCCAAATTTCGATATAACAAAATCCGGCAAATTGTTCACCGTCTAGGGCTATAACGGCATTTCCTTTTTCCATTTTACTGGTGATATATTCGGGGGTACGTCGGGCAATGCCAGTGCCTCTTATTTTAGCCGATTCATCTATGCAAAGGCTAATTTCTTTGGCATATTTTATGTGTTTTGCTTTCGCTATTGCGATTTCCATCATTGAAAAATAAAAAATAGTTGTTGATGTTTATGAGTGTGTCCGAAAGGGAGTTGGGCGCACCAGCCTCCATAATACTTATTCTACCCCAAAGGGGCGACGATACGGGCGTAGCACTGGGAAAAGGTTTCCGGCGGGAAAGGTTAAAAAAAATCCTTTTGTACTCATAAGGTGCAAAATTGAGCTATTTTTTTTTAACCGCAAAATATATGTATTAGTTTTTGCACCTTTAGGGGAGGGCGATACTCCGCCAGTTCTTTGTAAATTTGCTCTGTGAAAAAGGCCATTCAGACTGTTTTTGAACAAGAAATTCCGCACTGGCGAGAAAAAAAGTTGCTTCTGGCCCATAGTGGGGGCGTAGACAGTAGCGTTTTGGCTCATTTACTAAAGCGCCTTTCGCTCGATTTTGCTGTAGCCCATTGCAATTTTCAATTGCGGGGCGAGGCCAGTGAGCAAGACTGCGCCATGGTTAAAAATTGGTGTGCCAAAAATGACATTCCTTTTTTCTCCATGCGTTTTGTGTTGCCTCAAGGCGAGGGGAGTATTCAACTAAAAGCCCGAACATTTCGATATACGTGGTTTTATGAACTGCTAGATGTATATTCCTTTGATTTGCTGCTCACGGCACATCATCTCAACGACCAATTGGAAACCTTCTTAATGCATACTGGACGCGGCACGGGACTATCGGGTTTGTTGGGCATTCCTTCCCACAACCGCCTTTTTAGACCTTTGCTTTCGTTTCCTAAAGAAACTTTGATGGACTATGCTATCAACCATAAAATTCAATGGCGTGAAGATGCCTCTAATGCCTCCACCGTTTATTGGCGCAATGCCCTTCGGCATGAGGTGGTAAAACCCTTGTTGGCTTCTCATCCTCAATTTCTGGATAATTTTCAAACCACACTCAACAACTTAAGAGATACACAAACATTTGTAAATACACAGTTAGAAGTACTCCAGCAAAGGCTGTTAGTTTCTTGTGAAGATTACATTAAAATTAATATCAAACAATTGCAAAGTTTACCCAATTTGGCCTTTTGTCTCCATGCTTGGTTTGCTCCTATGGGATTTCACCCCAAAGAAGTGGAAAAGCTTTTGGTAGCCCAAACCGGCAGTGAGCTTAAGAGTGCTAATCACCGTTTGATTCGCAACCGAGAATTCTTGCTTTTGGTTGAAAATATCTCTTCTCAAAAGGAACAAGAGATTTATTCTTGGGATTTAAAAACTCCCTTAACCCATCCTATTTCATTGAAATCAGTGACCCAAAAAGGAGCCGGGCCTAACTGTGCGGTGTTAAATCCAACACACTTAAAAATGCCTTTAAAACTTCGCAAATACAAAAGAGGTGACTATTTTTACCCACAAGGCATGAAAGGGAAAAAGAAACTCAGCAAGTTTTTTAAAGATGAAAAGTTTTCTTTGTTAGAGAAAGAGAACCAATGGCTCTTATGTTCGCAAGAGCATATTGTTTGGGTTATTGGCAAACGCTTGGATGAACGATATGCCGCCTCAGCCGAAACCCAAAATCCCCTGATTCTTCAAACCCAATGAAAATAAGATTTCTTTTTTGGTTAAGTCTGTTCTTTTTGGCTCTTAATGCCCAAGAACCTGTCACTTGGCAAACCTCTTTTGATCGTGTTTCACCTACCGAAGTCATTTTACAATTTGATGCTCAAATAGCAGAAAATTGGCATTTATACACCCCGGCAACATTTGAAGATGGACCACTGCCCACGGAGTTGATCTTTAGCACAAATTCGCTTCGTTTTGAGTTAGATGGCGATTTCGAAACCTCTCTCCCCAAAAGTTCTTATGATGCCATTTTTCAAATTGAGTTGCCCTATTTTGATAAGGAGGCTCAGTTTTCTCAGAAAATTAAACTTCTGGACGAAGGGCTTATTCAGATTGAGGGTGAAATAAGCTATCAAGCTTGTGATGATAAAGTGTGTATTTTTAGAACAGAGCCTTTTCAAATTCGATTGGATGGCAGCACCACCCCACAAGCCGAGCTCCCTTTGAGTGCCGCAGATCAAGAACGAACTGCACAGCTCACTTTAGTCTTAAAAAATACAGCTCAGTTGGAAGAACAGTTTAACCAAACTGCTAACAACTCCCTTTTTAATTTATTTCTTCTTGGTTTTTTCGGAGGACTTTTAGCCCTTTTAACCCCCTGTGTGTTTCCGATGATTCCCCTCACGGTTTCTTATTTTTTAAAGCAAGGCAATTCCCTTCGTGCCGGTATTTGGCAAGCTTTTCTTTATGGCTTTTTTATAGTGCTCATCTACCTGTTGTTGAGTTTGCCTTTTCATTTCTTAGATGCGCTTAATCCTGAAATTTTAAATACCATAGCCACCAATGTTATTCTCAACCTGGTCTTTTTTGCTGTTTTTGTGTTTTTCGCTTTTTCCTTTTTTGGTTTTTATGAAGTAACCCTTCCGGCCCATTGGGGTAGTGCTACAGACCAAAAGTCAGGAGTTCGTGGAGGCCTGGGAATCTTTTTTATGGCCCTCACTTTGGCCATAGTTTCCTTTTCGTGCACTGGGCCTATTTTAGGTTCTTTATTGGCGGGCTCTCTCACAGCCGAGGGAGGAGCCCAGCAACTCACTGCTGGCATGGCCGGTTTTGGAGTGGCTTTAGCGTTGCCCTTTGCGCTTTTTGCCCTATTTCCCAATGCCCTAAAAGTATTGCCCAAATCGGGCGGTTGGTTGAACACGGTTAAAGTGGTTTTAGGCTTTTTAGAGCTGGGGTTAGCCTTAAAATTCTTATCAAATGCCGATTTGGTTTCTCATTGGGGATTGCTAAAGCGAGAAGTGTTTTTAGGCATTTGGACCCTGTTGTCGCTTGCAGTGGCACTCTATCTTTTTGGTATTTTTCGTTTCCCCCATGAGGGAAAGCCAAAGCTATCTGCAATTCGACTGGGAAGTGCTGTTTTGATGTTTCTCTTTACGGGCTATTTAGTCAATGGACTGTTTTCGCAAGAAAATAAATTAAGTCTATTGAGTGGTTTTCCTCCTCCCACTTTTTATAGTCTCTATGCCCAAGAGTCAGAATGTCCGTTGGGTCTTGATTGTTACAAATCTTTTGATGCGGGACAAGAAGTGGCTCTGGCGCAAAATAAACCTATTTTGATTGATTTCACTGGATGGGCCTGTGTCAATTGTCGAAGAATGGAAGAAAAGGTTTGGGTTCAACCTGATGTTTATGATTTGCTCACCGAAAAAATAGTGTTGGTTTCACTCTATGTAGACGATCGTTCTCCTTTGGGAGAAGACCAACAATTTAATTTTGAATTTCCAGACGGGCGCAGACGCACCATCAAAACGGTTGGACAGCAATGGGCCACTTTTCAAAGTGTTAATTTCAATGCGGCTTCACAACCTTTTTATGTATTGCTCCATCCAGACGGCACCTTGCTTAACGCTCCTATTCAATATACCGATGCCCCTACCTATTTGGCGTGGTTAGAACAAGGCTTAGAAGCCTTTGAAAAAATACCGAAAGTGGCTACACCGGCCTGGCTTCAAAATTTTTGAAAGGATTCACCAGTTCACCCGCTAGCCAAGCTGCTTCTTCATTGGGGGTTAAGACCAAAGGCATGCGGAGTTTGCTGTTGTGAATTTCTCTCATAATGCCAGCAGCTGCTGTTGTTACTAGGGCAAAAGAATTCATAATTTCTCCAGTTTCTCGATCGAGCCATGTATCCCAAAGTCCGGCAAACATAAATAGCTCCTCGGCGGCAAGTCCAACTTTAAACTTTTGTTTCTGTTTGCCTTTAGGGTCTTGCCATTGCCATTCAAAAAAGCCATCGGCTGGCACCAAACATCTTTTTGCTTTTCTAAAAGAGGGTTTTTCTTGCAGGGTTTCCCATTTGGCATTGAGCGTATATTTTTGAATGTCTCTCGTTTTGGCCCAGTGGGGTATGAGCCCCCATTGAAAGGGGTCAAGTTGAGTGGGATGTGCCGCCGTGAGCACACAGACTTGGGGATGTGAAAATCCAGTGAAAGTACCCCTAATAGGGGTTCCAGAAAGCCCCCTTTGTTGAAAGGCAGCAGCTCCCTTTTGCTGCTGAAAATGAAAACACATAAATAATAAAATAGTATTTTAAAGATAGTCATTCAAACAATATTTTTTGGAAATACAAACGAGGTGTCAAAAAAAGGAAGGTTTTTTTATCTTGTTATCCGCCTAAATGACCTAATCTTATGCTGGTACAACTCTATGGCAGC
>CAYLUQ010000007.1:46979-91317 GCA_964386915.1 uncultured Flavobacteriaceae bacterium | reverse complement strand
GGTCTAGGCAGTGATGCGGGAGGTAATCTTAATATGAGTACTAGTAATTATAATACATTTATTGGCTATAAAGCAGACACAATCTCTGGTACTTTAATTAGTAATTCAACTGCCATCGGAGCTAGTGCAATTGTAAGTACAAGCCATACCTTTGTCATGGGAGATGAAAATGTTTATAAATGGGCTTTTGGTTTACCTACAACCGATTCGGGAAATGCAATTCAAGTAGGGGATGATGCAACCAATGGAAATGGAGCTTCATTAACCTCTGCGGGAGTATGGACTAACGCTTCGAGCCTCCTTTTTAAAACCAATTTTATCGATTTAGATAACGAATGGACTCTAAATAAGATAAATTCTATTAGTGTTAAAAAGTGGGACTATAAAAACACGAACGAAACGCATATAGGACCAACTTCAGAAGAGTTTATTGAAGCATTTGGCGTAGGAAATGGAACCGATACCTCCCACTTGGGAGCAATAGATGTTTCTGGAGTAGCTCTAAAAGGAGTTCAGGCACTCATTGAAAAAGTGGAGACCCTCAAAGAAAAAGTTGAAGGCTTAATAATAGAGAATACAAACTACCAAAATCAGTTGGAACAACAGCAAAAAATGATTCAGGTCTTGAGTGATCGCATTAAAGCAATAGAAAATCAATAATGGAAAAAACACTGTATTTCATGCCCTATTATAGGGGATGGGTAGGGTAATATTGGATATTGAAGTCTATAAAAGGGGGTGTTAAACCTCCCTATACACCTCCTCAAAAGGAATTCTAAAGCGTTCGCCATAGACCCCTTCAGGTTTTCGAATACCACAGCTAATAATCATACTAATTTGCGCTTCGGCGGGAAGTTTGAGTATTTTTTTTACGCGTTGGGAATCAAACCCTTCCATCGGACAGGTATCGAGTCCTTGAGCGGCCATGCTCAACATAAAAGTTTGGGCCGCTAAAGCACAACTTTTGTGCCCTACCACACGCAAATCTCCGGCGCCCACTTCTCGATAGGTTATCTTAGAAAGACCTCTGAAATAGGTCATAAGTTTGGCAACAAAACCTCTTAGGGGGTCTTGGCCTTTATAGAGTTTGGGTAAAATGGAAGTGTAATAGTGCAGTGCTCCTTTTACCTTTTTGGGATCATTTTTAACCTCTTCAGAAAGTTTATTCTTGATAAAAGCTGCATTGGCTTGGGTGCGTTTGCGCCAAAGGTCTAGGCGCACCACGGGAATTACGAATTGTTGGGCGGTTTTGGCAGCGGGTTGATTGAAACAGGCAGTTGCTATTTCTTTTAATAACTCCGTATTGTGCACATGATAAAATTCCCACAATTGTAAATTGCTGCTGTTGGGAGCCAAGGTGGCTTGTGCAATTGCTTCTTTAACAGTTTCCACTTCAAGTGGTTTAGTGTCATCAAAAACACGAACAGATCGTCGATGTTTTAATGCTGCTGAAACGGTTTTTTCTTTCATATCTTTTTCAATAGCCATTTTAGTAGGTTGCTCAATTTGGGATAGGGGGCATAGCGTTGGGGCAAGTCAAACCAAAAACCTTTTTTTACGATGGGTTTTACATGTGTGAAGGTGCTAAAGCTAAAGGCTCCGTGATAAGCTCCCATGCCACTGGCACCCACCCCACCAAAGGGTAGGTTGTCATTGGTGAAGTGCAAAAGCGTATCGTTCACAACCCCTCCACCAAAAGAAAAGCGGGTTTCACAATAGCGAATAAATTTGTTGTTTTTGCTAAACACATAAAAAGCAAGGGGCTTGTCTAACCCAAAAATTATTTGCTCCAATTCTGTCCTATTTGCATAGGTTAAAACGGGTAATATGGGTCCAAAAATCTCCTCTTTCATGATAGGAGAATCTAAGGCGGGACTGTCTACTAAGGTGGGCTCCATAAAGCGAGTGGAGGTTTCGGTTTGCCCGCCATATACTACTTTTTGATTTTTCAAATAACCTTGCAGGCGGTTTAAATGAGACTCGTTAATTATACGACCATAGTCTTTTGAGTTTGCTGCTTCTTGGCCAAAAGCTTTCCTAATTTCGGTTTGAAGGGCTGCCAATAAAGCTTGTTTTTGTTGCGGTGGAACCAGCACATAATCGGGGGCTATACAAGTTTGTCCGCAGTTTAAAAATTTACCCCATACAATGCGTTTTGCAGTGGTTTGCAAAGGGGCACTTTCGTGAACAATACAGGGACTTTTTCCGCCTAATTCTAGGGTTGTGGGCGTGAGATTTTGAGCGGCAGCTTGGGCAATAATTTTACCCACATGCGTGCTCCCTGTATAAAAAATATAATCCCAAGCTTGTGCTAAAAGGGCTTGGGCTTCCGCCACACCTCCTTCCAGCACCGTGACCCATTCTTTAGGAAAAGATTCGCTAATGATGTGATTTACTATGGTACTGGTTTTAGGGGCTAATTCTGAGGGTTTTAATACCACTGTATTTCCTGCTGCTACAGCTCCTACTAGTGGGGTGAGTGCCAATTGAAAGGGATAGTTCCAAGGCGAAATCATCAACACTTGTCCATAGGGCTCAGGGAGAAGATAGTCCCGTGAGGGAAAATTAACCCAACTCCCAGGCACTCGTTGTGGGGCAGCCCAACGTTTTAAATGCTTGAGTTGCATTCTAATTTCTTTTTGCACCAACATCACTTCGCTGGTAAAGGACTCAAAAGCCGTTTTGCCTAAATCAGCTGTTAGGGCTTCGAAAATTTGGGATTCGTTGGCCTTTATAGACCGGTCAAAGGCCTTGAGGTATTTTTTGCGTTCTTGAAGTGAGCGAGTATGCCCGGCTTGAAAAAAAGCCGATTGTGCCTCTTTTATTGGAGCGATAGCAGTTTGCAATTTTCTTTTTTTAATTTTGAAGCTAATATAAATCAAAAATTTGGCCTATACTTTCTAGTATGCCTGAATATGCCCAAAAAATTAAGTTAAAAAATTGAATAACAGCATTTTAAATTAAAATTGACCCCCTTGGATATAGTACCCTTTTAAGAAGGTTTAATTTTTCAAAGGTGGAACTTCTTATTTTCGTTAAACAAAATGAATTATGGCACTGAATAAATACAGCAAAGCAGTTACCCAAGATCCAACGCAACCCGCTGCACAAGCCATGTTGCACGCCATTGGCATGACCGATGAAGACTTTCAAAAGCCGCTCATTGGAATTGCTTCTACTGGTTATGAAGGTAACCCTTGCAATATGCACCTCAACGAATTAGCTCAGCAAATCAAGCAGGGTGTCAATGCACAAAATTTAGTGGGCTTGGTGTTTAACACCATTGGGGTTAGCGATGGCATTTCTATGGGAACCCCTGGAATGCGCTTTTCACTGCCTTCTAGGGATATTATTGCCGACTCTGTTGAAACCGTTGTGCAGGCCATGTCCTATGACGGCGTTGTGACGGTAGTGGGATGCGATAAAAATATGCCGGGTGCACTCATGGCTATGTTGCGTCTCAATCGTCCTAGTATCTTAGTTTATGGAGGCACCATTGCTCCAGGCTGTCATAATGACAAAAAATTAGATGTTGTTTCTGCTTTTGAGGCTTGGGGTGAAAAAGTAGCAGGCAGCATAGACGAAACAGAATATAAAAACGTGATTCGCAATGCTTGCCCCGGAGCTGGAGCTTGCGGGGGTATGTATACGGCCAATACCATGGCTTCTGCCATTGAAGCCTGTGGAATGGCATTGCCCTACAATTCCTCTAACCCAGCCGTGAGTCAAGATAAACAAGATGAATGTGGAATGTTAGGCGCACATTTGCGTCACTTGATCGAACAAGACATTAAGCCAAAAGACATTGTAACAAAAAAAGCCTTGGAAAACGCCCTCCGTATTATTGCCGTTTTGGGCGGTTCTACCAATGCTGTTCTCCATTTTTTAGCCATAGCTAAGGCGGCTGAAATTGACCTAACCCTAGACGATTTTCAACATATTAGCGATACCACTCCCTTTTTAGCTGACCTCAAACCTAGTGGCCGCTATTTAATGAATGATTTGCATGAGGTGGGTGGTGTTCCGGCCGTATTGAAATATATGTTGGAAGAAGGGATGCTCCATGGTGATTGCCTCACCGTGACCGGAAAAACTTTAGCCGAAAACCTAGCAAATGTTCAACCCCTAAAAGAGGGACAAAAAATCATTAAACCCTTAAGCGATCCCATTAAAGCTACCGGTCACCTGCGCATCCTAAAAGGAAATTTAGCTGCGGGAGGTTCTGTAGCTAAAATTACTGGAAAAGAAGGCCTGCGTTTTGAAGGCCCGGCTCGCGTGTTTGACGGAGAATATGCCGCTAACGACGGTATTAAAAACGGAAAAGTGCAACCCGGAGAAGTGGTGGTTATTCGTTACGAAGGCCCTAAAGGGGGTCCAGGAATGCCCGAAATGCTCAAGCCCACAGCGGCCATTATGGGTGCCGGACTAGGCAAAAGTGTAGCCCTTATTACCGACGGTCGTTTTTCTGGGGGCACCCACGGTTTTGTGGTGGGCCATATAGTGCCTGAAGCCCAAGAAGGCGGCGTAATTGGTTTGGTGGAAGATGGCGATGTTATTACCATTGATGCCGAACAAAATACCATTAGCGTAGCCCTCTCTGACGAAATCCTTGATGCCCGACGTAAAAATTGGAAACAACCGCCCTATAAATTTCAGAGCGGTGTTCTTTATAAATACATCAAAAATGTTTCCACTGCCAGCGATGGTTGTGTTACAGATGCTCACTAATTATGGAAACAAAATCAAAAACAAAAAGTTCAAAAGCCACTGCTAAGCCACTCAAAATAACAGGGGCAGAAGCTGTAATTCGCTGCCTCCTAGCGGAGGGAGTAGATCTTATTTATGGCTATCCGGGTGGAGCTATAATGCCGGTTTATGATGAATTGTATAAATTCCAAGACCAATTGCATCATGTGTTGACCCGCCATGAACAAGGCGCTACTCACGCTGCCCAAGGCTATGCCAGAACCTCCGGAAAAGTGGGTGTTGCAGTGGCTACCTCAGGGCCTGGTGCTACTAACCTTGTGACCGGAATTGCCGATGCCCAGATTGATTCCACACCCATGGTGTGTATCACCGGACAAGTAGGCTCACATTTGTTAGGTTCTGATGCTTTTCAGGAAACAGACATCATCGGTATTTCAACCCCAGTCACTAAATGGAATTACCAAATAACTAAAGCAGCCGAAATTCCAGAAATAATGGCCAAGGCATTCTACATTGCTCGTTCCGGAAGACCCGGTCCAGTTTTGATAGACATCACCAAAGATGCACAATTTGCCGAGTTTGAGTTTAGCTATACACCCTGTGAAGGCATCCGAAGTTATAGACCTAAACCCAGTCTCCAAATGGAGCAGGTGGAAGCCGCCGTAGCTCTCATTGAAAAAGCTAAAAAGCCCCTCGTAGTTTGGGGACAAGGTGTGATCCTTGGAGAAGCAGAAGAAACGTTTAAGGCTTTTCTAGAAAAATCGGGAATTCCCGCTGCTTGGACCATACTAGGTCTCTCTGCTTTACCTACTTCACACCCCTCCAACAGAGGTATGGTTGGAATGCATGGAAATTATGCCCCCAATTTATTAACCAATCAATGCGATTTGCTCATCGCTGTAGGAATGCGTTTTGACGATCGTGTTACAGGAGATTTAAACACCTATGCCAAACAAGCTAAAATTATTCACCTAGAACTAGACCCGGCAGAAGTCAATAAAAATGTTACTGCTGATATAACAGTATTGGCCGATTGTAAAGAAAGTTTAGCAGCCATCACCGAAAGAATTTCTGCTGCTACTTATCCCGATTGGATAGCCGAATTTGAACGCTTGGATGCCATTGAACAAGAAAAAGTGATTCAACATGATTTAAACCCTACTCAAGAGGGGCTCACCATGGGAGAATCCATTCAAATGATTAATAAACACACCCAAGGCAATGCCGTGATTGTGACCGATGTAGGACAACATCAAATGGCTACTTGTCGCTATGCCAATTTTAACCATTCTAAAAGCAATATAACCTCAGGTGGATTGGGCACTATGGGCTTTGCGCTGCCTGCTGCTATTGGTGCTAAAATGGGAGCCCCCGAACGTGAAGTGGTGGCCATTATTGGTGATGGGGGCTATCAAATGACCATACAAGAATTGGGCACCATTTTTCAATCTAAAGTGGCCGTAAAAATCGTGGTCTTAAACAATGACTTTTTAGGAATGGTTCGCCAGTGGCAACAGTTGTTTTTTGATAAGCGCTATGCTTCCACAGAAATGGTTAATCCCGATTTTGTAACCATTGCCAAAGGCTATTATATAACAGCCGAACGCGTTAGCAAACGAGAAGAATTAGATGCTGCTGTGGCTAAAATGATAGCCTCTAAAGAACCCTATTTTCTTGAGATTTGCGTAGCTAAAGAAGAAAATGTGTTTCCGATGATTCCTACAGGGGCTAGTGTCTCAGATATACGACTTGAATAGTTATGGATAAAAAAACATATACCATCTCCGTTTATACGGAAAACAACGTGGGATTGCTCAACAGAATTTCAGCTATTTTTTTGAAGCGCCATATCAATATTGAAAGCTTTTCTACGTCAGAATCAGAAATTAAAAATGTATTTCGATTTGTGATTGTGGTTAAAATTACAGCAGAAAAAATCACTAAGATTGTGCAACAAATTGAAAAGCAAATTGATGTGATCAAAGCCTTCTATCACACCGATGAAGAAACTATTTTTCAAGAGTCGGCCTTATATAAGGTGCGGTCAAGTGCTTTGTTTGAAGAACGTCACATTCAAAATATAATCAAACAGAGTCATGCCAATATTGTGACTGTTTCTCCTGAATTTTTTGTGATTGAAAAGACAGGATTTAGAGAAGAAACAGAACAACTTAGAAAAGATTTAGAACCCTATGGATTATTGCAATTCGTGCGGTCAGGGCGAATTTCTGTAACCAAAGCTAAAATGGGAATCTCCGAAATATTACATACTTTTAAAACCAAATAAGCAATATAACATTATGGCAAATTATTTCAACCAACTATCATTACGTGAACAATTGCGACAATTAGGGCAATGTCGTTTTATGGAAAGCTCAGAATTTGAACAAGGCATTGCCGCCCTTGAAGGAAAAAAAATAGTGATTGTGGGCTGCGGTGCACAGGGCTTAAATCAAGGACTTAACATGCGCGACTCTGGGTTGGATATTGCCTATGCATTGCGCCCTGCAGCCATTGAAGAAAAAAGAGCTTCCTACCAAAATGCAACGCAACATAATTTTAAGGTGGGCACTTTTGAGGACCTCATTCCTACTGCCGATGTAGTCATCAATTTAACCCCTGATAAAAATCATACCACAGCGGTCAATACGGTGATGCCGCTTATGAAAAAAGGAGCTACCCTTTCCTACTCTCACGGTTTTAATATAGTGGAAGAAGGAATGGAAATTAGAAAAGACCTCACCGTGATTATGGTGGCTCCTAAATGTCCCGGTTCAGAGGTAAGAGAAGAATACAAACGCGGCTTTGGCGTGCCCACACTCATTGCTGTGCATCCCGAAAATGACCCTGAGGGTAAAGGCCTTGAGCAAGCTAAAGCCTATGCCTATGCCACGGGCGGACACCGTGCCGGCGTATTAGAATCTTCTTTTGTAGCAGAAGTGAAGTCTGATCTAATGGGCGAACAAACCATTTTATGTGGGGTGTTGCAAACTGGATCCATTTTGTCTTTTGATAAAATGGTAGAAAACGGAATTGAACCTGGCTATGCGTCAAAACTCATTCAATATGGATGGGAAACCATCACAGAGGCACTCAAACACGGTGGAATAACCAATATGATGGACCGTCTTTCTAATCCGGCAAAAATTAAAGCCTTTGAACTTTCCGAGCAGTTAAAAGAAATTTTAGCACCTCTCTTTGAAAAGCATATGGATGATATTATGTCAGGCCACTTTTCAAAAACTATGATGGAAGATTGGGCTAATGACGATAAAAATTTATTGACCTGGCGAGCCGCTACCGGTGAAACCGCTTTTGAAAAAACAGCCAACACCACAGCAGAAATCAGCGAACAAGAATATTTTGATCATGGTGTCTTGATGGTTGCCTTTGTGCGAGCAGGGGTAGAGCTAGCTTTTGACACTATGGTAGCGGCAGGCATCAAAGAAGAATCGGCCTATTATGAGTCGTTGCATGAAACACCGCTCATTGCCAACACCATTGCCAGAAAAAAACTTTTTGAAATGAACCGTGTCATTTCAGATACCGCAGAATATGGTTGCTATTTGTTTGATCATGCTGCCAAGCCGTTACTTAAAGATTTTATGAAAAGCATTTCTACCGATGTAATCGGAACGGCCTATGCACCTGCTGAGAACGGTGTAGACAATAAAAAACTCATTGATGTGAATGAAATTATACGATACCATCCTATTGAAATGGTGGGCTATGAGTTGCGCGCTTCTATGACGGCCATGCAGAAAATCGTTTAAAAGAATTAGATTCTATCTGCTATCATTGCGTTAAAAGAACATGAATGGGAGGTTAAATTAGCTTGCTAACCTCTCATTTTTTTGTTATTCCAATGAATAGTTGTAATTTTATATTTGGTTGTTCAATTTTGAATAACCTTGCTAAAGAAAAAGAATTTTATGTCAACTACTACTCTAGAAATTCCTTCTGAATTTCAAGTTACCCCTTTTGATTGTGATCAATATTTAATAGACGGGCAATTGCGCACTTGGACAGGCAATCGCTCCAATGTGTATTCTTCCATTAGAACTCCTGATGAGCAGGGTAAACTGGCTCCTACTTTGTTAGGTTCCATACCTGATATGGAAAGTGAAACCGCATTAGAAGCTCTCGAAGCAGCCGACAAAGCCTATCAAAGAGGACAAGGCTTGTGGCCCACTATGAAAGTATCTGAACGATTGAAATGCATGGACAAGTTTGTCGATAAAATGAAAGTGCATCGTGAAGAGGTAGTCAAATTGTTGATGTGGGAAATCTGTAAAAACAAAGCAGATGCCTATAAAGAATTTGACCGAACTGTAGACTATATCTACGATACCATAGAGGCCTATAAAAACTTAGACCGAAAAGGAGCTAAATTTGATAAACAGGGCGATATTCACGCCCATATTCGGCGTGGCCCCCTGGGGGTTGTCTTGTGTTTAGGCCCCTATAATTATCCCCTCAATGAAACTTTTTGCTTGTTGATTCCGGCCATCATTATGGGAAATACAGCCATTTTTAAACCAGCCAAACATGGGGTGCTTTTAATTGCTCCTCTGTTAAAAGCATTCCAAGAAAGTTTCCCTCCAGGTGTGGTAAATATTCTTTTTGGGCGGGGTAGAAAAATAGCTACACCCATCATGCAAACTGGGAAAATTGATGTTTTGGCCTTGATTGGTCATAGTTCATCAGCCGTATCTCTTCAAGACGAACACCCCAATAAAAATCGTCTTCGATTGGTTCTTGGGCTTGAAGCTAAAAACCCAGGCATTATTCTACCCGATGCCGACCTTGACTTAACCATTAAGGAATGTATTTCGGGCACCCTGTCCTATAACGGTCAACGGTGTACAGCCCTTAAAGTGTTATATGTTCACGAATCTCTCATAGACGAATTTAATACACGCTTTTCTCAAGCGGTAGATCAATTGCAATTTGGGTTGCCCTGGGAAGAAGGGAGTTTTTTAACCCCACTTCCTGAACCCAACAAGCCGGCTTATATTCAAGAGTTAATTGAGGATGCAGTCCAAAAAGGGGCTGAGGTCATCAATAAAAGAGGAGGAGAATTAAGCGAAAACTATTCTTTTCCTGCCGTACTATATCCGGTTAATGAGAGTATGAATATTTATCATGAAGAGCAGTTTGGTCCTATTATTCCCATCATTTCTTATAGTGATATTGAAGAGCCTTTAGCCGCTATGGCAGCCTCGGATTATGGGCAACAGGTAAGTTTATTTGGACGTGATGTAAGAAAAATTGGTCCGCTTATTGATGCATTGGCCAACCTTGTTTGTCGTGTTAATCTAAATTCAGCTTGTCAACGCGGTCCAGATGTCTATCCTTTCACCGGAAGAAAAAATTCGGCGGTAAGCACCTTAAGTGTTTATGATGCTTTGCGCTCTTTTTCCATACGCACTTTTGTAGCGTCTAAAGACAATCCTTATAACAATGAAATATTAGAAACCTTACTTAATTCTAAGGAGTCTAATTTTGTTACTACAGAATATCTTCTCTAAGGATTTAAGCGAAATAAGGATTTAAATATGCTCTGCTAAAAAGTCTCCCACTTCGGAGGTTTTATAGGCCTTGCCTTCTTCAGCTAAGTCTTCAGTAACCACACCTTGGGCTAAAGATAGATCTACCACCTTGCGAATGCAATCGGCTTCTTCTTTTAAACCAAAAGCCATTTCAAAAAGCATGGCGGCAGAGAGCACTGTGGCAAGCGGATTGGCAATGTCTTTTCCGGCTGCTTGTGGAAAAGAACCGTGAATAGGCTCAAATAAACTAGTTTTTTCACCCACGGAAGCGGAAGGCATTAGGCCCATAGACCCTGAAATAACAGAAGCCTCATCCGTTAGTATATCACCAAAAAGGTTTTCAGTGATGAGCACATCATAGCTGTTGGGCCACTGCACCAGGCGCATAGCAACTGCATCTACAAACTCATAGGAGACTTCCACTTCAGGATAGTCTTTTTCCATTGCTTGCACAGTTTCACGCCATAAGCGAGAACTTTCGAGCACATTGGCTTTGTCTACACAGCATAATTTTTTAGATCGACTCATGGCCAATTCAAAGCCCTTTTTGGCCAAACGTTTAATTTCTTCTCGTGTGTAGGTGCAAGTGTCAAAGGCAGTGTTGCCGTTATCTTTTCTACCACGTTCGCCAAAATAAATTCCACCGGTGAGTTCTCGTAAGAAAACCAAATCTGTGCCCTCTATTCGCTCTTTTTTTAAGGGCGATTTATCCAAAAGAGAGGGGAACGTAAAAGTGGGACGTACATTGGCAAATAGACCCAATTTTTGTCGCATTTTTAGAAGGCCTTGTTCAGGACGTACTTTTGCGGAGGGATCATTATCAAAACGCGGATGCCCAATGGCACCAAACAATACAGCATCGGCTGCTAAACAAGTTTCATGGGTTTCGTCCGGATAGGGATCTCCTACAGCCTCAATGGCTGCTGCTCCTGTTAGGGCAGGCATCCATGTAATTTCATGATTGAATTTTTGCGCAACGGCATCACACACTTTCACGGCTTGTTCTATAACTTCCGGTCCAATTCCGTCTCCGGCCAATAGGGCTATCGATTTTTTCATATTCTTTAATTCGAAATAATATTTAACATTTTTTCTGTGGCTTTGATAGCCGATACGGTTTGGTCAGAATCCAATCCTCGCGTAACAAATTCAGAATCTCCATTATTCCACGTGATACTTGTTTCACATAAAGCATCTGAATTACTTCCTGGAGGAATCCGAACGGCATAGTCTACCAAATCTGGCAGCGCATAGGATTGGGTGCTGTAAATTTTTTGGAGGGCATTCCAAAACGCATCATATTGACCATCTCCTGAGGCATTTTCTTCATAAATTTTATCTTCAATTTTAATGGCTACAGCGGTGGTGGGACGAAGGCCTTTGGAGTGGGTGAGCACATAAGACTCTATGATTACTTTGGGCTGAGAAACACTACCCAACACATCTGAAATGATAAAGGGCAGATCTTCTGCTGTCACTTTTTGTTTTTTGTCGCCTAATTCAATAATTCTTTGGGTAACCTGCTTGAGTTCTTGCTCATTCAGCGACATGCCCAATTCTTGAAGATTTTTTTGAATATTGGCTTTCCCGGAGGTTTTTCCTAAGGCATATTTTCTTTTTCGCCCAAAGCGTTCCGGTAATAGGTTGTTAAAATACAAGTTTTTCTTATGGTCACCATCGGCATGAATACCTGCTGTTTGGGTAAAGACATTAGCCCCTACTATGGGTTTATTGGCCGGAATTGGAAATCCGGTGAGGGTGGCTACCAATTTACTTACCTTGAAAAGCGCATCTTCATTGATATTGATTTTGACTTCTGGCAAAAAGTCGTTGATAACGGCAACCACACTTGCCAATGGGGCATTTCCTGCCCGTTCGCCCATTCCGTTAATGGTTAGATGAACGCCGTTTATATTTTGTTTGACCGCTTCTAAAACATTGGCCACACTGAGGTCATAATCATTGTGTCCATGAAAATCAAATCGTGTGTTGGGATAGCGATCCAAGAGTGTTGTCAAAAAGCCACTCACCTCATTTGGAGTGAGCACACCAAGGGTATCAGGCAATAAGACTCGTTCAACCTTTTGTTCTACTAAAAAGTCGAGATACTCCAACACATAGTCAGGAGAGTTGCGCATTCCATTACTCCAATCTTCTAAATAGATATTGGTTTTAATGCCTTGCTCAGCTGCTTTTTTGATAGCATTTCCAACGGCCTCAAAGTGCATTTTTGGGGTTTGCTTGAGTTGGTGCTCCAAATGGTTAAGGGATCCTTTGGTGAGCAAATTTTGTACTGTAGCTCCGGCTTCTAGCATCCAATCTAATGAAATGCCATTATCTACAAAGGTTAGAATTTCAATTCGGTCTAAATAGTTTTTTTCTTTGGCCCATTGGGTGATGGCCTTAACTGCTTCAAATTCTCCTTTTGATACCCGAGCAGAGGCCACTTCAATACGGTCTACATGGAGTTCTTCCAACAAGAGTTTGGCCAGCGTGAGTTTTTCAGCAGCCGAGAAGGAGACCCCAGAGGTTTGCTCCCCATCTCTTAGGGTGGTGTCCATAATTTCGAGGAGACGTTGAGCCATTTGAAATTAATTTAAACTAGAGTGGTAGGTTTTCGGCAAATTGATCAATGTTTTCTCGAATGTTGTAGAGATAGTCAATATCGTCAAAGCCATTGGAAAGATTGTCTTTTTTGTAGGCATTGATAGCAAACGATTCTTGCTTTCCGTTGCTGGACAAAGTCAAGGTTTGTTCTGAAAGATTTACCTCTAATTCTGTATTTGGGTTGGCTTCTATAGCGTCAAAAATTTCAGCGAGAAAGGCCTCACTAACTTGAACGGGCAAAACGCCAATATTTAAACAATTGTTTTTAAAAATATCGGCAAAAAAACTGGACACCACACAGCGAAATCCATAATCATAGATGGCCCAAGCCGCATGTTCTCTAGAAGATCCAGACCCAAAGTTTTTGCCACCAACTAAAATTTTTCCGGTGTAGGTTGTGTCGTTTAAAACAAATGAAGGTTTAGGACTACCATCTTGATGGTAGCGCCAATCTCTAAAAAGATTATCGCCAAAGCCTTTTCTTTCGGTGGCTTTTAAAAAGCGCGCCGGAATGATTTGATCGGTATCAACATTTTCTATGGGTAATGGTACTGCAGTACTTTTTAAAATTTTAAAGGGTTCGTATGCCATCGTATTACAATAAGGTTCGTGGATCTGTTACTTTTCCTGTTACTGCTGCTGCTGCTGCAACAATGGGGCTAGCTAATAGGGTTCTAGCGCCAGGCCCTTGTCTTCCTTCAAAATTTCGATTGGAGGTGCTCACAGCATATTTGCCAGCAGGAATTTTATCGTCATTCATTGCTAAACAAGCTGAACAACCGGGTTCTCTTAATTCAAATCCGGAGCTTTCTAAAATGTCTAAAAGACCTTCTTCTTGGATTGATTTCAATACATTGTGTGAGCCTGGCACTAACCAAGCGGTCACATTTTCAGCTTTTTTTCGTCCTTTCACAATGGAGGCAAAAGCTCTAAAGTCTTCAATTCTTCCATTGGTACAACTTCCTAAAAAGACAAAATCAATGGGTTTGCCCAGCATTTGATCGCCTTCTGCATAGCCCATATAATCAAGTGATTTTTTATAAGTGGCTGCACCATTTGACCCCTCTTCTACCGTTGGGATAGACTTGGAAATGCCCATGCCCATACCGGGGTTGGTTCCATAAGTGATCATCGGTTCAATTTCGGCACCGTCAAAATGATATTCTTTATCAAATTCAGCCCCTTGATCGGTATAGAGTGTTTCCCAATAGGTCATGGCTTTTGTCCATTCGGCTCCCTTTGGTGTAAATTCTCTGTCTTTTAGATAGTCAAATGTTTTTTGATCGGGGGCAATCAATCCCCCTCGGGCTCCCATTTCAATACTTAGGTTGCAAACTGTCATGCGTCCTTCCATGCTCAAGCTCTCAAAAACTTCTCCAGCATATTCCACAAAATAGCCAGTGGCACCAGAGGTGGTGAGTTGAGAGATGATAAACAACGCCACATCTTTAGGGGTTACACCGTGGCTCAATTTGCCGTTGATGGTGATACGCATTTTTTTGGGTTTGGGCTGCATAATGCATTGGGTTGCCAAAACCATTTCTACTTCAGAGGTTCCAATGCCAAAGGCAATGGCACCAAACGCCCCGTGCGTAGAGGTGTGTGAATCGCCACAAACAATAGTGGCTCCGGGTTGGGTTATGCCATATTCGGGCCCCACTACATGTACAATACCGTTTTTTTCATGCCCCAATCCCCAATAGGAAATACCATTGGCTTTCGCATTTTCTTCTAAGGCAGCCAATTGTTTAGCTGAAAGAGGATCGGCAACTGGCAAGTGTTGGTTGAGCGTAGGGGTATTGTGATCTGCTGTGGCAAAAGTTCGCTCGGGATAGCGCACTTTTATGCCTCTATTTTTTAATCCTAAAAAGGCAACCGGACTCGTTACCTCATGCACCATATGACGATCTATAAAAAGAACATCGGGTCCATTTTCTATAGATTGCACCACATGGCTGTCCCAAACTTTATCAAAAAGTGTTTTCTTCATGCTTCAGATTCAATGAAACGTTAAATATTGCTTGATTCTATAATCTTGGGAAGATCTTCATCTCCCACTTCTTTTTGTCTATCGGCAACAATTAAAAATTGTTCGTATACTTTGTCTAATTGGAGCTTGTCTAATTCAAAACCTATGTTTTTGGCTCGATAAGCCAAAGCTGCACGACCGCTTCTGGCTGTAAGCACAATGGCAGACTCAGTGACACCCACATCTTTGGGGTCAATAATTTCATAGGTTTCTCTTTTCTTTATGACTCCATCTTGGTGAATGCCAGAGCTGTGGGCAAAGGCATTGGCACCCACTATAGCTTTATTAGGTTGCACAGGCATACCCATACTTTCTGAAACCAAATTGCTAATGCCATGTAGCATTTTAGCGTTTATTCTGGTGTCTAAATTCAAATGTGCGTGCTGTCTTAAAATCATCACCACTTCTTCTAGCGAAGTGTTTCCGGCTCGTTCACCAATTCCGTTAATGGTACATTCTATTTGTCGAGCTCCATGTTGTACGCCGGCAATTGAATTTGCTGTGGCCAATCCTAAATCGTTATGACAATGACAAGACAAGCGAGCTTTGTGAATCCCTTTTACATTTTCTTTAAGGTATTTCATTTTGGCTCCATATTCTTCTGGAAGGCAATAGCCTGTGGTATCGGGAATATTCAAAACAGTAGCCCCTGCTTTCACAACAGCTTCACACACTTGTGCGAGAAATGGATTTGCTGTTCTACCAGCATCCTCGGCATAAAACTCAACATCTTCTACATAGGATTTGGCATGCTTTACAGCCGCAACGGCCCGCTCTAAAATTTGCTCGGGAGTGGCGTTGAATTTATATTTAATATGGCTTTCTGAAGTGCCAATGCCTGTATGAATACGGGCTCTTTTGGCCGATTTTAGTGCTTCAGCCGCCACATCAATATCTTTTTTTACTGCTCGAGTGAGACCACAAACGGTTGCATTTTTAACCAATTTAGAGATGTCTTCCACCGCTTTAAAGTCGCCCGGACTAGAAATGGGAAATCCAGCTTCTAGCACGTCAACCCCTAGTAAATCCAATTGCTCGGCAATGACCAACTTGGTTTTGGAATCGAGTTTGCAGCCGGGCACTTGCTCGCCGTCGCGTAGGGTGGTATCAAAAATCTCTACATAATCCATTTTAGTGACCGCTGTCTAGTTTGTTTTAAAACAATTAGGCTAAATTAAAGAATAGTTTAGATTCGAGAAAAATTGTATCTTTGAATTACAATATTCGCTGTTCATGATGTGATATTAAGCAATTCATTACCAATGTTTTAATCCCTATTTTATTACAATGACAAATGTCCCTAAAGATAATTTATTTGTTCTGATTAAGTCATTAACTAAGTCAGAAAAAAGGCAATTTAAGCTTTATGTGGGACGTATGGGTTCTAATGAAGATTCAAAATTTTTAAGCCTCTTTAATGTGATGGATAAAATGCCTCATTACCAAGAAAAAGTCATACTGGAAAAAGGCATTGTTACCAAACAACAACTTTCCAATTTAAAGGCGCATTTATACAAACAGATACTCATTAGCTTGCGGATGAATCCCGCCCATAAAAACATTCGGATTTCGATCCGTGAACAGCTCGATTTTGCTACCATTTTATACCAAAAAGGGCTTTATAAACAAAGTCTTAAAATTTTAGAAAAAGCAAAGCATTTAGCGCTTAAGCACGAAGAAAAATATATTGCCTACGACGTGGTTGAGTTGGAAAAAATTATTGAATCACAATACATTACAAGAAGTTTAAGCAATAGAGCCGATCATCTCATTGCCGAAGCCGCCTTTTTGAGTAAGCAAAACAATGTGACCACCCAATTGTCTAATTTGTCTTTGCAACTCTATCAAAAGCTCATCAAAGCAGGCTATGCCAAAAACGATGCAGAGTATAAAGAAATCACGCACTTTTTTTACAAAAACATGCCCGATATTGAGTTAGAAAAGCTGGGCTTTCGAGAAAACCTTTGGTATTGTAAAGCACATGTTTGGTATGGCTTTTTAACCCAAGATTTTTTGGCTGCCTATCGCTATGCCGCAAAATGGGTCGAAATGTTTGAAGAAAATCCTCAAATGATTGCTTTGCATCCGGTTTTTTATTTAAAAGGCAACAATTATCTAATGGAGAGTTTAACCTTGCTTAAATATCCAACTAAATTCAAATCGGTTCTTAATCAATTGCATTTCAGGACATCTTCTGAAGAGTTTCCAAAAAACGACAATTTAAAGGCTTTAAATTTTCAATTCTACTATAGCAATAGACTCAATTTATGCTTTATGGAAGGAGCCTTTGATGAGGGAGTAGCTATAGTGCCTCAAATCATAGAAGGCATTGACACCTTTCACAATCAAATTGACCCCCACCATGTGATGCTTTTCTATTATAAAATTGCGTGTCTTTATTTTGGGGAATCGGATTATGAAAAATGTATTTTCTATTTGGAAAAAATCATAAGCAATAAAGACTTAAAAATGCGTGAAGATTTGTTGTGTTTTACTCGTGTACTCAGTCTTTTTGCTCACTATGAAGCCGGATTTGATTATCACCTCGAAACGCAACTACGAGAAACCTACAAGTTTTTAATTAAAATGAATGATCTCTATGCTGTTCAAAAAGCCATGATTCGTTTTGTGCGGCGTTTGGGCACCATTTATCCTCATGAATTAAAGGCGGCTTTCCAGGAACTCTACACCGAGTTGAAAGTCTATGAAAATGATCCTTATGAGCGACGGGCTTTTCTCTATCTAGATGTTTTGTCTTGGTTGGAAAGCAAAATTGAAAATCGCCCCATTACCGAAATTATTCAGCAAAAAGCCAAACAATTTAATCGCAAAGAACGGCCTTCCATATCCCCTGTTTAGCGGGAGGGGCTTCAAAAACCATTCTTTCTTGAGTCACCGGATGATTCAAGGCCAGCAAGCGTGCATGAAGCCCTATTGCTCCATGGGGCGCACTGCGTTTGGCTCCATATTTTAAATCGCCCAGCAGGGGAAAACCTAAAGCACTAAATTGCGCTCTAATTTGATGGTGCCTTCCTGTTTCGAGCTCAATTTCTAGTAGTAAATAATGCTCTAATTCTTGCTTAACAGTAAAATGTAAAACGCCTTTTTTGCTCAAAGGCATCTCTTTTTGGTAGGCCGTTGACTTATTTTTTGCAGCATTTCGCACCAACCAATGGGTGAGGGTGTTGCTTGGCGGATTAAAATCTTTCCCCACAAGGGCCCAATATTGTTTAGTAACGGTTCTTTGTTTGAATTGCTCATTAAGCCGGGCTAACGCCTTGGAGGTGCGAGCCAAAACAATTACACCGCTGGTGGGTCTATCTAGCCGATGCACAACCCCTAAAAAAACAGCTCCCGGTTTGTTGTATTTTTTTTTAATGTAGGCCTTGCCTTGCTCAACCAATGGTTCATCACCGGTTTGATCGCCTTGGGTGAGAACACCGGCGGGTTTGTTCACCACCAAAAGATGATTGTCCTCATAGAGAACAGATAAGGCTTGTGTAGCCATCAATATTTTTCTTTGGCATTAGGAAACCGCTTTTGCTTCACATCTTGAGTATAGTTGACTAAAGCAGTTGTGATTTGTTCATTTAGATTTAAATAGCGTCGCAAAAAGCGAGGACTAAAAGTTTGATCCATGCCGAGCATATCATGCAAGACCAAAACCTGACCATCTACTTCTGCCCCAGCGCCAATGCCAATTATGGGAACTTTTATTTCTTGAGCCACTTGTCCAGCCAATGTGGCAGGGATTTTTTCAAGCACAATTCCAAAGCAACCAAGGGTTTCGAGCATCTTAGCATCAGCCCTCAATTGTTCAGCTTCTGCTTTTTTTTGAGCCCTAACCGTGTAGGTGCCAAATTTATAAATGGATTGCGGGGTGAGTCCCAAATGTCCCATAACGGGAATACCGGCTTGGAGAATCCGTGCTATGGAATCTTTTATTTCTTCGCCTCCTTCCAATTTAACGGCATGAGCTCCCGATTCTTTCATGATTCTAATAGCCGAACGTAGAGCTTCTTTGGAATCGGCTTGATAGGTTCCAAAAGGGAGGTCTACCACCACTAAGGCTCTTTTAACCGCTCGAACCACGCTGCTGGCATGATAGATCATTTGATCTAGGGTAATGGGCAAGGTGGTTTCATGACCCGCCATTACGTTTGATGCAGAATCACCTACTAAAATGATATCTACACCTGCCTGATCTACAATGCCAGCTAAGGTGAAGTCATAAGCCGTGAGCATAGCAATTTTTTCACCATTTTCTTTCATTTCTGAAAGCGTTTTGGTGGTTATACGTGCATATTTTTTAGAGGTTGTCATGCTTGTTTTTTTCAAAAATAAAAGGTTTCGTCATTGTGACTTCACGAATTTTAAAAAAATGTCATCCGCATGCCCTTTTAACGGGTAAAAAGACAACTGGGCTGCCAAGGTGTCAGTTTGGTTTAAGGTGGCATGATGCTTGACAATATTCTGCCAAATTTTAATAGTTATGAGTAAAATTATAGGAATTGATTTAGGAACTACAAACTCGTGTGTATCCGTAATGGAGGGAAACGAACCTGTTGTAATTCCCAATTCAGAAGGAAAAAGAACCACCCCCTCAGTAATTGCCTTTGTTGAGGGCGGAGAAATAAAAGTTGGAGACCCTGCAAAGAGACAAGCAGTAACCAATCCAACCAAAACCATTGCTTCCATTAAACGCTTTATGGGGAACAAATTTTCGGAATCTCAAAAAGAAACCAAAAATGTTGCCTACAAAGTTGTAAAAGGAGATAATGACACACCCCGTGTAGATATTGATGGAAGATTATATACGCCCCAAGAGCTTTCTGCCATGACCCTGCAAAAAATGAAAAAAACAGCAGAAGATTATCTTGGACAAGATGTTTCAGAGGCTGTGATAACGGTACCCGCTTATTTTAATGATTCTCAGCGTCAAGCTACTAAAGAGGCTGGTGAAATTGCCGGTCTCAAAGTACAGCGTATTATCAATGAGCCTACGGCGGCTGCCTTGGCTTATGGTCTAGACAAAGGAGGAGCAGATAAGAAAATTGCCGTTTATGACTTGGGAGGAGGAACCTTTGATATTTCAATCCTTGAATTAGGAGATGGGGTGTTTGAAGTGCTTTCTACCAATGGAGATACACATTTAGGAGGAGATGATTTTGATCAAGTAATTATAGATTTCTTGGCAGAAAAATTTATTCAAGACGAAGGAATTGATTTAAGAAAAGATCCAATGGCTTTGCAACGATTAAAAGAAGCTGCCGAAAAAGCCAAAATAGAATTGTCTTCTTCAACCCAAACTGAAATCAACTTGCCTTATGTTACGGCCACTGATGGAGGACCTAAACACTTAGTTACTTCCTTGACTCGTGCTAACTTTGAAAAATTAGCCGATGAATTAGTAAAACGCTCCATGAGTCCAGTAAAAAAAGCCCTAGACGATGCTGGTTTGTCAACTTCTGATGTAGACGAAGTGATTTTGGTAGGGGGATCAACCCGAATTCCAATTATTCAAACCGAAGTAGAAAAGTTTTTTGGAAAGAAACCATCCAAAGGGGTAAACCCTGATGAGGTTGTTGCCATTGGTGCTGCCATTCAAGGAGGGGTTCTTTCTGGAGACGTGAAAGATGTATTACTTTTAGACGTAACCCCTTTATCTCTTGGCATTGAAACTATGGGAGGGGTGATGACCAAACTAATTGAGTCTAACACCACCATTCCAACCAAGAAATCACAAGTTTTTTCAACAGCAGCAGACAATCAACCTTCGGTAGAAATTCACGTTTTGCAAGGAGAACGATCTATGGCTACAGATAACAAAACCATTGGACGTTTCCATCTTGACGGCATTCCACCGGCACAGCGAGGCACCCCACAAATTGAAGTAACTTTTGATATAGACGCCAACGGAATCATTAAAGTGAGTGCCTTAGACAAAGCCACCAATAAATCGCAAGATATTCGAATTGAAGCTTCGTCAGGATTGACTGAAGAGGAAATCGAAAAAATGAAAAAAGAAGCTGAAGCCAATGCCGATGCCGACAAAAAAGCGAAAGAGGAGGCAGACAAGGTCAATAGTGCAGATCAAATGATCTTCCAAACGGAAAAACAACTTCAGGAATTTGGAGACAAGCTTTCTGAAGATAAGAAAAAGCCCATTGAAACGGCTTTGGAAGAGCTCAAAAAAGCACATGAAAGCAAAGATCTAGCCCAAATAGATAGCGCTTTAGAAAAAATAAATGAGGCTTGGAAAAACGCCTCGGAAGAAATGTATAAAGCCCAAGCAGAGGCAGGTGGAACAACTCCCCCAGAAGGAAAAGAGGAGCCAGCAGCTGCCAAGGGGGAAGACGATGTTCAAGATGTAGATTTTGAAGAGGTTAAATAACAACTAATTGTGTTTAACAACGAAAACCTTTTGTGCTAGCACAAAAGGTTTTCTTATTTGCATAAAAAATGGAAAAGAAAGAATTGCTTCAATTGGCCAATGGGATTTGTAAAAATACGCTTATGGAAACATTGGCTATCCAATTTACCGATATTGGAGAAGATTTTTTAACGGCTCAAATGCCCGTAACCCCAAAAGTGCATCAACCAGATGGATTGCTTCATGGCGGTGCTACGGCTGCTTTAGCAGAGAGTGTGGGTAGTGCCGCTGTATTTTTACTGTCGCGCAATGCAGAACTTAAGGTTAGAGGAATAGAAATAACAGCCAATCATCTTAAAAGTGTAGCTTCAGGAACCGTGACTGCAACGGCTCGCCCTGTGCATTGGGGAAAAACCATTCAACTTTGGGAAATTAGAGTTGAAGATGAGGAGGGTCAACTCATTTCATTGAGTAAGTTAACTACCTTAACAAAATCTAAAAACAGCTAATTGTTGGAAACGATTGCCTCAGCTTTGGATGAATTGTGGCAGCAGGAAAAGCCTTTTGTGTTTTTTCGATTACCCAATGCCGATAAAATTCATTTGTATTATCAAGAAGATAAGGTTTTACATTTGACAAAAGACTTAACAGAAGCGGGGTTTGTTTTTGCCCCTTTTGAGAAAAAAGAATATTTAGCCTATATCCCAGCTAAGCACAAAGCCGACTATTTAATCCCTAGTTTTCAAGCGTCTTCTAGAGTGCAAAATTTAGAGGAACCCGAAGCCGATCAATTGCATTTTATTGACTTGGTGGAGCGAGCCCAAAAAGTCATCAAAAACGAAAAGGTTTCAAAACTGGTTGTTTCCCGTCCTGTTACTATCCCTTTTGGCGGAAGTTTTGCTTCGGTTTTTTTAAGACTAATAGATCTTTATCCCAACGCTCTAGTCTATTTGTGGAATCATCCAAAAGTAGGTGTCTGGTTAGGGGCTTCTCCTGAAATGTTGTTAACGCAAAAAGGAACTACATTTCACACCATGGCATTGGCAGCCACACAACCCAAAAACGAAACCGGTCAATACAAATGGTCCGCTAAAGAAATTAAAGAACAAGCCCTAGTCACCACTCAAATTAAAGAAGATTTAAGTCTCTATTTTTCAGTTTCTCAGCTCAAGGTATCAAAACCCTATACGAAGGAAGCGGGAAATTTAGTCCATTTGTGTACAGATCTTATGGGAGAACAAGCTAGCATGTCCTTGCGCAAGGTGGTAGATGTATTACACCCAACACCTGCAGTGGGAGGAATTCCTAAAGACAAGGCCATTCAGTTTATTCAGCAAGAAGAAGGCTATGCAAGAACATATTATACGGGGTTTTTGGGACCATTTTCTTCCCATAGCACTCAGCTTTTTGTCAA
This sequence comes from uncultured Flavobacteriaceae bacterium, assembly GCA_964386915.1. Lineage (GTDB taxonomy): Bacteria > Bacteroidota > Bacteroidia > Flavobacteriales > Flavobacteriaceae > JADHMP01. Next base: position 68,635 of record CAYLUQ010000007.1, on the reverse strand, counting down.
CCTACGCTGCGCCTCTTATCAAGAAAAAGCCTTAACCCTTTTTGTTGGAGCAGGGATTACCTCAGAGAGCAATCCCCAAAAGGAATGGGAAGAAACCCAACACAAAGCCCAAACACTTCAAGCTGCTTTGTGAATTGTTGCTGAAGACTTTGTAGTTTTGTAGGGCATAAAATGAAAAAGAAAGGAGTGAACCTTCCCCTAACATATCCTAGCATTCCCATAGCGCAACTCACCGTTAGACTTTGTGCGCACTTTGAGGTGAAACACATTGTGATTTGCGCAGGCTCTCGAAATGCTCCTTTAACCAATGGTTTTTTAGGTAACCCATATTTTGAGACCTATAGTATTGTTGACGAGCGAGCCGCTGCCTTTTTCGCCTTAGGTATGGCGCAGCAATTAGGGCAGGTGGTTGCTTTGGTATGTACTTCTGGCTCGGCCCTCTTAAATTTTTATCCTGCTGTGGCAGAAGCTTTCTACAGTGACATTCCCTTAGTTGTGCTTTCTGCCGACAGAATGCCACACCGCATTGATATTGGTGATGGCCAAACCATTCGACAAACGGGTGTTTTTGAACCTCACCTCGAAGGGGCGTCCAATGTGAAACCTGATGTGAGTCATGCGACCCATACCCTTTTGCAAAATCCCATGCAAAAGCTCTTGCCGCCAAATCCTTCACAAGAAGAAATAGCACAAATTCAAAAGGACAATCAAAATCACAACACCAAGGAAATGGCGCGTGTATTGAGCTTGGCCCAGGAAAGAAAAGGCCCGGTTCATATCAATATTCCCCTAGAAGAGCCCCTCTATGGCATGACTGAAAATGCCATACCTCTTTCCCTGCCTCCTAAAAAAGTAGTTCCCAAAAAGGAGATAAAGAATCTGAACCAGCTTGCAAAAGAATGGCATCAAGCAACCAAAAAATGGGTGATAATAGGGGTTATGGCACCTGATACTATTTCCTCCTCTTTATTGGCTCAGCTTTGTGAAGATCCATCTGTAGTGGTGTTTACTGAAACTACATCAAACTGTCACCACCCCAACCTGATTAGATCCATTGACACCCTCATGGCACCTCTTGAACTTGCTGAAGAACAAGTAGCCAACTCGATTAAACCCCAACTGTTATTGACCCTTGGAGGAATGGTCGTGTCCAAAAAAATCAAACAGTTTTTAAGGAAACAGGCTCCTGAAAAACATTGGCATGTAGATGTGAAAAAGGCCTACAATACCTACTATTGTTTGTCTGAGCATATTAAAAGCACGCCAAATGATTTTCTCCATGGACTGTATCCAAGGCAGGCCCCTTCTGTAAGTCGTTTTCAAGAGGAGGTAAGAGGATTATATTCAGCCTATAAAACAAAAGGACGTTCTTATCTCAATAAAATTCCTTTTAGCGACTTAAAAGTTTTTGATTTTTTAGCACAACAGCTCAAAAGCAAAACCCAATTGCAAATTGCCAACAGTTCTGCCATTCGCTACGTGCAATTGATGGACTGGTCGCTAAACCTTCAGTTTTTCTGTAATCGAGGCACAAGTGGCATAGACGGCAGTACAGCAACTGCTATTGGGGCTGCACTTATGGCAAAAGTTCCCACTGTATTCATTACGGGTGACTTAAGTTTTTTCTATGATATAAACGGTCTCTGGAATAACTACATTCCTCCTAGCTTTAAAATTTTATTAGTTAACAACCAGGGCGGAGGTATTTTTAGAATCTTACCGGGGCAAAAAGACACCCCCCACTATGATCGCTATTTTGAAACCATTCACCAAAGAGAGGCCAAAGATGTTGCTAAAGCCTTTGGATTTAGATATCTCAAAGCCTCCTCTATGTGGAGTTTAAAACGCAAGTTCTCTCGATTTATGAAGTCCTCCAAGCGCCCCACAATTTTAGAAGTGCAAACGCCAAGACAACAAAATGACAAGGTATTGTTAGACTATTTTAAAGCGATGCTCTAGCTTTAAAAAGCGTGTTTAACGAAGGGTTCTCTTTTCTAATTTGTAGTTAAAAGCCGAGAAGAAATCAGTATTTTTACAAAAAATTCGACATGAGAAATTGGGAAACTATTGCCACATACAGTGACATCCTTTTTGAATTTTGTGAAGGAGTAGCAAAAATCACCATCAACCGTCCGGAAGTTTACAATGCCTTTCGCCCTGAAACCAATATTCAAATGCTTGAGGCTATGGAAATTTGTAGAGAGCGCAATGATATCGATGTAGTGGTTTTTACCGGAATTGGCGACAAAGCCTTTTGTAGTGGTGGAGATCAAAATGTGAAAGGAATTGGAGGTTATGTTGGGGAAGATGGGGTGCCCCGTTTGAATGTGTTAGACCTTCATAAACGCATTCGCGAATTACCCAAACCTGTTATTGCTATGGTGAATGGATATGCCATTGGTGGCGGACACGTTTTGCATGTGGTTTGCGATTTGACCATTGCCAGTGAGAATGCTATTTTTGGTCAAACAGGTCCTAAGGTTGGCAGCTTTGATGGGGGCTTTGGCTCTTCCTATTTAGCTCGTCATGTAGGGCAAAAAAAGGCTAGAGAAATTTGGTTTTTATGCCAACAATATTCCGCTCAAGAAGCCTTGGAAATGGGCTTGGTTAACAAAGTAGTGCCCTTAGATCAACTGGAAGACACCGTAATGGAATGGTGTCAAATTATGCAACAACGCAGTCCTTTAGCCTTGCGTATGATTAAACGTTCACTCAATGCAGAGTTAGACGGCCAACACGGCTTGATGCAATTGGCCGGAGATGCTACCTTAATGTATTATCTCATGGAGGAAGCCCAAGAAGGTAAAAAAGCATTTTTAGAAAAAAGAGCACCAGATTTTAAGAAATATCCAAAGTTTCCCTAAGCATGACTAATAAAGCTCGGGTTTGGTTGCAGGCTGCTCGGCTCAGAACACTTCCTCTTTCCATATCAGGCATTTTAGTTGGAAATGGATACAGCCTTTCGCATCCTCGGTTTTCTTGGGTGCTGTTTTATTTAATGCTTACTACTGCCATATTGTTTCAAATCATTTCCAATTTTGCCAATGACTATGGAGATGGTGTTAAAGGAACCGACAATGCCAATCGAGTAGGCCCTCAAAGGGCACTTCAAGCAGGTTTGCTCACCCCTACCGAATTGAAAAGAGGCATCCTTCTAACTTCATTGCTGGCACTTGTTGTTTCTTTTGTGGCCCTCTTTTTAGCTTTTGGCTTGACTTCTATTCCCTATTTCATTGTTTTTCTATTCTTAAGTCTTGCCTCGGTTTGGGCTGCTATTTCCTACACTGTTGGAAAAAATGCCTATGGATACAGTGGTCTTGGTGATCTTTTTGTGTTTCTGTTTTTTGGGCTTTTAAGCGTTCTAGGCTCCTATTTTGTGCAAACCCAAACCATTACTTCAGAGGTAGTTTTGTTGGCACTTGTTGTTGGGTTTTTATCTGTTGGAGTTCTCAATTTAAACAATATGCGCGATCGTGAAAATGATGCTACTGTAGGAAAAACAACCATGGTGGTTTGGCTAGGTCCAGCTCGAGCCAAAAGCTATCACTACCTCCTGCTTGTTGCGGCTATGACTCTTATTTTGATTGTTTTCATAAAAGAAACCTATACTTATTTTTGGCTGCCTTTCCTGGCCCTTGGGCCATTAGGGCTTCATTTTTTTCGGGTTTCCAGAAACAAAAACCCAAAGACCTTAGATCCTGAGTTAAAAACCTTAGCCCTATCTACTTTTGCCTTTTCAGTGTTAAGCTTTATTACCTTTTATTTGAGCTAATGGAGGTTACAATAAAAAAGCATCGACTACAATTTAAGCGTCCCAGCGGCACGTCAAGAGGGGTTTTAACCCATAAAGACAGTTGGTTTATTGTTTTGCGAGAGGCTGACAAAATGGGTGTAGGTGAATGTAGCCTTATTCAGGGACTGAGCCCAGACGCTCAACCCAATTTTCAATCAAAACTTAATCAAATAGCCGTTACTTTTGCTAAGACCCAGCAATTACCCGACCTACTATCTTGGCCTGCTATCAAAATGGGTTTTGAAACAGCTATAGCCAGTTTAGCGGCCCCACAATGGTGGGAACTTTATCCTTCTGCCTTTTCTCAAGGCAATGCCCCGTTGTCTATTAATGGACTTGTTTGGATGGGAGATAAAAAATTTATGAAAGACCAAATCAGCAGCCTGTTGGACAAGGGATTTCGTTGCCTAAAACTTAAAATTGGAGCCCTAGACTTTGAAGAAGAATTGGCGCTTTTAAAGTGGATTCGCACTCTATTTTCACCACAAGATTTATTGCTAAGAGTAGATGCAAATGGTGCTTTTAGTGCCCATGAGGCACTTGAAAAATTAAACCGTTTAAGCACTTTTGCTATTCACTCCATTGAACAACCAATAGCTGCAAATCAATGGGAGGATATGGCTCGATTATGTGCTCAAACGCCAGTGCCTATTGCACTAGATGAAGAATTAATTGGGGTTTATAAAACCGATAAAAAAGAAACATTGCTCAATATGATCAAACCGCAATTCCTTATCTTGAAGCCCAGTTTATTAGGGGGTTTTAAAGCAACCGAAGAATGGATTGCCATAGCAGCAAAACAAAATATTGACTGGTGGGTTACAAGTGCCTTAGAAAGTAATATTGGATTGAATGCCATTGCCCAATGGACGTTTTGTTTACAACCAAATGGGCCCCAAGGCTTGGGCACGGGTTCTTTGTTTACGAATAATATTCAATTGCCGCTTCAAGTGGCGGCAGGAAAGCTCTCAATTCAAAAAAATGGCCTTTGGCCCATACCTTTTTAAAATATGTTTTTAGAACAAGTAAAGCCATATAAAAATCCCTTTTGGATGTACCTTCTAGGTTCTTTGATTGTGATTTTATTTAATGTTGTGGGGCAAATTCCTTTGAGTTTAGCCATTCTAGAGGATGCCTCCGGATTGGCAGCTACACAAGACCCTATGGAAATAATCAGGGGTTTAAATAAAAACTTGCAATTGGTGCTTTTGATGCTTCCCTTTGTCATTTCTTTTTTGGGACTTTGGTTGGTCGTTAAAAAACTGCATGAAAGATCCTTAACCTCAATCACTACCTCTAGACAAAAAATAGATTGGAAGCGCATCTCATTTTCTTTTTTGGTTTGGGGTGGCTTGACTGTCTTGGTGGTTTTATTGGATATCTATTTCTCACCAGAAGATTATCAGTGGAATTTTAATGCTCAATCTTTTTTCCTTTTGGTCTTCCTTGGTCTTTTGTTAATTCCCATTCAAACCAGTGTAGAAGAACTTATTTTTAGGGGCTATCTGTTACAAGGTTTTGCTTCCCTCACCCACAATAGATGGATGCCTTTGATCTTGACGTCGGTGCTCTTTGGCAGCTTGCATTTTTTTAACCCAGAAGTTGAAAAGTTGGGGGCTGGTATCCTCGTATATTATATTGGCACGGGCTTTTTTTTAGGTCTCATCACCCTACTGGATGAAGGGGTAGAGCTCACTTTAGGCTTTCATGCAGCCAATAATTTATTTACAGCTCTATTGGTAACGTCCAACTGGACAGCCTTTCAAACCGATTCGCTGTGGATAGCTACTGCAGAACCCGAATTAACAGCTGAAATGCTTTTATCCGGTTTGATTTTTTATCCCTTATTTCTTCTCATACTATCCAAAAAATATGGCTGGAAAAATTGGGTTACTAACCTCACAAAATCAATTTAAATGACTACACCAGATTTTACGAAAATTCACAATCGCTTTAAACTAAACGGGTTTCATTACTCACGAGAAGAGCTTAAAATGGTTGCGCTAAGTTTTATTAAAGAAGGCGATCAATTTGAACAATTCATGGGTGATTTTTTAATGGACTGGCTAAGTCCATCTCCCACTATATGGATAGAAACCTCAGGCACAACCTCTCAGCCTAAGCGCATGAAATTTGAAAAGCAAGCCCTGATTAATTCAGCATTGCTTACGGGAGATTTTTTTAAAGTTGGAGTAGGAGACCGAGCGCTTCATTGTTTGCCTGCCAATTTTATTGCCGGTAAAATGATGCTAATTCGAGCCCTGTTTTTAGGTTTTTCATTAGATATGGTTTCTCCTAGTAGTCGTCCCATGACCAATTTAAAAAAGCGCTATCACTTTGCTGCCATGACCCCCATGCAAGCCTGGAATTCGCTAGGACGTTTAGCTCAAATTGATACTTTAATAGTGGGTGGTGGTGTCATTTCAAAGCCCCTGAGAGAGGCCCTTATGGAATTACCCGGCAATGTTTTTGAAACCTATGGCATGACAGAAACCCTTTCTCATATTGCTTTTAGACGCATAGAAGATCCTATTTCGGAATTTACGCTATTGCCTAAATTTTCCATAGCCCAAGATAATAGAGGGTGTATGGTTATAAATGCTCCCCATCTTTCTATTCAAAATTTAGTAACAAATGACAACGTTGAAATATTAAGCAAAACTCAATTTCGACTGCTAGGACGTATCGATAATGTAATCAATACAGGTGGAGTCAAACTACAGCCCGAACAAATTGAGATGAAATTGTCCTCAAGTTTTCCCACCCATTTTTTTGTAGGCTCACTGCCACATGAAGTATTGGGTGAAGAGGTTGTTTTGGCATTAGAAAGCGATCAAGAATTTGAATTGGATAAACTGGGAAATATTCTCAAGACACATCCTGATTTAACTAAAATTGAACGTCCTAAAGCCATCTTGGTTTATGATCGATTTAAGCGGACTTTTAGTGGTAAAATTAAACGACAAAAAGTCTTGAAATCTACCTTTGTAAAGCGCTTAGACCTGTAGGAGTCCCATTGAAAACTTTTTTTCAATAGGGGCGTGGTTTGCCACAGCTATTCCCATACTAATCCAAGCTCTAGTTTGGCAAGGGTCAATGACAGCGTCTACCCACAAACGTGCAGCAGCATAAACGGGGGTGGTTTGCGCATCATATTGCCCTTGAATTTTTTGTAATAAGGCTTCTTCTTCCTCTTGTGAGAGTTTTTTGCCTTTTTTCTTAGCAGTAGATTTTTGAATTTGTAGCAATACCTTACCGGCTTGTTCACCCCCCATAACGGCAATTTTTGACGTAGGCCAACAAAGCATTAGGCGTGGGTCAAATGCTTTGCCACACATGGCATAGTTTCCTGCTCCATATGAATTTCCAACCACTACAGAAAATTTGGGCACCACCGAATTGGCTACGGCATTCACCATTTTGGCTCCGTCTTTAATAATACCACCATGTTCGGCATCACTTCCCACCATAAATCCTGTCACATCGTGCAAAAACACCAAGGGAATTTTTCTTTGGTTACAATTGGCAATAAAGCGAGTGGCTTTATCTGCGCTATCGCTATAGATGACACCACCAAACTGCATTTGCCCTTTTTTGTTTTTTATGATTTTCCGTTGATTGGCCACTATGCCAACTGACCACCCATCAATGCGTGCATAGGCCGTTAGGATTGTCTTTCCATAGTCAGGTTTGTATTCTTTAAGCGAATTTTCATCCACCAAATGGTGGAGCAATTCGTGGGTGTCATAGGGTTCGTTTCGGGTTTTTGGGAGTATACCGCAAATTTCTTCTATCGGCTTTTGGGGTTGTTGAGGCGTAATTCGATTAAAGCCTGCTTTTGGACTAACCCCTAAACCTTTGACCAGTTCTTTAATGCGGTCTAGGGCGTCCTCATCATTTTTGGCTTTATAGTCTGCCACGCCACTAATTTCGGTATGGGTGGAGGCTCCTCCCAAAGTTTCGTTGTCTATATTTTCTCCAATGGCGGCTTTAACCAAATAGCTTCCGGCTAAGAAAATGCTACTAGATTGATCGACCATAATCACTTCGTCAGACATCACCGGTAAATAGGCACCACCAGCCACACAGCTTCCCATAACAGCAGCTATTTGTACAACACCCTCGGCACTCATTTGGGCGTTATTTCTAAAAATGCGTCCAAAAAAATCTTTATCGGCAAAAAGTTCATTTTGAAGCGGCAAAAAAATACCGGCACTGTCCACTAGATAAATAATGGGTATTTTATTTTCAAGAGCAATTTCTTGCGCACGCAAGTTTTTCTTAGTGGTGATAGGAAACCAAGCTCCAGCCTTAACACTAGCGTCATTGGCCACCACAACGCACCATTGTCCGGCAATTTGACCCAACACAACCACCACACCTCCGGCGGGACATCCTCCGAATTCTTCATAGCAGTCGGTGCCTGCCAATACACCAATTTCAAATTGTTCAGCTTGCTCGTCAAGTAGATAGTCTACCCGTTCACGAGCGGTTAGCTTTCCCTCTTGTTTCATTTTTTCTAAACGGGCTTTCCCCCCGCCTAATTTTGCGGTTCTTTCTAGATGCTGGATTTTGGAAAAGGCCAATTTTACAAAATCCTCGTTTTTTCGCTGTTCTAAATCCATCAGAAACGTTTGAAATGCTAAAGTACTTATTTCTCCACGGGTAGATTAAAATAAATATTAGATATTTGTCTACTTTGATATGTGAAATGATGGGGTTGAACAAAAATAAAATATTAGGATTTAGTGTATTACTTCTCTTTTTCATTGGTCTAGCGATGCTTTATTTTGGTTTTTTTCGGTTTAAAGAATGGAACTACATTTTGCTAGTGGTGGGCTTGGGATTTTTTATTTTGGCTTGGGCCTTTAATGCGCTAAGAGGAAGACTTTAAATTATGGCAGACGACAAAAAAGTAATTTTTTCTATGTCTGGAGTGTCTAAAACCTACTCCGGAGCAAATCAACCGATTTTAAAAAATATTTATTTAAGTTTTTTTTACGGTGCAAAAATTGGAATACTCGGGCTTAATGGCTCTGGAAAATCAACACTTTTAAAAATTATTGCTGGTTTAGACAAAAACTACCAAGGCGATGTAGTCTTTTCTAGCGATTATAAGGTGGGCTATTTAGAACAAGAGCCACAGCTTGACAATGCCAAAACGGTATTGGATGTAGTTAAAGAAGGGGTTGCGCAAACAGTAGCCATTTTAGAGGAATACAACCAAATTAATGACCAATTTGGACTGCCAGAAGTGTATGAGAATGCCGATAAGATGCAGCAACTCATGGACCGACAAGCAAAACTACAAGATGAAATTGACGCTGCCAATGCATGGGAATTAGACACCCAGCTCGAGATTGCCATGGATGCCCTACGAACCCCGCCCGGAGACCAAAAAATTGAGGTGCTTTCTGGAGGAGAACGCAGAAGAGTTGCGCTCTGTAGATTGCTTTTGCAAAAACCCGATGTTCTTTTACTGGATGAGCCTACTAACCATTTAGATGCAGAGTCTGTTCATTGGTTGGAACACCACTTGGCTCAATACCAGGGAACGGTTATTGCTGTTACCCACGATCGTTATTTTCTAGATAATGTTGCTGGCTGGATTTTAGAATTGGATAGGGGAGAAGGGATTCCCTGGAAAGGCAATTATTCCTCTTGGTTGGATCAAAAATCCAAGCGTTTAGCCCAAGAACAAAAGCAATCTTCTAAACGGCAAAAAACCTTAGAACGGGAATTGGAATGGGTGCGAATGGCTCCAAAAGGGCGACAGACCAAACAAAAGGCAAGACTGGCAAACTATGACAAGCTCATGAGCCAAGATCAAAAACAAGTAGACGAAAAATTGGAAATCTTTATACCCAACGGACCTCGATTGGGTACACAGGTTATAGAGGCTCAAAAAGTGTCTAAAGCTTTTGGTGATAAATTGCTTTATGAAGCGCTAAATTTTACCCTTCCACAAGCCGGTATAGTGGGTGTAATTGGACCCAACGGAGCTGGAAAATCAACCATTTTTAAAATGATAATGGGGCAAGAATCTCCTGATGGTGGAAGTTTTGCTGTTGGTGATACGGTTAAGCTTGCCTATGTAGACCAGTCACACAGTAATATAGATCCCGAAAAAACAATTTGGCAAAATTTTAGCAATGAACAAGAATTAATCGTATTGGGAGGTAGACAAATCAATTCAAGAGCCTTTTTAAGTCGGTTTAATTTTAGTGGTAGCGAGCAGAATAAAAAGGTGGCTACTCTATCTGGGGGTGAACGAAATCGTTTGCATCTGGCCATGACCCTAAAGGAAGAAGGAAATGTGTTGTTGTTAGATGAACCCACCAATGATTTAGATGTAAACACCCTGCGTGCTTTAGAGGAAGGCCTAGAAAATTTTGCTGGCTGTGCAGTTGTCATTTCCCACGACCGTTGGTTCCTAGACCGTATTTGCACTCATATTTTGGCCTTTGAAGGTAATTCTGAGGTCTATTTTTTTGAGGGTTCTTTTACGGATTATGAAGAGAATAAAAGAAAACGTTTGGGGAAAGATATTATACCGGAACGTATCAAATACAAGAAAATTTCAAGAGATTAAAAAGCCTTTAGTGCAATAGAAGTTCCATTTTAATATTTCCCCTAGAATAGGGAGCTTTCCCTAGGGAAACTTCTTCAAAGCCAAATTTCCGATAGAGATAAATTGAGTTTTCCAGTTTTCGATTTGAAAAAAGGAAGAGTTTTTTCCAATGGTGTTGATCGGCAAAGCGGAGTGCAAATTGGAGCAATTGTGTGCCATAGCCCATTCCACGCAAATCTTCTCGAATGGCCATTTTATTAAATTCATAAACACCTTCATCCTCCTTCAAAAAAGCAAAGGTGCCCATAACCTCTTGGTTTAGGGTCATCATAAAAATATAGCCCCCGGGCTCAATAATTTTCTGTTGAGGATTTCCTAAGACCTCACGGTCATAGTCTTCAATTTGAAAATAGTGTGTCAGCCACGCTTCATTTAAAACTCTAAAAGGGGTTGCATGGCAAGAGGGGTCAAAGGGAATAATGTTAAGGTCATTCTGCATTTCCAATCATATCTTCGGGTTTTACCCAAGCATCAAACTCTGCTTCTGTCAAATAACCCAATGCTAAACTCGCTGCTTTCAGGGTGGTGCCCTCTTGGTGTGCTTTATTGGCAATTTCGGCTGCTTTATAATAGCCAATTTTAGTGTTTAGGGCTGTTACAAGCATGAGCGAGTTAGAAAGTAATTCTTCAATTTTAGCATGATTGGCTTCAATGCCAACCACACAATGTTTGGTGAAGCTTTCGGCGGCATCTCCAAGTAGTTGTGCAGAAGAAAGACAATTGGCTGCCAAAAGTGGTTTGAATACATTCAATTCAAAATGACCTTGTGTGCCTCCAATGGTTATGGCTACATCATTGCCCATCACTTGGGCACAGACCATGGTGAGGGCTTCACATTGAGTAGGATTTACTTTGCCTGGCATGATAGAACTTCCGGGTTCGTTAGCCGGAAGTATTATTTCTCCAATACCTGAACGAGGTCCTGAAGCTAAAAGGCGAATGTCATTCGCAATTTTATTTAAACTAACCGCCAACTGCTTGAGTGCCCCATGAGTTTCTACAATAGCATCATGAGCAGCAAGGGCCTCAAACTTGTTTTTTGCCGTTATGAAGGGCTGCCCTGTAAATTGTGCAATATATTGTGCCACAGTGGTGGCGTAGTTTTTTGGTGTGTTAATTCCGGTTCCTACAGCGGTTCCACCTAAGGCTAATTCAGAAAGATGAGCTAGGGTGTTTTCTAGCGCCTTTAGACCATGCTCTAATTGTGATACATAGCCCGAAAACTCTTGACCAAGGGTGAGGGGAGTGGCGTCCATCAAGTGGGTTCTTCCAATTTTAACTACTTTTTCGAAGGCTTTTGATTTTTCAGCGAGGGCTTCTTTTAAAACTTTGATTTTGGGAAGGGTATGTTGCACAAGTTTAAGGTAAACGGCAATATGCATTCCGGTAGGAAAGGTATCGTTGGAGGACTGAGACTTGTTAACATCATCATTGGGGGCTAAAGTTTTTTCTCCCTCTCCAAGGTTTTTTCCAGCCAAAACGTGTGCTCGGTTGGCAATAACTTCATTCACATTCATATTGCTTTGGGTACCCGATCCGGTTTGCCAAATCACCAATGGAAATTGGTCTTGGTGTTCTCCAGCTAAAATTTCATCACAAACAGCGGCAATCGCATCTCTTTTTTCTTGAGAGAGAACCCCTAATTCACAATTAGCATAAGCCGCTGCTTTTTTTAGATAGGCAAAGCCTTCAATGATTTCTATAGGCATGCTGGCAGCCGGGCCAATTTTGAAGTTGTTTCTTGAGCGTTCTGTTTGGGCACCCCAATAGACCCCCTTGGGCACTTTTACTTCTCCAAGTGTGTCTTTTTCAATACGAAATTCCATGGTTAAAAATTTTTTTAAAAATAAGAGGTTTGCAGAGAAACTGGAGTTAAGAAACTTATTTTTTGTTTACAATTTTTAGAGAAGCTCCCTGTTTTCCTTTTTATATTTTTTGTATTTTTGAACCAGAATTTGATACTATGTTTGAATTTGACCAATATTTAGGATTTTTAGCCTTTTTGAGTATACTCACCATTGGGTTTTGGCTCATGATTTTTTTAATCACTTTTGTCATTCCCTATTGGTTGTTTGGCAGTTTAATGGAACGCTTTAAAACCAAAAAGACAGAAGATTCTTCAGGGAAGTAAAGCATAAAAAAAAAGGGCACCATTTAGGTGCCCTTTTTAATTTCCGTCAAATTGTTTTAGAATCCAAAACCGTCCTCTTCTCCACCACCATCAAAGTCACCAGATCGTTGTGAACGTCTACGGCTTCGTTGGGCTTTTCTTTCATTAATTCTATAGGTAAACGTAAAAATATAGGAGGGCTGTCTCCATTGAAATTCGGTGTAATTTCTAAAGTCAGCGGTTTCAGTTGTGCTTTTTCTTCTAGAAGTGTTGAAAATATCACTCACTCTGAACGAAAGTGTGGCTTTATCATCGAGTAATGGTTTATTGAGCGCACCAGAGAATGTAACAATCCCTTTAGATTCGGTTTGCGCATTAGCCCTTGGGCCAAAATAAAACCCGTTGAATTGGGTGTTAATTCCAAAAGGAATTGGAAAACTACTGTTTAATCGAGCAAACCAACTAACAATTTCTCTATCTAAACTCACGCCTTTGTAGGAACCAATGGTTTGGGAGTTAAAAATATTAAAGTTTCCACTCACTCTAACACGGCGTTTGGGTGTGTAGGTTAGCGTGAATTCAGTTCCAGTACGTACATTTTCGGATAAGTTGACAGAGGTTGAACGATATTGAGGAAGCTCTACAAGAGGATTTTCACTCACAACCACCAACTCTCCCGTAGCTTCAGTAATACGTTCCATCACTTGGGTTGCTTTTTGATAATAAATGGATCCGTTAAAAGTGAATTTATCCCATCTTTTGAGGTATCCAAAGTCATAAAGGTTTGAATAGGAAGGATCCAAATCGGGGTTTCCTTCTCTAAAAAAGGTCAAACTAGTTAAAGAACGGAAGGGGTTTAAAGACCATGATCGCGGACGACTAATTCGTCGGCTATAACCTAAAGTAACGTTTTCTTTTTCGCTAAACTCAAAGGAAAAGTTAAGGGTTGGAAACCAATCGGTATAATCTTTTTCTTTATAAATATTGGTTGTTTTTTGGTCAATTTCGATATGGGTTTTTTCCATTCGAAGCCCCATGAGATAAGAAAACTTATCGATTTTTTGACCAAACTGCGTGTAGGCTGCATTCACGTTTTGGGTGAACCCTAAAAAGTTTGTCAATTCGGTATTTGTTGTTCTGCCACTCTGCAATAGGTCAAACACGTTATAGTCTGTTTCTTGAAAGCTAAAATTCCCTCGATAGCCCAATTCAAACTGGGTATTATCATTGACCGGCCATACATAATCCATTTGTAGGAGGGTTCTTTTCTGATCTTCTAGGGTTTCAGATTCTTGGTTAAAAGTTCTTGTGTTTTCAGCAAGATCACTTTCATCCTCACCACTGACTTCCGTTTGAAATTCGATGATGAGTTCGTGGCCTTTGTCGTCAAATTTTTTGCTAAAGTTGGCCGTAAATTGTCTCGAATTGTCTACTTCTTCTTCAAATTGATAACGACCAAATAGGTCAATAACAAGACCTGATGCATTAAGGTTTTCAATTTCAGTGGTATTGTTACTTTCATTGTTGCTTTTTCGAAGGAAACCGCTAACTGTTAATGAGGTTTGATCATCGAAAAAATATTCAGTACCTAGATTAAAAAATACACTTTTTCGGAAACGTTGATACTCTCTATCTTCATTCACAAAACGGACTGGATCAAAGTTTTCACTCTCAAAAATTCCACCCCCTCTAGATTCTGAATTGCGTAGTGATGTGGTACTAAAAATATTAAGCTTTTTTGTTCTGTAATTTAAGGTGGCATTTCCACCATAGGTTGTTGGCAATCCACCATTGGCAATGAAGGAACCATTAAAGCCCTCTAGCTCTTCTTTTTTAAGAATAATATTGAGTATTCCTGCCGTACCGGAGGCTTCATAGCGAGCCGAAGGAGACGTGATCACTTCCACTTTTTCGATCGATTCAGCTGGTAATGAACGCAATCCTTGGGGTCCGGAAAGGCCCACCAAACCGGAAGGTTTTCCATTGATTAAAATCCGAACATTCTCGTTGCCACGAAGGGCAATATTTCCTTCAACATCCACAGACACGGAGGGAACATTATCTAACACATCGGCCACAGAACCACCACGAACCGTGATATCTTTCCCCACATTATAGATTCTTTTATCGAGACGAATTTCTACCTCCGTACGTTCTCCTACAAGTTCCACTTCGTCTAAGTCCTCAGCGTTAATGTCTAGCTCGATAGTGCCCAAATCTTTATTTTCTCTAAGGGTTTGATCTTCTAGAGTTATTTTCTTAAAGCCAATATATTCTATGGTAATGGTATATTGACCCGGCATAATTTCTATGTTAAATTGTCCTTTAGCATTGGTGATGCCTCCCTGTATGCGATCGGGAAAACGCTTGCTTACCAGCGTTATTGAGGTATATTCCAAAGGCTCTTGCGTTTCTACATCTACTACTTTTCCTGAAAGTGTGATTTTTGCAAAATTCCCTGGTCCTCCTTGAGGTCTTTGTGCGTGAAGATTTTCAACTAGAAAAACAAAGCACAAAAAGATGATGATATATTTTTTCATGAACGATTTTAATTCCCCCTTTGATAGTTTTGGAGAGAAAAGGTTTAATGGTTTTGTAAAAAAGAAATAAGATTTTCAAGAGGCCTTGCGAGAACGGCCTTTTGAGCGGTGGCTACAATGGGTCTTTGGATTAAGTTTGGATGGGTCACCAATATTTTTAGCAAGGCACCATCGTCTAAGGTTTCATTTTTATAGGTAGTTTTCCAAAGTGTTTCTTCTGTTCGAACCAATGCTTTGGGCGCTAACTCTAATTTGCTGAGCAACGCCTTTAGGGTCTTTTCAGTAAACGGTTCTTTGAAATAGAGAATAATCTCAGGAGAAATATTCTTTTCTTCTAGATAGGCTAGAGCTTCTCTAGATTTTCGGCACCTCGGATTGTGGTAGAGTGTAATCTTTTCTTTCATAGCAAAAAAAAACCTACTCGAAAGTAGGTTTCAAATTTATTTGACTTGGTCAACCACCGCCTTGAAGGCTTCCGGATGATTCATGGCCAAATCGGCCAGCACTTTTCTATTAAGTGCAATATCGTTGGCTTTTACCTTGCCCATAAATTGGCTGTAGGACATGCCATGCAATCTTGCGCCTGCATTGATACGCATAATCCACAAACTTCTAAAGTTTCGTTTTTTGGTTTTGCGGTCTCTGTAGGCATAAAGCATGGCTTTATCAACGGCATTTTTAGCCACTGTCCATACATTTTTTCTACGACCAAAATAACCTTTGGCTTGTTTTAAAATTTTCTTTCTTCGGGCTCTTGAGGCAACTGAATTTACTGATCTTGGCATATTGTTGTTTTTTTGAAGGAGGCGGTATTAAAACACTTTAAGCCTGACTTCTGGTGAATACTAAATTGATCTTATACTCCCTTATTGCAAACGCAATTGTTCTTTGATGTTTTTGGCATCACTTTCATGCACCAAACCGGAGTGTGTTAGGCGCAATTTTCTTTTCTTCGATTTTTTAGTGAGAATGTGGCTTTTGAAAGCGTGTTTTCTCTTGATTTTTCCACTGCCAGTGAGTTTAAACCTTTTCTTAGCACTGGATTTCGTTTTCATTTTTGGCATGAGTCCTGAGTATATTTATTTCTTTGTTTTTTTTGGTGAGAGGAACATGATCATTTTTTTTCCTTCTAGGGTTGGCATTTGTTCCACACGACCAATTTCTTCCAAATCTTGGGCTAGTCTAAGCAGCAATATTTGTCCTTTTTCCTTAAACACAATAGAGCGCCCTTTAAAAAAGACAAAGGCTTTTAATTTGGCCCCCTCTAGTAGAAATTTTTCGGCGTGTTTCTTTTTAAATTCATAATCGTGTTCATCTGTGTTGGGCCCAAAGCGAATTTCTTTCACCACAACTTTAGTGGTTTTGGCTTTGAGAACTTTTTCTCTTTTTTTCTGTTCGTATAAAAACTTTTTATATTCCAGAATTTTGCAAACAGGAGGAGACGCATTTGGTGATATTTCAACCAAGTCTAACCCTAAATCATCCGCAATGGAAAGGGCTTTGGTAAGTGGATAAACACCAACTTCTACATTGTCACCTACCAGCCGAACCTCATGAGCTGTAATTTTCTCATTGATTTTGTGGGGATCTTGTTTGATGACCCTACCGGGTCTGTTCGTTCTTCTTCTGCGTATTGCTATGACTACTCTGTTTTAAATTATCCTTTAAATGGTTTTAGACTTGCTCCAATTTCGGTTTGCAACAATTCTACTAACGCTTCCAATTTAAAAACACCTAAATCACCTTCTTGGTGTTTTCTAAGGGAAAGCGTTTGATTCGCTTCTTCTTTTTCTCCTAAAATGATCATATATGGAATCTTGTCCATTTCAGCTTCCCTGATCTTTTTCCCTATTGTTTCATTACGATCATCTAGGAGGGCGCGAATTTCGTGATTTTCCAAGAAATTTAAAACTTTTAGGGCGTAATTTTTATATTTTTCACTGACACACAGTAAGCTAACTTGCTTGGGCATGAGCCAAAGAGGAAAATTTCCTCCTGTGTGTTCTAAAAGGATGGCAACAAAGCGTTCCATACTTCCGAAGGGTGCTCGGTGAATCATAACGGGTCTATGGAGCTCATTATCACTGCCTTTATAGGTTAGATCAAATCGTTCGGGTAGGTTATAATCTACCTGAATGGTACCCAATTGCCACTGCCTTCCTAGAGCATCTTTCACCATAAAATCGAGTTTGGGTCCATAAAAAGCAGCTTCGCCAGTTTCCACCACATAGTCTAGTCCTTTTTCTTCTGCTGCATTGAGAATGGCTTGTTCTGCTTTTTCCCAATTTTCTTGGGAGCCAATATATTTTTCGGGTTTTTCGGGGTCTCTTAGCGAAACTTGAGCGGTAAAGTTTTCAAAGCCCAAAGAACCAAAAACATAGAGCACCAAGTCAATTACTTTTTTAAATTCTTCATCCAGTTGATCGGGTGTACAAAAAATATGGGCGTCGTCTTGCGTAAAGCCTCTAACACGGGTCAATCCATGCAATTCTCCACTTTGCTCATAACGATAAACCGTTCCAAACTCGGCATACCGCTTAGGTAATTCTTTATAACTCCACGGTTTGGTTTTATATATTTCGCAGTGATGCGGGCAATTCATTGGTTTTAAAAGAAATTCTTCACCTTCAGCAGGGGTGTTGATGGGTTGAAAACTATCGGCGCCATATTTTTCATAATGACCTGAGGTAATGTAGAGTTCTTTGTTTCCAATATGAGGAGAAATTACCTGCTCATAACCTGCTTTTTGTTGTGCTTTTCGGAGAAATTGTTCCAATCTTTCTCTCAGTGCGGTTCCTTTGGGTAGCCAGAGTGGCAATCCTTGCCCCACCTTTTGAGAAAAGGTAAATAATTCTAATTCTTTTCCCAATTTTCGGTGGTCTCGTTGCTTGGCTAAAGCCACGAGTTCTAAATATTCGGTGAGTTCTTTTTGTTTGGGAAAAGAGATGCCATAAACTCTTGTGAGTTGTGGTTTTGTTTCGTCTCCCCGCCAATAGGCACCGGCAACATTAAGCAGCTTAACGGCTTTTATAAAACCGGTGTGGGGAATATGTCCTCCTCTACAAAGGTCTGTAAAATCAGCATGATCGCAAAAAGTGATGGTGCCGTCTTCTAGGTTTTCAATCAATTCAACCTTGTAGGGGTTTTTTCTTTCTTTGTAATAGTTTAGGGCATCTTCTTTGGAGCTTTGGCGCATCTTAAACTCATATTTTTGCCGGGCAAATTCTAAGAATTTTTTTTCAACTGCAACCAAATCTTTTTCTGTAATGGTCTCGGCACCAAAGTCAACATCATAATAAAACCCATTTTCTATGGCAGGACCAATGGTCAATTTGGCATTGGGATAGAGGGCCAAAAGGGCTTGAGCCAAAACGTGGGCTGACGAGTGCCAAAAAGCGGTTTTTCCTTCTTTGTCATTCCAAGTGTAGAGGGTAATTTTACCATCTTCTTCTAAAGGTGTAGTGGGTTCTACAAGCTGTTGATTGAAGTTTGCCGAAAGCACGTTGCGCGCCAGTCCTTCGCTAATGGATTGGGCAATTCCCAAAGGAGTGATGCCCTTTTCAAAAGTTTTTTGTGTTCCGTCAGGAAATTGAATGTTGATCATGCACTTTAAATTGGCTGCAAAGATAGGTTGCTTTCTTTAGGCATCCAATTCCAATTTATTCTTTTGCTTTCTTAGGTTTTCCCAAAAGAGCCGTAACCATATTATTGATGCCTTTAAAACCATAAAACAAGGAACCCAAAATGCCCAATAGCCCCACTATAAAAACAGGTATAAAAAAGGGATGATTTTCATTTTTAAAAGCTTGCATCACAATAACAGGGGCTATAAAACCAAAGAGTATGGCCAAAAAGACTCGCTTTAAACCTTTGATTAATAAAGGTTTATCCATTGCTAAAGGCATTTATAGCGTTGCGGATGCTTTTGTGTTTTTGCAAGAGTTCAGCAGCTTGGGCTTCATCCACTTGAAGTGTGTCCATTAAGATTCTCTTTCCACGATCTTTTAATTTTGTATTGGCCAACTGCATATCTACCATTTTATTTCCTTTCACATGTCCCAATTGAATCATTGAAATGGTGCTGATCATGTTTAAAATTAGTTTTTGTGCAGTACCGGCCTTGAGACGCGAGCTACCTGTTAAGAATTCAGGGCCCACATTAACTTCAATAGGAAACTGGGCTGCCAAGGCCAATGGGCTGTCTGGATTACAGGTGATGCAACCTGTTGTGATTTGATTGCTGTTGCAGTCGTGAATGCCAGCCACCACATAAGGAGTCGTTCCGGAGGCGGCAATGCCAATGACCACATCTTGACTTGAAACGTGGTGTTCTTGAAGGTCTTTCCAAGCTTGATTCGGATCGTCTTCAGCATCTTCAATAGAAGATCTGAGTGCTTTGTCTCCACCTGCTATTAGCCCTACAACTTGTGATGGATCTGTGCCAAAGGTAGGAGGACATTCAGAGGCATCTAAAACCCCCAAACGACCACTTGTTCCTGCACCAATATAAAACAATCGTCCGCCTTGTTTCATTTTATCGACAATTGCATTGAGAAGAGATTCAAGGGGTTTAAGAACTTTTCCGACTGCCGCAACTGCATTTTGATCTTCTTCATGCATTGCAGCTAAAAGAGCTCCAATTGATTTTTTTTCTAAATCATTATGGTTTGAATCTTGTTCGGTATATCGTATAAAATCCATTGTTTTTGAGTAAAGATAAAAAAAAATAAACCCCTCTAAAATGCTTTAGAAGGGTTTTAATTTGAAAAAAAGAAATTGGTTTTAACTTCTTTTTTGATCTAAATTTTCTTTGAGTGCAGCTAAAAACTCTTGGGTTGTTAAATAGTGTTCTGCAGTTAAGTTTTCTTTGTGGATAAGCAAAGCTAGATCTTTAGTCATTTTGCCACTCTCGACTGTTTCTACGCAAACTTGTTCTAGGGTTTCACAAAAATCAATAAGCTCTTGATTTTGGTCTAATTTACCTCGGTGCGCCAAACCTCTTGTCCAAGCAAAAATGGATGCGATAGGGTTGGTAGAAGTTTCTTTTCCTTGTTGGTGCTGGCGATAGTGTCTTGTAACGGTTCCATGGGCAGCTTCTGCTTCCATGGTTTTGCCATCGGGGGTTACAAGGGTAGAGGTCATTAAGCCCAATGATCCAAAACCTTGCGCTACGGTATCCGATTGGACATCTCCATCATAGTTTTTACACGCCCAAACAAAACCACCGTTCCATTTCATGGCGGCAGCCACCATATCGTCAATCAAACGGTGTTCATAAAATATACCGGCCTTATCGAAAGCTGCTTTAAATTCATTTTGATAAACTTCTTCAAAAATGTCTTTAAAACGTCCATCATAGGCTTTCATTATGGTGTTTTTGGTCGATAAATAGAGGGGCCATCCTTTTGTGAGCGCTTGATTCATGCACGATCTGGCAAACCCATAAATGGAAGAATCAATGTTGTACATACTCATAGCTACTCCACTCTCCTGATATTTATAAACTTCCCATGTTTGGGCCGGAGAACCATCTTCTGGGGTAAAGGTCATGGTGAGGGTTCCTTTGCCCGGAATGACAGTATCTGTAGCTCTATATTGGTCCCCAAATGCGTGACGGCCAATACAGATAGGCGTGGTCCATCCTGGCACATAGCGTGGGACATTTTTCATGATGATAGGCTCTCTAAAAACGGTTCCACCCACAATGTTTCGGATCGTTCCGTTAGGTGATTTATACATGCGCTTTAGGTTAAACTCGGTCACTCGCTCTTCATCTGGCGTGATGGTTGCACATTTTATACCTACATTATATTTTTTGATAGCCTCGGCACAATCTACCGTAATTTGATCGTCTGTAGTATCTCGGGATTCAATACCCAAGTCATAATACTTAATGTCAAGATCTAGATAGGGGAGAATGAGTTGTTCTTTAATGAATTTCCAAATGATCCGGGTCATTTCATCCCCATCAATCTCCACTACAGGATTGGCTACTTTAATTTTTGACATCAGTTTAAATATTTTAGTTTCGGGCGCAAATATACAATTTCGATTGAAAAATTGGGATAAAAAAAAACCGCCATTTTAATGACGGTTCATTTTTTTAAGATTCTTTTTGAACTTCTTTTATTCGAGCTTTCTTACCTCTTAGTTTTTTGAAGTAATAAATTCGAGATTGGCGAACTTTACCTTTTTTGTTTACTTCAATTTTTTGAATTGAAGGGAGGTTGATTGGGAAAATACGCTCCACACCAACGGTGCCAGACATTTTTCTAATGGTAAAGGTTTTGGTCAAGCCTTCTCCTTTAATTTGAATGACTACGCCTTTAAAAAACTGAGTTCTTACTTTTTCACCTTCTCTAATGTCATAATAAACAGTTAGTGTGTCTCCGGTTGAAAAGGCAGGAATTTCTTTTTGCTCTATAAATTCGTTTTGAACGAAATTAATTAATGCTTCCATCGTTTTTGTGTTAGGTTTTGAAAAAGCAACATACACGATTTTCGTCAGTGGTTGGTCTTTCAAGCGGTGCAAAATTACTATTTATTTTTTTGTGACCAACTTTGCGACTTATTTTATTCAAT
>CAYLUQ010000007.1:0-46879 GCA_964386915.1 uncultured Flavobacteriaceae bacterium | reverse complement strand
CAATGGGATCATAATTTTCAGAAAAGGCGTCATGCCGAAGCCTATCTCCGGTAGTTTTTCTGACTGTATAAAAGCTAGTAGGTGCTTGGCCTGTGATCTTGCGTGTGAGCGTTGTTCGCAAGACTTCCATTCATTGCATTATAATAAATCGGGGCGGCGTGTTTGTGTTCTTTTTAAAGCTTCGTTTTCTCGCCACTCCTCAATTTTAGGGCTATTTCCGGAGGTCAAAATTTCGGGCACTTCCCAACCCTTGTAGTTGGCAGGTCTTGTGAAGATGGGGGGCGCTAAAAGGCCATCTTGAAAACTATCACTTAAAGCCGAAGATTCATCTCCCAAAACGCCCGGAAGCAACCTAATGATGCTATCACAAAAAACAGCAGCAGCCAGTTCTCCTCCAGAAAGCACAAAATCACCAATAGAAATTTCTTGTGTGATGAGATGGTCTCGAACTCGTTGATCTACTCCTTTATAGTGTCCACACAATAAAATGATATTTTCTTTGAGAGAATATTGATTGGCAAGTGCTTGATTAAGTTGTATTCCATCGGGTGTTAAGTAGACCACATCGTCATACTTTCGTTCTTTTTGCAGGGCACTAATGCAACGGTCAATGGGTTCAATACGCAAAACCATTCCGGCTCCACCGCCAAAAGGATAATCGTCTACCTGCTTTTGTTTGTTAATGGCATAGTCTCTCAAATGATGAAAATGGACACTTGCCTTTCCACTTTCTAAGGCTCGTTTGATGATGGAAACTTCAAAGGGTCCCACTAACAATTCAGGAAAAAGTGTGATGATATCAATGCGCATAGAGCTGTGCTTCTTTTACCGCAAAAATAAAAAAAGAATCTATAGTTTTTAGAATGGCTATGGGGCGGAAATAAAAAAGCCTCACCGAAGTGAGGCCTTTTTTTAGCGCCAGTTTTTGTTAAACAGTATTCGTTCTTTTTCACCCTCTGGGTTGAGCACCACAATACTGTTGAGGTCTTCTATTTCGATGTTTTTAACATCGTCTAGTTCAGTAATTTTTTGATCATTCACCTCTAAGATGGCATAGCCTTCATCTATGCCGTAATAATATCGAGTAGCATTTTGGGCTTTGCTAATGAAAAGTCCACCCTCACTTTCTTCGAGGCCTAATTTAGCGCGTTGCTCTTTATTGAGTTCTTGAAGCTCCATACCTAAAAAAGACACTCTATTAATTTTTTTAAGGGTCACCCATGTTTCTATGGTTTCTCCTGCTCTCTTATAGGTTACTTTCACCTTTTGACCGGGTCGTTTGGTGGAGAGATAGCCTGAAAGATCTGCAAATTTTCGAATGTTGACATTGTCTACTTTCTTAATAATATCACCTGATTGTAATCCGGCTAAATCGGCTCCCATTCCTAGTTCTACTTCAGCAATATAAAAGCCTTCGGTGTCATTAATTTCATAATTTTCAGCCACATTGCTGTTCAAGGCACCTCCTCTAACACCAAGCAACCCTTTTTGAACATCTCCATATTCAATAATGTCTTCAAAAACTTTTCTGGCTATATTGCTAGGCACAGCGAATGAATAGCCTACAAAGCCACCTGTAAAAGAAGAAATGGCGGTGTTGATACCAATGAGTTCACCGTTTGTATTGACCAAGGCGCCACCGCTGTTCCCCATGTTAACGGCCGCATCAGTTTGAATAAAAGATTCATTTTTGTTGTCGTTGCTATTTAAATCTCTAGACTTGGCACTGATAATGCCCGCTGTAACGGTAGAGTTGAGGTTAAAGGGATTGCCCACGGCCAAAACCCATTCTCCCACACGGGCAGCGTCTGAATCACCAAAGGCAATAAAGGGAAGTGATTGGGGAGCCTCAATTTTTACTACTGCAATGTCTGTAGCAGGATCTGTTCCCACCAGCGTAGCAGGATAGGATTTGTTATTGTTAAGGGTCACTTCGATTTTGGTATGGTCTTCAATCACGTGGTTGTTGGTGATAATGTAGCCATCAGGCGAAACAATGACACCAGATCCGGATCCAATTTTCTTAGGATCGTCATATATTTTATCGTGATATAGACGTGACCATAGAGAGCTACTTGATTTATAGGTGCTCGTATTTTTGATGTGTACGACCGTGTTGAGTGTTTTTTCTGCTGCTAGTGTAAAATCGGTCAACTCTGCCGCTCTTGAGCTATGGCTCAAGGCATAGGTGGTTGGAACCAAATTAGACATTTCAACCGGGGGTGAGGCAGGGGTTTTTGACGAAACGAAATAAGCGTTTAAAAAAAGAGTTGCAGCTGCGCTAAGGCAGGCAACTAGTGATAACTTTACAATTGACTTCATAGCGTTTGAAATTTTAGTATATTTTCATTTTTCAGTTTCAAAAATAAGGATATGCCTTTCACTTTTAATAGGTTTAACGTCATTTTAACAGCTTTTTAAGCCCATTAAAAAGTGTACCTTTGCTACATGCAAATAGCGTTCCAAAAATATCAAGGTGCTGGCAATGATTTTATCATGCTAGACAATTGCGACGGCAAATATAGTGGTTTAAACACCGCCCAAATTGCCCAACTATGCCATAGAAATAAGGGCATTGGTGCCGATGGACTTATTTTGGTTGAACAGGCTAAAAAGGCCGATTTTAAAATGGTTTATTTTAATGCCGATGGAAAAGAAAGCACCATGTGCGGCAATGGAGGACGTTGTGTGGTAGCCTTTGCTAAAGCCTTGAGCATTATAGGCAGCCAAACAACCTTTGAAGCTATTGATGGTCTTCATGAGGCTGAAATTTTGTCAGACCAGCAAGTCCGTCTTGGCATGACAACAGTTTCTTCCCTAACCGTTCATCAAAACGCTTTGGTATTAAACACGGGCTCCCCACATTATGTGGCCTTGCAGGATACGCTTGCTCAGATAGATATGGTAAAAGAAGGTGCAGCCATTCGCAATAGTGAACCTTTTAAAACCGAGGGAATTAATGTTAATTTTATTGCTTGCACCCCCTCTGGAGAGCTCACCATTAGAACCTATGAAAGGGGTGTGGAGAACGAAACCCTTGCCTGCGGAACCGGTGCTGTTGCCGGAGCTCTAGCCGCTGATCATTGGAACTTATTAGAAGGTAAAAACCCCATTAGGCTTCATGCTTTGGGAGGAACCCTAGAGGTGGCTTTTAACAAAACCGATCAAGGCTATGAAAAGATTACCCTTTTGGGCCCTGCTGAATATGTTTTTTCTGGAACTATTATATGTTAAAAACAAATACCATTTCGCTTAGAGCGTTAGAACCAGAAGATTTAGACCTTCTATATACTATTGAAAACGACCCTGCTTTAAGTCCCTATTCCACTCATAATGGTCCCTATTCCAAATATATGTTGCAACAGTATATAACGCAACAGCACCAAACTATCTATGAGCAAAATCAACAGCGATTGGTCATCACCGATGTCTCAAAAAAGGTTTTAGGCCTAGTAGATTTATTTGACTTTGAACCCAAAAGCAAAAGAGCAGGTGTTGGTGTAGTGGTGTTGGAAGACTACAGAAATAAAGGGGTTGCCACCCAAGCCCTAGAGTTGTTAGAACACTACGTGCGAGATCATTATGCGCTGCATATGCTCCATGCCGATGTGCTTAGCTCCAATACAGCGAGTTGTCGTTTGTTTGAAAAAAGAAACTTTGTTGCAATAGGTATTAAACGCCATTGGTATTTTTTTCAAAATCAATATCACGATGTTAGGTGTTATCAAAAATTATTTTCTACATGAATCGATTTAAAGTTGTTTTTTTAGTAGCCCTTTTTGGAGTAGGAATTGGTGTCTATTTTGTCCTTCAATTTTATCGTGTTTTTTTATGGGATAATACGGCTTTTGCTCAACCCAAGCTGACCGTTTATATTGATAGAGACGATACGATAGATTCTTTGCTTTTAGATTTAGCCCCATCCTTAAAATCGACTCGAAACTTTTTACTAGCCGCTCAAAAAAAGGGTTACAGCACTATGATTAAGTCTGGAAAATATATCCTTTCTCAGGGCATGAGCAATAATGAAATGATCAACACCTTGCGTTCCAAAGCCAGTGTAGTTCAAGTGACTTTCAACAACCAAGAGCGCCTAGAAGATCTCGCCGGAAGAATTGCAGCTCAAATTGAAGCCGATAGTTTGAGTTTGCTCAACGCTTTTCAAAATGCTGATTTCTTAAGGGATAAAGGATTTAATACAGCCACCATTTTAGCACTGTTTTTACCCAATACCTATGAGTTTTATTGGGATGTTAAGCCAGAAGATTTTGTGCAAAGAATGTGGCAAAACTATCAAAGCTTTTGGAATGAATCGCGTCTCCAAAAAGCCCGTGCTATTGGACTAAGTCCACAGGAGGTCTCCACTTTGGCTGCTATTGTTCAAAAAGAAAGTAATCAAAAAGCAGAACAACCAAGAATTGCCGGGGTTTATCTCAACCGCCTAAAAAAAGGAATGAAATTGCAGGCAGACCCTACCGTTATATTTGCCCTAAAGCAAAAGTATCAGAATTTTGATCTGATGATTAAGCGCGTGCTTCTAAAGGACTTAAAAGTAGATTCGCCCTATAACACCTATAAATATAAAGGATTGCCACCAGGGCCTATCACCATGCCAGATTTACATGTGCTAGAAGCGGTTTTAAATGCCGAGCAACACCCTTACCTCTATTTTGTGGTTAATCCTCAAAAAGCTGGCTTTCATCTTTTCGCTTCCACATTGCGTGAGCACAATCGAAATAAAAAGAAATATACCCAATGGCTCAATCAGCGTAGGGTTTTTCGTTAGTCCTGATCCAAAATAAAAAGTGTGGGTCTTTTGTGTAAATCGGGTTTGTTTTTTTTCCAAAGCGCAATGGGGTAGGTTTTGATAAAACTGGTTTCAAGGGTTAGATCACAAGCCACACACAAAAGGGTTTGTGGGGCAAGGTGTTTTAAAAAATCATCAAAAAGTTTTGTGTTTCTGTAGGGCGTTTCAATAAAAAGTTGCGCTTGTTTTTCCTTTAAGGTCTTTTTTTCAAACTGTTTGATGGCTCTTATGCGTTGGGTTTTGTCAATGGGTAAATAGCCATTGAAGGCAAAGTTTTGTCCGTTCATGCCAGAGGCCATGAGCGCTAAAAGGAGAGAGGAGGGCCCAACTAAAGGTTTTACAGGAATGCCCAGTTGGTGAGCATGTTTCACAATAATGGCTCCTGGATCAGCAATGCTGGGGCATCCGGCATCAGATAGGAGGCCCATAGAAATTCCCTCTTTGGCAGGATCTAGAAAGGATTCCAATTCAAGTTGATTGGTATATTTATTCAATAAATAGAGGGTGATGCTTTCTTGGTTTTTTTGAGGGGCCAAATTTTTGATAAAAGCGCGTGCATTTTTTTCATTTTCTACAATAAAGTGATCCAACTCTTCTACCGCTTTTTTAATGGTGAGAGGGAGCACTTCTAAAGGGGCATTTTTACCTAGGGGAGTAGGAATTAAATGAAGGGTGCCCAATGAGGATGAGCTAATCATGTGTTATTCAAATTTCTTGAGTTGTGCGCTACAAGCTTGCTCTAAAATACGAAAAACATTTAAAAATGCAGCTTCATCATGATAATATGGGTCTGGCACTTCCTCTTCTGTTGGGCGCATAAATTGAATTTTTTTGCGCTCTTCCTCAGATTGTGCTTGTTTAACAAGAAAATCATAATTCTGCTGATCCATAGCAAAAATATGGCTGAACGTCTTGAAATCTTCCTTTCGAAAAGCTCTAGCCCTATGGTCACTCAAATCTAGACCAAACGATTTAGCAACGGCAATGCTTCTTGAATCAGCCGCTTGATTTTCATGATAGTTGGCCGTGCCAGCAGAATCTACTTCAATGTTTAGGTGAGCTGTTTTTTGAGCCATGATGACTTTCGCTAGGGGAGAACGACAAATGTTCCCCAAGCAAACCATAAGTATTCTGAGTTTCAAAAAACTAGAGGGTTAGTTTTTGGCTGAGGTCTTCCACATATTTGCGGAACTGTTTGTCGGTAAAACTTAAGTTATCAACTGTTTTGCAGGCATGCAGCACCGTGGCATGGTCTCTTTTTCCAATTTGATTACCAATGCTAGCCAAAGAAGCCTTGGTGAATTTTTTGGCAAAATACATAGCTAATTGACGGGCTTGAACAATATGTCTTCTTCGCGTTTTAGATTGTAAAGTAGCCACATCCATTTGGAAATATTCAGAAACCACCTTTTGAATGTAGTCAATAGAAACTTCGCGTTTGGTGTTTTTAACAAATTTTTCAACGATGCTTTTGGCTAATTCTAAGGTTACATCGGCTTTATTAAAAGAAGATTGCGCAATTAGGGAAATGATGGCTCCTTCTAATTCGCGCACATTTGTTTTTATGTTTTTGGCCACATATTCAATAATCTCATCTTCCATAGTAACCCCATCGCGATAGAGTTTGTTTTTCAAAATAGAAATACGTGTTTCTAAATCGGGCACTTGCAATTCGGCAGAAAGTCCCCATTTAAAACGGGATAGCAACCGCTGCTCAATGTCCTGCATATCTACAGGAGCTTTGTCAGAAGTTAAAATGACTTGTTTACCATTTTGATGCAAGTGATTAAAAATGTGGAAAAATACATCTTGGGTGCCTGCTTTGCCGGAAAGGAATTGTACATCATCAATAATCAAGACATCCAACAATTGATAGAAATGAATAAAATCATTGCGGGTATTTTTCTTAACGGACTCAATATACTGTTGTGTAAATTTTTCGGCAGCGATATAGAGCACTGTTTTGTCCGGATGCTTTTCTTTAATTTCAACTCCAATGGCATGAGCCAAGTGGGTTTTGCCTAAACCAACTCCACCAAAAACAAGCAATGGATTAAACGAAGTTCCTCCAGGTTTGACAGCTACCGCTAAGGCAGCAGAACGCGCCAAACGATTGGAATCTCCTTCTAAAAAATTATCAAAATTATAGTTTGGATTCAATTGAGATTCAATCTGTAGATTTTTAATACCCGGAATGACAAAGGGATTTTTTAATTCTCCACTAAAAGAATTCAGGGGAGCATCTACTTGCTGAAGCATCACATTGGGCCGGTTGTTACTGGGAATGCTTTCTGTGAAAGGAGTGCGATTGCCGTAGGTGTTTTCCATTTTAATGATATACACCAAACGAGCATCGTTCCCCAATTCACGCATCAGGCTTGATTTAAGCAATTTAACATAATGCTCTTCTAACCATTCGTAGAAAAATTTGCTAGGAACCTGAATACTTAAAACCTCATTTTCCAATTTCATAGGAACAATAGGTTCAAACCATGTTTTGTATGCTTGTTCTTGGATATTATCCCGTATATAAGCTAAACAATTATCCCAAACGGATTGGGCGGGTGTATTCATATTTTTTGGTTCTGGCTTTAGAAAATTATAGTTATGGTTGGGTTAGATTTCTAACCGAACAAATATGCTCTAATTTTTTATAAAAAAAAATCATTTTGGTGTTGAATTTTAACTTTTTTTTTTAGATATTTTGTGGGGTCATAAATGTAAGCCAAACACTTTATTCTTACAGTACCTTTTTTTACTTTTAAGGGAGTTTTATACCTATCAGTGTTTAAGCTCTAGTTTTCTATAAACACCATATTTATTTAGTTAAAATACTGTATATCATATAGATAAATTTTTTATTCAATCTATAGAATGCTGAAGAACTGACCTCAGAAGCCTAACTATAAAAAAACGTATGCATTGATTTTGAACCTCTAAGTAAATGGTCTTAAAAGGGTTAAATTGGGTAAAGCAATTTTGTTCAAAATGAAGGCTGTTTTTTAAAACAAAATTATTAGGGTTTGATTATTAAGGTGTTGGCTAAATAGTTAAAAAAGTGGAGTGAATGTCACGTCCTTTAAAAAAGAAAAAATATATTTTTTATAAGGCGTAATAAACAAATAATTGGTCTTCTCCCAGCTGTTCTTTATTTTGAGGGATTAGATTTATTTCAGGTGCTGAAATTCCTTCTTCTAATTTGGTCGTGCTCTGAAATAACCTAATCTCATCCCACAGATTTTCTTTTAAAAAACTATTTAGGGTATAGGCTCCTCCCTCAATGATAACAGATTGTATATTGAGTTTAAAGAGTGTTTCCAAGATAGATTTTGCCGAATAAAAGTTGGTAACCTTTTTTGTTTTTTGGGGAGATAGCGAGTCCTTCTTTTCCTTATTTAATAAATACGTAGGAAATTCATCTGTAAGCATTTTAGCTTGGGAAGGGATTCTGTCATTAGGATCCAGCACAAATCGGAGCGGATTTTTGCCTTCCCAATGTCTTGTGGTGAGTTGAGGGTCATCCTCAATAACGGTTTGAACCCCCACCATAATGGCTTGCTCTTCACTTCGCCATTGATGCACGCGTTGTTGTGCTAGAGCTCCCGTTATCCAAAAAACGGACCCATTTGTTTTAGCGGTGAGTTTGGGACCTAAAAAATGATCTTCTGTTTGTGCCCATTTTAATATAATATAAGGACGTTTTTTTTGATGAAAACAAAAAAAGCGCCTGTTTAAAAAAGCAGCTTCTTTTTCTAAGACATTGAGCACCACATCGCATCCGGCTTTTTGTAATTTTTCTATTCCCTTTCCAGCCACTTGATCATGAGGGTCTCGTGTTCCGATAACCACCTTAGGGATTTGATATTTAAGGATTAAATCGGCACAAGGTGGGGTTTTGCCATAGTGCGCACAGGGCTCTAAATTGACATAGAGGGTACTCGTTTTGAGAAGTTTTTTGTCTTCAACAGCTTCAATGGCGTTAACTTCTGCATGGGGGGTTCCGGCTTTTTTATGCCAGCCTTCTCCAATGATTTTCCCTTGGTGAACAATAACACAACCCACTAGCGGATTGGGATAGGTAGCTCCCAATCCCTTGGCAGCCAAAAACAAGCAGCGCTGCATGAATTGTTCATCAAGTGTTGAGGCAAACCCAGAAGGGAAATCGTTTTGCATTTGTTTTGAGAGCCCGTTTCGAATGGGTAAATTTAGCCAAAATTAATTGTGATGAAAATTCGTCCCATTAGACCTGCAGACAACCTGTTATTGGCTAAGGTGCTTCGGACAGTGCTTTTAGAAATGGGAGTGCCCAAAATTGGGACAGCCTATGCTGATCCCGAATTGGACTGCCTTTTTGAGACTTATCAAAAAAAACGAGCACAATATTTTGTTATAGAACACAACCATACTCTTTTGGGAGGTGCCGGAATTGCCCCTTTGCCTAATGCCCCTAAAGGGGTTTGTGAGTTGCAAAAAATGTATTTTCTTCCTCAAGCCAGAGGCAAGGGATGGGGCTATCAAATGATAGAGACTTGCTTGCAATTTGCGCACCAAAATAATTTTGACCAATGCTATATTGAAACCATGCCCAACATGAAAGCGGCTCAAAAACTCTATCAGCAGATAGGTTTTGACTATCTTGATTCGCCCCTAGGCAATACAGGACATTTTTCGTGTTCGGTTTGGATGTTAAAACCCCTACCATGACCCTTCAAAACTGTAGAGCCAAATTTCAATCAGCATTGTCCTCTTTATATGCGTCTCGTGAAATAGACTATTATTTTAAAATACTCTTAGCACATTTTTTTGACTGGGAGCCTACTTTTTTGGGGTTGAACCCTACCTACGAATTAGAGCCAGGCCAATTTGAACTGTTGCAAAATGCCCTAGAAGAATTGAAAGAAGAACGCCCCATTCAACAAATTGTGGGGTGGGCTTTTTTTCGAAAAATTAAACTCCTTGTGGGCCCTGAGGTACTTATTCCAAGACCTGAAACCGAGGAATTAGTTGCTTGGATTTTAGAAGACCATAACACACTCAATACTACCAAAACAATAGTAGATATTGGAACAGGTTCAGGGTGTATTGCCCTATCTTTATGTTTGGAAAATCCAAATTTTGAAGTTACTGCTTTAGACTTCAGTCCTAAAGCTCTTCACATTGCCCGCCAAAATGCAGAAACGCTAAAGGCCAAGGTGACCTTTGTGGAGCAGGATATTGTATCCACGCCTCTTCCTTCAAGCTATGATTTAATGGTTTCCAATCCACCCTATATCAGCCAAGAAGAAAAAAACAGTTTAGCCAAAAATGTTTTGGCCTTCGAACCTCATTTGGCCCTATTTGCCCCCGCTCAAGACCCTTTGTTTTTTTACAAGGCTATTCTACGCCAAGCACAAGATTTTCTCAATCCCAAGGGGAGTCTCTATTTTGAAATAAACCCTAACTATTATGATGAAATGGTCACCTTAATTAAATCTTTTTCAATTTTCGATATGTCAATGAGAAAAGATATTTTTGGAAAAAAGAGATTATTGCGTTTACAGAAACTATGAGTGATTCTAGAGTTCTTGAAAAAATTAGCGCTTTGCGAAAAGAGTTGCACGAGCACAACTACAACTACTATATTTTAGATGCTCCACAAATTAGTGATTTTGAATTTGATCAAAAGCTCAGTTTGTTACAAAGCTTAGAAGCCCAACACCCCGAATTTTTTGACCCTAACTCTCCTACCCAGAGAGTGGGGGGTGGCATTACCAAAGATTTTGAGACTGTGGTTCACAATTTGCCGATGTATTCCCTATCAAACACCTATTCTTTAGAAGAAATAGAGGAATGGATTGAGCGAATTAAAAAACGAATTGGACCGGTACCTCTTTCTTTTACCTGCGAACTAAAGTTTGACGGGGCCTCCATAAACCTCACCTATGAAAATGGATTGCTCACCCGAGCTGCTACTCGGGGGGATGGCGTGCAAGGGGATGATGTGACCCAAAATATCAAAACACTGCCTACAGTGCCACTCCAATTGAGAGGAGATTATCCTGACTTTTTTGAAATTAGGGGAGAAGTGGTTTTGCCTTGGGAAGCTTTTCATGCCCTCAATGCACAAAAGGAAGTAGCAGGCGAACCGCTCTATAAAAATCCGCGTAACACCGCTTCCGGGAGCTTAAAATTGCAAGACAGTAGTCTTGTTGCAGCTCGAGGTTTAGAATGTTATAGCTATGCAATTGCGGGAAATGATTTGCCTTTTAAAACCCAATTTGAAGTATTAGATCAAGCACGTTCTTGGGGATTTAGAGTGCCTCAATCGGCTCAAGAATGCTATTCTAAAGAGGCTATTTTTGATTTCTTATCCTATTGGGACCAAAAGCGAACAGAGCTCCCTTATGAAATTGACGGGGTGGTTATTAAGGTGAATGAATTAAAATGGCAAGATCAACTAGGCACCACTGCTAAATCACCTCGCTGGGCCATAGCCTATAAGTTTCAAGCAGAACAAGTTACCACCACTTTAGAAGCCGTGAGCTATCAAGTAGGGCGTACCGGAGCCATTACGCCCGTTGCCCAATTAGAGCCTGTTCTAATTTCGGGCACAACGGTGAAACGAGCCTCTTTGCACAATGCAGATCAAATAGAAAAATTGGATTTGCATATAGGGGATCAAGTGTTTGTGGAAAAAGGGGGTGAGATAATACCCAAAATCACTGGCGTTTTGGCCGCGCAACGAGAAGTTCTTGCCGCCAAGATAAACTTTATTACAAATTGCCCAGAATGTGGCAGTGCCTTGCAGCGAGAAGCAGGAGAAGCCCAACACTATTGTCCCAACACTTTAGGGTGTCCACCCCAAATTGTGGGACGCATTCAGCATTTTATTTCCCGCAAAGCCATGGATATTAGTGGTATTGGAGCTGAAACCGTAGTGCAGCTTTTTGAAGCTGGATTGATTCGCAATAGTGCCGATTTATATACGCTCACAACTTCAGATTTAATTGGGCTTGAGCGCATGGCCGAAAAATCAGCTCAGAATTTAATTGCGGGAGTTGAAGCCTCAAAGCAGCAACCTTTTCCAAAGGTACTTTTTGCCTTAGGTATTAGATATGTGGGAGAAACAGTAGCTAAAAAATTGGCTAAAAAATTTAAATCGCTTTCAGTTTTGGCTAATGCCAACTTGGAAACTTTGATGGAGACTGAAGAAATAGGAGATCGAATTGCGGCTAGCCTACTGGCTTTTTTTCAAAACCCCGAGCAACGTGACTTAATTGCTCGTTTGGCTGCCTATGGTTTGCAATTTGAATTGGAAGAAACCTCGGCATCAGTTCCGCAACTCTTGGCTGGCAAACGCTTTGTTATTTCAGGTGTATTCAGTCAATTTTCTCGTAAAGAATTGGGCGAAAAAATCGAAGCACTAGGAGGTATTTTGTCTGGTTCTATTTCTTCCAAAACCGATTTTCTAGTGGCCGGTGAAAATATGGGCCCGGCCAAAAAAGAAAAAGCATTGCAACTGGGTGTTAAAATGCTGACTGAAAATGACTTTATAGCCCTCATACAGGGATAATTCTGTTATATTTACAACATTCTGTGTTAAATTAATGCAAGATTTAAAAAAGTTAGATAGACCCTGCAGAAGACTTTAATTTTGATTTCAATACAATGAAAAGATTTTTGCAAGATTTTTTTTTAAGCTTTCACTATAAAAAGCAACTTAAAAGGCTAGTGAAACGAAAAATCAAGCAAGTTGCCGAGATTAAAACTATCGGTGTTTTGTGGGGAGTAGATATGGCAATTGATCAGACTTTAATAGACAAACTGGCTTCTTTGTTGGAGGTTTCCAAGCAAAAGATTCAGATTGTTGTGCCCACTGCTGCCGGGAAAATGGATGATTCTAAGGGACTGAAAATTCAATATGTGGATCAAAAGATTCTCTCTTGGTCAGCCCAATTTACTTCGAAAGAAAACCGTTTTTGTAATACTTCTTTTGATCTGTTGATTAACTATTTTGATCAACCTAGCAAACTTACCGCCCTCCTTTCAGCGCAATCAAAGGCCAAGTTTCGAGTAGGATTTGCCCAGGCCGATCATCGACTAAATGACCTCGTTTTTGATTTTAAGCCTACTGAACAACAGTTGTTTTTCGAAGAGTTTTCAAAATATATTAAAACCCTATTTAATAAAGACTCATGAATTTAAAAGGTGTTGGTGTTGCATTGGTGACTCCTTTTCAAGAAAATGGAGCTGTAGATTTTGAAGCCCTTGCACGTGTAGTAAAACACGTAATTGCACAAGGAGCTGATTATCTTGTTGCATTAGGCACAACAGCAGAGACCGCTACTCTTGAGGAGGACGAAAAACAAGCTGTTTTAGAGACCATCATTGCTGCCAACAACAAGCAATTGCCCTTGGTTTTGGGTGTGGGTGGAAATCATACAGCTGCTTTAGTTCGCTCCTTAAAAAAATTAGATCCAACCCCTTTTGATGCCATATTATCCGTAACGCCCTATTATAATAAACCCTCTCAAGAAGGCCTCTATCAACACTATTGTGCGTTTTCAGAAGCCAGTCCACTTCCCATAATTGTCTATAATGTGCCCGGAAGAACCGGCGTTAATCTTTTGCCACAAACCTTTATTAAAATTGCTTCAGCCTGTGAAAATATAGTGGCTATTAAAGAAGCTTCTGGCGATTTGCAACAAGGCATTGAATTGATTCGCCGTGTGGGCGGTCGTTGGCAAGTGCTTTCTGGAGAAGATGGGTTAAATTTAAAACTTTATCAAGCCGGAAGCGCAGGATGTATATCTGTTTTAGGCAACGCTTTTCCCAATCATATTTCTAAAATGTATGCCCTAATGGACGCAGGAAATGCCCATGCCGCTGAAGCTTTAGATCAAGAGTTAAAAAGATTGAACGAGCTCTTATTTGTTGAAGGAAATCCTACAGGGATTAAAGCTTTATTGTCTTTGTTGAATTTGTGCTCTAAAAGCGTTCGATTACCCTTAGTTGCTGGCTCTTCAGACCTATTTGATCAGTTTGGTGAACAGCTAAAACTTTCGGCTGTGACAGCAAACAGCTAAGCTCTCAACATACTTTAACACTACCTTTTGAAAATTAATTTTCAATCTGACTGATATTTAGTAGTTTTGCACGATGAATTTGAGAGTTTTGCTAACTGTTTTGGGAATGGCTACCTTGCTAACAGCTACTAGCTGTAGTGAGTATCAAAAATTGCTCAACAGCGATGATGTCGCCCAGAAATATAAATCAGCAGAAGAATACTACAACCAAGCAGAATATCGCAAGGCCAATCGTTTGTTGGAACAAATTGTGCCAAAATATAGGGGCAAACCCCAAGCCGAACGGATTATTTTCTTTTTCGCCGATTCTTATTTCATGACCAAAAGCTATATTTTGGCTGCCTATCAGTATGAAAATTTTATCAAATCATATCCTAAAAGTCAGCGTATTCAAGAGGCCTATTTTAAAGCAGCTCAGTGTTACTATTATCTTTCTCCCGAATATAGTTTAGACCAGGAAGACACTTTAACTGCTATAGATAAACTGCAAATTTTCATCAATCTCTATCCAAACTCGGAATATGCCGAAGAGGCCAATCAAATGATTTTAGAGTTACAAACTAAATTAGAGCAAAAAGATTTTGAAATTGCCAAGGGCTACTATACTATTAGAGATTATGCGGCAGCCATCAAGGCTCAAGATAATTTTGTGGGGTCATTTCCGGGCACCAAATTCAGAGAAGAGGCCTTGGTCGTAAAATTTAATGCTGCTTATGAAATTGCCATTAACAGCGTTTTAACCAAAAAACAATCCCGTTTAGAAGAATTGCAGCAACAATATGATGCCATTTTACGTTATTATCCTGAAACCTTCTTTTTGGAGGAATTAGATCGTAAAATGGAAGTTGTCCAAAAAGAGCGTAATCTTTTAACAGAAAATCAATCGAACTAAATCCATTTAGCATGACAAAATACAGAGAATCAAAAGCGACACAAACCACGAAAACCTATGATCGCAATAAAGTTGAAGAAACAACAGAAAACATCTATGAGGCAATTTCCATCATTGCCAAGCGATCTGTACAAATCAACTTAGACATTAAAAAAGAATTGCACGAGAAATTAGATGAATTTGCTACGCACAATGATAGCTTAGAAGAAATTTTTGAAAACAAAGAGCAAATTGAAGTTTCTAAGTTTTATGAGCGTCTTCCAAAACCGCATGCCATTGCAGTTGAGGAGTGGTTTAATGACAAAATCTACCATCGCAATACAGACGAACCTAGTGAATAAGGCATGAGTTTATTAAGCGGAAAAAAAGTCCTATTAGGAATAACGGGAGGCATAGCCGCTTATAAAACGCCTATTTTAGTTCGAGCCCTACGAAAAAAGGGAGCTGAGGTGCGTGTGGTGATGACCCCCTCTGCCAAAGAGTTTGTAACACCACTCACTCTCTCAACGCTTTCTAACTACCCTGTTTTATCGTCTTTTACGACCACAGATGCAGATAATCCGCTATGGAATGATCACGTGGCATTGGGGCTATGGGCCGACCTTTTTCTTATTGCACCCGCTACCGCCAATACCCTAAGCAGCATGGCGCATGCTGTTTGTAACAATCTTCTTTTAGCCACCTATCTTTCTGCTAAATGTCCGGTTTTTGTTGCACCTGCTATGGATTTAGACATGTATGCACATCCGGCGCAACAAAAAAACCTTACCCAATTAGAGGCTCAGGGCACTGTTGTTTTTCCGGTAGGAGAAGGGTCTTTAGCGAGTGGACTTTCTGGAAAAGGCAGAATGTTGGAACCCGAAGATCTAGTTTTATTGCTAGAAGACTATTTAACTGCTCAAGCTCCTTTAGCTGACCAAACGGTTTTAATAACCGCAGGGCCAACCTATGAGGCTATAGATCCTGTTCGTTTTGTGGGGAACTATTCTTCTGGAAAAATGGGATTTGCCCTAGCAGAAGCTGCATTGGATTTGGGTGCAAACGTTATTTTAATCAGTGGCCCTACTGCTTTAGAATTAACACACCCTAAGCTCAAACGAATTGATGTGCAAGCAGCAGCTGATATGTTGGAAGCCGTGAAAGCACATTTTGCCAAAGTGTCAATTGCCATTGCCGCCGCCGCAGTAGCCGATTTTACGCCCAGTCAAAAAGCCCAACATAAAATAAAAAAGGAAAAAGATACCTCCACTTGGCAGCTTGCGCTATCCAAAACAGAGGACATTGTTGGCTATATGGGCACGCATAAGAAAAATCAAAAGGTGGTGGGCTTTGCCTTAGAAACAGAAGATGCCCAAACTCATGCATTGGCTAAAATGGAAGCTAAAAAATTAGATGCTATTGTGCTCAATGTGCGTCACAAAAACAACGAGGCTTTTGGAAGTGATCTAAATGAAATCACCTTCTATCATCAAGATGGTCGAAAAATTACCTTCCCAAAGCAAACCAAAAGTATTTTAGCAAAAGAAATTTTCAACCAACTCCTATCATCATGCCCCTAAAAAAAAGTTTAATTATTTTTCTTCTTCTCTTGCTAGCGTTCAAATCAGAAGGACAAGAACTCAATGCTCAAGTTATTGTCAATGCCGATTTGGTGAATCAAACCAATCAGCAAATTTTTAAAACTCTAGAACAATCTCTAAACGAATTTATCAATACCCGTATTTGGACGGCGAAACCCTTTCTGAATCGAGAAAAAATTGCTTGTTCATTTTTGTTTACCCTCACCTCCTATAGTGGCAATCAGTTTAAAGCTACTTTGCAGGTGCAATCTCAGCGGCCTGTTTTTAACACCAATTACGACAGCCCCATTCTCAATTATTTAGATAAGGAAGTGGCTTTTACCTACCAAGAATACCAACCCTTTTTTTATAATCAATCAGAATTTGAATCCAATTTGGTGTCCATTGTTAGTTTTTATGTCTATGTCATATTAGGATTAGATGCCGACAGTTTTGAACCCTTTGGTGGCACTTCTTATTTTGAACAAGCCCAACAAATTGTCAACTTAGCGCAACAAACCGATATCAACGCATGGAAACCCAATATGCCCAATCGTAATCGACATGAGTTGATTGATAACTTGCGATCGAATACTTTTAGAGAATTTAGAACCAGTCTATATGCTTATCACAGAAGTGGACTAGATCAAATGAGTACAGATGCCTTTAAAGCTAAAGCGGGCATTATGAAGGCCATAAATGATTTGCAACCTCTGTTTAATCGAAGACCCAACGCTTTTCTTTTACAGCTGTTTTTTGATGCCAAAGTAGATGAAATTGTCAATGTTTTTTCCGATGGCCCAAAAGTAGAATTTGAGCAAACCAATGCCACTTTAAAACGTATTGCACCGTTTTTTGGCGCACAATGGAAACAAATTAAAAGTTAATTTTTTATTTAGTCCTCTTGGTTTATCTTTAGATTCTAAAAATTGTCTTTGTTGTGCTGCGGTCTTTAAAAATTAACAATTTTGCCTTAATCACCTCCTTAGAAATTGAATTTCAGGGAGGAATGACCAGCATTACCGGTGAAACTGGAGCAGGAAAATCAATTTTATTAGAGGGTCTCAGTTTGGTTTTGGGCAAACGGGCAGATTTGTCTGTCATTAAAGATGTTAATAAAAAATGCATCATAGAAGCCGAATTTCAGCTTGATGCCTATGCCCTAAAATCTTTTTTTAAAGAAGCCGATTTAGATTATGAGCCCCTTACTCTTTTGCGAAGAGAAATTGCACCTTCTGGAAAATCGAGAACGTTTATAAATGACACCCCCGTTACACTAACAGTGTTGGAGCAACTGAGTCAACATTTGATAGACATCCACGGGCAAATGGAAAATGCAGCCATCTTGCAAAAAGATTTTCAGTTTGTATTGGTAGATGCTTATGCCCAACAGCAAAAGCAGGTTGCTGCCTTTGAATCACGCTACCATAAATTACAGGAGCTTATACAAGAACAAACAACTTTGTTGGAACAGCAAAAGATGGCCGAAGACCAACTCTCGCTAAAGCGGTTTTATTTTGACGAACTCCATGAGGCCCAATTAAATGCCGAAGAATTTGAAACCATTCAAGCCACTCACGCCGAAAAGCAGCACTTAGATTTTCTAATAGAAGCCCTAGCTAATGCCTCAGAGCGATTGGAAGCAGAACCCGGCGGGATTCTCTCTGAATTAGTGGAGTTGCGCGCCTTGTTTAATAAAATGTCTCTAAAATCCAATCGTTTGGCGCCTCTGCTAGAACAACTTCAAAACATGGTTTCAGAAGCAGAAGATTTTCGAGATCAAGTTCTCCAAATGGCAGAAGCCATACACTTTAATCCGGAAGAACAACACATCCTTGAAACCAAACTCAATCAATATCACGCCTTGTTGCACAAGCATCAGTTGCAAGATGTTGAAGCCCTCATTGCACTTCGAGATAAATTGGAACTAGATATAGAACAAACAACGGGAGGAGCAGAAAAACTAGTTTGGTTAGCCAATGAAATAAAAAGTCTCACAAGCCAAATGCAAAAAGAGGCAGCAGAAATTTCACAAAATAGAAAAACGGTATTTGAACCACTCTGTGAGGCTCTTCAAGTGTTGGTAGCTCGAATGGGAATGCCAGAAGCTAAATTTAAATTTGAATGTCATGAAGAAGCTACGTTTAACAAAAGGGGAAAAGACACTTTAGAGTTGTTGTTTTGTGCCAATCCGGGGAGTGGTTTTTTTCCTTTAAAAAAGATTGCTTCTGGTGGAGAACGCTCTCGTATTATGCTAGCCATCAAGGCCATATTAGCCCGGTTTAAGAAATTGCCTACCATTATTTTTGATGAAATTGACACCGGGGTTTCAGGAAAAGTTTCCGATCAAATTGCCTCTATCATGGCCGAATTGGCCAATCATATGCAGGTTTTTGCCATCACCCATTTACCCCAAGTGGCCGCCAAAGGAGCCCAACATTTAAAGGTGCTTAAAGAAACTGATGGGGAGATCACCCAAACCTTTTTAAAACAATTGGATGCCAAGGAGCGCGAACTTGAAATTGCCCAAATGCTTTCCGGAACTGAAACCGGATTAACCGCTGTTGCCCACGCCAAGGAGTTATTGAAATAACGTATCTTTACCAAAATTTTAATTATGTCACACCCCCTTTTAGCTGGAAAAAAAGGAATCATTTTTGGAGCTTTAGACTCCCAATCCATCGCCTGGAAAACCGCCGAAGCTGTTGCTGCTGCAGGTGGTAGCTTTGTGCTCACCAATGCACCAGTAGCCTTGCGAATGGGAACCATTAATGAATTGGCCGAAAAAACCAATGCCAAGGTTATTGCAGCTGATGCAACTAGCCTGGAAGACCTAGAAAATTTAGTAGATCAAGCCCAAGAAATTTTGGGAGGTCAACTCGATTTTGTTTTGCATTCCATAGGCATGTCGGTTAACGTTAGAAAAGGAAGGCACTACACCGATTTAAATTATGATTGGTTGGCTAAAGGTTGGGATGTGTCTGCCGTTTCTTTTCACAAGCTACTCCAAACGCTCTACAAAAAAGATGCTATGGCACCTTGGGGAAGCATTGTTGCCCTTTCTTATATTGCCGCTCAGCGTACTTTTCCAAACTATAATGATATGGCTGAAAACAAAGCCTATCTAGAATCCATTGCCCGTAGCTTTGGCTATTTCTTTGGAAAAGAAAAGAAAGTTCGAGTCAACACCATTTCACAATCGCCTACGCTCACCACTGCTGGTAAGGGCGTTGCCGGACTTGATGGCTTCTTGAATTATGCCGAGCGCATGTCTCCTCTCGGCAATGCTACAGCTGCCGAATGTGCGGATTATACTGTAAGTCTTTTTTCGGATTACACTAAGAAAGTAACCCTCCAAAATCTATATCACGATGGGGGCTTTTCCAATGTAGGTGTGAGCCAAGAAATTATTGATTCCTTGCCTAGCGACGAATAGTAAGTTCCTGGTGTGAAACCACTCAGCACCCTTATTGACGGCAAAAAAACTGCTTCACTTTTTGGAAGACAGCGTCTCTTTGTATTCTTTGTTCTGGTCTCTTTGCTGTTTTGGGGCATCACCAAACTTTCCAAGCCTTATCAAGTTTCATTGCCTTTTGAAGTTAGGTTTGTTGGGGTTCCTACTACCCTTGTCATAGAAGCCCAAAATCCCACAGTAGCGATAAATATTACCGCATCTGGATTTGATATTTTACGCTATCAGTGGTTTAAAAATAGCATTGAATTAAGAGCAGATGGGGCCCAACAAAAAGGCTCTTTTTTGGAGATATCTTTGGCCGCCCAACAATTTTTTTTGCAAGATCAACTTTTTGAAAACACAACCTTAAATGGTTTTAAAGCTCCTGTATTACAGTTGCCCTATAGTGTTTTAAGCAAAAAACGTGTGCCCATATTTGTGCAAGCTACTTTGGATTTTAAACCCGGCTATTTGTTGGAAGATGGTCTAATGTCTCAACCAGATAGCGTTGAAGTAGTAGGCACTAAAGAACAATTGGATACGCTTTCTTTTGTGCGAACTCAACCCTTTGAAAAAAGCAATTTGTCTGACTCTTTTGAATTGGAAGTACAGTTAAAGGACTATGAAGCCCTTCACTTAGAAGCAAACAGGGTGAAAGTGGTAGGAAGGGTGTTCAGTTATACAGAAAAAAAGATACAGTTGCCCATATCCATTTTAAATTTACCCCCTTCCACCCAAATGAAATTGTTTCCAGCCGAGGCCACTTTAACCCTTTTGGCCCGTGTAGATCAATTGCAACGCATTAGCAGCAATGAGTTTGTCTTAAGTGTTGATTTTAACGACTGGAAAGACAATGAACTTTTAGCACTGCCACTAAAACTCACCCAAGCACCTTCGGGCATAAAAAAAATGGAATGGCAGCCCAAAAAAGTAGAATTTTTAATACGCAGATGAAGACTATTGGCTTAACAGGAGGTATAGGAAGTGGTAAAAGCAGTTTACTTCCTGTTTTTATTGCCGAAAACATTCCCGTTTTTGAAGCCGATAAGGTTGCCAAAGAACTTCAAGAAGAAGAGCTAAAACCAGAGCTAATAAAACATTTTGGAGCTAGTCTCTATGCTTCAGGACGTTTGGACCGAAAAGCGCTAGCCACGCTAGTTTTTCAAGATAGCACAAAATTGGAACTTCTCAATAGTCTTGTGCATCCGGCCGTAGCAAAGGCTTTTGAAGTATTTAAGGACCACCATAAAGAGGCCTCTTTGGTGGTCAAGGAGGCTGCTATTCTCTTTGAAACAGGGGGAGCAGCAACCTGCGACTATACTATTTTGATCACGGCGCCCAAAGCAGCTCGCATAGCACGAGTGCACCAAAGAGACGGCCTTGACAAGGGCGCTGTAGAAGCTCGAATGGCCCAGCAATGGCCTGACGAAAAGAAAATTCCCCTAGCCGATTTTGTTATCCAAAATGAAGATTTAGCACGTGCCAAGGCTGATTTAAAACGTGTTCTGAGGGTCCTAAAAGGAGATAAATTAAGCTCTTAACATAGCATTAGGAAAAATATTAACTTAATTGCATGAAATTTGCACCGCCTAGAGCAAGACCATTTTTATGAAAAAAAATATTTTTCTTTCGTTTGTAGGGTTTATGGTGATTTCCATTTTCACCATCATTTTTGTGCAAGGTTATTGGATCTATTTTACGTGGAAAAATAAAGAAGCAGAATTTTCTTTAGCAGTGCAGCAATCTCTGCAAATTGTAGCCAAAGAAGTACAAGAGCGCGAGCTGACAGACTATATTTCACGCTACAACAACCTTATAGACTCCATAGGCACTCCAGATCAATCTGACTTTTTTAACATCTTTTTATTTCTAGATGAAGATGAACCCAACAACTTAATTAGCTACTTTACCTATGGACTCCTCAAGGAACAATATAACGTTACACCCTATCTCAATCCCCAATTAGGCACGGTTTCTAATGTGGCCGATTTTAAA
This sequence comes from uncultured Flavobacteriaceae bacterium, assembly GCA_964386915.1. Classification (GTDB taxonomy): domain Bacteria; phylum Bacteroidota; class Bacteroidia; order Flavobacteriales; family Flavobacteriaceae; genus JADHMP01. The sequence goes on along the minus strand of CAYLUQ010000007.1, from coordinate 25,107 downwards.
TCGGTGCGCAATACGACCATTGTCAATAAAAAAGATTTTTTTGATCGAGAAAACAGTTTGATTAGTTCCATTGAGCGGATCAATACCGTTGAACGCATGAATATTTACGATCAATTTAAGCGGAATGCTTTTATTGATTATTCCAGCAAGCTTCCCATTCACCGGAGGGTGAGCGTTGAAGAAATTGATTTTTTGCTCACTCGTGAATTGTTAGATAAAGACATCCAAACCGATTATGAATTTGGTATTTTTAATGAAGGATTAGCCACCAAAATCACCTCCAATAACTATGTTGATCAATTAGAAGGACCTCGCTATAGCACCCCCATCTTTATGGATGGCCAAGGGGTAGGGATGTATGAATTGGTGGTTACATTTCCCCAAAAAGAAGCGTATGTCTTTTCCTCCGTTTTTGGTATTGGAGCCCTCACTTTTTTGCTCACCTTTTTTATTGTGTTGGTATCCAGCACAGCACTCTACCAAATTATTAAACAAAAAAAGCTATCCGAAATTAAAACGGATTTTATCAACAATATGTCGCACGAATTTAAAACACCCATTGCGACAATTAACTTAGCTCTAGATGCCATAACGAACCCGAAGACCATTAGCTCAGCCACCAAGGTGAATCAATATGTGGGCATGATACGGGAGGAAAACCAAAGAATGCTCAAGCAAGTAGAAAACGTTTTGCGGATTTCACAGCTCGAAAAAAGCAAAGACCCCATTGTGATGAAACCGGTTCAATTACACCCACTAATTGAAGAAGCCATTAGCCACGTGAGGTTGCTTTTGGAAAGTAAAAAGGGAACGATCACTTTTCTTAAGGAAGCCAATCAAGATCAAATAATTGGCAATGCCAATCACTTTACCAATGTGATCATTAACCTATTGGATAATGCCATAAAATATACTGATGTAGCACCGAAAATTTCAATACGAACCTGGGTTGACAAGCAACAATTCTTCCTTTCTATTCAAGATCATGGTTTTGGAATGTCTGCCGCTACCCAACGTATGATTTTTGAAAAATTCTATCGGGAAACTTCTGGAGATGTGCACAACATAAAAGGGCATGGATTAGGATTGGCCTATGTCAAAAAGATTATAGATCTCCATCACGGGCAAATCCATTTAAAAAGTAAACCCGGAGAAGGGTCTACTTTCACACTGCTACTAAATCTACAACAAGCTGTTTAAACCAAAATTGATGAACAATGAAAAACGATAATAAAAAAATCCTACTGGTAGAAGATGATCCTAATTTTGGAAGCATTTTGAAAGACTATTTAGAGCTCAATGATTTTAGCGTTGTGTTGGCTAAAAATGGTATTGAAGGCTATGAAAAATTTGATAAAGACAAATACAATCTCATCATTTTAGACGTCATGATGCCCTATAAAGACGGTTTTACTCTTGCCAAAGAAATACGAGAAAAAGATGAATCTATACCCATCTTTTTCTTAACCGCCAAAACGCTCAAAGAAGATGTTTTAAAGGGATTTAAAATTGGTGCAGACGACTATTTAACAAAACCCTTTGATTCTGATGTGTTATTAGCCAAAATAAAAGCCATATTTAACCGAAAACGCCTTGTGGTTTCTACCACGCCAGATGTTTTTGAGTTTTCTTTTGGCGCTTTTTCTTTCAACTCTAAATTGCGCTATTTGACATATAAGGACGAAAAGCCTATCAAACTATCCCCCAAAGAAAATCAACTGCTTAAAATGCTTGTGCTCAACCTAGACGATCTTCTTTCTAGAGAGGTGGCCTTGAATAAAATTTGGCGAGATGACAACTATTTTACCTCTAGGAGTATGGATGTTTATATTGCCAAACTTCGAAAATATTTAAGTCAAGACGAACGGGTTCAAATTTTGAACATTCACGGAGAGGGCTTTCGCCTTGTGGTAGACTAAGCCTACAGCTTTTGACGGGGGTGAAATTGTTCTAATGTAGCCTTAAGATGCTTGGTTTCTAAATGCGTATAGATTTCGGTGGTCGTGATACTCTCATGCCCCAATAGGGTTTGAATGGTTCTCAAATCGGCACCGTTTTCTAACAAATGGGTAGCAAAAGAATGTCTAAAGGAATGCGGGCTCACCTTTTTCTTTAGGTTGGCTAATGGCACTAAAGATTTAATGATGGTAAAAATCATCATACGGGTTAACCCTCTTCCGTTGCGATTAAGAAAAACCAAGTCCTTGCATTTGGGATCTATTTTCTGTTCGGATCTAATCTCTTCAATATAAATTGTTAAATATTTTTTGGAATAGGCACCAAGCGGCACCAAGCGGTGTTTGCCTCCTTTACCAAAAACACGAATCATGTTTTCTTTTAAAAACAAATTAGACAATGTCATTTCTACCAATTCCGAGACTCTCAAACCACTGCCATAGAGCGTTTCGATTATGGCTCTGTTTCGAAGCCCCTGCGGGTGACTCAAGTCAATTTGCTCCAACAGCTTTTCTATTTCTGCTACGGTTAGCACTTGAGGTAGCTTGCGACCTAATTTTGGGGCTTCCATTAAGTCTGCTGGGTTATTTTCTCGATAGGACTCAAAGACCAAATAATTAAAAAAACTCTTCAATCCAGATAATCGGCGGGCCTGAGTTTTGGCAGTTTTAACCTTTGCTTCTTCATAGAGAAATTGTTGAATGACATTCGAATCAATTTGAAGGGGGGAGACTTCCATTTGGTGATGACTCAAAAAAGCCATCAATAATTTTACATCTCGGGTATAGTTTTCTAGGGTGTGAAGAGAAAGCCCTCGCTCAATTTTTAGATAGGTTTTATAGTCTGCTATGGCTTGTGCCCAATTCAAGTTTGAATGCTTTATTGCAAAATAGGGATTTTAACTTAGAAGGTTGCAATTTAGCATCGAATAATAATTGTAGTATTTTTACAAAAATATTTAACATGAAGCTTGCGATTATCAATGGTCCAAATTTAAATCTCTTAGGCACTCGTGAACCTGGAATTTATGGAAATCAAAGTTTTGATTCCTTTTATGAAACTTTGCAAAAAGAATTTCCAGAAGTTACTTTTTCCTATTTCCAATCTAATGTAGAAGGAGTTTTGATTGATCATTTACATGAAGTAGGCTTTACTGTAGACGGCATATTGTTAAATGCAGGGGCCTATACACATACTTCTGTAGCCATTGGCGACGCCATAAAAGCCATAAATGCCCCCGTGCTCGAAATTCACTTGTCTAACACCTTTGCGCGCGAAGACTTTAGACACGTATCTTATATCACACCGGTGGCAAAAGGACTTATAGTAGGTTTTGGCATGGACTCCTACCGTTTAGGTGTGCAGAGTTTCATATCATAAAGAAACCTCACTTGGGCTAAGTGAGGTCTCCTAACAAAAAATCAAAAGAAAAAAGCAAACGTATTTTGGTTAAGTTCTGTCTTGAATATTTTCTGCATTAAAAGAAAGAGAGGCTCTAGAATTGTGAGCGTTAAAAGGCAAAGAAGTAAAGCATATGCATGAAGGAGGTATAACGTGAAGTGTGTACAATTCGAGCCTCTTGGATGGGATGTGGAAAAACGTGTTTCCGGTTTTAATAATTAGTTGTAATAGTTTCATTTTAACGCTATTATCCATTCAATTCTAACACTAAATTCTATGTTTTTTTTATGCCATTCAACAGATAAGTAACCAATGGTGTGGATAATGTCCTAATCGGTATTTATGTTGCTATAGTTGGAAAAATTATAGTAAATAGGCTATTCCTAGGCCTAAAAGGATGCTTAAAAGCTTTTGAAGATTAAACTGATGTCCTTTGTTGCTTTCAAATAATATGGTGGTTGAAATGTGCAAAAGCATACCAATAACAAGGCCTAAGAGCGGAATATGCTCCAAGGCAAGTCCGTTGGCAATGTGAATAAAATAGGTGCCCAGTGGGGTCATAATAGCAAAGAGGAACAGAAAAAACAGTCTAAGCCCTTTGGCAAAGTGTTCTTTCCAGATTAAAAAAACCAACACCATGCCAATTGGAATTTTATGAATAAAGATTCCCCATACTAAGGTAGCTTCTTGGTTGAGCGGAAAGCCCTCTACAAAAGCATGCAGACTGAGACTAATTAGAATTAAAATAGGGAAGTTGTTGCGATGGTGATGCACGTGGCCGTGCTCTGCGCCTTGGGAGGCGAATTCCAAAAAGAGTTGCAAGAGAAGTCCTCCCACAATCCACAACCCAATGGAATTGTTCTGGGTACTATAAACTTCGGGCAGCAAATGAAAAACCGTAATTCCCAATAAAAAAGAGCCGCTAAAAGCCAAAATTAAAGAAAGTCCCTTGGGCGTTTTAGGTTTGCTCCAAAAAGCGATCCCCATGCCAATGAGTGCCCCTAAAAAAGGCAATAAAAATTCTGCATTGGGAAACATGGGCATAAGCAGCAAGTTTTTGACTTAATAAAACCCTAAAAATAGACTATTTTTGGAGCCTATGCATAAGCTCGATCAAAATTTTAAAATGTTGGCCAAAACCTTTTATGGTTTTGAATCTACACTGGAAGAAGAACTGCTGGCGCTTGGAGCCCAAAAAGTGACACGGGGCAATCGAATGGTTTCTTTTTGGGGTGATTTAGGTTTTCTCTACAAGGCTAACCTTTGTTTGCGAACAGCCTTAAAAATTTTGGTGCCCCTGCATACCGAAACCGTTAAAGATTACGATGCATTATATGCGCTTTTCTTTCACTACCCTTGGGAAGATTACATGACGGTAGACCAAACGTTTGCTTTAGACAGTGTGGTTTTTGGCACCAGTTTCACCCATAGTCAATATGCTGTGCAACGGGCTAAAGATGGACTAGTGGATCGCTTTCAAAAGCATTTTGGAAAGCGACCTAATGTTTCTAAAAATCTTCCCGATCTAAAAATCAATATTCATATTCAAGGTGATCAATGTACGTTTTCTCTAGATAGTTCAGGTGCATCGTTGCACCATAGGGGCTATCGAACAGCCACAAACATAGCTCCCATTAATGAAGTGTTGGCAGCGGGTCTCATTTTTCTGTCGGGTTGGAAAGGCAATACCCCTTTTTTAGACCCTATGTGTGGTAGTGGTACCCTGGTGATAGAGGCTGCTATGCTGGTAGCACAAATGCCCGCTAACCACCAGCGAAAGCGATTTGCATTTCAGTCTTGGACCAATTGGGATGCGGCTCTATTTGAAACCATTAAATCTGCGCAAATGGCAAGAATGGTGGTTCCTTCCATTCAAATTATGGGTTCAGACAAGGCTCCTTCGGCTGTTGAAAAAGCTATTATCAATGCGCAAAATGCAGGGGTTTCAGATTTCGTTTCCTTTGAAAAGATCGATTTTTTTCAACGCCCAAAATTAACCCTTGATGATGTTCATTTAGTAACAAATCCTCCCTATGGTGAACGTTTGGATGGAAATATCGAAGCACTCTATCAAAGCATAGGCGATACTTTCAAACAGTCTTTCTCAAAGGCTCACGCTTGGCTCATTTCTTCTAATTTTGACGCCATGAAGCATATTGGGCTGCGCCCGAGTAGAAAAATTAAACTTTTTAATGGCAAGTTAGAATCTCGGTTGCTCTATTTTCCGATTTATGAAGGCACAAAGCGCGTGCATAAAAGAAATTTAAAGTCCTGATTGAGGCACTTTGGCTTTTTTGCCGTTGAAGAGCGGAATGCTATAGGTTAGCGAATAGTTAAAGTTGGCCCCAAAAACATTTTCATCTGTTTTTCGATTAAAGCCAGGAATATAGAGATTGTCAAAATTTTCTGGTTTTTGATCGCTGAGTAATCGAGTTAAACGAGCGCTGAAGCCCATGAATACATTTTTGATGACTTCCACTTTCATTCCAGCCACAACTTCAACCCAGTTGGCCGAGAGCCCCTCTCTAAGTCCCGTGCTATGGCCCCGATCCGTTTCTTGATCGGGCCAAAAATGGTTGCGATTGTATACCAAATAGCGGTTTACCTGTTGCGTGTGCGCACTGGTAGCATAGCGTAAACCCAAATAGACTTGGTTGTTCATGCCCGGCCAGTTTTCATATAAATTATAGTCTATCCCTAATTTTAGGTAACTGCCTTGGCTTGTAAAGTTGATTTGCTCTCGCTGAATGGTATGGGTTTCGTCACCCATTTCAAACGCAATATAAAGTTCTGGCAGCCATCTAAAATCAGCCGCTATTTCCCATCCTTGAAAGTTTTTATCGGCTTGACTACGCACCAATCGATAGAGGTCGGTTCCAAAGCGAATAGCTTTAGCGTAGGAAATAGAATCTGTTAAAATTTGTGGAGAGGGATTTTCCTCAAGATTCCCTAAAGAGTTTGCTTCTGTACTTTTTGTTTGCGCCAGCATCCCTTGACAGAGAAGACTAATGCAAAATAACCAAATGTGCACTTGTTTCATCTGTGATACTGTCTTTTAAAATGGCAAATCCCTCAATCCAATCATTGCCGCTTTGCAGCACATAGGCGGGAGGGCTATTGAGAATAAAGGTGCTGCGATAACCGCAGGCACTGTTTAAATATTGATCTTTTCGTTGATAGTTGATTTGAACCGTATCTCTGTTTTCAAAGGCTTCATCGCCGGCATTGAGAATAAATTCAAATTGTGTAAAATCGTCGTGAATGTAGAGCGGAAGAGCAAGTGAGTCACCAAAAGAAGTGCCCAATGAGTTTTCGGTATTAAGGGCTTTGATGAGCAGATTGTTGGGACTTTTTGGGAGTGTTGGGTTTTCCTTGTCTACAAATTTGATGATGAGGTTGGGGGTATTTAAATTGTCGTTGAGACATATATCGTCTTTCTCGCAATAGTGGAGTGGAAAGCAGAGGCAAAGGGTGGTTAAAATGTAGAATAAACGTTTGATAATCAAAATTTATTTTCGCTTTAAAAGTACAACATTTTCTACATGACCCGTTTGTGGAAAAAGATCAACGGCCTGACTTTTTTCCACAATATAGTGAGCGGTCAAAAGTTCTAAATCACGAGCTTGAGTGGCACTGTTGCAACTCACATAAACAATAGTGCTGGCATTTAGTTGAAGCAATTGTTGAACCACTTTAGGGTGCATGCCTTCTCGTGGTGGGTCTGTAATAATCACATCGGGTTTGCCATGTTGTTTAATAAAGTCTTCGTTAAACAGCGATTTCATATCACCCGCTTCAAAAAAGGCATTGTCAATTTGATTGTTTTTGGCATTAAATTGGGCATCTTCCACAGCTTCTGGGATGGCCTCTATGCCAACAATTTTTTTACATTGAGAAGCTAAAAACAGGGCAATTGTTCCGGTTCCGGTATAGAGATCATAAACCACTTCAGAACCTTTTAGATCTGCCCATTCTCGCACCAATTGATAAAGTACATGGGCTTGTTTTGGATTGGTTTGGTAGAAAGATTTGGCCGTAATTTTAAAATTTAAAGCTTCCATACTTTCAACCAAATGGTCTTCTCCCGCATAAACCTTTATGTCTTGGTCATAGAGGGTATCATTGGGTTTGTTGTTAATGCAATACAGTAGGGAGCTAATTTGAGGAAATGTATTTTTTAAGAAAGAAAGAATTTTTTCTTCGGCTTTTGAATTCGATTCAAAGAATTGTACCAGCACCATAAAATCGCCGGCTTGTGTATTGCGTATCATCAAGGTTCTTAAAAATCCTTCTTGTTTTTTAACATCATAAAAAGAAATATTTTCGGCAATGGCGTAGGCTAGAAGTGCATTTCGAATTTCGTTTGAGGGATCGGCTTGTAAATGACATTGCTGGATAGAAATAATTTTGTCCCATCGGCCCGGTTTGTGAAAACCAAGTCCTTGTCTGTGGTGTTGTTCGTCACTTTGAATTTCTTGAGGGGTGAGCCAACGATTATTCGAAAAAGAAAATTCAAGCTTATTTCGATACCAATAAGGATCTGGAGCAGCTATAATGGGCAAGGTTTTTTGGGGAGTCACTTTTCCAATTTTATACAGATTTTGCAAAACGCCTTTTTCTTTAAATTGGAGTTGTTGTGCATAGTCTAAGTGTTGCCATTTACAACCACCACAAAGTCCAAAATGGGAGCAAGGAGGTGTTACTCTATGGGGAGATTCTTTGATAAAGGCAGTGGGTTCTGCTTCAAAATAGCCCCTTCTTTTTTTGTAGACCAGCACATCAACTAGATCTCCAGGAATTGTGTTTTTAATAAAATAAACTGCTTTAGAAGCGTCTTTGGCAACGCCCATTCCTTTGGAGTTAATGTCGGTTACTTCTAAACCTTCAACAACACGTTTGATTTTTTTTCCCATCGTGGTGCAAATGTAATTGTATATTCAAATAATTACCACTTCTTCTCTTTAAATAGAAAGCGAATTCTTACTTTTGAGGGGTTAAAGCTCCTAAAACTCAAGCGTCTATGGAAACACTTTCAGAACAACAAGCATATATAGCTCTAGAAAAAGAATTTGGAGCCCATGATTATCACCCTCTTCCGGTTGTGTTGGAAAGGGGAGAAGGTGTTTTTTTATGGGATGTAAACGGCAAGCGATATTATGATTTTCTTTCTGCCTATTCGGCTGTTAATCAAGGGCATTGCCACCCCAAAATCATTGGGGCTATGCACGAGCAAGCCACTAAACTCACGCTAACTTCACGGGCATTTCACAACGACAAATTGGGGCGCTACATGGAATTTGCTACTGCCTATTTTGGGTTTGAACGACTACTTCCTTCCAATACAGGAGCCGAAGCAGTGGAAGCAGCCATTAAGATTACTAGAAAATGGGGTTATACCGTTAAGGGAATTCCTGCCAATAAAGCGGAGATAATTGTGTGTCAACAAAATTTTCACGGCAGAACGTCAACCATTGTTTCTTTTTCGTCAGATCCTCAGGCGCGTAATAATTTTGGTCCTGCCTCTCCCGGTTTTATTTCCATTCCCTTTGATGATCTAGAGGCTTTAGAAGAAACACTAAAAACCCATCCAAATGTAGCTGGATTTTTAGTAGAACCCATTCAAGGTGAAGCAGGGGTTTATACTCCAAGTGATGATTTTATTCGAAAAGCAAAAGCCTTGTGCGAACGCTATAATGTATTGCTGGTGGTAGATGAAATCCAAACTGGAATTGGTCGAACAGGTTCTCTACTGGCCGTTTGTGGCAATTGTAGTTGTGCAGGACATTGTGAAAAACAAAAAGAAACCTATACCCAACCCGATATACTTATTTTAGGTAAAGCCATTAGCGGAGGTGCCTATCCCATTTCGGCTGTTTTAACGCGAAGCGCCATTATGGATGTTATTCACCCTGGTCAACACGGAAGTACTTTTGGAGGAAACCCCATGGCCTGTACTATTGCCATGACAGCTCTAGATATAATTCGAGATGAAAAACTCACCCAAAACGCCAGACAACTCGGTCATCGATTTAGAGAGGCTATGAACGACTATATTGAAACAAGCAATATAGTGTTAAAAGTGCGCGGTAAAGGTTTGCTAAATGCAATTGTAATTAACGATAGTGAAACGGGAGACACTGCTTGGAAAATTTGTTTGCGCTTAAGAGATCACGGCCTTTTGGCCAAACCCACACACGGCAATATCATTCGTTTTGCCCCTCCATTAGTCATGACCGCTGATCAACTTGAAGAATGTATTGCCATTATAATTAAAACCCTCAGCGAATTTGAATCCTAAGGGGTTGTTCTATGGAAGTCTACTTTGACAATGCCGCCACAACACCACTCCGAAAAGAAGTTATTGAGGCCATTTCTAAGAGCCTAGTAGACACTTTTGGTAACCCCTCATCCACTCACGGATTTGGCAGAAAAGCAAAGTCTGCCGTAGAATCGGCTCGGAAAAGCATCGCTAAAGAATTTAAGGCAGCGCCCTCTGAAATTATCTTTACTTCTGGAGGCACGGAGTCAGACAATATGATTCTGCAATGTGCACTTAACGATTTAGGGGTGAAACGTATCATCACCTCTCCACTCGAGCACCATGCTGTTTTATATGCAGCCCAAGAGCTATCAAAAAAAGGATGTACCCTAGCATATGTGCAGCATGATGCTCAAGGAACTATTGACCTGAACCATTTAAAAACCCTACTTGCAGCAAGTGAACTACCTACCTTGGTCAGCTTAATGCATGTGAACAATGAAATAGGCAATATGCTTGATTTAAAAGCAGTAGGGGAGTTGTGTCAAGATCACGGTGCCTATTTTCATACAGATGCAGTGCAAGGAGTAGGGCATTTTCCATTTGATTTGGAAACCTTACCCATTGATTTTTTATCGGCCTCGGCTCATAAATTTCACGGCCCTAAAGGCGTAGGCCTTTTATATGTTAGAAAAACCATTCGACTGCAATCGATCCTCAAAGGGGGGAGTCAAGAACGTGGAATGCGTGCTGGCACAGAAGCTGTTCCAAATATTGTGGGCATGGCAAAAGCCCTTGAATTGGCCCACCAAAATTTTACTACTGAACAAGACTATATACTTTCCCTTAAGAACTATTTTTTGGCACAACTTAAAAAGCATTTTCCAGAGGCGCACACCAATGGTCACTCGGGGGCCACAGAGGGGAGCACCTATACCTTGGTAAATGTGTCTTTGCCAATTGCACAAGACAAAGCTCAAATGCTTGATTTTCATTTAGATTTAAAAGGAATTGCTTGTTCTCGGGGTAGTGCTTGTCAGTCGGGGAGCAATCAAGGTTCTCACGTGATTTATGCCCTAGAACGGCCTGCTCATTGTAAAGAATGGCCAACCTTACGATTTTCATTTTCATATTTAAACACCCCAAAAGAAATTGACTATTTGATGGACATCCTTGCCGAATTTGCCATTGGCAATTAAGCCCACCTTTTAGTCTAACCTAACCTCTGTTTTATATTCGGTTTGATTGCCACACCCATCTTCTGCTCTAAGGACAATATTTAATTCCTTGGTCTCAAAATTGAGATCGGACAAATCATAGGTAAGGGTTTTTGTTTTGGGTTCATGTTCCAACAAAATCCATTGGTCGTTAATATAGCCTTCATAGTTGGCAATACCCGAAAATTCATCCTCCAGTCTAAAGGTTAAATAGCGAAACCGATTTATGGATTGATTGGATTTAAAGTTTTGGGCACGAAGGGTAGGCGGAAGAGTGTCTTTCACCAAAGTATAGGTTCCAAGTGACTTAACAGAGGCACTAAAGGTGGCCTCTTTATTTTTAGTGGGTACATAATAGGGTTTCCCCTTCACGATTTTAGCCAAAGTAAGTTGTTTTTTTTCTTCTGTATTGACAGCTTCTTTTGTAAAACTAAGTTCAATGGGCTTGTTAGGAATCAATCGATCCTGATCGAGATAGAGGGTATCTTGCTTAGCCTCAATGGTGAGGTATTGAGGGTCAAAAAAACTGTTTTTGGGAAAATAAACTTCCACCTTATCAAAGGTAAATAAATGGTCAACAGTTGGATCAATTCGTTTGCCTGGGGGAGGGTTTTGGGGAACTATCTTAGAAGTTTCATCTCCCGTCACATATACTTCTAATTGGGTCTGATTGTCATGATAATCAGTTAACAATACACTAATCAAATAGGACTTGCCTGGTTGGATTTCCAAATAACCATCTTGCGTATTATCTTTTAAAAAAGATATTTTATTTTTTGGGTGGTGTACTAATTTTTCGATTTTTTTTCGTTCTAATTTAAGAGCCTCTTGGTCCATCATTAAACTCATAAATTTGCCATCTGCAAAGGAAATTTGATCCATCACACGTTCAAATTTTTTGACTCCATTAAGCCAAACCGAAGCTTTGTATACGCCGTTTTTATTGTAGCTTAAATCCTGTCGATCAAAGGTGTTGAGTCCCACACTCAAAACTCCTGATGCCTTGATGAGACCCGTGGCAAACAAACTGTCATTTTCTTTAAAAAAAGGATATTCTTTTTTTACAACCCCCTTATCAGAATGATGATAGAGATAAACTTCTCTAATTTGAGGTCGTTGTTGGTCTTCTATCGCAAGGTCGTATTGCAGGGGATTAATCGGGTTTTGCGATGCTGTTTCCCGCACCTCAAAATGAAGATGAGGACCCAAACTGCCCCCTGTATTTCCAGAGTAGCCAATAACTTCACCCGGTTCTACTTCAAGTTCATTTTCTTTGGGAAATAGTTGAATGCTATATGTTTTGCGTTCGTATTGTTTTGCTTTCACATAAGCTTCAATTTTGGGAGCAAATTTTTTTAAATGTGCATAAACGGTCATTTTACCATTGGGATGCTCCACATAGAGAGCCTTTCCATAGCCAGATGTTCTTACTGCTATGCGACTTATTTTTCCGCCCCAAAAAGCGCTAACAGGGAGTCCTTGTCTTCCTTTGGTTTTGATGTCTAAGCCAGCGTGAAGGTGACTCCCTCTGAGTTCTCCAAAATTGCCCGAAAGTAAAAGCGGTATGTCTAGAGGGGGTATAAAATTTTCCTCCGTTAGTTGACCAAAAAGTGTTTTGGAATTAAAAATAAGGGCAATGAGTAAAAAGTAAAATGTGAGTCTACGGGTCCAATTCATAATTGTTTCCCAAGATAGATATTTTGAAAGAATATTTTTTCATTTAGAAAAAAAGCCATGTCCAAATTGTTAAATTTTTAAAAATTAAATTAAGATCATCTTTTTTTAGGGTGGGATTGTGTAGTTTTGTATTAGGTATAATTGCGACCAATTTACTATGGATGCAAGTCGGAATTCGATGGCAATATTAGAGCAAAAAGTGATTGAATTGCTCAATAAATTAAAAGAACAACATCTCAAAATTTCGCAGCTCGAGACAGAAAATGAACAACTAAAAAGTGAGCGAAATGCTTTTGCTGTTTCAATTTCTGATTTAAAAGAGCAAAATAAATCCTTGACAATTGCAAACAATTTGCTGGGCAGTAATGAAGGAAAACACATTACTAAAAACAAATTAAATCGTTTAATTAAGGAAGTTGACGCTTGTATAGATCAACTTTCTGACGTAGTATAAAGAAATGCACAACGAGCTAAAAATAAAACTAACTATAGCTAATCGGGTATATCCATTAACTATAAAAGAACACCAAGAAGCGGCTTTGCGAAAGTCCTCCAAGCGGATAGAAGAGACCATCCAAAAATTGGAAAAAAGCTATGCGGTGCAAGATAAACAAGATGTTTTAGCCATGTGTGCCCTTCAATATGCAGCGCAAATAGAACAACAAAATGCTTCAAAGTCAGAGGTCTCTCAAGAAAGAGAGTCGCAAGAAAAAATAGCTGCCTTGATAGCCTTGATCGATGTTCATATGGCTGCTTATTAAGTTCATTACATAATAATACAAATACTGCCTGTATTAGTTTTTTTTTGATAAACTCAACGAGCTTTTAATTTAGAGTGGTGAGTTTCAATTGTAAAAGCAAGCTGCCTTGAGCAGATCCTTGATCAGTTGTGTAGCCACAAACCTGTTTTATTAGGAGTTTATACAAAAACTGTTGCTAATACAGGCTTTTTTAATTTAAAAAAATGGAAAACATATTATATCTCATTGTTGCCGTTGGAGGTGTTTTTTTGGGCTTGCTAATAGGCCTAATTATTCGGAACCAGAAGTCCAAAAAAACTATGGACAAGACCATGGCAGAAGCCAAACAAATTCTCAATAAGGCCAAAGCCGATGCTGAAAGCCTGAAAAAAGAGAAAATTTTACAAGCCAAAGAACGGTTCCTCGAACTTAAATCAGAACACGAAAAAGTGATTTTGGAACGGGAAAAGAATATTGTTTCGGTTGAAAATAGATTGCGTGAAAAAGAAAAGGCGGTGAGTCATGAAATGAAAAGGGCCAATGAACAAAGTCGAAAATTGGAACAAAAAAATAAAACGCTCGAGCAAAAAATTGAAAACTTCAATCGAAAATCTGAAGCCCTTGACGCACAGCATCAAATTCAAATTAAACGCCTCGAAACCCTATCCAATTATTCTGCCGAAGAAGCCAAAGCAGCTTTGCTAGAATCGTTAAAAGAAAAAGCCAAAGCAGAGGCCATGAGCTTTGTTCAAAATAGTGTTGAAGAAGCAAAACTCACGGTTCAGCAGGAAGCCAAAAAAATGATTATAAATACCATTCAGCGTATCGGTACAGAAGAAGCCATTGAAAATTGTGTTTCGGTATTCAACCTAGAATCAGATGATGTTAAAGGTAGGATTATTGGCCGTGAAGGAAGAAATATTAGAGCGCTAGAAGCAGAAACTGGAGTGGAGGTGATAGTTGATGATACACCAGAAGTAATCATTTTGTCTTGCTTTGATCCTGTTCGAAGAGAAATTGCACGGCTCTCCTTGCACCGTTTGGTTAGTGATGGTCGGATTCATCCTGCACGAGTTGAAGAGGTGGTGAAGAAAACCCAAAAGCAAATTCAAAATGAAATTATTGAAGTGGGCAAGCGCACCATTATTGACTTAGGCATTCATGGTTTGCATCCTGAATTAGTAAAAGTAGTGGGCCGGATGAAATATCGTTCTTCATATGGGCAAAACCTTTTGCAACACTCTAGAGAAGTGGCCAAGCTTTGTGGTGTAATGGCATCGGAATTAGGGCTAAATGCAAAATTAGCCAAACGTGCAGGCTTACTTCATGACATAGGGAAAGTGCCCGAAGAAGAAACTGAAACTCCACATGCTTTATTGGGTATGGAATGGGCTGAAAAATATGGTGAAAAAGAAGAGGTTTGCAATGCCATTGGGGCCCACCATGATGAAATTGAAATGACCTCTTTGTTGTCTCCCATCATTCAAGTTTGTGATGCCATTTCAGGAGCTCGCCCCGGTGCCAGAAGACAAGTGCTCGATAGCTATGTGCAACGACTTAAAGATTTGGAAAACATAGCCCAAAATATTGATGGGGTCAATAAGGCATACGCTATTCAAGCAGGAAGAGAATTAAGAGTGTTTGTTGAAAGTGAAAAAGTGAGTGATGATCATGCAGCACAACTTTCCTTTGAAATATCTCAAAAAATTCAAACCGACATGACCTATCCTGGACAAGTAAAAGTTACCGTGATTAGAGAAACACGAGCGGTAAACGTGGCTAAATAAAGACTATTGGTTTAAGAACATGAAAAGTCCTGCTGCAACAGCAGCCCCTATAAAGGGTCCCACTATGGGCACCCAACTATAGGCCCAGTCGGCCTCTTTATTTTTTCGTGGAAGTAGCTGATAGACCAAACGCGGACCAAAATCCCGAGCGGGATTAATGGCATAGCCAGTGGTGCCTCCCAAGCTCATTCCAATAACCCAAACCAAAAGTCCAACAGGGAGAGCATCTAATGCCCCAAGACCAAAATTTTCGACAGCCACTCCTTCAATAGCTATATTGGGACTGGCAATATTCAATGCGCCGAAAACCAAAACAAAGGTGCCTATGGCTTCACTAAATAAATTATTGGAATAGTTCCGAATGGCAGGAGCGGTACAAAAAGTGCCCCGAACACTTGCCTCCTCTTTGGTCTCTCTGTAGTGATCTCTGTAGGTCAAATAAGCCAACCAACTACCCATCATAGCTCCGCCAATTTGAGCCATAAAATAGCCGGGCACTAGGTTCCATGAAAATTTATGTGCTAAGGCTAAGCCAAATGTAACGGCAGGATTTAAATGTGCACCACTTGATTGGGCGGAAATATAAACCCCTACAAAAACAGCAAAACCCCAGGCTGCCGTGATAAGCACTAGAGCACTTTGATTTTCGCCATAGGTTTTCTTTAAACTCACATTGGCCACCACACCTGCTCCTAAAAGCAAAAGCATAGCGGTACCAATAAATTCGGATACATAAGGATGCATTTCAATCATACGATATAATGTTTAGCAAGTTGTTCAAATTCTTTTAGTTGTTTTGTTTGCCATCCTTTGGTTTGCCCCATAGCCTCTTGCATAATGGCAGCCACCGATGGACTAATTCTAAGGGCCTCTTTGGCATCTAAAAAGAGGGCTCGTGTGCGACGAGCTAAGATATCTTCTAAGGTCATGGCCATTTCTTTTTGAACGGCCCATTTAATTTGATTTTTAGAAATATAAAACAAAGGAGAAAGCGATTCGTTCCCTTTTGGGTCTAGTGCCTTAATATTTTCTATATCAGTTCCATAAACATGAAGCGGATCTTTCCAATCGGAGTTTAAGTCATAGCCGTTAATGGGCATTTCGACGGTATTGCATTTTCGCTCCGGCAGCCCGCCCACAATGGCCGCAGTGTTTACAGCATCTTCTGCAATTTTTCTATAGGTGGTCCATTTGCCACCCAAGACACTCACTAAACCGCTGGTACTCACTTTAATTTTATGGTGTCTCGATACCTCTTTAGTACTTTCTTTATTATTAGAGGCAGCCAAAGGGCGCAGGCCTGCAAAAATACTTTTTACGTCTTTTTGGGTTGGTTTTTTGGTCATGTAGGCACTGGCATTTGACAAAATGAAATCAATTTCTTCTTGAAGGGCAATCGGTTCTTCTTTGGCCTCCTCCATGGGAGTGTCTGTTGTGCCCACCACCACATAATTGTTCCAAGGGACGGCAAAAAGCACTCTACCATCAGATGTATGCGGCACCATGATTGCATAGGGTCCTTTGAGGAATGATTTTTCCAATACTAAGTGCACACCTTGACTCGGACGAATCATAGGCGCACTATCTGGAAAATCCATTTTCATAACACGATCAGAAAATACACCGGTTGCATTGATCAAGACTTTGGTTTTAAGGCTAAAGGATTCTCCGGTGAGTTGGTCTTCAGCAACAAGACCCACTATGATGTCATCCTCTTTAATAATTTCTTTTAAGGCCACATAGTTGAGCAAGGTTGCTCCTTCATTTTCGGCGGTAAGTCCAAGGCTAATGGCCATTCGTGCATCGTCAAATTGCCCATCATGATAAATCACACCTCCTTTGAGCCCCTCTTTATTTACGTTTGGGATTAGGTCTATGGTTTCCTCACGGCCAATGATAGTGGAGGGTCCTAATCCCAATTTTCCTGCCATCATATCATATACTTTCAGACCTAGCCCATAAAAGGGACTACTCCACCAATCGTAGGAGGGAATCACAAAGCTTAAATCTTGTACAAGGTGGGGTGCATTTTTCCTCATTATGCCTCTTTCTTTAAGGGCTTCTAATACTAATGAAATATCACCATTTTGAAGATAGCGAACTCCTCCATGCACCAATTTGGTACTTCTTGAAGATGTTCCTTTGGCAAAGTCATGTTTTTCAATGAGTAAGGTTTTGTAGCCTCTGTTAGCAGCATCTAGAGCAGTTCCTAAACCAGAAGCTCCTCCACCTACTACTATCACGTCCCATGCTTTGTCACGCGCTTTGACATAGGCCAGGTTTTCTGTTCTATTCATTTGCTGTTTTTAATGCTTTTGGGACTCTAGCAGCCCATTGACTAAGAATTTTTTCATTTTGTGGATGATCAGCCGGAGAGAACGAGCGGTCTTTTTGCCATATTTCTTTTAAGGCATCTAGGTGTTTCCAATAGCCCACCGCAAGACCTGCAAAAAAGGCGGCGCCTAAAGCTGTAGTTTCAGTGGTTTTAGGTCTAATGACTTCTGTTTGTAGCAAATCAGCTTGAATTTGCATTAGTAAATTATTGTTAGAGGCGCCTCCATCTACCTTTAAACTTTTAAACGTTGTGGCAGCATCTTTCTCCATTTCGATAATGATATCTCTTGTTCGTAGGGCAATAGCTTCCAAAGAAGCTCGGGCAATATGTCCTTTTTCAGTTCCTCTGGTGATACCCACAATAGTGCCGGTTGCTTCTGGATCCCAATAGGGAGCTCCCAAACCCGAAAGCGCGGGAACAAAGGTGATGCCCCCATTATTTTCCACCGAGGCGGCAAGGGCCTCAATATCAGATGCTTTGGAAATGATTTGCAGTTGGTCTCGCAACCATTGCACGAGCGCTCCTGCAGTGAATATACTGCCCTCAAGGGCATAGGTCACCTCACCTTGAAGTTGGTAGCCAATAGTAGTAAGCATTTTGTTTTTAGAGGCCACTGCTTTTTGACCTGTGTTCATAATGCAAAAGCAGCCTGTGCCATAGGTATTTTTTACGTCTCCCTCGTTAATACACATTTGTCCAAAAAGTGCAGCTTGCTGATCTCCCGCAATACCACTAATGGGAATGGCACTTCCCAAGAGTGAGGTTTCACCTACTTTTTCAGAGCAAGACACTACACTTGGGAGTAGGGCTTTTGGAATGTCTAAAATTTCTAAAAGTTCATCGTCCCAATCGAGGGTGTGAATATTGAACAGTAGGGTTCTGCTAGCATTGGTAACATCCGTGACGTGTACTTCACCTGCTGTTAGGTTCCAAATCAGCCAACTGTCTACCGTTCCAAACGCCAATTCTCCCTTTTCTGCTTTTGTTCTCAATTCGGGATGCTCATCAAGAATCCATTTAATTTTAGTGCCAGAAAAATAGGCATCTAAAACCAATCCTGTTTTATCGTAGAAGGTGGGGGCATGTGCTTTGAGTTGATCGCAAATAAAAGCGGTTCTGCGGTCTTGCCAAACAATGGCTTTGTGAACGGGTTGTCCTGTTTTTCGATCCCAAAGAATAGTTGTTTCCCTTTGGTTGGTGATGCCTATGGCTGCAATGTTTTCTGCTGTAATTTTTTGTTCGCCCAAAACCTCTTTTATGGCCTTGAGTTGGGTTTGCCAAATTTCGTTGGCATCGTGTTCCACCCAAGCTTCTTTGGGAAAATATTGCGGAAACTCGTGTTGCGCTATTCCAATGGTATCCCCTGTTTCATTGAAGATAATAGCTCGTGAGCTGGTTGTTCCAGCATCTATGGCTAAAATATAGTGTTGCATGTTTTAGTCTTAAGAATTCATATTACGAAATTAAATTTCCATCATCATCCCAAACAGCGGTATCATTTCGTTGGGCTGGATCGGCAAATTTATCTTCCCATTCGTCATAGGAAAATCCATGTTCTTTGAGCACATCACTTGGAACACCATCCCATACATTGGGTTGATTGCCTTGATAGCCTAATTCTTTTATGCCCACCTCTGAGGTGAAATAGCCCGTGAGCACCAAATTGCGCATTAGTGAAAAGAAATTAACTTCTTGTTTTTGCTCTTTGACCTTAGGATCTGGATAGGCAATTTTGTCTAGCGTTTCGAGCTGTTGGTCTTCAGAGCAATTCATAAACACCTTGCTGTAGTGTTGGTTGCAATGATGGTCTAACCACATGAGCCCACCTCTAATTTTGGTTTGCAATGAAGGAAAATCCTTGGCCATAAACTCAATAAATTGCGGTACTTCAGCTTGTTCAATAGTCCCTTCTGCTGTGGGAGGGAGAATCAGATTAGCCAATTTGGTGATGGTGTTTAATTCTGAATTTTCAAAAAACTGAGTGCTGAGCAATTTCTCATCATAAGCCGCTTCCTGTGGCGTTCTTCCGTATTGATATTTCCAAACAGAAGCTTTAATGTCTTCAGCAGGAGCTGACACGCAGCTTTCAAGGGCTAAACTCCCTGCCATGCTTCCTAAAAATAGGGAACGAATACTTTCTCTTCTGTCCATAATCTAAATATTTTGCTTTTTTAATTCTTGAATGATATACTCTGACGTTCTCCATGATAATGCCAAAATAGTCCACGTTGGATTTTTATCGGCTTGTGAAACAAAGGGTCCTGCATCTACCACAAATACATTGTTGGCATCGTGTAGTTGTTCAAATTCGTTCACAACCGATTTTTTTGGATCGGATCCCATTCTGGTAGTACCCACTTCATGGATAATCCTTCCTGGATTAAGGAGTCCATAGTCTTGATCTGCCCCGGGTTTATCTCCCAGAACAATGCCACCCATATTGTGAATGATTTCCTCAAAAGTGTCGTGCATATGTTTGGCCTGTTTTCGTTCATAGTCAGACCATTTATAGTTAAAGCGCAAGACCGGAATTCCAAACTCATCTACCGTGGTGGGGTCAATTTCACAATAATTATCAATGCTAGCAATGGATTCTCCTCTGCCCGACATGCCCATCACAGCGCCGTAGTATTTTCTAACATCACTGCGGAGACTGTTTCCATAGCCGCCAACTTTGAGTCCCAAATATTCATTAAGGCTGTTGGGATTAAATCCAAAACCATAGCTTGGCATGCCAAGACCACCCCAAACTTCAATGTGATATCCTCTGGGGAAATCGAGGTTTTTATTATCAAGCCACCAAGGGGAGTAGAGGTGCATGCCCCCCACACCGTCTTCGTTGTAGATTTTACGATTCATCAAATCTGGAACAAAAGCCATGCGGTCTGAACCAGTGGAATCGTGAACATATTTTCCTACCAAGTTGCTGCTATTGCCCAAGCCATTGGGGTGGGCTTTACTTTTTGAATTGAGTAAAATACGAGCAGTGCTACAAGCCGAGGCAGCTAGAACCACCACTTTTGCTTTTAGGCTGTATTCTTTTCGGTCCTCTTTATTAATAAAGAGCACACCAGTAGCTTTGCCTTCTTCATTCACACTCACTTCACGCACCATGCTATTGACATATAGATCTACCTGTCCTTTCGATTTTTGAGCTGGAAAAATGAGACACGATCCAGCAGAAAAATCGGCATAGACCGAGCATGACCGACTACATTGGTTGCAATAAAAGCAAACTCCTCTGTCATCGTTTATTCGTTTGGTGAGAATGGAGAGCCTAGAGGGCATTACTTTAACGCCTGATTTTTCGGCTCCTTTTTTATAATATAACTCATGTAAACGGGGTTTGGGTGGAGGTAAGAAAAAGCCATCGGGTTCGTTATAGATATTTTCTTTTGAGCCAAAAACCCCAATGAGTTTATCTACTTTGTCATAGTAGGGTTTTACATCTTCATAACCAATAGGCCAATTTTCTCCTAATCCGTCTCGGTCTTTGCCTTTGAAATCTCTAGGGCCAAAGCGAAGGGAAATTCGACCCCAGTGATTGGTTCTTCCGCCCAACATGCGAGAGCGAAACCAATCAAATTGGGTATCGCCAACTTGGGTATAGGGTTCTCCTTCAATTTCCCAACCGCCATAGGCCATATCAAACTCACCAAAAGCTCGGGTGGTTCCAGCTCCCCGTCTTGGTGATTCATAAGGCCATTTTAATTGGGTTTGTTGTTCTGGATTTGCTGGATCAAAGAAAGGCCCAGCTTCTACCACAGCCACATTTAAACCTGCTTCTGCTAGGATTTTGGTAGACATTCCGCCCCCTGCTCCTGATCCCACAACTATAACATCATAGGTTTTTTGATCTTCAATTATTTGCATAAGACTTTATTTTTATTAGGTCTAGGAAAATTTAAACCTATTAATTTTAAGGATTGTTATTTCTAAATTCCATTAAATATAAAGTGAAATATTTGGATGCGCAATGTGTAGATGAATTAGAATTGTAAATTCGTAAAAAATTAAGAGATAATGCAAATTGAAGTTTGCGCTTCTTCTTTATCATCGGTAGCAAATGCCGCTAGGGCAGGAGCCAATCGAGTGGAGCTTTGCACAGAATTAGGATTAGGTGGTCTCACCCCCTCATTTGGTTTTGTTGAAAAAGCCCTGGAGCTTGATTTGCCTCTTCATATACTCATACGCCCTAGAAGTGGTCATTTTTGCTACAGTAATGAAGAAATTGAGATTATGTATGCTGATATTGAACAATGTCAGCAAATGGGTTGCGCCGGAGTGGTGGTGGGTGCATTAACTGAAGACTATGCACTCAATCACACCGTGTTAGCCAATATGGTGCGTTTATCTGGGTCTATGGAAATAACGTTTCATCGGGCATTTGATTTAGTGAAAGATCCATATCAAACCTTAGAAACCTTAATCGATTTAGGCTTTAATCGCATTTTGACTTCTGGTCAAAAAAAAACAGCTCTAGCCGGACTACCGCTTTTAACACAATTGCTTAAAGAAAGCCAAAACCGAATTGCCCTAATGCCCGGTGGAGGGGTGACTCTTGAAAATTGTCTTCAATTTAAAGAAGCAGGATTTCAACATTTACATTTTTCAGGGTTTCGACCTACCACAAAGGT
This sequence comes from uncultured Flavobacteriaceae bacterium, assembly GCA_964386915.1. Lineage (GTDB taxonomy): Bacteria > Bacteroidota > Bacteroidia > Flavobacteriales > Flavobacteriaceae > JADHMP01. Next base: position 3,098 of record CAYLUQ010000007.1, on the reverse strand, counting down.
CAGCTTGCCCAACCACTTACGTGATGATTTCTCTTTTCTAAAACAACCTTTTGGACACTCAGACGAAACAGTTTTAAAAGAGATCATTAATTCACTTCGCAGTTCAACTATTTAAATAAAATAGCTACTCCACCTAAGGCAGTAAACAATAAGATGAGTTTGCGGTAGTTGTCGTTTTCTATTTTTTTAACAATTTGAACACCCAAAACAAAACCCAGCACTACAAATGGAAGTAGGGTGGCGCTTATTTTTAAAGAGGACCAATTGATGGTTTCCCAAACCAAAACATGGAAGGGCACCTTAAACACATTGATTATAAAAAAAAGCCAAGCTGCTGTGCCAATAAATTCATTTTTTGGCAAACGCATGGCTAAGAAGTAAATATTGGCAAACGCACCTGCCAAATTGCCTACCATGGTGGTGAATCCTGCTAAAACCCCCATTAAGCCAGAAAAAGACCAATGACTAGGAACCTTTTGTGTTTTCTGTTGTTCCCAATAATACATCATAAAAGTGCTACCTATGATAATCACAACCATGCTGTAGGTAAAGGTCTTCTCTGAAATGGCGTTTCCGCCCAAAACCCCTAGTAAAACACCAAACACCATCCAGGGGAGTAGTTTTTTAATATAAACCCATTTCACGTGTCTTTGATAATAGGAAACGGCCAATATATCTCCACCAATGAGTAAGGGCATCATGATGCCAGTGGAATTTTTAGCCCCATAGACCAAGGCTAAGCCGGTTACAATGAGGGCGGCTATTCCTTTAATGCCCGCTTTGGAAATCCCAAGGAGCAAAGCACTTCCTGCTGCCAAAAGAAAAGCATAACTAAAAAAAGGAATTTCTGCCAACATGATGGGGGCAAAGATAGGTCTAATCTGCAAAACCACAGTAGATGTATTAGCCCATTGAAATTGTGCATCTTTGTAAAAAAATAATTTTTTGAAATACCGAGACGCTATTCGTTTTATGTTATTTAGCACCTTGTCTTTTGCGGTGATGAATGCCCTCATAAAATCATTGGTTCACTATCATGTTTTTCAATTGGTTTTTTTTAGAGCCTTAGGCACTCTCTGCATAGTGGTGTTCCTTTTGCAAAAAAAGCAACTTTCTTTTTGGGGACATCAAAAGGGGTTGCTCATTGCTCGAGGGGTAGTAGGCACCACTTCTATGTTTTTGTTTTTTTTGGGTGTGCACTATATGACAATTGGAAGTGCCGTAACATTACGCTACTTAGCTCCCCTTTTTGTAGCACTTTTATCCGTTGTGCTCTTTAAAAAAGCCTTGTTACCCCCTCAGTGGTTCTTTTTTGGATTGGCCTTTTTAGGGGTCTATTTGATTAAAGGATTCGACCCAACAGCCGATCTTTTTGGGGTTATAGTAGTACTTTTTTCGGCTCTTTTTTCAGCTGGTGTCTATTTGCTTCTCTCTAAAATTGGCACTGGAGATCATCCTTTAGTGGTGGTTTTTTATTTTATGCTAATTGCTACTGCACTAGGGGGCATTGGAAGTTTGTTTTATGGAGTTCCACTTCAAATTAAAGACACCCCTCAATTACTCTTGTTGGGTGTGGTGGGCTATTTTGGTCAAATTTTTATGACGCGGGCTTTTCAAAGTGGCCCTGCTGCTCAAATTGCTCCATTTAAATATGTAGAAGTCGTATTTACTTTAAGCATAGGGGTGTTTTACTTCCAAGAATCCTATCACTTTTTTCATTTACTGGGTACTTTATTAATCATTCTAGGTTTAATTTTAAACATACGGTATTTGGCTTTGCAAAAGCTCAACCAAACCAAGGCTTAAAAAAATTAATTTTTTTCCTTTTTCAATCAAAGCAAAAATGTTTGTTGGTATCAACAATTAATTTCTAATGATTTGTAGATCAGTTTTGTATAATTATTTTAACTTTATTTCGTGTAGTATTGAAAATGACCATTATGAAAGACCTAAAATACCTATTTGCCTACTCAATTCCCCTGGGAACTTTTATTGCTCTATCTTATTTAGGAGTATATTCCTACATGGCCTTTATTGTTGCCTTTGTTATGATTCCAGTTTTGGAATTACTCTTGCCAGAGGTAAACGAACAATATTCAGTTGAACAACAGGAGAAGCGCAGGAAAAACTTCTTTTTTGATTTTTTGCTTTATCTCAACCTTCCCATCATTTATGGCGGCTTGTTTTGGGGTTTTACAATTCTAATGACCAAAAATCTTTCGACTTTTGAAACGGTTGGTCTTATTCTTTCGCTTGGAATTTTTCTCGGTTCTAATGGCATAAATGTGGCCCACGAACTAGGGCATCGAAAAACTAAAATTGAACAGCTCATGGGAAAGACGCTTTTGCTCCCGGCCCTCTATATGCATTTTTTTATTGAACACAACTACGGTCATCATCTTCATGTAGGCACACCCAAAGATCCTGTTACCGCAAAACAAAATCAAGGGGTCTATGCTTTTTGGTTGACGTCTGTTTGGGGGCAAATCATAAGTGCATGGCGCATTCAAATTCGTTTGTTAAAAAGTCAACAACGTTCTTTTTTATCCATTTATAATGACATGCTTTGGTATGCGGTATTTCAGTTGGGCTATTTGGTGCTTCTTTTTGTTTGGGGAGGTTGGCTTTTGGTAGTATATGGACTAGGTGTAGCAATAGTTTCTTTTTTGCTTTTAGAATCTACCAATTATATTGAGCACTATGGCCTAGTTCGTCATAAAAAAGAAAGCGGGCGTTATGAACGTGTGAGTACTATGCATTCCTGGAATTCCAATCACTTGGTTGGACGCATTGTGCTTTATGAACTTACCCGTCATAGCGATCACCACTATAAGGCTTCCAAAAAATATCAGTTGCTAGAAAATAGGGAGGAAAGTCCACAATTGCCCTTTGGCTATCCCACGTCCATTTTAATTGCCCTTGTGCCGCCGCTTTGGTTTAGCATCATGAATAAAAGAATTCCTCAATAAGGCCCTATTCTTCAAAAATGAACTAAAAAAAAGACCTCACAGGGTGGTGAAGTCTTTTTTTTGTAGCGAGAGCGAGACTTGAACTCGCGACCTCCGGGTTATGAATCCGACGCTCTAACCGGCTGAGCT
>CAYLUQ010000006.1:15088-120705 GCA_964386915.1 uncultured Flavobacteriaceae bacterium | reverse complement strand
TTTTCATTCTGGTCTCCTATTTTTTGGGAAACTTAATTATATTTGTCGACCCTAACGCGGGTGTGGTGAAATTGGTAGACACGCTAGATTTAGGATCTAGTGCTTCACGGCGTGGGGGTTCGAGTCCCTTCACCCGCACTTTTTTAAACTTCAGACTCTTTTTGAGTCAACGAATTCCGGAGAGCGGAATTCCTTTCATTTCCGTTTAGTGTTTTCGATATTGCATAAACAAGTTGAGCTTGATGTCATCTAGCCCATTATCATCAAAAGGATATTCCATTTGATCTTGAATGTTGTAGAGAGAGATGAGGATAAATTCACTCAATATTAGAATAAAATAGGTGAGCCATTCTGGATTGTCAAACCCAATTTTATTGATGATAGAAGGGGTATAAATCAACGGAAAGATATAGATAAAAATCAAACAGTAGGCCTTTAAACTAATGGGCGTCCTGTGATTGTGAACTCCAATTAAATTATCTGTATTCTTAGAAACTTCATTAATAAAACGCACTAAACGAGGAAGAGACGATTTTCGGATCAATGCAGTATTTTCATCCAAAAAATCATAAAGTCCTTGAATTTTTTGATCTAAGGTTTCAGCACTCGTTTTTTCAGATCTTAAATAGGCCAATAACTCATTTTCAACCTCTAGAACCACATTGGAAGCTTCTTGGCTTTTGGCTTCATTTTCTTTTAAGCTTGATTGAAAAAGGTTGGAAACAGTTTGCAATCCTGCTCTAAAGCCACTCAAAAACTGTAAGGCCTTTTCTCTTCTTTTAAACGCTCCACGGATGGTGAAAACTAAAGGAAAGATAATGGCAATGCTAATCAAGGTGAGGTCAATATTATAGACAATATCAAATCTGTAGGCAACAAAGGGAATAGCTATAGAGATGAAAAGCGTGATAAACGTTCTAAAATTTATTATGGTGAGATATCTTGACATAGTTTAACTTATTCAATATATTTAACAAAACTAAAAAATTGAAAGAAAGAAACTTAGCTTTTTGGCTCTTTTTGTTCATGGGGGTATTTCTTAACGCACAACAATTTCCAACCCCCGATCTATTGTTTTATGAAACAGACCCCTTAGAAGTGGTACTGGAATTTTCTTCTGAAGAGGTTAGAAAAAACACGAATGACTCCACTTTAATACAACTCCCACTGTTGTATTATCACGAAAATAAATGGGATACTCTTAACGTTGCCATTCGGGCGCGAGGCAATTTTAGGCGCTCTACCTGTTTTTTTCCACCCATCAAAATGGAAATCAAAAAAGAGGAACGAAAGGGTACATTATTTGAAAACTACAAGAATACCAAAATTGTTTTTCCTTGTTTAATACAAGAGGAAATGAATGATAATGTATTGCAAGAGTTTATTGCCTACAAACTTTTTGAACGTATTTCGCCCTATCATTTCAGGACGAGGGCTTTACGAATAAACTATACCGATTTAAAAGACGGGTCTAAGCAAAACTACCAAGTAAGAGGGTTTCTCATTGAAGACGATAGTAGGATTGCCAAACGAACTAATAATGCTACAGTTTATAAAAAATACATTCATCCCAAGGCCTTAAATGCTGAAGGAGCAATTCAAAATTCACTTTTTCAATATTTTTTGGGTAATACAGATTTTTCAATGGCCTATCAACACAACGGCAAACTCATTCAAGTGGGTGAAGCTGTGGTTCCGGTGCCCTATGATTTTGATATGAGTGGCTGGGTGAATCCGAGTTATGCGGTAGCGAACACCGCTTTAGGAATCAATACCGTTCGAGATCGAGTTTATAGAGGCTACACCCGAGACCTTGAGGTGATGCAGAAGGTTAGGAATCAATATTTAGAAGCAGCACCCGATTTTTATGACATCATCAGTTGTTATGAATCTGAATTTGACCAGCCTGAAGAATTTGAGCATTTAATGGCCTATACTCGTTCTTTTTTTGAGACTTTGGCCAATGATGCGTTATTTCAAAAAGAAGTAATCGAAAAAATGAGAGCACGTTAATTGAGACGTAAACTAGCGCTCATTTTATGAAATATTTCGGTGTTTTCATAAATGCCATTAAACTGTTCTGCAGTGGGGCCATAGCTGAACACAGGAACCATTATGCCGCTGTGCCCTGGTGTAGAAAAAGATGTTTTAACTCTTCCCTTAGCCACATTGCCCCCCGTAATTACAAGTCCACCTGTTTCGTGATCTCCCGTGACAACCACCAAAGTATTTTTATTTTTTTTGGCAAAATTAAGAGCAGTTTGAACGGTCTGATCAAACTCCTTAAACTCTGAGAGCACCACACTAATATCGTTATCATGTCCTCCCCAATCAATTTGAGATCCCTCAACCATCACAAAGAAAGGCGCTTGGTCGGCTTCAAATTTTGTTAAGGTTGCAGCTAACATTGCAGGCAATTCAGGTTTTCGATTTTCCTTTTTCTTAATGGGGTCTTCATAAGCTGTCAAAAAGCCAATTTTAGCAGCTTCACTGGCTTCAAATTCACTTAAGTTGTTTACATATTCTCTCGTAGAATCTTCTTCTATAAGATTTCGATTATCTTCTCTAGCCACGAAAAATTTTTGCCCTCCACCAATAAAATAGTTTACTGCGCTTGTTGCAAGTTGGTTGGCAATTGCTTCATATTGATAGCGGGAATCTACTTTGGCATAGAAGGATGCGGGCGTGGCATGTACTATGGTTGAAGTGGCTAAAAGTGCTGTCTTATAGCCCTTTTCCTGACACAATTCCAGTACCGATTTTAGAGGTCTATTTTGAGCATCCATTCCAATAACTTTATTATTTGTTTTTTCTCCACAAGCCATTGCAGTTGCACTGGCGGCAGAATCAGTCACCAAATTGTCATTGGAATGTGTTTTAGATAAACCAATATAGCTAAAGCCTTCTAGAGCAGTTTGGTTGTTGTTGACATAATTACCGGCACTAATTTGAGGCAAGCCGGTTCCATCTCCAATTAAAAAAATAATGTTAAGGGGGGTGTCATTTTGTGCCCAAACCTGATATAGAGAAAGAAATGAGAGAATCGAAAACAAAATACTTTTTGAGAAGTGCATGGCGCCAGAATATTTTTAAATGTCAAATATAGTTTTTATTTATGCTGGCCTGAAAAAAACTTAACTTGATAAAAAGGACTCTAAAAAGGAAAGACTTTTTTGGGTAGCTCCGCTGTGTTTTGCTACATAATTTTGATTGATTTGCTTAATGCGATTGTATTCTTCTGGACTAACCGCCTCAAAAGCAGCTTTAAATTGGACTTCATTATGAACTGAAAACACCCCTTTTTGTTCCACCAAATCTTCCGCTTCTATAAAGTTTTGGTAATTTTTACCGATAAAAACCGGAACACCATATACCACAGCTTCTAGAATATTGTGTAGTCCTTTTGTTCCCATGCCTCCCCCCACATATGCCCAATGTGCATATTGATAGAGCTGCGCCAAAAGGCCTATAGTATCTAGTATTAAGACTCTTTTTTGACAGTCTTTCGCAAGGTCAAACGTGCTCCATAATGCAGGTTCATCAGCAAGCTGCATTTTTAATTTTGCGATTGATTTTGGATGCACTTCATGTGGAGCTATAATTATTTTACAGTCTGTTTTAGTGAGTAAATAGGGAAGCAAGAGCGGATAGTCTTCAGGCCAACTGCTGCCCAACACAAATGCTTTTTTTTGTTCTAAAAAAGCGGCCACTTCAGGAAGGGGTTGAGCGTTTTGGGTATGATGTAACACCCGATCCATTCTCAAATCGCCCACTCGAACGAGCTTTTTAAAACCTTGTTGTTGCAAAAGTATTTCCGACTGCTGATCCACTACTAAAAATCCATCTAAATTTCTCAGGAGTTGGAGCATCCACTTTCCATAGCGTTTAAAAAAGAATTGAGAGGGATAAAAGCGTCCACAAAGTGAAAAGGTAGGAATAGAGGCTTGTTTAAGTTGTTGAAGGGTGTTGGGCCAAAATTCATATTTAACGAAAAATGCCAAGTCTGGATCCAAGGTTTTTAAAAATGTTTTGATACGCCTTTTTTGATCAAAGGGTAAATAGCCAATCCAATCGGCATGGGTATAATTTTTTTGCACTTCATAGCCCGAGGGAGAAAAAAAAGTGAGCGCAATCCACAAAGAGGAGTCTCTTTTTTTAAGGGTTTCAAGCAAGGGGCGGGTCAACTCAAACTCACCTAAGGAAGCACAATGAAACCACAGACAGGTTCTGTTTTCTCGAGGGGGAATTTTTTGTAAGGCTTGCCAACTTTGCATTTCTCCTACCCATCGCACTTTCAATTTTTGATTAAAAAAACGACCCACTTTCAAGAGGGGAGTCGCAATCAAGACTACAATTTGATACAGTATGAGCAAGGCGATTAATTTAAATCAAAAATAGTTTTAAACATTGGGAATGAAAAGACAAAAGCTTTTTTAAATTTACTTCAAATTATAGCTATGGATGAAATCAGAATGGTTGATTTAAAAGGGCAATATGCTTTTATTAGGGAGGAAATCCATCAAGGATTAGACCAAATTTTTCAAGACACTGATTTTATTAATGGAAAAGCGGTTGCTCAATTTCAATCTAAGTTGGAAACCTATTTGGGAGTTCGCCATGTAATTCCTTGTGCCAACGGAACCGATGCTCTACAAATTGCCCTCATGGCACTAGATTTAGCCCAAGGAGATGAAGTAATCACTGCCGATTTTACCTTTGCAGCAACCGTGGAAGTTATTGCCCTATTGAACTTAAAACCGGTGTTAGTAGACGTTGACCCAAAAACGTTTAATATCGATCCTCAGGCCGTTGCCAAAGCTATTACACCAAAAACCAAAGCCATCATTCCAGTGCATTTGTTTGGTCAAGCCGCTGCCATGGAACCGCTTTTGGCTATCGCCAAAGAACACGGTTTGTTTGTAGTAGAAGACAATGCACAAGGCATTGGTGCCACCTATACTTTTTTGGATGGTAAAAAAGTCAAAACGGGAGCTCTTGGCACTATTGGCACTACTTCTTTTTTTCCATCCAAAAATTTGGGTGCCTATGGAGATGGAGGAGCTCTTTTTACAAATGACGATGCATTGGCCCAAAAAATTAGGGGAATTGTTAATCACGGCATGTACGAACGCTATTATCACGATATAGTTGGGGTTAATTCGAGATTGGACTCACTACAAGCAGCCATTTTAACTGTGAAACTCAATTATTTAGACTTTTATAACGAAAAACGAAAAGCAGCTGCGCTAGCCTATACCCAAAGACTCAAAGATCATCCCCAACTGCTCACTCCTCACCGAGAAAAAGACTGCGATTCTCATGTTTTTCATCAATATACACTACGTCTCACCAACTCAAAACGAGATGCTTTAGCAGCTTATTTGCAGGCGCAAAAAATACCTTATGGCATCTACTACCCAGTGCCGTTGCACCAGCAAAAAGCCTATAGCCACTATGGTTTCAAAGAAGCTGATTTTTCCGTAACAAATCAATTGGTGAAAGAAGTTATTTCATTGCCTATGCACACAGAACTTTCAATCCCGCAAATTGAATTTATTTGCACTCATATTTTAAAATTTTTACAAGATGCTTAACGCACTATCTCCAAAGGTATTGATGCCTTTTTTTATCAGTCTTTTGTCAGTGATTAGTTTCGCTCAAACCACCTATCTCCACTGTGGTAATCTTTTTGACAGTGCCACCGGTAAAATGCTCAAACAACAAACTATTGTGGTAGAAGGAACCAAAATTAAACAGCTAGCAAAAGGATTTTTAACTCCCACCGACCCTACAGCCAAAATCATTGATTTATCCCAAAAAACAGTTTATCCAGGATTTATTGATTTGCATGTTCATATTGAAAGCGAAACGACAGACAAAAGCTATTTAGACAAATACGAAAAAAATCCAGAAGACCTTGCCCTAGATGGAGTGGTTTATGCTGAGCGAACGCTCATGGCTGGTTTCACATCGGTTCGTGACTTAGGAGGAAGTGGTGTCAATATTGCATTGGCAAAAGCCACCGCAGCCAATAAAATTGCAGGGCCTAGAATTTTTACGGCTGGAAAATCACTTGCCACTACGGGAGGACATGCTGATCCGACCAATGGCTATAGAAAAGATCTTAGAGGTGATCCGGGTCCGTTAGAAGGAGTGGTAAATTCTGTGGCTGAGGCCAAAGAGGCAGTGCGACATCGCTATAAAAACGGAGCACATTGGATCAAAATTACAGCTACGGGTGGAGTGCTAAGCGTGGCTAAGAATGGAGAAAATCCACAGTTTACAGAAGAAGAAATTGAAGTCATTACTCAAACGGCTCGCGATTATGGGATGCAAGTAGCAGCCCATGCTCACGGTGATGAAGGTATGCAGCGAGCTGTTAAAAATGGAGTGAAGACCATTGAACACGGCACCTTGATGAGTGAGGAGACGATGGAATTGATGAAAGACAAAGGTGTTTATTTGGTACCCACCATTACGGCGGGTAAAGAAGTTGCTCAAAAGGCAACGATTCCAGGCTATTATCCTGAAATTATTGTGCCTAAGGCCTTGAAAATTGGCAACCAAATCCAAAACACCTTTGCCCAAGCATACAAAAAAGGAGTTCCCATTGCCTTTGGAACAGATGCGGGAGTGTTTCCACACGGTCAAAATGCTTTAGAATTTTCCTATATGATTGAAGCTGGAATGCCTGTGGTTGAGGTGTTAAAAGCCGCTACTATTGTCAATGCCAAAATCTTAGCGAAAGAAACTGAATTAGGTCAAATTGCCCCAGACTTTTTAGCAGATTTAGTAGCTACTCATGATAATGCTCTCCATAATAGTGCCACGCTGCAAGAGGTTTGCTTTGTGATGAAAAACGGAAAAATTTATAAAAACAATAGAGACTAAAGCGACTCAAAAGATTGGGTTGACACGTCTCTATTTATTTTTTTGATTAGACCTTGCAAGACTTTTCCGGGTCCTACTTCAACAAATTCTAGGGCTCCATCCTCAATCATTTGAAACACACTTTGGGTCCATTTTACGGGTGCGGTAAGTTGAGTGATTAATTGGCTTTTAATACGTTCAGAATCTGTGGTAGCTTGTGCTGTTACATTTTGATAAACAGGACATTGAGGGGTGTTGAATGTCGTGTTGTCTATGGCTGTGGCAAGTTTATTTTGGGCATATTCCATGAGTGGCGAATGAAAGGCACCGCTCACGGCTAAGGGCACCACCCTTTTGGCTCCGGCTTCCGAAAGAGCTGCACTGGCTTCTTCTACGCCCTCTTGGCTTCCAGAAATTACAAGTTGCCCCGGGCAGTTGAAATTTGCTGGCACCACAAGTGCTTCTGTTTGTGTGCAAATTTCGACCACAACCTCATCTTCTAATCCCAATACGGCGGCCATGGTTCCTGGATTTTTTTCACAAGCCTCTTGCATGGCTAATGCTCGTTGGTAAACCAATTGTAAGCCTGCTTCAAAAGAAAGAACTTGAGCAGCAACAAGTGCCGAGAACTCTCCGAGTGAATGTCCCGCAACCATATTGGGCATCCATTGCCCATTGGCTGTTTCAAATAATATAACCGAATGTAAAAAAATAGCCGGTTGGGTTACTTTGGTTTGTTGCAAAGCTTGGGCATCTTCTCCAAACATGATTTCGGTGATGGGAAAGCCTAAAATTTCATTGGCCTGATCAAAACGCTTTTTGGCAACAAGATTAGTTTCGTATAAATTTTTTCCCATTCCTGGAAATTGGGCTCCTTGGCCCGGAAATACAGCTGCTTTCATTGGTTAGATTTTATATAGGTGAGAAATGAAAAATTAAAGGGTTGTTGCTCTTTTTTGAAATGATCTTCACGCTGGCGTAATTCCCATTTGGAGGAATCTATTTTTGGGAAAAAAGCGTCTCCCTCAAATTCATGATGGATTCGAGTTAATTCAATTTTATCCGCATAAGGCATAAACAAAGCATATATTTCACCTCCACCTAAAATAAAGGGTTGTGGATCATCTCCAACACATGCAATAGCATCCGAGAGGGTATGCACCACTTGGGCGTCTTTAGCTTTATAGTTGGTGTTGCGTGTCAAAACAATATTGGTTCTATTGGGCAATGCTTTTGGAAGAGATTCAAATGTTTTTCGCCCCATAATTACAGCATGCCCGGAGGTCAACTGTTTGAATCGTTTTAAATCATCAGAAATATGCCAAATGAGTTTGTTGTCTTTTCCCAAAACATCATTTTGAGAAGCTGCGGCTATGAGTGTAATTTCTCTTCTATTAGCTTCCAAATTGTGCATGAATAATCTTACTTTTGAAGGCAAAAATACACTTTCTTGCGAAGTTACGATGACAGACACCTTCCCACCACTTCAAGACACCGTCTATTTTAACACAGCCTATGTGGGTTTAATGCCCAAAAGTTTGCTTGAATTTAGACAAAAACAAGATCAAAACTATTTTTTGCAAGGAGATCAATATAAAATTAATGCCTATGAAACCTTAGCGGCTAAAACCACTCAGGTAGGGGCTTTTTTTGGGGCTTCACCGCAAAACACCCTTTTGGTTTCCAATTTTTCGGAAAGTATAAGACTGGCTTTATCTTTCTTGCCTAAGGCCAAGCGTGCCCTAGTTTTTGAAGAAGACTACCCCTCTTTGACAAGTGCTATGAAAGAAGCCGGCCTAGACGTAATGCAAATGCCCATTTCAGCCAATTTAGAAGATACGATTGCCGATGCAGTTAAAAAACATAAAATTGATGTTTTAGCCCTCAGTGTTGTGCAATACATTTCGGGTTTAGAAATTGATCAACAGTTTTTGAAAGAACTTAAAAAGCAGTACCCCCAACTTTTAATTATTGGAGATGGCACTCAGTATTTAGGCACAGCCAACTTCAATTTTAATAATAGCCCTTTTGATGTTCTTGCGGCAAGTGGTTATAAATGGTTAATGGCAGGCTTTGGCAATGGGGTTTTATTTCTCTCTGATCATTATCTTGATGAGATCCAAAAAAGCTATGAGCAAATAGCCGAGCGTTTTTATGTGGGACATTTTAATATTTTGGCAACAGCTTCTTTAGCGGAGGCTATATCATACATTAAGAAAACAGGCTTTTCTGAGATGATTGCCCGTAAAGATGAACTCACACTTCAATTAAAAGAACATTTGTTGGAATTGGGTTTGTTGTCATCCTGGGTGTCTCAACGTAAAAAGCATAGCAGTATTTTTGCCATTCCAGATCAAGAGGGTCTTTTCGAGAAGATGAAAAAAAATACGATTAGCTGTGCCCAACGAGGAGGCTATATTAGGCTTTCGTTGCACTATTACAACAGCGAAAAAGACATTGAATTTTTAGTGGATTTTCTTAAAAAGAATATGCTCTAAACGGCAACTTTTCCTTTAATATGCGGATGAGGATCATACCCAACAAGGGTAAAATCTTCATAGCTAAAATCAAAAATAGATGTTATTTCTGGGTTGAGTTTCATTATAGGCAGCGGCTTGGGTTCACGCGAACATTGTTCTTGCAATTGCTCTTTGTGATTAGAATATATGTGCACATCGCCAAAGGTATGCACAAAATCTCCAGGAGCTAAATTGCAAACTTGAGCCATCATAAGCGTTAAAAGAGCATAAGAAGCAATGTTAAAGGGAACGCCTAAAAACAAATCGGCACTGCGCTGGTAGAGCTGACAAGACAGTTTGCCATCGGCCACATAAAATTGAAAAAAAGCATGACAAGGAGGTAAGGCCGCTTTTTGATTGGCCACGTTTTCACTAAACGTCAAACTCGTATCTGGCAATACGCTGGGGTTCCAGGCAGAAACTAACATTCTTCTGCTATCGGGATTGGTTTTTAGGGTGTCGATAACACTTTGAATTTGATCGATATTTTCACTGTTCCAATTGCGCCATTGGTGCCCATAAACAGGACCTAGATTGCCGTTCTCATCAGCCCATTCATTCCAAATACGCACACCGTTTTCCTGCAAATAGCCAATGTTGGTCTCGCCTCTTAAAAACCAAAGCAATTCATATATGATGGATTTTATATGTACTTTTTTAGTGGTCACTAGAGGAAAGCCTTCTGCCAAATCAAAACGCATTTGGTAGCCAAAAATACTGGTGGTTCCTGTTCCTGTGCGGTCTGTTTTTGTTGTTCCATGGGTCATCACATGATCAACTAAATCCAAATATTGCTTCATGAAATTGCTTTTTTCAAAAATAAAAGCATTCCATCAAAAAGCGCCCATGAATGGAAGGGAGTTTATCAAATAAAGATTAACAATTGTGAATTTATTTACTCTGGCGTTTTGAAAGCTCGTCACGCACCCGAACGGCTTGTTCATAGTCTTCCAAAGCAACAAGTTTATTGAGCAAATCTTTCAGTTTGTCAACGGGCATTTTGGTCAAATTTTTGGGAATGGCATTTTTTTTCGTTTGCTCGGTGACAAAATTTTGAATCCAATTGTCTTCCGACAGCTTTTTGTTTTCCTTAGCACTAAGGGCAGCCGTGAAACCGGCTTTTTTCAAAATAGAGTCGTAAGTATAAATTGGGGCATCAAAACGAAGCGCAAGAGCAATAGCATCTGATGTTCGAGCATCAAAAATTTCTTCAATTTTATCGCGTTCACAAATCAAACTGGCATAAAAAACACCGTCTACTAGTTTGTGAATAATCACCTGTTTGACATAAACATTAAAGCGTTCTGCAAAATTTTTAAACAAGTCGTGAGTGAGAGGTCTAGAGGGTTTTATTTCTTGTTCTAGTGCTACCGCAATGGCTTGTGCTTCAAAGCCTCCAATAATGATGGGCAATTTTCTGTCTCCCTCTGTTTCTCCTAAAAGTAGAGCATAGGCACCTGTTTGCGTTTCGCTGTAGGAGATTCCTTTAACCTGCAATTTTATCAATTTCATGTATTCAAAACTTATGAAACCTATTCTTCGAAAATGGGCCTCATGGACTTTTATAACGTTACAATTCTTCTTTTATTGAGTAGTCCATATTGATAATTATTAATTAAATTTGCGCTTGATCTAAAAAACCAAATGAAAACAATTCAATTTAGAGAGGCTATACAGCAAGCCATGACCGAGGAAATGCGCCGTGATGAAAGCGTATATTTGATGGGGGAAGAAGTAGCAGAATATAATGGAGCCTATAAAGCTTCTAAAGGAATGCTAGATGAATTTGGCCCCGACCGAGTATTAGATACACCTATTTCTGAACTTGGATTTGCCGGTATTGGCGTAGGTTCTACCATGACTGGTAACCGTCCTATTATTGAATTCATGACGTTTAATTTTGCTTTAGTTGGTATTGATCAAATCATCAACAATGCTGCAAAAATCAGACAAATGTCTGGTGGACAATTTCCTTGCCCCATTGTTTTTAGAGGTCCAACGGGTTCTGCTGGTCAATTGGCCGCTACCCACTCCCAAGCATTTGAAAGTTGGTATGCCAACTGCCCTGGCTTAAAGGTGGTGGTGCCCTCCAACCCCTATGATGCCAAGGGGCTTCTCAAGGCTGCCATTAGAGACAATGACCCTGTCATATTTATGGAGTCAGAACAAATGTATGGTGACAAAGGCGAGGTGCCAGAAGGAGAATATATTCTACCTATTGGAGTAGCCGAGGTGGTAGAAAAAGGAACTGATGTAACCATTGTTTCCTTCGGAAAAATCATCAAAGAGGCATTTAAAGCTGGAGAAGCTCTTAAAAAAGAAAATATTTCTTGTGAAATTATCGACCTCAGAACGGTGCGTCCTCTAGACTACGAAACTATTTTCGAATCGGTTAAAAAAACCAACAGATTAGTCATTTTAGAAGAAGCATGGCCCTTTGGCAATGTGGCAACTGAAATCACCTATCAAGCACAAAATCAACTATTTGATTACTTAGATGCGCCGGTAATTAAAATTAATACAGCCGATACACCTGCTCCCTATTCTCCTGTCTTATTAGAGGAATGGCTACCCAATTCCAATGACGTGATTGCTGCGGTGAAGAAAGTTTTGTACAAAGACTAACAAACCCTTTGGTTTAGATTTTTGTAATCGGACTTGAATCCGTACATTTGCCAGCCAATTTAAGAATGAAAAAAATTAATTGAAGTGAATACGATCTATTTTCCTATTGTTCTATCTGTTATCGGTTTAGTTTTTATGTTTATCAAAGCCCGGTGGGTTAGAAAACAAGATCCTGGAAACGAAAAAATGCAAACCATTTCCAAAAACATTAAAGAAGGTGCTCTCGCATTTTTAAATGCAGAATATAGAATTTTAGCCCTTTTTGTGCTGCTAGCTTCTGTAGCCTTGTTTTTTATTTCACAGGCGGTTGAAACAACAAGTGTATTGATTATTCCTGCCTTTGTAACGGGGGCTATTTTTTCGGGATTAGCGGGAAACATTGGGATGCGTATTGCTACTGAGTCTAACGCTAGAACCACCCAAGCCGCTCGCGAAAGCTTGCCCAAAGCCCTGCAGATTTCTTTTGGAGGGGGCACCGTGATGGGTCTTGGTGTAGCCGGATTGGCCGTATTGGGATTGTCTCTGTTTTTTATCTACTTTATCAATCACTTCATGCAGGGCAATGCGTCCTTTTATGAAGAAATGACCATTGTTTTAGAAGCCCTTGCCGGTTTTTCATTGGGTGCCGAATCTATTGCTCTATTTGCCCGTGTGGGAGGAGGTATTTATACCAAAGCAGCAGACGTTGGAGCCGATCTTGTGGGCAAGGTAGAAGCCGGAATTCCGGAAGATGATCCTCGAAACCCTGCAACCATTGCCGATAATGTGGGAGATAATGTAGGTGACGTTGCCGGAATGGGTGCCGATTTATTTGGAAGCTATGTTGCTACGGTTTTAGCCTCTATGGTATTAGGAAACTATATTATTAAAGATATGGCTGTTGCCAATGGAGGTGTTTTTGAGGATGCATACAATGGCATGGGACCCATACTTCTTCCGCTGATGATTGCTGGAGTGGGAATAGTAGCCTCTATCATTGGAACCTTCTTTATTCGTATTGCTAACAATGAAGCCAAAGAAGCTCAAGTGCAACGAGCACTCAACACAGGAAATTTAAGCGCTATTGCCATTACGGCTATTGCAACCTATTTTTTAGTAGACAATATGCTCCCTCAAACCATGAAAGGTATTCAGTTTTTTGGGGCTGGTCAACAAGACATCCCCAGTTTGAACGTATTTTTTGCCACTCTTGTAGGGTTGGGTGTAGGCTATTTAATATCCTATTTTACAGAATATTATACTGCGCTTGGTAAAAAGCCAGTCTTAGAAATTGTGCAGAATTCTTCTACCGGAGCTGCAACAAACATCATTGCAGGATTGGCAACGGGAATGATTTCTACTTTTAGCTCTATTATTTTGTTTGCTTTGGCTATTTGGGGATCTTATTTTCTAGCCGGATTCTACGGTGTTGCTATTGCCGCTTCAGCCATGATGGCTACCACTGCCATGCAATTGGCTATTGATGCCTTTGGGCCTATTGCAGACAATGCCGGTGGAGTTGCTGAAATGAGTGAACTTCCTGGAGAAGTGCGTGAACGTACTGATATTTTAGATTCCGTTGGAAACACCACAGCTGCCGTTGGAAAAGGCTTTGCCATTGCATCAGCAGCACTAACAGCGTTAGCCCTTTTTGCAGCCTATGTTACGTTTACTGGCATTGATGGAATCAATATTTTTAAAGCAGATGTTTTAGCGGCTCTTTTTATTGGAGGTATGATTCCCGTCGTTTTTTCGGCTTTAGCCATGAAGGCTGTTGGGCGTGCCGCAATGGAAATGGTGGAAGAAGTTCGCCGTCAGTTCCGCGAAATTCCTGGAATTATGGAAGGCAAAGGAAAGCCAGAATATGGTAAATGTGTTGATATTTCTACCAAAGCAGCCCTGAAGGAAATGCTTCTCCCTGGACTTTTAACCATTGTTACGCCCGTACTCATTGGATTTGTGATGGGAGCAGAAGCCTTAGGAAGTTATATGGCAGGGGTAACCGTGTCTGGTGTTCTTTGGGCAATTTTCCAAAACAATGCAGGAGGTGCTTGGGACAATGCCAAAAAATCATTTGAAGCAGGCGTTGAGATCAATGGTGAAATGACCTATAAGGGTTCTGAAGCCCATAAAGCAGCCGTAACGGGAGATACCGTAGGAGATCCGTTTAAAGACACCTCGGGCCCTTCTATGAATATTTTAATCAAACTCACCTGTTTGGTTGGATTAGTAATAGCCCCCATTTTAGGAAATCACGGTGAAGAAGCTATGGCAAGTCTCAAACAAGAAGAAGCTAAGGTCATTATCCTTGACAAAGCACCTGTGCAAGAGAGAACTCAAAAAGAAACTACTTCAGAAATTTTGGTAGTTGAATAAAAAATTATTGGAATAGCCCGTTGACCTTGGCGTCAACCTTTTCAATTACCTCTCCAAGGTCTTCTTTACTTTCAACAAAATCAAGATCGTCTACGTTTATGATAAGCATATTGCCTTTGTAGTTGCTAATCCAAGCTTCATAGCGTTCATTTAAACGACTGAGGTAGTCAATGCTAATAGAGTTTTCATAAGTCCGTCCTCTTTTGTGAATTTTATGGACCAGATTAGGAATGGAACTACGTAAATAAATGAGTAAGTCGGGTCCTTGAATCAAAGACTCCATCAATTCAAAAATACCGATATAATTTTCAAAATCACGTTGATTGAGCAAGCCCATAGCGTTGAGGTTGGGCGCAAATATATGGGCATCTTCATAAATGGTTCGATCTTGAATCACCACACTTTTTTTTTGTTTAAACTGAAGGAGTTGTTGAAACCGACGTCGTAAAAAATAAATTTGAAGATTAAAGGACCAACGTTCCATTTGATCGTAAAAGTCATCTAAATAGGGATTGTCAATCACATCTTCATAGTGGGCTTCCCATTTAAAGTGTTTAGCCAAAAGTTGGGTTAAACTTGTTTTTCCAGCGCCAATATTTCCAGCAATAGCAATGTGCATTGAACAATATAATAGAACTGCAAAATAGCGTTTTGTCTTTTAAATTGATAATGTTTTAATCATATTTTTTTTTGGCTAGGGAGAAAAAGAGGTTAAATTTTTAAGACTTAATAAAAAAAATGTAATTTTGTTCCACTAACGAGGAAGGATTTGACTGATTGCAACCTCGATAAAAAAATGCTAAAGCAGTGTTGCTTTAAATGAATCCTTCCTGTAAAGCAACCTATACATGTCATATTTTTTTACCTCAGAATCTGTTAGTGAAGGGCACCCTGATAAGGTGGCTGACCAAATTAGTGATGCGCTCTTAGATCATTTTTTGGCCTTTGATGCAGAAAGCAAAGTGGCCTGCGAAACCTTGGTCACCACCGGACAAGTTGTGTTGGCTGGTGAAGTGAAAAGCAACACCTATTTAGATGTTCAACAAATTGCCCGAGACACTATCAACAAAATTGGCTACACAAAAGGAGCCTATCAGTTTAGTGGAGATTCTTGTGGCGTGATGTCGTTAATACACGAACAATCGCAAGACATTAACCGAGGAGTAGACCGAGCCGAAAAAGAGGCTCAAGGAGCTGGTGATCAAGGAATTATGTTTGGCTATGCCACCAAAGAAACAGAAAATTATATTCCCTTGGCACTTGAAATTTCACACAAAATATTGGTGGAATTGGCTGCTTTGAGACGTGAAAATAAGGCTATTCCATACTTAAGACCTGATGCAAAATCGCAAGTTACCATTGAATATGATGAAGCTCACAATGCTAAGCGAATAGACACGGTGGTAATTTCTACCCAACACGATCCGTTTGAAGAAGACGATGAAAAAATGCTTGCCAAAATCAAGCAAGACCTCATCACTATTTTAATGCCAAGAGTGATTGCTCAATTTCCAAAGGCAATTCAAGAACTTTTTGGAAATGATATTGTTTATCACGTAAACCCCACCGGAAAATTTGTAATTGGAGGCCCTCATGGTGATACAGGCCTAACTGGAAGAAAGATTATTGTAGATACTTATGGAGGCAAAGGCGCACACGGAGGAGGTGCTTTTAGTGGAAAAGACCCTAGTAAGGTAGACCGAAGTGCAGCCTATGCAGCTCGTCATATGGCCAAAAATTTAGTGGCTGCTGGTGTAGCCGATGAAGTATTGGTTCAATTGAGTTATGCCATTGGGGTAGTGGAACCCACTTCTATTTTTCTCAACACATTTGGCACTGCAAAAGTGCCTTTTAGTGACACCCAAATTGCAGAACAAGTTGCGCCCCTTTTCGACATGCGCCCCTATGCTATTGAACAGCGTTTAAAATTGAGAAATCCAATTTATGAAGAAACAGCTGCCTATGGTCATATGGGAAGAACACCTCAAACACTCACAAAAGTTTTTGAGTCGCCCTATAATGGGAAAATTGAAAAGCAAGTGGAATTATTCACTTGGGAAAAATTAGATTATGTTTCTTTAATTCAAAAAACTTTAAAATTATGAGCCATCAATTAGAAACCAATGCCTTGCATGCTGGTCACGACATCAAGCAAACCCAAGGCGCTAGAGCTGTCCCCATTTATCAATCAACTTCTTATGTTTTTAACGATTCAGACCATGCAGCAAATCTGTTTTCTTTAGCAGAACCAGGCTATATCTATACCCGTTTAAACAACCCCACAAACGATGTGTTGGAACAACGTCTTGCTGCTTTAGAAGGTGGAGTAGCAGCCGTTGCTACAGCTTCTGGAACAGCTGCTATAGCCACTAGCCTCATGATGATTTTAAAAACAGGAGATCATATTGTGGCCTCTAATAGTCTCTATGGGGGTACCTATAATTTATTGAACAACACCTTGCCGCGTTTTGGTATTACCACCACTTTCGTGGACCCAGATGATCCGGCAAACTTTGCCAAAGCGGTTCAAGACAACACACGCGCCTTTTTTGCGGAATCTTTAGGAAATCCTAAATTGGATGTTTTAGACTTGAAAGGCATTTCGGCCCAAGCAAAAAAAGCCAAAGTGCCCTTTGTTGTAGACAATACGGTGGCTACTCCTGCCTTGTTGAATCCTATTGCACACGGAGCCAATATTGTGATTCACTCCTTAACCAAATATATTTCCGGAAACGGAACCAGCATGGGAGGTGTAATTATAGACGCTGGAACCTTTGACTGGGGCAACGGGCTTTTTCCAGAATTTACAGAGCCCTCTCCTAGCTATCACGGATTGAACTATCACGAAGTACTAGGTGCCATTGCCTTTATTGCTAAAGTGCGTATTGAGGGACTTCGAGACTTAGGTAGTGCCCCTAGTCCTTATAATAGTTTTCAAATCATTCAAGGTTTAGAAACCCTCAAAGTGCGTATGACGCAACATTCTGCCAATGCACAAGCTCTTGCCGAATGGTTGGAACAACGCGATGAAGTAGCATGGGTGAATTATCCCGGTTTAAAATCGTCTAAATATCACCAACTCGCTAATGCGTATTTGCCCAACGGAAAAAGTGGCATTTTGACATTTGGATTGAAAAAAGGATTTGAAGCCGCCAAAAAAGTGGCCGATAACACCAAAATCTTCTCACTTTTAGCCAATATTGGCGATACAAAATCTTTAATTATTCACCCGGCCAGCACCACGCATCAGCAACTCAATGAAGAGGAGCAAGCCAGCACTGGGGTGACTAAAGATTTAGTTCGACTTTCAGTAGGAATAGAAGCACTTGAAGATTTAAAAGCCGATTTAGAACAAGCGTTTGCAACGCTTTAACCCTTTTGAATGTCTACCATTAAAACCCTTTTAATAGGTGATTTCACTACCCATTCGGGGCAATTATATAGTCAATTTCCGTTGCATTATGAGCATTTTGGACAGGACTATAAAACGGCCCCAGTGGTGTTGGTGAATCATTCCCTTACAGGTGATGCTACTGTTTGTGGCAACAAGGGGTGGTGGGCAGAAATTGTTGGACCGGGCCGAGCCATAGACACCAATCATTTTGCGGTATTGGCCTTCAATATTCCTGGTAATGGGGTGAACAATAGCCTTTATGACAAGCCGGACGATTTTCATACTGGAGATATTGCCAACCTCTTTTACTTGGGTCTTCAAAAATTAGGAGTAGAGAAGCTTTTTGCTATCATTGGAGGCTCTATTGGTGGTGGCATTGCTTGGGAAATGGTTGCACTGTATCCCAATTTAACGCAACATTTAATTCCAGTAGCCGCCGATTGGAAAGCCACCGACTGGATTATAGCCAATACTTTTTTACAAAAAAGAATTCTACAGCACTCCAAAAAGCCCCTCGAAGACGCAAGAATTCATGCTATGCTCACTTATAGAACACCCCAATCACTAGATTTTCGTTTTGCAAGAAGCACCAACAAAGAATTAGGCCTTTTTAATGTAGAAAGTTGGTTGGTGCACCACGGCATCAAATTGGCCAATCGATTTGAATTAAAAGCCTATGAAATGATGAATCATCTTCTAGCTTCTATAGACATCACCAGAGCGGGAACTAGTTTAGAAGAATTGATTTCGAATGTCACAGCCGATATTCATTTAATTGCCATTGATAGCGATATTTTTTTCACCCCAGCTGAAGATCAAAAAACATTTCAAAGAATTAAGGCTTTTAAAGAGAATATTCACTACCACGAAATTGAATCCATTCATGGGCATGATGCTTTTTTAATCGAAAATCAAAAAATGTCTCAAATTTTGAAACGAATTTTTAATCCCAAAAAAATCAAGTCAAGCAATGAAAATTAACCTCGAAAGAATCAATGATGATTATTTGTTTAAAGCAACCAATGACAAGGGTCATGAGGTGGTAATGGATAACAAATCCAAAACAGAAGGAGAAGTTCAGGGCGTGAGCCCCATGGAAACCCTTTTAATGGGTTTGGCAGGATGCAGCAGTATTGATATTGTTTCCATACTGAGTAAGCAAAAATTAAATCCAAAAGTCTTGAAAATGGAGATTGAAGGGTTTAGAGAGCCAGGAGCTGTGCCGGCTTTATTTCATACCATCACCGTTGTCATTTATTTGGAGGGCAACATTCCCCCGGAAAAAGCGATTCGTGCAGCCGCACTCTCTTTTGAAAAATATTGTTCGGTTTCTAAAACCTTAGAAGCTACTGCAAAAATTTCGCATAAAATTATATTAAACGGAACACCCCTATGAAAAAGCGATTTGAAACAACAGCCGTTCGCACACAATTGGATCGGACAGAATTTTTAGAACACTCCGTTCCTTTGCATCTCACATCAAGTTTTGTTTTTGAAGATGCAGAAGATATGCGGGCTTCTTTTGCTGAAGAAAAAGACCGCAATATCTACACCCGTTTCACCAATCCAAACAACACCGAGTTTGTTCAAAAAATTTGTTTGATGGAAGGAGCAGAAAGCGGGGTGGCCTTTGCCTCTGGTATGGCTGCCGTTTTCTCAACATTTGCCGCTTTGTTAGGGGCTGGAGATCACATTTTGTCCTCCCGTTCCATCTTTGGTTCTACTTACAGTCTTTTCAATAAATATTTTCCAAAATGGAACATTGAAACCCGTTATTTTGATTGGAATCAACTGGACGAAATAGAAGCGCTTATTGAGCCCAACACCAAGATGATTTATGTTGAGTCTCCCACCAACCCCGGGGTAGATATCTTAGATTTAGCTGCCATTGGAGCCCTTGCCAAGAAACATAATTTACTTTATGTAGTAGACAATTGTTTTGCCACTCCCTACTTGCAACAACCCATTCAATTTGGAGCTGATTTAGTCATTCATTCTGCAACCAAACTCATAGACGGTCAGGGTCGTGTTTTAGGAGGAATCACTGTTGGAACAGCTGCCCTTATTAAAGAAATTTATTTGTTTGCCCGAAATACGGGACCATCGTTGTCTCCTTTTAATGCCTGGATTCTATCAAAAAGTCTTGAAACGCTTGCTGTGCGGGTAGATCGTCACTGTGCTAATGCACTAACCATTGCCGAACGTTTAGAAAAGCATCCGGCCATAAATTTTGTGAAATATCCTTTTTTAAAATCGCACCCCCAATATGACATTGCCAAAAAGCAAATGACACAAGGGGGAAACATAATTGCCTTTGAAATTAAGGGCGGTATTGACCAAGCGATTCACTTTATTGATCATATTAAAATGTGTTCCATCACCTCCAATTTAGGTGATTCCAGAAGTATTGTAACCCACCCAGCGTCTTCTACCCATAGCAAACTAACCGAAGAAGAACAACAACAAGTAGGCATAACGCCCGGTTTGATTCGCCTATCGGTTGGGCTAGAACACGTGGATGACCTTTGGGAAGATATTGAACAAGCCTTGAAGAACGAATGAAATCCATACAAGAAATTTTGAAAGAAAGAATCCTAGTGCTAGATGGCGCTATGGGTACTATGATTCAAAACTACAAACTTAAGGAAGAGGACTACAGAGGCGTTCAACTTAAATCGCATTCCATGCCCTTAATGGGTAACAATGATTTATTATCAGTCACTCAGCCCCATATTATTAAAGCTGTTCACAAGGCTTATCTTGAGGCAGGTGCTGATATCATAGAAACCAACACGTTTTCAGCGACAAGCATCGGTATGGCTGATTATGGCTTGGAGGAATGGGTACACCAAATAAATGTTGAAAGCGCCAAAATTGCTAAAGAGTTAGCAACGCAATTCACACAACAGAATCCAAACAAACCACGTTTTGTAGCGGGCTCTATTGGACCTACCAACAAAACAGCAAGTATGTCACCGGATGTAAACAATCCTGGTTATCGTGCGGTGAGTTTTGATGAATTGGTAGAGGCCTATTCAGAACAAATTTTAGGCTTAAAAGAGGGCGGGGTTGACATTCTTTTAATTGAAACAGTTTTTGATACCCTCAACGCAAAGGCAGCCCTTTATGCAGTATCTCAAATTAAGGAAGAACTCCAATGGGAGGTGCCTGTTATGGTGAGTGGCACCATTACCGACGCAAGTGGAAGAACCTTGTCGGGACAAACCGTGGGAGCATTTCAAATTTCAGTGCAACACATTGATTTATTGAGCATAGGATTCAATTGCGCCTTGGGCGCTGATCAATTATTACCCTATGTGAAAGAACTATCCCATCGTTCCAATGTCTATATTTCTGCGCATCCCAATGCCGGATTGCCCAATGCTTTTGGTGAATATGATCAAAGTCCTGAAGAAATGCAAGCCCTCATGCAAGACTATCTCGATCAAAATGTAGTCAACATTATTGGTGGTTGTTGTGGCACGACCCCAGAACACATTGCCAAAATAGCAGCCATAGCAGCTCAAACCACCCCTAGAAAACGTAACGCTCCTTCTCATGTTTCCTAAAAAAAAGCCATTGTGTTTATCGGGTTTAGAACCACTCATTATTGATGAAAACACCAATTTTGTCAACATTGGAGAGCGCACAAATGTGACGGGTTCACGAAAATTTTTAAGGCTCATTGAAAATAAGGAATTTGAGACAGCCCTTGCAATTGCTCGCGATCAAGTTGCGGGAGGGGCTCAAATAATTGACATCAATATGGATGAGGGAATGATTGATGGAGTAGAAGCCATGACTACTTTTCTCAACCTCATAGCGGCTGAGCCAGACATTGCCCGAGTGCCCATTATGATAGACAGCTCCAAATGGGAAATTATTGAAGCGGGTTTAAAAACCATTCAAGGAAAGGGAGTGGTTAATTCAATTAGCCTAAAAGAAGGAGAAGATGTTTTTTTAACGCAAGCGAGAAAGATTAAACAATATGGTGCCGCTGTCATTATTATGGCATTTGACGAAAAAGGGCAAGCAGACAATTTGGAGCGTCGTATAGAAATTTGTAAACGCTCCTATGACCTATTAGTTCATAAAATTGCATTTCCCCCCGAAGACATCATTTTTGACCCCAATATTTTTCCCGTAGCCACCGGCATGGAAGAACACAAACGCAATGCTTTAGACTTTTTTGAAGCTACCCAATGGATTCGCCAACATTTGCCCCATGCAAGTGTAAGTGGCGGCGTGAGCAATGTGTCCTTTTCTTTTAGAGGCAACAATAAAGTGCGCGAAGCCATGCACGCTTCTTTTCTCTATCACGCCATTCAACACGGAATGAACATGGGCATCGTAAACCCAGAACAATTGGAAGTTTATGATGAAATTCCCAAAACCCTTTTAACCTATGTTGAAGATGTTTTGTTAAATCGCAAACCCGATGCTACCGAAACTTTGTTAACCTATGCCGAACAACTTAAGGATGATGGGTCAAGCGTTAAAAAAAATGAAAACGAATGGCGGAAAAAGCCTTTACAAGAAAGAATTACCTACGCATTAGTAAAAGGCATTGACAGTTTTATCATAGAAGACACAGAAGCAGCTAGATTGGAAGTAGATCGTCCCCTAGAGGTTATAGAAGGACCACTGATGAGCGGCATGAACGTGGTGGGAGATTTATTTGGAGAGGGTAAAATGTTTTTACCCCAAGTAGTAAAATCAGCCCGTGTGATGAAAAAAGCCGTTGCCTACCTACAACCCTTCATAGAAGCCGAAAAGGATCAGGGAGCACAAGCTGCCGGCAAAGTATTAATGGCAACTGTGAAAGGTGATGTACACGACATAGGGAAAAACATAGTGAGTGTGGTTTTAGCCTGTAATAACTATGAAATTATAGATTTGGGTGTTATGGTTCCCCCAGAGACTATATTAGAACAAGCTGTTGCAAATCAAGTAGATGTGATTGGTCTATCAGGTCTCATCACCCCATCGCTAGATGAAATGGTATATGTGGCTAAAGAACTGAAACGCCAAAACATTAAAATTCCTTTACTCATTGGAGGGGCAACTACTTCTAAGGCACACACGGCCGTAAAAATTGCCCCGGTTACCGACACGGTTATCCACGTAAATGATGCGTCAAGAGCAGTGAATGTGGTGAGTAATTTGTTGCACCCTCAAAACAAGATGGCTTATGTAGAAACTATTCGAACCGAATATGAGGCCTTTCGAGAGCGTTTCCTAGAGCGCACTTCTAACAAAACCTATCTCACTATTGCAAAAGCAAGGCAAAACGCCCTTCAAATCAACTGGCAAGCAAGCGATTTGAAAAAACCAAAACAAGTAGGGGCTCAAACCTTATTGAATTTTCCTTTGGAAGAATTAGTGCCCTATATTGATTGGAGTCCTTTTTTTAGATCGTGGGATTTACATGGCAAATACCCTCAAATTCTAGTGGATGAAGTGGTGGGAGATCAGGCAACGGCTCTTTATCAAGACGCACAAGCCATGCTCACTACTCTTGTCAATGAGAAATGGCTCACGGCCCGAGCTCGATTTGGTCTATTTCCAGCCAATAGCGTGGAAGATGATATTGAGCTCTACACAGACGAAACGCGAAATGAGGTGTTGGTAACTTGGCTAAGCTTGCGGCAACAACTTAAAAAGAAAGACGGACAACCCAATTTAGCCTTAGCCGATTTTATTGCCCCTAAAGCTTCTGGTTTGCAAGATTATATGGGTGCTTTTTGCGTAACCACAGGTTTTGGCACACAAGAAAAAGCCGCTCAATTTGAAAAAGAACACGATGATTATAATGCCATAATGATTAAAGCTCTGGCCGACAGATTGGCCGAAGCTTTTGCTGAAAAATTGCATGAACTCGTACGTACCGAAATTTGGGGCTATGCCAATGAACAATTTAGTAATGAAGCCCTAATTGAAGAGCAATATCAAGGCATTCGGCCAGCACCCGGATATCCTGCTTGCCCCGATCACCTAGAAAAAAACACCCTCTGGAAGCTTTTAGAGGTTGAAGAGACCATAGGTGTGAAATTGACAGAAAGTTTGGCCATGTGGCCTGCAGCATCTGTTTCAGGCTATTATTTTGCCCATCCTCAGGCACGCTATTTTGGCTTGGGAAAAATTAAAGAAGACCAATTAAAATCATATAGCCAAAGACGTGGAATACCTATAGAAGAAGCCCAAAAATGGCTAAACCCAAACCTAACAGAATAAATCATGAAAGTTGTAGATCATATTGCTAAAGCAAAAGGAGAAACCCAATTTACTTTTGAAATTTTACCTCCGCTCAAGGGACAAAGCATTAACAGTTTGATGGAAGCCATTGAGGATTTAATGGATTTTGCACCCCCCTTTATTGATGTGACCTATCATCGTGAAGAGCATGTTTATAAAGAATTAAAAAATGGGTTGTTAGAAAAAAAAGTGATCCGAAAACGACCCGGCACTGTTGGAATTTGTGCAGCCATTCAAAGTAAATATAAGGTAGACGCCATTCCGCATATTTTATGTGGTGGATTTAGCAAAGAAGACACCGAAAACTTTCTTATTGATTTAGATTTTTTAAATATTGACAATGTTGTAGCCCTAAGGGGAGATGCCGTTAAATCAGAAGTTTATTTTAAACCTCAAGAAGACGGTCATCACTATGCCAACGAATTGGTGGCCCAAATTAATGATATGAACAATGGGGTTTATTTAGAGGAAGAATTATTAAACACCCATCCTACTGACTTTTGCGTGGGAGTTTCAGGCTATCCCGAAAAACATATGGAAGCTCCAAGCTTAGACAGTGACATCCATTTTTTAAAACAAAAAATTAAAGCCGGAGCCCATTATGTGGTGACACAAATGTTTTTTGACAATCAAAAATATTTTGATTTTGTTGATAAATGCCGAGCCGAAGGAATCACAGTGCCCATCATTCCAGGTCTAAAACCATTGGCTGTAAAAAAGCAGCTCAATGCCATTCCCCATCGTTTTCATGTTGATTTACCTGAAGATTTAATTAAAGCCGTGGTGGCCTGCAAAGACAACACAGAAGTTCGACAAGTGGGTGTGGAATGGTGTATTGCGCAAAGCAAGGAACTCAAAAAAGCAGGTGTGCCCTTTTTACACTATTATTCTATGGGAAAATCGGATAATATTAGAACCATTGCAGAAGCGGTATTTTAACTTTAAGCGGTTTTCGTAAATTCTTCAAAAAGCGCTTCTAGCGATTTATTTCTACGTTCTAATTTTTCAATTTTTAGTCCGTTATCATGGGCAAAATCAAATATGGCAGTACTTAAATCCACATTGTTTTTTGCTGTGAGGGCATATTCAAAATCGTGCACATTTCGCACCTCAGCAACCTGATCAATTTTGGCCAAGGCAACCGTTTCTACTCGATAATCAAAACGCACATGAAAAAGAGATTCTTGTGTGCTTTGAAGACTTTCCATAGACCGATCTAAAACTAACTCACCCTGATTAAGAAGCAACACACGCTGACATAATGCCTCTACTTCTGGAAGAATGTGCGTAGAAAGTAAAATGGTTTTTTCTTTTCCCAAATTCTGAATAAGGTTCCTAATATCTACCAATTGATTGGGATCTAATCCGGTGGTAGGTTCGTCTAAAATGAGTATTTCCGGATTGTGCAATAAAGCAGCGGCTAGCCCAACTCGTTGGCGATAGCCCTTTGAAAGCGTACCGATTTTATTATACAAATGTTGTTCTAAACCGGTTTGATTCACTACCTCTATAAGGGGTGGATTTTTGAGGCGGTACAAACCTGCCGTAAAATTTAAATAGGCAGCAACAGTCATTTCGGGATAGAGGGGATTGTTTTCGGGTAGATAGCCTGTTTTATTTTGAATTGCTGAAGTATTCTTTTTAAAATCCAAACCATCAAAAAGTGCTTTTCCATCCCAGTTTAAATAATAACCGGTTAAGATTTTCATTAAGGTTGATTTACCAGCCCCATTTGGGCCTAGCAAACCTACAATTTCGCCTTTCTTTAGGCTAAAGGAAACATTATTTAGGGCAGTAAAGGCCCCGTATTTTTTCGAGATATTTTCTAAAACAATATTCATAAAGGCTAAAGATAAGGCATCTAGAAAAACTTAAGAAGTGCTTTTTCTACTTTCAATAACCACCGTTAATAAAATGAGAACTCCTCCAATTAAACTGCGCTCGCTTGGAATTTCACCCAGAAAAAGAACACCTAGAAAAATTCCTAGTAGGGGCTGTATGCTACTTAAAATACTTACTGTACTAATATTAAAATAGCGAAAACTATTGATAAAAAGTGTATGCCCAATAGTGGTCACTATGGCCAAAAAGCCAATATAGGGCAGTTGAGGTTCTACTTTTTCTGGAGCATAAATCCAAAAAGCGGGAAGCAGCAACATAAAAGTGATGGTCATTTGATAGAGCATTAAGGTAGAGCCTTTAAAGGTGTTTACTTTTTTCTTTAAAATAATATTGCGAATGGAATAGGTAAAAGCAGAGAATAAACCCATCAAAAGGCCTTGGGTACTAACGTTTTGGGGGTCTAAGCTGGGGGCTAAAAAATAGATGCCAATCACAATGAGTAAACTCATTAGTAAATGGCGCCATTGCCAACGGGTGTTGAAAAAGAAAGGTTCCATTAAACTCGTAAACACAGGATAGGTAAAAAGAGAAAGCATGCCAATGGCAACATTTCCCCATCGCAAGGCATAAAAATAGAATACCCAATGCAAGGCCATCAACAAACCGCTTAAAAGCACAGTGGCCCCATGTTTTTTGAAATCAAATAAAAGGCGGTGTTTTTGAAGAAGGGCATATCCCAATAGTAGGAGTAATGCTAACAGGGCTCTGTAGGCAATGGTTAGGGGAGGCGATAAATCAATATAGCGACCGAAAGCCCCCGAACTGCTTGAAAAAAGCATGCCCATGTTGAGCAATAAAAAAGGATACCATTTTGAATTCTGATTCATAAGAAGAGCAGCAAGATAGGAAAAGCTAAAAAAATGAAGGAAATATTTGTTTTTGAAAAAAGCTATCTTACATTTGTGGCGATTAAGAACAAATGAATAAGACGTTTTTTTATTATAACACTTTCTACTACTTCCACAATAAGGTAGCAGGATCTTTATAATCTAAAAACATAGATAATAGTAAAAGTCCTGATTTTTTCGGGACTTTTTTTTTGATATGCAATTGAACAACATCATCGGAATACAGGGCATTAAGGGTTCCTTTCACCACGAGGTGGCCACAGCCTGTTTTTCTGTAGAAGCAAACTTGCGTGAATATTTGAGTTTTGACGCATTGGCTGCAGGTTTAAAAGCTGGAGAGGTTAGCCATGGGGTGATGGCTATAGAAAATTCGATAGCTGGGTCCATTATTCCTAACTATGCTTTAATTGATCAAAATGAACTCCATATTATTGGGGAACATTATTTAAGCATACACCACAATTTAATGGCATTAGAGGGGCAATCCCTAGCCGATTTGGAAGAGGTGCGTTCGCATCCAATGGCCCTGTTGCAATGCAAGCAATTTTTTATGCAATATCCAAATATTCAGTTGGTTGAAACAGCCGATACGGCTGAGGAAGCTCAAAAAATTGCAAAAAACCAAACCAAAGGAGTGGGTGCAATTGCAAGTCAGCAAGCAGCACAAATTTATGGCTTGTCTATTTTAGCCTCTTCCATACAAACCATTCAAAACAATGTGACGCGCTTTGTAGTGTTGCAAAAAGACAAACCTGTTTTGCAGAAGGAGGAAATTAATAAAGCGGCTTTGAAATTTACCCTAGACCACCAAAGAGGGAGTCTTGCAGCAGTTCTCAATATGATGAGTGATTGTTTGTTAAATCTCACGAAGATTCAATCGCTTCCAGTAATTGAAACACCAGGGAAATACGCTTTTTTTGTGGACGTGACTTTTGAGGCTTATACACAATTTGATAAGGCTGTTTCGATACTAAAGATTATGGCCAGTGAGTTTAAGATATTGGGGGTCTATAAAAATCAGAAGCAATGAGAGAAACAGCCCAACGTTTAGCTAGCGTTCAAGAATATTATTTTTCTCGCAAATTGAGAGAGGTTGCTGCTATGATTCAAGCAGGACATCCTGTTATTAATATGGGAATTGGAAGTCCTGACCTGCCACCACCCGCTGCTGTTGAACAAGCTTTGACGAGCGCCCTGCAACATCCTAAGGCCCACATGTATCAAAGTTATCAAGGCATTCCAGAACTCCGGGAGGCCATGGCTACTTTCTATCAAAAGCACTATGGGGTTTCTTTAGATTTTCAAACTGAAATTTTACCCTTAATTGGATCAAAAGAAGGCATAATGCATATTGCTATGGCTTTTTTGAATAAGGGAGATCAAGTTTTGATTCCCAATCCGGGCTATCCCACCTATGCCGCTGTAGCAAAATTGGTAGAAGCAGAGCCTGTTTTTTATAATCTTAAAGAAGCCAACCAATGGCAACCCGATTTTGAAGCCCTAGACCGTTTAGACACTTCAAAGGTTAAGCTTTGTTGGTTAAATTATCCTCATATGCCCACGGGAACACAGGCCGAAACAGCCACTTTTGATCGACTAATTGGCTGGGCAAGAGAACACAAAGTTTTGTTGGTGCACGACAATCCTTATAGTTTTATTTTAAACCCATCCCCTCAGAGTCTTTTGGCTCGTCCGGGAGCTAAAGAGGTGGCCATAGAACTAAATTCGTTAAGTAAATCTTTTAATATGGCCGGCTGGCGTGTTGGTATGGCATGCGGAAATGCAGAAGCAATTCAAGCGGTTTTAAAAGTGAAAAGCAATATGGACTCCGGCATGTTTTTCGGTGTTCAACAAGGTGCTATTGCTGCTTTGAATCAATCTTCAGACTGGTTTGATTCTTTAAATGTTGTCTATCACAAACGCCGCCTTTTAATGGAAAAATTGGCAGCTCAATTAGAACTTCAAGCGCTGCCCAATCAAGTGGGCATGTTCCTTTGGGCGAAACTGCCTGAAAATGGCATGAACGCCATAGATTTTACTGAAAAGCTGTTGCAAGACTTCCATCTATTTATTGCCCCCGGCACCATATTTGGTTCAGAAGGGGAAGGCTACGTGCGGTTTTCTCTATGCGTGAAAGAAGCGCAAATTGAAACAGCTCTAAAAAGAATTGCCTCATGAAAATTGGAATAATAGGTTTAGGGTTAATAGGAGGTTCCTTTGGCTTAGCAGCAAAGGCGTCTCTGCCAAAAGTGAAACGTTTTGGAAGTGATCATAATGCAGCTCATTTGCAAGAAGCTTTGGAGCTTTCACTCATAGATGAGGCCCTTTCTGAGCAACAACTTTCTCAAATGGATGTGCTTGTGGTGGCGGTGCCTGTTGATCAAGCGGAATCTTTATTGTTAGCTCTCCTAGATAAGGTGCATGATAATGGTTTGGTTATAGATGTTGGATCCACCAAAGCTACGCTTTGCAAGGCCTTAGAATTGCACCCCAAACGCAATCAGTTTTTGGCCACACACCCCATTGCCGGAACCGAATTTTCTGGCCCCAAGGCAGCCTTCGCTTCCTTGTTTGAAAATCAAATTCAAATTGTTTGTGAAGCGCATAAAACTAGACCAGATCTTTTGGAGTGGGCCCTACAATGGTTTAAAAATATGAAAATGGAAATTAGAGAAATGGATCCACAAGAGCATGATAAGCACATTGCTTATGTTTCGCATCTGTCTCATATTTCTTCTTTTATGTTGGGTAAAACCGTTTTAGAAAAGGAAAAAGACGAACGAACCATTTTTGAAATGGCAGGTAGTGGCTTTGCCTCAACGGTGCGATTAGCCAAAAGCTCTCCAGAAATGTGGACCCCAATTTTTAAACACAATCAAAAAAATATTTTAAACGTTTTAGAACAATATATTCAAAATTTAGAACTTTTTAAGGCTGATTTAGAACAAGAAAATTATAAAAAGCTTTACGAAGAGTTACTCAAAACAAATGCTATTGCCCCTATATTAAATGGAATTTTAAATAAACAATGAATCAATAAAAACAATGGAAAACAAGAAAGAAATGCGTGATTGGCTCAACGCCTTTGGACTTCCTCACCCCCTGGTGATAGCCGGTCCTTGTAGTGCAGAAACAGAAGAACAAGTTTTAAAAATTGCCCATGAGCTAAAAGACACTGATGTCAATGTCTATCGCGCTGGGATTTGGAAACCGAGAACACGCCCCGGAAACTTTGAAGGCGTTGGTGCTATCGGGTTGAAATGGTTGCAAAAGGTTAAAGAAGAAACCGGCATGCTAACCGCTACAGAAGTTGCCAATAAAGATCATGTAAAATTGGCTTTAGAACACGATATTGATGTGCTCTGGATTGGTGCTCGCTCTACGGTGAGCCCCTTTATAGTTCAAGAAATTGCAGATGCGCTTGAAGGCACAGATAAAATTGTATTGGTAAAAAACCCCGTAAACCCAGACCTTTCCCTTTGGTTGGGAGGTGTTGAACGACTCTATACCGCCAATATTAAAAAGTTAGGATTAATCCATAGAGGTTTTTCTACTTATGAAAAAACAAAATACCGCAACATTCCCGAATGGCAAATTGCAGTTGAGGCACAGAATAAATTTCCTGATTTGCCTTTAATTTGTGATCCTTCTCATATTGCTGGTAGAAGAGATTTGATTTTTGATATTTCTCAAACAGCCTTAGATCTAAATTTTGACGGCCTTATGATAGAAACTCACTGGGATCCAGATAATGCTTGGAGCGATGCTAGCCAACAAGTAACACCCACTCGTTTGGTTGAAATCATGAAAGATCTTACTATTAGAAAAGTGACCGACACAGAAGCAGCTTTCCAAGATAATTTGCAACAACTCAGAGCGCAAATTGATATGTTAGATCAGTCAATTTTAGATATAATGGGTAAACGCATGAAAATTTCTGATGCCATTGGTGCCTTGAAAAAGGAAAACAATGTTGCTGTTTTGCAAAACAAACGTTGGAACGAAATTTTAGGTCGAATGATCTTAGAAGGAGAAGAGCGAGATTTAGGAAAAGAATTTGTGATTAAATTGTTTAAAGCTATCCACCAAGAATCTATCAACCATCAAGAAAAAATCTTGAATACTTAAAAAAAAGCCTCTATTAAGAGGCTTTTTTTAACTTTAATCAAAATATAAAAAAATGAACTCACCCAATCTAACAATCATGCGCCAAGCGCGCCAACAATTGGCACCCTACTGGGCACTTGCTGTAGGAATTACCTTGCTTTATAGTTTAATCACTGGCATACCCGGTCAATTAGATGAAAGCTTAGTTCTTTTAGTTCTCTTGATATCGGGTCCTCTACAATTAGGCTATGACTTATTTTGTTTGAATATTGCACGCAACAACAATCCACAATTCAATAATTTATTTGATGGTTTTAAATCATTTGGCAATGTGTTGCTGTCCTATATCCTAATTGCTTTAGCCACCCTAGCCGGATTACTTTTATTTATCGTTCCTGGCATCATTATTTCATTAGGATTGTCCATGACCTTTTTTATTTTGGCAGACGATCGATCTTTAACCGCAACAGAAGCCCTCAAAAAAAGCTGGGAATTGATGAACGGACATAAAATGCAACTCTTTGGACTTATTTTGCGCTTCATCCCTTGGTATTTACTCACCATTTTTACCCTTTTTATCGGTGCCCTTTTTGTAATACCATGGCAAAATGTGGCCCTTGCTAATTTTTATGATCAACTCAAAAAGGGAACCATAGGCTTTAACCAAGAAAACTAAAACAACAATGCCCTAAGTCTTTTAGCCTAGTGCTGGTGAGGCTTAGGATGGTTTTCGTTTTTGACATATTCCATTCCACAGACAGGACATTTTCCCGGATGTTCATCTCCACTGCCCTCGCAATGCATTGGACAGACATAGGCAGAAGTGTAAGCGGGGTTATCGGCGTTTTGTTGTTCTACAGCAGTTTCCTTTTTGGATTTTTGATTGTTGCAAGAGCCTAAAAGGAGTCCCATAGCAAAAAGAAGTAGGCTTAAACGTAAAAAAGTTGTTTTCATGATTTTTGATTTAAAATTAATAAAAGAAGTAAAGGTATTGATAAGGTATTAGACTAGTTTATGCTTAGGGATGAACTCCCAAGGGTGTCCACCACACTTCCGCAGCGCAACATGGCGGCACCGTAATAAGGATTTTCAATAAGCTCTTGATCGCTCAGCCAATGGGCACCATTTTGATTGTTGGCCATTGGACAATGTTGTACATAGTAAGGCTGCTTAGAGGAACCAAAATTTTGCAGCATAGTAATCAAAGCTTGAGACACCATTTGAAATTGTTGACGTTGATTTTCCAAATTTTCCGCTGTTGTGAGTTTTTGGAGTGAACCCCATAGCTTTTCTTTTTCCGCCTTCCAATGATTTTGGTGTTGTTCATTTAAGAGGGTTTCGTCTATTTGTCTCAATGAAAGTTCCATCGCTTGGGCTGCCTCAATACTCTTTTGTTCAGCACTCTTCACCAAAGCGTTTTTAAGTGTTAAATAGGTCTCTGTTAGGGAGGTGAGTTGGTTTTGGAATTCCATAGACACCATAGCCTGTTGTGTTTTTATGGGAGCATGTGCTTCAGTGTTTTTTACCCTTACCATTCTATTCATCATACTAGCTTGATTGTTGAGTTGAGCAGAAGCATCGAGTAAAAAGGCACCATTGGTAACCACTTCTTCTCCTTGCACTAGGCCTTCTAAAATTTCATAGCTGTCTCCCACTGAGGTTCCCAAAACCACTTCGCGAAAGGCAAAAGTGGGAACAGCACGATTTTCTAGTTGGATATAAACCACCGAACGTTTTCCGGTCCAGAGAACAGCCGATTTTGGCACCAATAGTGTGTCGCTATTATTTTTTACTTCTAGTTGCCCTTTGATGAACATCTCGGGTTTTAAAAGCCCTTTTTTGTTGTCTATTTCAACTCGAACCTGGGCTGTACGGGTTTGAGGATCTATGCGTGGATCAATAAAAATTATTTTTCCACCAAAGGTTTGATTGGGGTGTGCTGGGGTGCTAAAACGAAGAGTTTGCCCTTCTTCAATAGTGGTTAAATTTTGTTCATACACGTCAAAAACAGCCCATAAACGACTTAAGTCTTGTACTTCAAAAAGAACCTCTCCTTGGGTAACATAGTCTCCTACAGCTATGTTTTTTTGTGTCACAACTCCGCTGTAGTCGGCCATTATCGGAATAGTTTCTTTGAGCTGTTGAGTGGATAAAAGTTCCTCAATTAGAGCATCACTGATTTTCCAATAGCTTAATTTTTTTAGAGCAGCATTCAATAATTCTGGGCTGAGTGCCCCTATTTTTTGGGCTTCCAACACTTCCTTTTGAGCCGTGATGATTTCTGGAGCATAGATCCATGCGAGAATTTGCCCTTTTTGAACCGTTGCTCCGGTATACGATACAGCCAATTTTTCAATACGGCCGGGTATATGGTTAACCAAACGCGCTATTTGGGTTTCATCAACTTGCAAGCGACCATTTAGGTCCAAGCTGGAGTGCTTATTTGTCGGGTTGGTTTCAATCACAGTGGTTTGAATTTGAGCCAACTGCACGGCAGCCGGGGTCATTTCTAATTCGTTTTCTTGGTGGCTATGCTCCCCGTCAAGCGGAACGAGTTCCATTTTGCAAAGCGGGCATAAACCGGGTTCCTCTTGTCTAATTTGGGGATGCATAGAACATGTCCACAGGGAGGCCTCATATTCCTCTGGCACTATTTCATCCTGTTGCATTTTAGGGGGCGAAAAAAGAAAGTAACCGACCATTATGCCAACAAACAAGGTGCCGATTAGAACGAGATTAAAACTATTTTTTTTCATTTTTTAAGGATTTAAAAATTTATTAGTCGCTCCATTTTTAGTTGGGAAAAATGACTATCCATAAGAGCATTCAATTGGTTTAATTCATATTGATAAAGGGTGCTTTGTAGGTTTAGTAGTTCATTAAAATAGCTTCCCTCACTACTGTAGGCCGCCATAAGAATTTTGTATGCACTTTGGGCTAATAGAAGTTGTTTTTCAGCTAATTCAAAACGCAATAGTGCACTGTCATAGGCGGTTTGAACGGCCTGTGTCTCTGTCAATAATTGATTGAGGGCTTCTTCTTTTTTAAGCGTATAATGTTCTTGCTTAAGCACTTCTTCTTGTTTTTTTGCTTTAATTTTTTTGCGATAAAGCGGGAGTGATACCTTAAACTTGGGCATTAAAATATCTTTCCCATTTTGTAGCGGTTGTGCATCTGTTCTGGGTTCAATCACACTATAATCAAGTCCAAGCCCTAAACTAGGACGCCCTTCTAGCGTATTGAGGTGGAGGTTGGCTGATGCTGTTTCGATTTGCCAATCCAATTGTTTGAGAAGGGGATGCAGCTTAATTTTTTGTGCTACATTTTCCCAATTTAGTGGGGGTTTTGCTAGGGCCATAGTGGCTGTATCAATTTGTATTGGGCTATTTATCGGTTCATTAATCAAGGCATTGAGAAGCGCTTGTTGCACTACCTTATCTTTTTCCAATATTTTGATTTCTTGTTCTAAAGCCTCTTGTTTCATTTGAATGGTTAGGGCATCTGTTGCCAATGCTTTTCCACTTTCTAATTGTCCTAGCGCCACCTGTTCTAAAGCTAAATAGAGTGCCCTGTTTTTTGCAATTAAACTTTGCTGTTTGGCAATTTGGTAAAGTTTATAGTAGGCTCTTTTTATTTCAAATGCAACCTCTAATCTTCTAATGACAATTGCCTCAGCTTTGGTTTGTGCCTGATTTAAAGCAACTTGCATTTTTGCTTTTTGAGTGCCAAACCACGGAAAGAATTGTTGAGCGGAAAGGGTGAGCACCTGAGCACCTAATCGGGTTTCGGGAGCTAAAAGAGGAACTCCAACACCCAATGTTGGATCGGGTAATTGTCCCACTTGGGGTGCTTTTTTAAGGGCGGCTTCATAGGCCAATCCAACGGCTTTTAAATCTGAATTTTGATCTAAAGCTTTTTCTACAAAAAAGGATACCGATTGACCCCATCCCACGGTGCAAAGCAAGAAGGCTAAAACAACATAGCCTTTGGTGGATAGATTGGAATATTTTTTAATCATTTTTTTGCCATTTTAGTTGAACTTCTTTCCAGAGCGCATAGAGTACTGGAACAGTGAAGAGAGTTACCACTTGGAGGGTCATTCCACCAAAAGTGGGTAGGGCCATGGGCAGCATTAAATCTGCTCCTCGACCTGTTGCCGTAAGCACTGGTAATAAAGCCAAAAGAGTAGTGGAAGTGGTCATCATGGCCGGTCTCACTCTTCGGAGCCCCCCTTCTACCACAGCTTTTCTAATGGCCTCTTTGGTTTGCGGTTGGTTGCGTTTAAAACTGTCTTTTAAGAAGGTAGCTACCAACACACCATCATCGGTGGCTATGCCAAAAAGGGCTAAAAATCCAACCCAAACGGCTATACTGAGATTGATGGTTTCCATTTGAAAAAGAGATCTTATAGAAATTCCCCAAAATTCGAAATTCATAAACCAAGGTTGGCCATAAAGCCAAATCAAAATAAAGCCACCCGAAAAGGCCACAAACACTCCCATAAACACCATCATGGAGGTGATAGCAGAATTAAATTGAAAATACAATATGATAAAGATGAGGGCCAAGGCCAAGGGGAGAACCAGGCTTAAGGTTTTATTGGCCCGAACCTGTTGTTCGTAGTTTCCGGCAAACGAATAATTCACTCCTTTTGGAAGGGTTAAAACCCCTGCTTCAATCTGATTTTCCAAATGTTTTTGTGCCTGATTGACCACAGTGGTTTCGGAGGCCTCTGGCATTTTGTCAAAAAGCACATAGCCTACCAAAAAGCCATCTTCACTTTTAATGGCTTGCGGACCTTGTTCATAGCGAATATGCACTAAATCTCCCAAGGGTATTTGTATTCCTTGTGGAGTAGCAACCAAAATTGAGCGGAGATCCTCTGGTGCGCTCAGTCTTTCTTTAGGATAACGCAACCGAATAGCATAGCGTTCTCTACCTTCAATGGTGGTGCTCATTGGCAAGCCTCCAATGGTGGCTTGCAGTTGGTTTTGAACCGCGGCAACAGAAAGACCATAGCGACTCATTTCTTCTCGTTTGAGGTCTAGCAGCAAATAGGGTTTACCTACTATTCGCTCGGCATATACGGTAGCCGATTTAACACCCTCCACTTTTTTCAGCTCTTCTTCTAGAACCTGGCTAAACGTTTCAATAGTTGCTAGGTCAGGACCTTTTACTTTGATGCCCATGGGTACTCGTATGCCGCTTTGCAACATGAGTAGCCGAGTTTGAATGGGTTGCAATTTGGGTGCTGAAGTAATACCGGCAAATTGCGTACGCATTGTAATTTCCTTCCAAATATCATCGGAAGAATGAATATGATTGCGCCATTGTCTAAAATAACTTCCTTTTGAATCTTCAACTAAATGCTGGGCAGTGAGCCCTAGTTCAATTGCTTGTTCAGGAGAAACGGAGCCTCCTTGAGCCAAGAGAAATTCCCCGGCTTTATTTTGTTTAAACCGTAATCGATTTCCGTTTTCGTCGGTGCTATATTCAGACTTGTAGAGGATGATATTTTCATACATTGACAAAGGCGCTGGATCGAGGGCGCTTTCAACCCGTCCGGCTTTGCCCACTACCATTTCAACCTCTGGAATTGCCGTAACAGCCATGTCCAAGGTGCGTAAATTTCGAGCGTTCATTTCTACGCCCGCATGCGGCAGGGTGGTAGGCATCAACAAAAAGGAACCTTCATCTAAGGAAGGCATAAACTCTTGCCCTAGGTTTCGCATAATTTGAATTCCACAGACTAGTAGGGCCAAAATACAGCTCAAGAAGAGCCATTTAAATCGCAATAGGAGATGAAGAATTGTCGCATAGTGTTTAATGACTAAAGATGCCATTCCTAGGAGTAAACCTACAAGGATCACCACAAAGAAAAAGTTGCTGGCAAAGGCATGATGAACGCCTAGGGGCATCCAGGCCTTAGCCAGTAACCAAGCCATAATAAGAGCATACACATAATTTTTAGCTTTTTCAAAGAGGGTGTAAAATTGACCATCTTGATAGGAACTTAAATAAAAGCTAACCAAATTTAAAAATCCAATCACTCCTCCGATTAAGGCAAGGGTGTCCCGATTTACAAAAAGTAAAACAGCACTCAAAAGTAGGAGTGCTAGGCTATAGCCCACCGTTTTTCGGTTGGTTTTTGAAGGTAAACCAAAAAGCTGAACAGCCAATGGGGGGAGCAATGTGATTGCCACCACTATGGCTGCAAGGAGTGAAAAAGTTTTGGTAAATGCTAAGGGGCGAAACAATTTACCTTCAGCCCCTACCATGGTGAAAACCGGTAAGAAACTCACCACAGTTGTTGCTATTGCAGTTATCACAGCCGGTGCCACTTCTTTGGTAGCGTTTGTGATGGTGACGGAAATGGGTTGTTGGTCCCCTGCTTTTTTAATATGGGTGAGCATATTTTCAGTTAAAACAATGCCCATATCCACTAGGGTTCCCACAGCAATAACAATACCTGAAAGAGCCACTATGTTGGCTTCAACCTCCCAATACCGCATGGCGATAAAACACATCAATACTGCCACGGGAAGTGAACCGGCTACAAGTAGGGAAGACCTAATGTTAAGGAGTAAAAGAAGAACCACTAGGATGGTGATGAGAATTTCCAAGCGCAGCGCTTCCTTAAGTGTGCCTAAGGTTTCTTGAATTAACTGTGTTCTATCGTAAAAGGGGACGAGTGTAATTTTAGATTTGGTTCCATCACGAAGGGTTTTAGTGGGAAGACCCGGTGCAATCTCTGCTATTTTTTCTTTTACATTTTGGATCACTTCCATCGGGTTGGCGCCATAGCGAGCTACCGCTACTCCCCCTACTGCTTCAGCTCCCGATTTATCTAGCAGCCCACGTCGTGCTGCCGGACCCAGCGAAACCTTAGCGATATCTTTAATGCGCAAGGGCACATTGTTGCTGGCTTTGAGCACGGTGTTTTCAATGTCTTCAATAGAGGCTACAGCACCCAATC
The DNA here is from genome assembly GCA_964386915.1 of uncultured Flavobacteriaceae bacterium. Classification (GTDB taxonomy): domain Bacteria; phylum Bacteroidota; class Bacteroidia; order Flavobacteriales; family Flavobacteriaceae; genus JADHMP01. Next base: position 82,854 of record CAYLUQ010000006.1, on the reverse strand, counting down.
CACGAATAAAATATTCAACTAAATTAATTTCTAAGGTTTGAGCACCCACCTCTAGATTGCTTTCTTTTAGGGCACGCATCACTTCTTGCAGGCTAATTCCATAAATGCGCATTTGATCAGGAAGAACGTCAATCTGATATTCTTGGACAAATCCACCAATGGAGGCTACTTCTGAAACCCCTTTTGCTGCTGCAAGACTTGGTTTCACATAAAAGTCTTGAAGGCTTCGCAACTCGTGTAAGTCCCAACCCCCGGTTGGGTTTCCATTGGCATCTCTACCTTCTAGAGTATACCAAAAAATTTGTCCTAATGCTGTAGCATCCGGTCCAAGAGTGGGTTTTACACCAGGGGGCAATAGGGAGGGGGGAAGGGAATTGAGTTTTTCCAAGAGACGACTTCTACTCCAATAAAATTCAACATCTTCTTCAAAAATGACATAGATGGTGGAAAACCCAAAAAGGGAATTACTGCGCACGCTTTTGACTCCAGCAATGCCCAATAAAGAAGAGGTTAGGGGATAGGTAACTTGATCTTCTACATCTTGAGGCGATCGGCCTTTCCATTCGGTGAATACAATTTGTTGGTTTTCGCCTAAGTTTGGTAGGGCATCTACTGAAACCGGATTGCGAGGAAGAAAATTAATGCCTAAATCAAAGGGAGAGGTAATGAGTCCCCAGCCCACAAAAAAAAGCAAAAGCAGCCAAGCAACTAATTTGTGATCTAGAAAGAATTTTATAAGACGGTGTAACATGATTTATTTTTTTCATTTTAAAACAATAGCAAGACACGCCTCTACAATTGAAGAGGGTGCTTTTGGGGCCATGAAAAAAAATCAAATTAAAAAAGTCTGCAGTTGCGCTTGAATGTTGCGTTTGGGCAGCGGTGGCTTATGAAAGGGATAAAAAGTAACTTTTTGTTCTAAATGCTGTGGTAAAAAGAAAACAGCCACAAAAGAACAAACATATGTAATGGGTAAAAGGTCTAGCGCACTCACCTGTGGGCTAGTGGCTTCCAGATCGGTTTTTTTGATGAGGAGTTGTTCGTTTTCACAGCAACCCTTGTGCGAAGGAGTTCCTTTTTTAAGGGTTTTATGACAAGCAGGAACAGCCGCTTGTTGATGGCAATTTTTTGGTGTTCCAATAAAACTTACGCCTTTGAGCTCTCCCTTGCAAAAATGCATATCCATGGCAAAGCCTGTGCTTGAGAAAAGCAGAACAAAACTTAGCGTGAGTGCTAAAATTCTATGTAAACTACTGTGTTTCACAACAACAAAGATATAACATAAACGCTAAAAGAGGCTAAATCGTATTTTTTAACCTAAAATTGGGAGAGTTGATCTCCTTGGCGCAACTATAGCATCAAGTTAAGGCTTGTGCTATTCGTTGCACAGCTTCTTTTATGTTGGCTTCAGAGGCAGCATAGGAAATACGAATACAATCTTTGTTTCCAAAGGCATCTCCCGTAACCGTTGCTACATGCGCTTCTTCAAGTAAATACAAAGCAAAGTCGCTTGCATTTTCAATGGTTTTTCCTCTTAGGGTCTTTCCAAAATAGTGCGAAATATCTGGAAAAACATAGAAGGCACCTTCAGGTTGATTGACTTTAAATCCTTCAATATTGGAGAGTAAATCAATGATCAATTTGCGTCTATTTTTAAACTCATCCACCATATATTGTATTTTGCTCACTGGAGCCAGCACGGCGGTTATGGCCGCTCTTTGAGCAATGCAATTGGTGCCACTGGTCACTTGTCCTTGAATTTTATTGCAGGCCTTAGCAATCCACTCAGGAGCACCAATATATCCAATTCTCCAACCGGTCATAGCAAAGGCTTTTGCCAATCCATTCACGGTGATAGTTCTATCGTAAAGTTCCGGAATAGCTGCCAAGCTGAAATGGGGAACACCATAATTTATATGCTCATAAATTTCATCCGAAAGGATATAAATATTGGGGTGTTTAGCCAAAACTTCCCCTAGAGCTCTATATTCAGCTTCGGTATAGACCGTTCCACTAGGGTTGTTGGGGGAGTTGAACATAATGAGCTTTGTTTTGGGCGTAATGGCTGCTTCAAGTTGTTCAGGAGTTATTTTAAAATCGGTTTCAATTGAGGAAGGAATGAGCACAGATTTTGCTTCTGCTAGCGTGGCAATGGCAGAGTAACTCACCCAATAGGGGGCCGGTAAAAGCACTTCGTCTCCTGGGTCTAAAAGAACCATACACACATTGGCAATAGATTGTTTGGCTCCGGTAGAAACCACTACTTGAGAAGGGGTATAGTGCAAGTTGTTGTCGCGTTTAAACTTTTCACAAATAGCCTCTTTTAAATCGGCATAGCCATCTACAGGCGAATAGGAGTTCCAATTTTCGTGAATAGCCTCAACTGCTGCTTCTTTGATGAATTCGGGTGTATTAAAATCGGGCTCCCCAAGACTGAGACCAATGACGTCGATTCCCTTATTTTTTAATTCTCTGGCTTTAGCTGCCATAGCCAAAGTGGCTGAAGCAGGCAGGCTATTGATTCTTGCTGAAAGTGCATCCATAGTTTTTAGGCAGGATTAATGCCCATGTTTTTTAAATGTTGAAAGTGAGAGAAGATGGCACTTCTCGTGGTTTTGTATTCGTTGTAGGGCAAATTAAATTCGCGGGCAGTTTTTTTAACTATTTCTCCAATCTTAGTGTAGTGTATATGGCTAATATGTGGAAATATATGGTGTTCAATTTGGTGATTTAATCCTCCAGTAAACCAATTAATAAAGCGATTTTTAGTAGCAAAATTAACCGTTGTTTTAAGTTGGTGAATGGCCCAAGTGTGTTTAAGTTCATGCGAACCATTTTCGGGTAATGGCATTTCAGCATCTCCAATGACATGAGCCAATTGAAAGACAACACTCAAAATAAGTCCGGCGGTGTAGTGCATCACCACAAAACCAATGACCACTTTCCACCAAGCAATATCAAGTATAAAGATGGGTAAAACCACCCAAATGGTAAAATATAAAACTTTGGTTAAAATTAAGCCGGTCCATTGCATAGCGGGTTTTTTGCTGTTGGCATAGGACAACTTCTTTTTGATGTAGCGTCGCATTTGCGAAAAATCGGCAAATATTGCCCAGTTAAGGGTCAATAAACCATATAATAAAACGGAGTAGAGGTGTTGAAAACGATGGTGGGGCGCCCAACTAGCATGCTTAGAAAAACGCAAAATTCGACCAGCCTCCAAATCCTCGTCGTGTCCATGAATATTGGTATAGGTATGGTGCAGCACGTTGTGTTGCACTTTCCAATTAAACACATTTCCAGCCAAAATGTAGATGCTGCTTCCCATAATTTTATTCACCCAAGGGTGTTTTGAAAAAGAACCGTGGTTTCCGTCATGCATCACATTCATGCCCACTCCAGCCATTCCAACTCCCATAACAACGGTAAGCAAAAGTTTTATCCATTGATTGAGATCCGAAACCAAAACAATGATATAGGGGGCAATGAGCAAAGAAAACATTACTAGGGTTTTGAGATAAAGTCGCCAATTGCCTGTTTTGGGGAGGTCCTGTTCTTTGAAATATTGGTTAACGCGATGATTTAATGTTTTAAAAAAATCTTTGGGATCTTTTCTTGAAAAGCGAATGGGTTGGAAGGAATGCATAAATATATATTAATTTTACAAAAATAAGAAACACTTTCATTGCAGCAACTACTTACTTCATTTCCTGAATTAAATTCTCAACAAATAGATCAATTTAAGCGGTTAAAGCCCCTATATCTAGATTGGAATGCAAAAATTAATGTGATTTCGAGAAAAGATTTAGAGGCGTTTTATGTGCATCATGTGCTACATTCGTTAGCTATTGCTAAGGTGGTTTCTTTTGCGGCGGGCACGCAAGTGCTCGATGTGGGCACCGGTGGTGGTTTTCCCGGAATTCCGCTTGCTATTTTATTTCCGAAAACACAATTTTATTTAATTGACAGCATTGGAAAAAAAATAAAAGTAGTGCAAGATGTTGCGTCTCAATTGGGTTTAGAGCATGTTGAGGCCACCCAAATGAGAGCCGAACACTTTCCGCATTCAGTAGATTTTGTGGTGAGTAGAGCCGTAACCCAAATGGATGTTTTTTACCAATGGGTAGTCAAAAAAGGAAAGCCAAAAAGTCAACATAGCTTAGCCAATGGCATTCTCTATTTAAAAGGGGGTGATTTAACAAACGAGCTCAGTCCTTTTCCAGAAGCAGTAGAATTTCCTATTTCGCGTTATTTTAAGGCTCCTTTTTTTGAAACCAAAAAAGTGGTTTATATCCCTTTTTAAAAAAGGGAATTATGAAGCGAGAAGTCCTTCAATAAAATCACCTACAAAATAGGCTACAAAGGCTGCACAAGCCCCTAGGAGAACGGTTTCAAAAATGCCTCTCAGAGGTGATGTTTGGTTAACCACAGCTTTTAATAGTCCAATTAAAACAAAGCCAATTGCGGTGCAAATAATTGTCCAAGTGAAAGGATTGGAAGTTAAAGGAGCAATAAAGTCAATGAGGTATACCGATAGGGGAATGAGACCTACCAATAAAAAGGCAATATAAGTCATGCCACCAATGGTGAGGGGTGAACGAGTATCTTCAATCATTTCTAATTCTTCTTTCATCATCACGTCTACCCATCGGTCTTTATCCTTAGTGATAACAGCTACAACGTCCTCCAATAGAGTTCCTGTGAACCCTTTAGCTCGATAGATTTCTCGAATTTCTTCAGTTTCTTTTTCGGGAATATTTTCTACCTCCCAATATTCGATGGCTTTGTGTTTTTGATATTGATCTTTTTCTGTTTTGGCTGAAACATAGGCGCCCACCGACATGGCGAAGCCATCGGCAAGGAGGTTGGCAAATCCTAAAATGAGAATCACATCGCTACCCAAATCAGCTCCCACTGCTCCGGCCACTACGGCAAAAGTGGTTACACAGCCGTCAATGCCGCCATAGACAAATTCGCCTAAATATTTTTCCAAATGGGCAAAACGGGTATTTCTTTGGTGTAATTGGGTTTCGTTATGCGGCTTCATGTTGATAAAAAGGGATAGCGATAGTCTTTTGCCAGAACAAAAGTTTCCTTGATGAGTCTAGGCGACACCCAACGCATGAGATTTGCTGCTGCTCCAGCTTTATCATTAGTGCCTGAAGCTCGAGCACCCCCAAAAGGTTGTTGTCCCACCACGGCTCCTGTGGGTTTGTCATTAATATAAAAATTTCCGGCACTATTTTCCAGTACTTCAATGGCTTCTTGAAGGGCATAGCGGTCTTGTGAAAAAACGGCCCCGGTGAGCGCATAGGGTGATGTGCTGTCTACCAAATTGAGCGTTTCGTTCCACTGTGCATCCTCATAAACATAAACCGTAACCAGCGGTCCAAAAAGTTCGGTTTCCATGCTAAAATAGTGAGGGTCAGTTGTCACGGCAAGGGTAGGCTCAACAAAATAACCTTTTGAGTCGTCATATCCACCGCCAGCTATTATGCGGGTTGTGTCATCTTTTTTAATTTGTTCTATGGCGTTTTTAAGTCGATCAAAAGCATTTTGATGAATAACAGCGGTGATAAAATTTTCAAAATGCTCGGGACTTCCCATTTTAAGGGTTTTCATTTCCGCTAGGGTTATTTCTAAAATCTCATCGGCTTTGGATTGAGGTAAGTAAACCCGTGAAGCGGCTGAACATTTTTGTCCTTGAAATTCAAATCCTCCACGAATAATGGCTGTGGCCACTGCTTTAGGCTTAGCTGATGGGTGTGCGAGAATAAAATCTTTTCCTCCGGTTTCACCCACTATGCGCGGATAGGTTTTATAGCGATCCATTTGTCCGCCAATTTTTTTCCATAGGTTTCTAAAAACAGTTGTTGAGCCGGTGAAATGAAGACCAGAAAAATCGGGGCTGTTCAAAACCGTGTCAGTAATTTCTTCTGGTGGACCAAAAACCACGTTGATCACACCAGGCGGAAGCCCTGCTTCTTGTAGAATATCAATAATAATCTTGGCAGAAAAAACTTGATAGTCACTAGGTTTCCAAACAACCACATTGCCCATCATGGCAGCGCTGGTTGGCAAATTGCCTGCAATGGCCGTGAAGTTAAAGGGGCTAATGGCATAGACAAATCCTTCTAGTGGGCGGTGTTGCAACTGATTCCAAATGCCAGGACTGCTGTTGGGTTGTTCTTTATAGATTTCTTGCATAAAATAGACATTAAAGCGAAGAAAATCGGTGAATTCACAAGCGGCATCAATTTCGGCTTGATGAATGTTTTTAGATTGCGCCAGCATGGTGGCGGCATTAATTTTAGCACGATAGGGTCCCGCCACTAAATCGGCAGCTTTTAAAAAAATAGCGGCTCGTCTTTCCCAAGGCATTTTGCTCCATTGTTTTCGGGCTTCTAAGGCACTATCAATGGCATATTGAGTTTCTTTTGAACCGGCCAAATGAAATTCACCTAAGCGGTGTTGGTGGTCATGCGGGGGATGCATGCTTTGGGTTTTTCCTGTTTTAATTTCTTTTCCATCAATGTAGAGTGGAACCTCAATGGGGGTGTTGTAGAGTTCTTGATAGGCTTTTAACACCTCTGTTTTTTCGGGGCTACCCGAACAATAGTTTAATACAGGTTCATTTGTTGGAAAAGGAACAGCTATGACATGATTAGACATAAAAAAAGAAACTAAGGGTTAGAAATGACTTAAAATAGAATTGTATGTATCAATTCAAAATAGAAGGAATGTTTAATTTAAACGGTGGAATATCCACATTGAATTTTTTTGTGGAGGTAAAATTAATCATTATGTAGGTGCCAATCATTACACCAATGGGAGAAGTTATAAGGCAGCCCGACTTGTATACATGAATTTCGCCTGGTCTCACAATGGGCTTTTTTCCTACTACGCCGTCACCATTAATATATTGTGTATTGTTGTTGGTTTCCACAATTTTCCAGTGTCTAGAAAGCAGTTGCACCACATCCTTACTTTGATTTTCTATACTAATGGTGTAGACAAATCCATGATGAAGAATGTCATCCTTGAGAAAACTTCCTTCAAATTGTGTTTCAACAGAGATTTTAATCCCTCTTGTAATTTGTTGAATCATAGTGGTTTTTGCTGATTATACACCCTTTGTAAAGGTAGGAAAAAAAGCAATACAAACAAGAGTGAAAAAAAAAGGAAAAAAAATTAATTTTTTAGGGTAAAAGAATTGGTTTTTCCAACGCCAATTAAGGCATCATAAAGGGCACCATTTTCACGATAATAGACCAAAATATGATAGTCGTTTTCGGTCTGAGCGTGTGAGCCACTAAGCCTGTTCAAATGAACTCCTTCGGCGTTTTTTAGCACATATTTATAGTTGTAAAAGCCTTGTTTTAAGAGCAATACACCTTCATAAATCTCGAGAGAGGGGTTGTAATACATCTTGTTTGCCTCGGTGAGTTGATAATTGTTAAAACTCCCATAAATAAAAATTTCGTTGTCTAGAGGGGGCACCACAGTAGAAAGACTAAAATAGACAAAGCTATAATCTGCTTCGGTTTTAGCGTTGCGATTTCCCATCAGAGTGCGTGGTTCATAAGCGCCGTTAATGTCGGGAGCAAAGCTGTAGGGGCTGTATCGTAAATCAGGATTGGTAAACAAATAGGTTTCGTATAATTTGGATCGGGTTACATAACTAATGTTGGGGTTGGTGACACGTAAATCTTTAGAGTCAAAAAAGAAAAATTCATTTCCACCCTCATAAAGAGTTTGGTCGTCATAGCGATATTCTAACCCATTGGCGGCATAAAATTGCGGTTTAATATTTTCTATGGCGGTGTTCCATTGATAGTTTTGAAGCAGCACCACTTTCACATTTCTTTCTGGATTTTGAAAAATAAAATTTTGAGGGGTCACCTTAAAACGAATGTTCTGATGGGTTTCAAAAAAGGCAACATTTTGCGCACGATAAACAGCGGCCGCCACCGAGGCTCTGTTTTCATAAACACAAAATTTGCGACTAAAGAGCAACTCGTCATAGGCGTTATAAATTTCTATGAGATAGTTGCCGGAAACCAGCAATTGGGTATTTTGATTGGGCAATTGAAGCTCATAATGAGTGTAGGGTTGCAAGGTGTTAAAAGAGGTGCTAAAGTTTTCAATTCTAACGTTGTCAAAACCGCTAAAAATTTCATTAGAAAAGAGCGAAGATGGAGTCCAGTCTGCATTGAAATGTTTAAGCTTATAGTAGTAGTCGTTTACTTGAGTGTCGAGGTCATCAAATTCTAAAAAAAGACTTTCACCCAACGAAATGATTGGAAATTGTTGGGCCTCTTGTGTGCTGCTAAAAAGGATGGATTTGATATGATCGGGCGGAATCACCTCCTGGGCTTGCTGTGAATAAATGGCCATAGAACAAAAAAGCCCTAGCAAAACACCAACCCACTGCTTCCAAAATTCTATTCTTTTCATCGTGCTACACTCACTAACGTAAACATCAGTCAAATTGGTATAAAATTAAAAAGTTAAACAGCTATTTAGAATAAATATAAATAAAGATTTTTACCCCTAAAATAGTTTACTGAAAAGTGGGTTTATTAGTACATTTGTGCGGTTTTAGAATTATTTTGATGAATCACACAAAAGGCATTCGAACAAGACGAGGCGCCAACATTAAAATCAAAGGGGAAGCAGAGAAAATCTTAGCAAACGCCCCTCACTCCAATACCTTTGCCATTCACCCCGACGACTTTTTCAACCTTATTCCAAAATTATTTGTGAAAGAAGGCGATGCAGTCAAACGAGGTACTCCAGTTTTATACAGCAAAGAAAATCCAGAGATTCAAGTTGTTTCTCCTGTTGCGGGAACTGTTGATCAGATTGTTCGGGGGCCCAAACGAAAAATAGAAAAAATTATCATTAAGGGAGCGGCAAAACAAGAGGCAGAAAAGCTCGAGTTTGGCAATTTAAATTCCCTTACGGCTGAAGACATTAAAGCCATCTTGCTAAAAAGTGGTGCGTGGTCTTTTATAGAGCAACGCCCCTATGGCGTGATTGCCGATCCAAAAGCCAAGCCCAAAGCGCTTTATGTTTCTATGGTCAACACCGCCCCGCTGCAAGTTGATTATGGTTTTATTCTAAAAAACAAAAAAGATGCTTTTCAAGCTGGTTTAAACGTACTTGCAAAATTGATGGAACAGCCAGTGAATCTTGGTATTTCGGTTTTTGAAAAGCAAGATTATGAGTCGCTTGAAAATTGCAGTCTCTACACCATTGATGGTCCTCACCCGGCCGGTAACGTGAGTGTGCACATTCATAAATTAGACCCGCTTAACCCCAATGAAAAAGTATGGGTAGTGCGTCCAGAAGATGTGGCGAATATTGGAACGCTTTTTACCGAAAAAAGCTTTGCCGCCAACCGTACCGTTGCTGTTGCTGGAAATGTGTTGGATAATCCACTATATATAGCCACCACCATTGGAGCTGAGGTGGCCCCGCTCATAGAAAGAGTGGCTTTGCAATCGGATAATGTTAGAATAATCAACGGCGATGTTTTTACAGGCACCACCACCCATCAGGAGGGCCATTTGGGCTATTTGAACAATTTGCTTTCCGTTATTCCTGAGGGGAACCAATACAGAATGTTTGGCTGGTTGCCTTTTGTAGACAACGCCATTCCCAGTCTTTCCAAAACCTCTTTTTCATGGTTGTTAGGCAGTAAGGGCTATGAGGTAAATACCAACCTTAATGGAGAAGAACGTGCCCTTGTGGTCACCGGCGAAATGGAAAAATTAATGCCTATGGAACTCTATCCTATGCAGCTTCTCAAAGCTTGTTTGGCAGAAGACATTGAGAAAATGGAGGCCCTAGGTATTTATGAAGTGGTGCCAGAAGATTTTGGTTTAATTGATTTTGCCAACACCTCCAAAATTGAAGCCCAACAAATTATTCGAGACGCAATTGCATTAATGATTAAGGAAGTAGGATAAAAAAAAGAGTGTATGAATGCTATCAGAAAACAATTTGACAAATTAAAAAGACCCTTTGAAAAAGGACAGAAGTTGGAACGTTTTGCCCCTGCAATCAACGCCTTTGAAACCTTTTTATTTGTGCCCAAACACACCACCCACAAAGGAGCTCATATTAGAGATGCGGTAGATTTAAAGCGAACTATGGTAACCGTTATTTTAGCGCTTTTACCCGCTCTAGCTTATGGGATATACAACACCGGATACCAGCATTTTAGTCAGCTAGGAGTTGATTTTACCTTTTTAGATGCCTTCTTGCATGGCGCGTGGAAAATTGTGCCCATGATCATAGTTTCCTATGTGGTGGGTCTTTCAATAGAATTTGCTTTTGCAGTCTATCGCGGGCATGAAGTAAACGAAGGCTACTTGGTCACCGGATTACTCATTCCCATGATTATGCCTGTAGATATTCCACTTTGGATGGTAGCCATTTCTGTGGCCTTTGCTGTATTGATAGCTAAAGAAGCCTTTGGTGGAACTGGAATGAATATTTTAAATCCCGCCCTCACGGCACGAGCCTTTGCGTTTTTTGCTTATCCTACCTATATGTCAGGGAATAAGGTTTGGGTCTCCGAAGCCTCTAGTGTAGACGGTATTTCTGGTGAAACTATTTTAGGAACATTAGCTGCAGGTGGTAGTCCAAATTATTCCTTTTTCGAAATGTTTGAAGGCGCTATTCCGGGCTCTATTGCCGAAACATCAACCCTTTGGATTGTTGTTGGTGCCCTAATTTTAATTGCAACTGGCATAGGAAGTTGGCGTATTATGGCAGGAGGTGTTCTCGGTGCCGCTTTTATGGGCTTTTTGTTCAATTTGTGGAGTGCCAATGCTCTAATGTCCTTTTCATGGCTCAATCATTTAGTAGTGGGAGGCTTTGCGTTTGGCATTGTGTTTATGGCCACAGATCCAGTATCGGCAGCACAAACAACTAAGGGGAAATGGATTTATGGTATTCTAGTAGGTATCTTTTGTATTATGATTCGCGTGTTTAATCCGGCCTATCCGGAAGGAGTGATGCTTGCCATTCTACTCATGAACGTATTTGCCCCCACCATTGATCACTATGTGGTCAATGCCAATATCAATAAAAGAAAGAAACGTTGGCTAGCCAAGGAAGAAAATTTGAAAACCGCCTAAATTATGAACCGAGACAGTAATTTATACACGTTTATTTTTGCCGCCGTAATGGTTTTTGTTGTGGCTTCTGTCTTAGCCTTCACGGCCACTTCTTTAAAAGATTTACAAGCCGAAAATGTGCGCTTAGAAAAAATGCAAAACATTTTAGCAACCATTGGCATTGAAACAGACCGAGAGAAAGCAGAAGGACTCTACAAGCAATATGTAGTAGAAGAACTAGCCCTTAAAAATGATGGTAGTGTAGACGCTACCGTAAACGCTTTTGAAGTGAAGTTGAATACCGAACTTAAAAAGGGAATTAGCGAACAACGTTTTCCTCTTTATGTGGCTAAAGTAGCTGAAGAAACCTTCTACATTGTGCCGCTTCGAGGAGCAGGATTGTGGGATGCAATTTGGGGCTATATCGCTCTTCAAGAAGACAACAACACCATTAAAGGTGCTGTATTTGACCACAAAGGTGAAACTGCCGGATTGGGAGCCGAAATCACACAAAAATGGTTCCAAGACCGCTTTATAGGAGAAAAAATCCTAGCACAAGATGGCAGCTTGAAAGGCATTGCGGTTTCTAAAACCAATAACGATCCCAATGGAATGGATAAAGAAGATCACGAAGTAGATGCCATTTCTGGGGCCACCATTACCGGTGATGGTGTTACCGATATGATCATTGAACGGCTCACCCACTATATGCCCTATTTTCAAAACCAACGCCCTTCAATGGCTTTAAACTAATTATATGAGCACAACAAAAGGAAACCGAAAGCCCGTTATCTTCTTCCTCAATAAGGAGGGAGAACCTTTATTGTCTAAAAAAAATCGGAAGTTATTATCCGACCCCCTAGATGACAACAACCCCATCACCGTTCAAGTGTTGGGCATTTGCTCTGCTTTGGCCATCACCGTGCAACTCAAACCCGCAGTGGTGATGAGTATTTCAGTAATGGCCGTTATGGCAGCTAGTAACGTGATCATATCACTCTTACGCAATTTGATTCCCAATCGAATTCGTATCATTGTGCAATTGGTGGTTGTGGCCGCCATGGTGATTTTGGTAGATCAAATTCTTCGCGCCTATGCCTATGACGTGAGTAAGGAACTTTCCATTTTTATTGGTTTAATTATCACCAACTGTATTGTAATGGGAAGATTAGAAGCCTTTGCCTTAGGCAATGGTGTTTGGAAATCTTTTTTAGATGGAATTGGAAATGCGGCCGGTTATGGTGTTCTACTCATTTTGGTTGCCTTTTTCAGAGAACTTTTAGGTTCAGGAAAACTTTTTGGCTTTCAAGTAATTCCAGATGCGCTCTATGAAATGGGCTATGAAAACAACGGTTTGATGTTGCTCTCACCCATGGCATTGATCACGGTGGGACTCATCATTTGGCTGCAACGCGCAAGAAACAGAAAACTAATTGAAAAAAATTAAGGGGAACACCAAATGGAAGCATATGTAAATTTATTTGTTAAAAGCATTTTCATAGAAAATATGATTTTTGCTTATTTCTTGGGGATGTGTTCTTATTTGGCTGTCTCCAAAACTGTAAAAACAGCGGTGGGATTAGGTTTGGCCGTTATCTTTGTATTGGCTATCACCGTCCCCATTAACTTTCTACTCGACTCTTATCTATTGCGACCAGGTGCCTTAACTTGGTTAGGAGCAGATTATGCTACTGTAGACTTAAGTTTTTTAAGTTTCATCATGTTTATTGCTGTGATTGCCTCCATGGTGCAATTGGTAGAAATGGTTGTTGAAAAATTTGCTCCAGCGCTTTATGGGGCACTCGGAATTTTCCTGCCCCTAATTGCGGTAAACTGTGCCATTTTAGGAGGATCACTTTTCATGCAACAAAAAGATTTTGGCGGCATTAGCGAGGCTGCTGTTTATGGATTGGGTTCTGGCATTGGATGGCTATTGGCCATTTTAGCCATTGCAGCCATCCGAGAAAAAATTACCTATTCCAACGTGCCGGCTCCCTTACGTGGATTGGGCATTACCTTCATTATTACTGGATTAATGGCGATTGGATTTATGAGTTTTATGGGGATTAAATTATAAGTATAAAATGGATTTGACTGTAATTATAGCGAGTGTTGTTGTTTTTTTAATCATCACCTTTGCATTGGTGGGTATGCTGCTAGGTGCCAAGGCCAAATTGTTGCCTTCTGGCCCAGTTTCCTTATTGATCAATGGAGATAACAATGTAGATGTTTCTTCCGGAGGTACGCTTTTGAATACCCTTGGAAATAACAAAATATTTTTACCTTCTGCCTGTGGGGGAGGGGGAACTTGCATCCAATGTAAATGCCAAGTACTAGAAGGTGGAGGTGAAATTTTACCCACTGAAAAACCTCATTTTTCCCGAAAAGAAATTGCAGAGGGTTGGCGTTTAGGCTGCCAAGTAAAAGTAAAACAAGACATGGTGATTCAGGTGCCTGAAGAAGTTTTTGGCATCAAAAAATACGAGGCTACTGTGGTGCGCAACTGGAACGTGGCTTCCTTTATCAAAGAGTTTGTGGTAGAAATTCCAGAAGCCATGGACTATAAAGCCGGAGGCTATATTCAAATTGAAATTCCTAAATGCGAAGTAGACTATAAAGACATTGACATCAGTGCCCACCCCGAAGAGCACCCTAAGGAAGAAGACAAGTTTAAATTAGAATGGGACAAATTTGGCCTTTGGGATTTAAAAATGAAAAATTCAGAGCTGGTAGAACGTGCCTATTCCATGGCCTCTTATCCGGCAGAGGGTAAAGAAATAATGCTGAATGTTAGGATTGCTACTCCACCCTGGGATCGTGCCAAAAACGGCTGGATGGATGTCAATCCGGGTATTGCTTCATCCTATATTTTTTCTAAAAAGCCAGGCGATAAAGTAACTATATCTGGACCCTTTGGTGAATTTTTCATTAACGAGTCTGAAGCCGAAATGCTTTATGTGGGCGGTGGAGCTGGAATGGCACCGATGCGTTCGCACCTCTACCATTTATTCCGTACGCTCAAAACTGGACGAAAAGTGACCTTTTGGTATGGAGGCCGTTCTAAACGAGAATTGTTCTACACCGACCACTTTAGAGCCTTAGAAAAAGACTTTCCTAATTTTAAATTCTACATTGCCCTTTCTGAACCGCTTGAAGAAGACAACTGGAAAGAAAAAGATGGTTTAGAGGGTGCTGGTGATGGTTTTGTGGGCTTTGTGCACCAAGTGGTAATCGATAATTATTTGTCCAACCATGATTCGCCTGAAGATATTGAAGTCTATTTCTGCGGGCCACCACTCATGAACCAAGCCGTTGAAAAAATGGCCGATGACTTTGGTGTACCACCCGAAAATATTCGCTTTGATGATTTTGGTGGGTAAAAAAACAAAGAGGCTACGGCCTCTTTTTTTATTTGAGCTTTAGATATGAACACATTATCGGAAAAGGAACTACATCAATTGGCCATGACCACGGTGGGGCAACAGTTGGAAGAAGATGGTTTTGAATTTATGACGGTTAATTCCCAACTAAAAAAAGATCCGCAATTTGTATGTCTCAAAAATAAAAAGCTCCATTTTGTGGTGGTTCGTGCGGTGCCATATCCTCAGAATCCCACTGAATATGATACTGTTTTTATGGAAAAAATGCGTGCCCATGCCGCTACCTTTAATGCCCATACATATTATGCGGGGGTAGGATTTGCCTCGGCTTATAATTACGAAAAACCACCCCAAAAGGGCGAGCCTTATGCCATCAATTTTCAGGGACTTCAAGAAATTAGCGCTCATGAATAAGTTTTTGTTTTTTATTGTTACCCTTTTCCTGTGGTGTTGTGCCCCCACCCAAACAACGCCCATTGTTCATAAGGGATATGCTTTAGGGACTTCCTATTCAGTGCAATATGCACCCATTAAGCATTCATACGAAAAGGTGCAAAAGGGCCTTGACTCTCTATTTGAAGTGTTAAATAAATCCTTGTCAACTTATGTACCCGATTCTGACATTAGTAAAATCAATAGAGGGGACAGTTTGCTAGTGGTAGATGAACATTTTGAAAATGTGTATGCCATGGCCTCTGAGGTTTGGAAAAAAACCAATGGATATTTTGATCCCACGGTAGGTGCTTTGGTCAATGCCTATGGCTTTGGACCTGACACCGATTATACGCCTATTTCTGAGAGCCAAAGAGATGAGATTTTGACCTATACCGGCTGGAATAAAACACGAATTACTTCAAAAAAAACCGTTCTGAAAACACATCCACAATTGTATTTTGATTTTAATGCCTTAGCCAAAGGTTATGTGGTTGATCAACTGGCATACTATCTACAGCAATTGGGTAGTGAAAACCATTTGGTAGAAATTGGCGGAGAACTCGTTGCCCAAGGAAAGAGTCCACGCTCTCAAAAGTGGTGGACCATTGCCATAGAAAATCCCAATAGAGAAAAAGAAAAAACGCTTATAAAAACCCTTGCTTTACAAGATAAAGCCATTGCCACCTCTGGGAATTATAGAAAGTTTAAAATAGAAGAAGCTACAGGTAAACGATTGGTGCATTCTATTAACCCCAAAACAGGTAATCCTTTTCCTACTGAAGTTTTAAGTGCTTCGGTTATAGCCCCCACTTGTATGCAAGCAGATGCCTATGCCACCGCACTCATGGTCATGCCTTTGGAAGAAAGTAAAGCCTTGATTGAACGAGAACCCCATGTAGAGGCCTATTGGATTGTTGAAACCAAAACGGGAGCTGTAGAAGAGGTGTTTTCTTCAGGTTTTCCAAGAGAATAGGAAATCTACTTTTTTTATTTGGGTGGAGTGGATTTTCCCTTTGGCTGGGTTTCTAACGCTTACCTATTTTAAAGATAAGTCACGCATTGCAAACGCGCGCTAGCGGGAGGTTTGAACTTAAATTGCTAGTCAATGGAGCACGTAACACTATTAAACCCCTCCATAAAAGCAGTTTTATTGGCTTCCCAATCGGATACGGTTTCATAAACGAACAAAGTAAAAAGAAGAAGAAATAAAAATTGAAGGAGTGAAAAACGTTTTCTTGTGATGTAATTCATGAGAGTAAGATTTGGTTTATTTAAAAGTACAAACTTTTTTTAATCAGTTTATGCTATGGCTTGTTGTGCAAAGCTGAATTAAATCTCAACAACTATTTTACCCCCACCGGAATTTTCTCTTTTGAGGGAAGGGCATATTGGATAATTTCTTGGGGCTTAAGTTGGTCTTGAATAGAAACGGCCAGCGTTTGGAAACCTACTTTTTCTAGACGTTTATAGAAATCTTGCCCATAAATACGCACATGATCATATTGCCCAAATACGTTTGTTCTTTCCTTAGGATCCGTAATACTGTTATCTTCAAAAGTAGTTGTTCGATTTTCATCTAAAGGAACTTGAGCAATGAGCGTACCTCCTTTTTTGAGCACCCTATAGAGCTCTGACAGAGCTTTATGGTCATCAGGAATGTGTTCTAAAACATGGTTGCACAAAATCAAATCATAGGAATTATCCTGAAAAGGAAGGGCACAAATATCTGCTTTTACGTCGGCTAGAGGAGAATGGAGGTCAGTTGTGGTGTAGTGCCAATGTGAAAAAGACTTGAATTTTTGATAAAAAACTTGTTCAGGGGCTAGGTGCAAAACCTTTAGGGAGTCTTTTAAAAAAGTAGTATGCTGTTTCAAATAGAGCCACAACAAACGGTGTCTTTCTAGAGAAAGGGTGCCAGGGCAAAGAGCATTGGGTCTTAATTGGGGACCATAGCCATAGGGCAAAAAAGTACGATAGCCACTACCGTCTATGGGATCAATAAAACGGTTTCCTTTGTAGAAAAATCGTAAAAAAGGACGCAACCACAAACTCATTTGGATTAAAAACGGACGTGGAAACCATTGCAACAGCTTTTTCATGGCTGATATAAATAGGGTTCTTCTTCATCGGAAGAAATGCCGAGTGCGTCATACACATATTTGAAAGTGGACAATAAGCGAGGTTGGCCGTCAATGAGCGCTACATTGTGTTCAAAATGAGCACTAGGGGCGCCATCTGCCGTGAGGATAGTCCATCCGTCGGGCAGTTGTTTTATTTTTCGGGTGCCCTGGTTGATCATGGGTTCTATGGCCAACACCATGCCGTCTTGAAATTTTTTACCAAATCCTCTTCGCCCATAATTGGGTACTTCTGGGGCTTCGTGCATTTCTCTTCCCAAGCCGTGGCCTACCAATTCACGCACCACACCATAGCCATAAGACTCCGTATAGGATTGAATGGCATGGGCCAAATCGCCTATGCGTTTTCCTGCTCTAAATTGAGCAATGCCTTTATATAAAGAGGCTTTGGTTACATTGAGCAATTGTTCTGTTTCTGGGGCTATTTCGCCTACAGCAAAGGTATAGGCATGATCGCCAAAGAACTCATTTTTATAAGCCCCGCAATCCACTGAGAGTATATCGCCTTCCTCTAAGGGGGTATTGTTGGGAATGCCATGAACCACCTGGGCATTGGGACTCACACAGAGGGTGTTGGGAAAATCATAAAGCCCTAAAAAGCCCGGTAGGGCTCCGTGATCTCGAATAAATTCTTCGGCCTTTTGATCGAGTTGTAAAGTGGTTACTCCCGGTTTAATTTCGCTTGCTAACATTCCCAATGTTTTAGAAACAATTTGGGCACTTTCATACATTAAAGCAATTTCTTCCGGTGTTTTAATCGTCATAAGAAGTACTTAAAAATCGTAGGCATTTTGATAAGGCTGTCCGGTGATTATTTTTTGCATATCCTCATGGAGGGTTTCTACCGGTAGTTCCACAATACGGTTCACTTCTTGTCCATCTTTTAGGAAGATGAGGGTAGGAATATTGAGAATGGAATAAGGTTTTTCATAGCCTTCTTCACTCTCTTTATCTTCGTTTAGTGCATACATGGTGATGTTTGCATCGGCAATTTCTAAAGCGTCAACCAGCTTAAAAATGCCCCCCAATTCTCTTTGGGTGTCTTCGCACCAAGTGCCCATAAAGATGACCAATTCAAATTCTTGAGCCTTTTGTTTTAGGTCTGTTGCCCAGTTTTGGGGAACACGATAAAAATCATAGCTGTCTTGAAACCAAGATTGGTAGAGAGAGTCCTTTAAATTAGCTCTATTGAGGGGTCCAAGGATCATGGGGTCTCCTGCTTGGGTTAAGGCTTTTTTAACGGGAAGGGGTTGTAGTTCCTTTTGCGCATTTGTTTGTTCTTGACAGCCCAAACAAAGGGAAAGGCTCGCAAATAGTAGAAAGATTGGTTTCATTTTTAAAGCGGGTTGAGCGTTAGGGTTCAAGTAAAGAATTTTCGGTCATTTCGGCTGGTTTATCCAATCCCATAAGATCTAAAATTGTGGGTGCCACATTGGCCAAGACCCCTGAACGGAGTTTTCGCTTTTGAGTGTCTACTAAAATAATGGGCACCGGATTGGTGGTGTGAGCAGTATTGGGGCTTCCATCTTCATTTTTCATGGTTTCACAATTGCCATGATCGGCAATAATTAGGCAGGCATAGTCTTTTTCAAGGGCTGCCTCCACTACCTTTTGTGCACATTGATCAACAGTTTCACAAGCTTTGATAGCTGCGGCTAAATCTCCAGTATGCCCCACCATGTCCGGATTTGCAAAATTTAAACAGATAAAATCAGGTGGGTTTTGCTGAATGCGTTCCACTATGGCCGTGCGCACTTCTGGAGCACTCATTTCAGGTTGTAAATCATAAGTAGCCACTTTGGGAGAGGGGCATAAAATACGATCTTCTCCCTCAAAGGGTATTTCGCGCCCACCATTAAAGAAAAAGGTCACATGTGGATATTTTTCTGTTTCTGCAATACGCACTTGTGTTTTTTTGGCTTGAGCAAGGGTTTCTCCTAAGGTGCCGGTCAAATTTTCTTTGTCAAAAATCACATTAACCCCTTTATACGATTCATCATAATTGGTAAGGGTAACATAGTGAAGTGCTAGCGGGGTCATGTCATATTCAGGAAAGGCTTTTTGGGAGAGCACTTCGGTCAATTCTCTTCCTCTATCGGTTCTAAAATTAAAAAAGAGCACAACATCTCCGGCTGCTATGGTGGCCACAGCTTGTTGGTGGGCATCTGCTAAAAAATGGGGTTCCACAAATTCATCTGTAATTCCATTGGCATAACTCTTTTCTAAACTTTTAGTCAAATCGTTGCTTGGAGTTCCTTTTCCTTGTACCAATAAATCATATACTTTTTTAATTCGTTCCCAGCGTTTGTCTCGATCCATGGCATAGTAGCGTCCCACTATAGAAGCAAGGGTGCCCCCGGTTTGAGCTAATTTTTGTTGGAGCCTAGAAACAAATTGCACGCCCGATTGTGGGTCTACATCCCGCCCATCGGTGAAGGCGTGAACATAAAAATTGGATATGCCATTAGCGGCTGTAACTTCTACTAAATTTTCTAAATGATCAATATGAGAATGTACCCCTCCATCTGACAACAAGCCTACTAAATGAATTTTCTTACCTTCTTTTTTAGCATAATTAAAAGCTTCTTGTAAAACCTTTTCATTTTTTAGCGTATTTTCTTGCACTGCTTTATTGATCTTCGCCAAGTCTTGATAAACAATGCGTCCAGCCCCTAAATTCATATGACCCACTTCACTGTTTCCCATTTGTCCGGTGGGCAAACCTACATGTTCACCATCGGTTCTAAGGGTGCTGTGGGCATAGGTTTTATAAAGATGGTCTATAAATGGGGTGTGGGCTAAATCTACTGCAGATACCTTGGGGTCGGGTGCATTTCCCCAACCATCTAAAATCATGAGAAGTGTTTTTTGGGCCATGAAATTTCTTTTTTGCAAAGATACGATTTCACCCCTTTTTGGCACAGCAATTGAACTGAATAAAAAAGGGATGTAGCCAAAAAGTAGTTACTTTGTAGGCAATATGATAGAAGGTATTGTATATCGTTCAACGGGTAGTTGGTATAGTGTTAAAGCAGCAAACACTTTTTATGACTGTCGTATAGTGGGTAAATTACGACTTAAGGGCATCAAAAGCACCAATCCCGTGGCAGTAGGTGATCGGGTGCAATTTGAAATTGATCCCGATAGCGCAACCCCTCAAGGCACCATAATTGCCATTTTGGATCGTAAAAACTACATTGTTAGAAAGGCCGTGAATTTATCTAAACGCACCCACATTATTGCGGCTAATATTGATCAAGTATTTTTATTGGTTACGCTTAAAGAGCCTCCCACACTCACTCCTTTTATAGATCGTTTTTTGGTGGCGGCAGCTTCCCACCATATTCCAGTGGTGTTGCTATTTAATAAAATGGACACCTATTCTACAGATGAAAAAGAAGCAATCAACAATTTAGCCCACTTATATGAGCAAATTGGCTATGTTACCAAACAGCTTTCAGCCCTAGAAGAAACTGGTGTTGAGCAAGTGAAAAAGCTAATGGAAGGGAAAGTGAGTATGATTTCTGGACATAGTGGTGTGGGTAAAACCACCCTCATCAATGCTATTGCTCCCGGGTTAGATTTAAAAACTGCCACAGTTTCCAAACAGCATATGCAAGGCCAACATACCACCACCTTTGCCGAAATGTATGACCTAGTAGATTCTATACGCTTAATTGACACCCCCGGAATTAAAGGTTTTGGCGTGGTAGAAATTGAATCGAATGAAATGGCACACTATTTTCCTGAACTCTTGCATCACGCCGCCTCTTGTAAGTTTTACAATTGCATACACGTTCAAGAACCGGATTGTGCCGTGCGCAAGGCTGTAGAAGAGGGAACCATTGCAGCCTCACGCTATGCGAGCTATTTACAGTTATTAGAAGAAGACACAACCTATAGAAAATAAGATGCGGATAGTTATTCAACGGGTCACCAAAGCTGCCATTACTATCAACCAAACAGAACAAAAAACCATGGGTCACGGATTGGTGGTGCTGCTAGGCATCACCCATGATGATAGTCTAGAAGAGGTGAAGTGGTTGGTTAACAAACTCGTGAATTTGAGAATTTTTAACGATGCAAACGGGGTGATGAATCAATCGGTGAAGGAGGTAGAAGGGGCCTTGCTCATTGTGAGTCAATTTACGCTCATGGCTAGCACCAAAAAAGGCAATAGACCTTCTTATCTCGGGGCGGCTAAACACGAACATGCCATTCCCCTCTACGAATCTTTTTTGCAGGAGGCAACCAAAAGTCTTGGTGATGAAGTGCTTTCGGGAAGCTTTGGAGCCGATATGCAAATAGAATTGATTAACGACGGGCCTGTCACCATTCTTATCGATTCTAAAAATAGGGAATAGTCCTACCAAACATTTACTTCTCGTTCGAGTGTAATGCCAAAGGTAGACGCTACTTTTTGTTCAATTGTTTCGGCAAGCGCTACAAGAGTAGAACCTGTGGCCTGACCATGATTGACCAACACCAAAGCCTGTTGTTGGTGCACCCCAGCACCATCTTTTTGATAGCCTTTAAATCCAAGGTGGTCTATGAGCCAAGCTGCGGGAATTTTAACTCCATCTGTTTGAGGATAATGGGGCAACTGAGGAAATTCTTTTTGGAGTGTCTTAAAGGTAGTTTCAGTAACTACTGGGTTTTTAAAAAAGCTACCCCCATTTCCAAGTACCTCAGGGTTCGGTAGTTTTGCCGTTCGAATTTGTATAACAGCTTGCGCCACGTCTTGAATGGTGGGGTTCGGTGAATGTATATGTTCCTTTAAGGCACCATATTCTATCTTTACGGCATGAGGGGCTTTTTGGAGCTCAATTTGCACGGAGAGAATGATAAATTTTCCCTTAGCTACATTTTTAAAAATAGAATTTCTATAGCTTAATTGGCAGTCGGCTTTAGAAAGCACTTGTTCTTTTAGAGTAGCAATTTCGAGCACTTTGCAGGAGTGAAAAACCGATTCAAATTCAACACCATAGGCACCAATGTTTTGAATAGGAGCAGCACCTACGCTACCCGGAATGAGAGCCAAGTTTTCAAGCCCACCATAGTGGTGCTCCAAGGCCCATAAAACCAGTTCATGCCAGTTTTCTCCAGCGGCTATTTCTAGGCCTATCTTTTTTTCAGTTTCCCAAATTTTTGTAATGCCTTTGTTGGCCATCAGGAGGGTTAAACCTTCAAAATCTTGGGTGAACAAAATGTTACTTCCGCCCCCAAGCACCAAGAGTTTTGGATAAGGATTATGCTCTATTAATGTAGGTAATTCTTCAATGGCTTCCACCTTGACAAACCCCTTTGTTTTGATGTCAATCCCAAAAGTGTTGTAATTTTTAAGTGAAATATCTTTTTGTATTACCGCCATCTTGAGAAAGTCAAATCAATTTAAACTTGCTTGTATTGTTGCAGGGCAAGCGCTAAAATTTCAGCTGCTCGAATGAGTTTTTTAGCTTCCAAAACAAAGGCAATGCGCACTTCGTTTTTTCCTAACCCGGGGGTGGAATAAAATCCTTGTCCGGGTGCCAGCATTAAGGTTTCTCCATGATCTGAAAAATCAGTCAATAAAAATTTTGAAAAATCTTCGGCATCATCCACCGGCAATTTAGCCATGCAATAGAAGGCACCCATAGGATGTGAGACAGCTACCCCCGGAATTTTTTCAAGGGCTTCTATCATCACCTTACGGCGATTTCCATATTCAGCAATAACACCCTCTAAATAGGAATCGGGTGCGTCTAAAGCTGCTTCGCTCGCAATGAGGGCATAAGCTGGGGGAGACAATCTGAGTTGTGCAAATTTAAGCGCTTGTGCCAACAATTTTTTATTGCGGGAAACCATACAGCCCACGCGTGCCCCGCACATGCTATAACGTTTAGAAACCGAATCAATCATCACAGAATGTTCGCTCCATAAGGGGTTGCATAACACCGAATAGTGTGTAGTTCCATTATGAATAAATTCGCGATAGACTTCGTCTACAATTAAAAAAATATCTTTTTCAATCACTAATTTACCTAGGGCTTCAATGGCCTCCTGCCCATAGACATAGCCTGTAGGATTGCTGGGATTACACAATAAAATAGCCTTGGTTTTGGGTGTTATTTTTTCGGCTATTTTTTCAATAGGGGGTAGTTCATATTGATCAGCAAAATCTGAAACAACCGGCACCACATCCACACTAGCAGCACTAGCAAAACCGTTATAATTGGCATAGAACGGCTCTGGAATTATTATTTGATCTCCAGCATTGCAAATGAGATTTAAACAAAAATAGAGTGCTTCACTGGCTCCTGTAGTAACCAAGATGTCTTCTGGCGACACGTCTATTTGGTGTTTTTTATAGTAGTTGCACAGTTTGGTTCTGTAGCTCAAGGTGCCTTGAGACATGCCATAAGGAAGTAGCTTTAACTTTGCTTCCAGCACCGCCTGCATAGCCTCTTGAGGGGCTTCAATATCAGGTTGGCCAATGTTGAGGTGCAACACCTCTATGCCTCTTTCTTTAGCGGCATCAGCATGAACCACTAGTTTTCTAATGGGAGAGGCAGGCAGTTCTAAGCCTTTTTTCGATAATTGTGGCATCCTAAATTATTAAGATGCAAAGGTGCTAAATTTTTTAGAAAATGAAGATATGCCGTCTCGTTTTAGTCGCTTTTAGGAAGCACATTTCCCTTAATTTTTAGAGCCACCATTGGGTTGTTTTCAATGTTGGTGGTGAGGGTAATGGTTTTTCGGAATTGACCCACTCTGTTTTGGGTGTCGTAACGAACCACAATTTCTCCGCTTTCTCCGGGGGCAATGGGCCCTTCGGGCTTTTTAGGAACAGTGCACCCACAGGAAGATTTAGCGTCTTTTATCAAAAGAGGCGCATCCCCCGTGTTGGTGAATTTAAACACCCTTGTGCCATCGCTGTTTTGGACTACTTCTCCGTAGTCAATAAGATCACTTTCAAAACTAATGGCAGGCCCACTTTGAGCTAAAGCAACACCTAAAGGGAGGATAAACAATAAAGAAAATAGAATTTTTTTCATGGGGTTTAATATTAAAATTTAAAGGTAAGTATTAAATAAGGGATTTACAAACCTTTCTTTTTTATTATAACGATGAGCTGCTTACTTTTGTTTTTTAAAAGAGACACAATTTAATGCAACTTCCTTCTAAGTTTAATGCCCATGAAGTAGAGTCAAAATGGTATGCCTATTGGCAAGAACACGGTTATTTTGATTCAGAACCAGATGAACGTGAGGCCTATACCATCGTGATTCCACCTCCCAACGTAACGGGCGTGTTGCACATGGGGCATATGCTCAACAACACCCTCCAAGATATTCTTATTAGACGAGCTAGAATGCGAGGTTACAATGCTTGTTGGGTGCCCGGTACAGACCATGCTTCTATTGCCACGGAAGCCAAAGTAGTGGCCAAACTCAAGGCTGAAGGAATTGACAAAAGCAGTTTGACCCGTGATGCTTTCCTAGAACACGCTTGGGAATGGACCCATCAATATGGCGGGGTAATTTTAGAGCAGCTCAAAAAATTGGGGTGTAGTTGCGATTGGAAACGCACCAAGTTTACGCTTGATGATGATATGTCAGCATCGGTTATTAAGGTTTTTGTAGCACTCTATGAAAAAGGATTGATTTATAAAGGCTATCGAATGGTGCATTGGGATCCCGAAGCCCAAACAACCCTTTCTGATGAAGAAGTGCTTTATGAAGAAAAGCAAGGCATGCTCTATCATATTGCCTATCCCATACAAGGAAGTGATCAAAAAGTGATTATTGCCACCACCCGTCCGGAAACCCTTTTGGGAGACACTGCCATTTGTGTCCACCCAGAAGATGAACGCTATTATGACCTGCACGGTAAAAAAGCGGAAGTGCCTTTGGTGGGGAGAGCTATTCCAATAATAACAGATGCCTATGTGGACCGAGAATTTGGAACCGGTTGTTTAAAAGTTACACCCGCTCATGACCCTAACGATTATGCCTTAGGAAAAAAGCACAATTTAGAGCTTGTCAATATATTAAATGAAGATGCAACCCTAAATGAAAACGGCCTCCACTACCAAGGAAAAGATCGTTTTGTTGCTCGAAAACAAATTGTTAAAGAATTAGAGGAGAAAGGATTTTTACTTAAAAAAGAACCCCATGCACACAAAGTAGGCACCTCTGAACGCACCAAGGTTGTCATTGAACCCCGTTTGTCTGAACAGTGGTTTCTCAAAATGGAAACTCTTGCACAACCAGCCATTAAAGCCGTTTTAGAAGATGACGCCGTGGCTCTTGTGCCTGAAAAATTTAAAAATACTTATCGCCACTGGATGGAGCATATTCGCGATTGGAATATTTCTAGACAATTGTGGTGGGGACATCAAATTCCGGCTTACTATTACGGTTCTGGTCAACAAGATTTTGTGGTTGCCGAAACCCTTGAAGAGGCATTGGAAAAAGCCAAAGAAAAAACAGGAAACAAAGCGCTCAGTTCTCAAGATTTGAAGCAGGAGAAAGATGTTTTAGACACCTGGTTTTCTTCTTGGCTATGGCCCATAGCTGTTTTTGACGGTATTTGTAATCCCAACAACAAAGAAATCAACTATTATTATCCAACGCAAGACCTCGTCACTGGCCCCGATATTTTATTTTTCTGGGTAGCAAGGATGATCATATCAGGCTATGAATTTAGAGGTGAAAAACCCTTTTCTAAGGTTTATCTCACCGGATTAGTTCGCGACAATAAAGGTCGCAAGATGTCCAAACAATTGGGCAATTCTCCTGATGCACTAAAACTCATTGAATCTTATGGTGCAGATGCAGTTCGGGTAGGCTTAATGTTGAGTGCTCCCGCTGGAAACGATTTGCTTTTTGATGAAAATTTATGTCAACAAGGCAAAAATTTTGCTAATAAAATTTGGAATGCTTTTC
Source organism: uncultured Flavobacteriaceae bacterium (assembly GCA_964386915.1). Taxonomy (GTDB): domain Bacteria; phylum Bacteroidota; class Bacteroidia; order Flavobacteriales; family Flavobacteriaceae; genus JADHMP01. The sequence continues at coordinate 56,845 of CAYLUQ010000006.1, read as the reverse complement.
GCTTAGTAGAAGGATGGGAATTAAAAGAAGAGGTTGCCATAGAACCAGCAGCAGAGGAAGCACTCCTGTGGTATGAAAACCAATTTAATCAAACCCTTGCCGAGGTAGACGCTCACTTTGAAAAGTATCGTATTTCGGATGCCCTTATGGCCGTATACAAATTGTTATGGGATGATTTTTGTTCTTGGTTATTAGAATTGGTGAAACCCGAATATGGACAGCCCCTTAACACCTCTATGGGTCAAAAAGTAAAAACCTGCTTTGAAAATAACCTGCGCCTTTTGCATCCATTTATGCCCTTTTTAACCGAAGAACTATGGCAAGCCATGCGTACAAGAACCCAAGATGAGGCCTTAATAATTTCCCAATGGCCAAAATTGGGCACTGTAGATTTAAAACTATTGGAGGATTTTGAAACCGCCAAAGAAATTGTAGCAGGAGTACGTCATTTTAGAAAAGAAAAGCAAGTGCCGTTCAAGGAATCCCTCACCCTACATAGAACTTCAGCTGCTCAAAAACTTCCGTTTCAAGCCAGTATTCAAAAACTTGCTTTTGTTGGAGACCTTTTGGGGCCTGTTGCCCAAGCTGGTCTGGGGGGTAGTTTTAGAGTAAAACAAATGGAATTTTTTGTGCCCTTAGACCAACAAGTCAATGCGGCAGAAGAAAAAGAAAAACTTGAAGCAGAGTTGAAATATGCTAAAGGATTTTTGCAATCGGTAGAAAAAAAGCTAGCCAATGAACGTTTTGTGAACAACGCTCCTGAAAAGGTCATTGCTATGGAACGAAAAAAAGCGGCAGACGCCCAAGCTAAAATAGAGTTGTTGGAAAAAAGTTTAAAGTTGCTCTAGTCCAATTGTGCAATTGCATCAATTCCACCTTTAACCTTTTGATGTAATGCCACCGCCAGAGGTGTGCCTAAGGGAAGAAATAAATCAATTCGTGAGCCAAATTTAATAAACCCGGCATCACTTCCTTGAATAGCTTCTTGCCCTTCGTGTGCATAATTCACAATTCGTCTTGCTACGGCACCTGCAATTTGGCGATAGAGAATTTTACCAAACGATTCATTTTCTACAACTATGGTTGTGCGTTCGTTCAATTCTGATGATTTTGGATGCCAGGCCACCAAATATTTTCCAGGGTGATATTTGCTAAACACGACCTTGCCACTCATAGGATAGCGAGTAACATGAACGTTTAGAGGGCTCATAAAAATGGAGACCTGTAGGCGTTGGTCTTTAAAATATTCTTTTTCGAATACTTCTTCAATGATCACAATTTTGCCGTCTGCAGGAGCAATGATTTGCTTGTCATTAAGCTGGATATTGCGTTTGGGATTTCTAAAGAATTGGAGTACTAAAATCAATAGTGTTAAAACACCAATTTGAAGCAGTTGTTGGATGAAGTTTGCAGGAAGAAAATAGTCTAGGCCTAAAAGCGCAAGGGTTGCCAGCAAAAAGGCAGTTAAAATAATTCGATGTCCTTCTCTATGAAACATAACTAAAAATTAAATATATAGCATATATAAGCGGAGCGCTAAACAAAACACTATCCATACGATCAAAAAAGCCCCCGTGACCAGGAATTAGTGAGCCGCTGTCTTTTACGGCGGCTAAGCGTTTAAATTTAGACTGCACCAAATCTCCCACCGTAGCAAAGATGGCAATGAGACTGCCCATTAGGAGTAAGTAAGCTATTGAAAAATCGGTTTGTTGCACGGCAATATAATAACTCAAAAGTAGCGTAAAAACTAACCCACCAAAAAATCCTTCCCATGTTTTTTTGGGTGAAATAGACGGAAAAAGAGGGGTTTTGCCAAAAAGCCTACCCACCAAATAGGCAAAGGAATTGTTAACCCAAATGGACGCATAAACAAATAGAACAGGGCCAACCCCAAGCTCAGGTTCAATATGGGTTAGAGCTAAGATAAAATAGCTACTCCCTGCTAGATAAAAAAAGGCCCCTAGGAGCGAAAATTGTTTTGAAAAAGCTCGATTGGGACTTTGAAACAAGGCAAAAGCTAAATAGAGGTTAATGCCCACTACAATGGGCAAAAGCAGAGCAGTTATTAAATTGGGCAGAAAGTGAAAAACGCTTTGCACCCATAATAGCATTAAAAAAAGATAGGGAAGTGGGCTTGTAACCTTTTGCAGTCGTTGATATTCTAAAAGCGCTAAGCCAGAAAAAATGGAAATGATACTCAAAAAGAGCGTTTGTGAAACCCAAGCAGCGCCTACTATCAAAAACACATAGAGGATCCCAGAAAGACTCCTAATAGCAATATCCCTCATCAAACTTAATGGTCTTGTAAAAGTAAATATATGTTTTTTGAGGGACTTGGAGCACTATTCGTTGTTAGCGATTCTTTGGCGTCTTGACAATCGATAGCGCTAATGTTGGTGGGTATGTTGTTGGTGTATTTATTTTTTAAAAGGGTCATGCCTTCGCTCACATCTGAAACAAATTGATTGCTACTGGCATAGACAATGAGGGTTTGCGGGAGTTGGTTGACCTTGAAGTGATGCATTTGACGGTTGCAAAATAAAATAGCACCTGTGTTGCTGATTAAATATTCACATAAAAAAAGGCCAGCTTTACAGTTTTTTATGTCGTCGTTAGCGGTTTTTAAGGGGAGATTAAAAACAGTGGACAAATGAGAATCAAAACACAAAATATCTTCAGAATCCCAAAAATTTTCTTTTAAAATCTCCTTGAAATTGGCCAAAACATTTTTTTGGGATTCATTGTAAAGAAAAAACCCCCCTTTTTCTGTAAAGTTTTGAGCAAAGCCAATGTCTTTGGACAGTTTTTCATTTGGCAAATAGGGGCTTTTATCTGTTGAGTCAGATTTCTGTTTACCAAAAAGTCGGTCTAGCCACTTCAATTCATTCTTCCGCTTTAGGCTTTTTTGCCGATGTTTTTTTTACTGGAGTCGTTTGTTCAGAGTCTTTTTCAAAAGGACGTTTGCCTAAAATTCGCTCCAAGTCGTCTTTAAAGATAACTTCTTTTTCTAAAAGTCGTTCGGCTAGCGTGGTTAATTTGTCTTTAGATTTTTTGATAATGTCAATAGCTCGTTGGTATTGCAGTTCAATTATTTTTGAAATTTCCTGGTCAATTTTTTGAGCTGTTTCTTCAGAATATGGCTTGGTAAAGCTATATTCAGATTGACCTGAAGAATCATAATAGGTGATATTGCCCAAGGTTTCATTGAGGCCATAGACAGAGACCATGGCTCTGGCCTGGCGAGTCACTTTTTCAAGATCGCTTAATGCCCCGGTAGAAATTTTATTAAAAATAACTTTTTCGGCAGCTCGCCCACCTAAAGTGGCACACATTTCATCTAGCAATTGATCGGTGCGCACAATTTGTCTTTCTTCGGGTAAATACCATGCCGCACCCAAAGATTGTCCGCGTGGCACTATGGTCACTTTCACGAGTGGAGCAGCGTGTTCTAATAGCCAGCTCACCAGAGCATGACCGGCTTCGTGAAAAGCAATGGTTCTTTTTTCTTCGGGGGTAATAATTTTATTTTTCTTTTCTAATCCACCCACTATACGATCTACTGCGTCTAGAAAATCTTGTTTGCCCACCGACTTTTTGTTTTTACGGGCAGCAATAAGTGCCGCTTCGTTACAAACATTGGCAATATCGGCACCCGAAAAGCCAGGGGTTTGCTTGGAGAGAAAGTCAATGTCTAACGTTTTAGTGACTTTAAGTGGTTTTAGATGCACTTTAAAAATTTCTTTACGTTCTTTTAAATCGGGTAGATCTACATAAATCTGTCGATCGAAACGCCCGGCACGCATAAGGGCTTTATCGAGAACATCTGCACGGTTTGTGGCAGCAATTACAATCACATTGGTGTTGGTGCCAAAGCCATCCATTTCGGTGAGCAATTGGTTAAGTGTGTTTTCTCTTTCGTCATTTGAACCCGTAAAATTACTTTTTCCTCGGGCTCTTCCAATGGCGTCAATTTCATCAATAAAAATGATGGAGGGCGATTTTTCCTTAGCTTGTTTGAACAAATCTCGAACACGAGATGCGCCAACACCCACAAACATTTCAACAAAATCGGAACCGGAGAGTGAGAAAAAAGGCACTTTAGCCTCTCCGGCTACGGCCTTGGCTAAAAGTGTTTTTCCTGTTCCGGGGGAGCCTACTAAGAGTGCGCCTTTAGGAATTTTGCCCCCTAAAACAGTATATTTTGATGGATGTTTAAGAAAATCGACTATTTCCTGTACTTCTTCTTTTGCGCCCTCTAATCCGGCCACGTCTTTAAACGTTATTTTTACATCGGTATTTTGGTCAAACAGTTTGGCTTTTGATTTTCCAATATTGAAAATTTGTCCCCCAGGCCCTCCGGCTCCACCACCAGACATGCGTCGCATTAAGAAAATCCAAACGGCAATGATGATGATGATGGGTAAAAAACTAATGAATACATCCATCCATCGATTTTCAATGGTTTTAAAATCCCACCGAAAATCAATCCCATTGTTTCGTGCCACCTCCAGTTTTTCTTCAAAAAGTTCTAGGCTGCCCACTTCAAATTGATAATGGGGACCTGCAATGTTTTCTTGTCCAAAAATATTGGTAGCTTTAGCTTTGCTGTGCTCTTGTTTAGAAAGAGCATCTGGTTTAAGGGTCACTAGAACACTGCTCTTATTGCGAATAATGAGCACTTCTTTAATATCTCCAGCATTAAGATAATTTTCAAAATTTGAAATATTAATTTGAGATCCACTAGAGATCGAGTCTGCACCTCCAAAAAGTGTAGTGCCCAATAGAATGGCCACAACCAGTCCATAGAACCAGTACATATTAAATTTTGGTGCGCTTGGTTTTTTTTCGTTTTCCATAGTTTTTTTTAGTAGTTAGAGGCTATTTGGGTTGTTTTGGCATCACCCCAAAGTGCTTCTAGATTATAGTAGTCACGAATTTGCTTTTGAAAAACATGCACTACAACATTGACATAATCCATCAAAATCCATTCGGCATTACTTTGTCCTTCAATATGAAAGGGTTTTTCTTTCACAGCTTTGCTAACCGTTTTTTGTATGGATTGAACAATGGCGTTTACTTGGGTGTTTGAGTTCCCATTACAGATAATAAAATAATCACAAGGCGTATTGTCAATTGCTCTTAAATCTAAGAGTTGAATGTCTTCTCCTTTTAGATTTTCAATTCCTTCAATAATGTGAGTTATTAAGACATCGGCACTTGAATTATTGTTTGCCATTAAATTCTACTACTTTTATACAAATTTATTAGTTTTTACCTTCATATTGTCATTCTCCATGTACAATTTCAATATAATCAAACTTGATGCCATCCCTTCTTCCAACGATTTTTTAAAGCAAAGACATTATGAGAACAGTGCAAAAAATGATGATCTCTGTTGGGCGGGTTTTCAAACAAAAGGGAGAGGGCAACATCAAAACCGGTGGAATGCTGCGGCTGGAAAAAACCTAACCTTTAGTATTTATAAGGTTTTTGAAGGTTTTTCTTTGGGTCAATCTTTTTTGTTAAATGCTGCGGTTTGTGTTGCCGTTGTGGAGGCACTCAAAGAAATTGGACTTTTTGACACCAAGGTAAAATGGCCTAACGACATCTTGTCAGCCAACAAGAAAATAGGGGGTATTTTAATTGAGAACAGCACCCAATCAAAAAGCATTAAGAGTTCAGTCATTGGAATTGGACTCAACGTAAATCAGATTGATTTTGAAGGACTTCCGCAAGCAAGTTCTTTAATGTTGGCCTCAGGAAAAAAATGGGAACTAGAAGCGGTTTTAAAGCAACTCTTATTTCGGCTTCGTCTTGTTTTTGATGCCTTTGAACAAGGTAAACGCGCTTCTTTTTTAGCTCCTTATAATGCTCTTTTGTGGCAGAGAAAGGAGCCAAGTGAATTTAGTAGGGGAGAACACTCTTTTTTGGCCACCTTAATGGGAGTTAACAAAAATGGAAAGGCTCTAATTGAATTGCCAAACCGAGAGCAACACGCCTATTCTTTTAACGAATTAAAAATGAATTATAGGGTTTAGCGACCCCAATTTGCAGGATCTTTTCGCCAGGCTTGCAAGAATTCAACTTCGCTAGAAGAAATATAATTTTGGGCCACTGCTTCAGGAAGCATATGCTCATAATCACACAAGGTTTTTAAACTCATGTTTGCCGCTTTAAAACTTTCTTCTGCCGTTGCAAAGCCATAGGTAAAAAGGGCATACATTTGGGTTACATCTGCCCCAGCTTCTTTTAGCGCTGCTACTGCATTTAGGCTACTTTTTCCGGTGCTGATCAAATCTTCAATTACAAGAACCTTTTGTCCGGGTTTCAGTTGCCCTTCAATTTGATTTTTTTTACCGTGTTTTTTGGGTTCCGGTCGCACATAAATAAAGGGTGCATCTAGTGCTTGTGCCACCAGCATGCCCATGCCAATGGCTCCCGTAGCCACTCCGGCAATGACATATTCTTTAGGCGATTCACGTTCAATTTCACGCACTATTTCGGAGCACATATAATGTCTAACGGATGGATGAGAAAGCACCACTCTGTTGTCACAATAGATGGGTGAAAACCATCCGCTGGCCCACTGAAATGGATTTTCAGAATTCAATTTTATTGCCTTTATTTGTAAGAGTAACGAGGCGGTCTTTTGGGCTGTTTTTTGATTTATAATCATATACAAATGTATAAAGTTTTTTTCAATGAAAAGCCCCTGAATTTGATCACCTCAATAGCCCATAGCTCAAGCGAGGAACACCCCATTTTATTTTTAAAATATATACATCCCATAGGGATCATAAAAGCACTTAAGTCTAAAAAAGTTAAAGCCGTTTCACTCTATCACCAAGACGAAGAAAAGTTGTTTAGCTACCTAACCGAATGGTTTCCTATGGTTGAAGCAGGAGGAGGGCTTGTACAGCACCAAAATGGGAGTTATCTCTTTATTTTTAGGAATAAAAAATGGGATTTGCCCAAGGGAAAACGCAACAAAAAAGAAGACATTATTTCGGGTGCCAAAAGAGAAGTTTATGAAGAAACCAATGTGGGTGATTTGATGATTCAAAAGGCGCTTCAAATCACCTATCATCTGTTTAAGGCCAACGGCCGTTATAAACTTAAAAAAACGCATTGGTATTTGATGCAAACAACCTATGCGGGTCGCTTATTGCCTCAACAAGAAGAAAGTATAGAACAAGCAGTTTGGTGCACTAAAGAAGAGATCCCTACACTCATGGAAAATGCCTACGAAAATATCAAATTGATTGTAGCGGAAGGGGTTTACAACCGAACAGCCTTGGGGACAAGGGAAGAATAATCTCCCTTATTGACCATAATATCACGCACTATACTACTGCTAATAAAAGCGGTGTTGGCATCTGTTAGCAAAAACAAGGTTTCTATTCCCGAAAGTTTTCGATTGATTTGAGCTACCGCTTTTTCAAACTCAAAGTCGGCCGGATTTCGTAGTCCTCTAATGATGGCATTCGCCTTAATTTTTTGCCCATAGTCAACAGTGAGTCCTTCGTAGGAGGTAACCTTAATTTTTTTTTGGTGGGCAAAGGTCTTTTGAATGAATTCCATGCGTTGTTCTACAGAAAACATATACGATTTATCCGTATTGATTCCAGCTGCGATGACAATTTCATCAAAAAAAGGAAGGGCGCGTTCCACTACATCAACATGCCCTAGGGTGAGGGGGTCAAAAGAACCAGGAAAAAGCGCGCGTTGCATACTCAAAGATACTTATTTTTCAGCGAGTGCCAAGAGCAGTTGTTGTTCAAAAAAGGAACCCAAATCGAGTTGAGCCGTTGCGAGTTGTTGGGGAATAATGCTGGCTTGGGTCATGCCTGGAACAGTGTTAATTTCCAATAGATGCGGCACCCCATCTACAAAAATAAATTCACTGCGTACAACACCTTTGAGTTGAAGGGTTTCATAAATAAAGGTCATTTGCTCCCGCACTTGTTGAGCCCATTGTTCTGGAATTTGAGCCGGTGTAATTTCTTTTGCTTTGCCTTCATATTTGGCTTCATAATCAAAAAAATCATTTTCGGAAATGATTTCGGTGAGAGGCAAAATAGTAATACCCTCTTCGGTTCGAAAAGCGCCAACAGAAACCTCGCTACCTTCTAGGGCCGCTTCTAATAGTAATTGACTGTCTTCTTCTAAAGCTTTTACAATGGCATCCTGAAGAGCTTTTTCATCCGAAACCTTATAAACACCAAAGCTACTTCCTGCCCGATTGGCCTTTACGAAAAGGGGAAAACCCAATTGTTGAACAATGGTTTGGGAAGCTAGGGGAGTTCCTTGGTCTAGGTGGAGATGTTTGGCCGTGGGAATTCCTCTTTCTCTCAACACAGAAAGGCAATCTCTTTTGTTGTAGGTAAGTGCAGCTGTATAGGAATCGCAACTTGTTTGCGGAATTTGGAGCAGTTCTAAAAGTCCAGCTAATTGTCCATTTTCACCGGGAGCCCCATGAATGGCATTAAAAACCACATCGGGTTGCTGCCATTGTCCGTTTTCTTGCCAAGAAAAGTCTCCCCTTGAGAACGGAATTTCTTGTCCGGCAGCATTGGTCAATTTCCATTCTTCTGGAGCAATAACTAACCGATATTTCTCCCAATGGGTTTGAGGAAGATGATCCCACACGGTTTGTCCGCTTTTTAAAGAAATTTCTCGCTCTGAGCTAAAACCACCGCAAACAATGACTACTTTTCTTTTTGACATTGAAAAAATATTAGAAACAAAGGTAGGGCATTTAAAACCAATCCAAAAGCAAGGTTTTATTATCTTTGAATTCCAAATAGAACAAATGTCTTTTCTCCGTTTTCTTTTTAGTAAAGTTTTCTACAAGAGTCTTTTATGGGCTGTAGGCGTTTTGGTATTTCTTTTTTTCGGATTGCAAATTGGCTTGCGCCAATATACAGATCACAACGATTATATGCAGGTGCCCAATATTGATCAGCTGAGCCTAACCGAATTTTCAGCACTTTTAGAGGAGCATCAATTGCGCTATGAAATTATTGATTCGTCTAAATACACGCCCAATCAACCCCCTTTAACTGTTATTAGCTACAGTCCATCTATGGGAGAGGAGGTAAAAGTAAATCGTAAAATATACATCACTCTCAATCCTTCTGGCTACCGAAAAATAACCGTTCCCAACCTCATACAAATTACCCAACGCAATGCCGAATCTATGCTCCAATCGGTTGGTTTTACGGTGGGCTCGGTGCGCTATGAAGACAATATTGGAAAAGATATGGTGTTGGGCATGACCCATCAAGGTAAGCCCGTTTCTCCGGGGGATCAACTACCCAAAACAGCTACAATAGATCTCATCTTAGGCAATGGCAATAGGTGAAGAACACCATGATGAAATGGCTGAAGAAAATGACTTGTATGAGCATTTTTCTTTTGAAGCCGATCCCGGTCAATCTGCCCTGCGTGTAGATAAATTTTTAATGGATCGCATAGAAAATGCCACGCGCAATAAGATTCAACAGGCTGCAAAGGCTGCTTGCATTCACGTCAATGGCACTGCTGTTAAAGCCAGCTATAAAGTTAAGCCCAACGATAAAGTACAAGTTTTTTTTGAACACCCTCCCTATGAAAATTTGTTGGTGGCCGAGCCTATTCCTTTGGACATTGTTTATGAAGATGCCGCATTAGTGGTGCTAAATAAACCAGCGGGATTGGTAGTGCATCCGGGACATGGAAACTATTCAGGAACCTTGCTCAATGGATTGTTACATCATTTTGGAGATTTACCGCAAAATACAGATAACCGTCCTGGACTGGTGCATCGAATTGACAAAGACACGAGTGGACTTTTGGTAGTGGCAAAAACTGCTACTGCCATGACCCACTTAGCCCAACAATTTTTTGAAAAAACTACCCAGCGCACCTATTGTGCCTTGGTTTGGGGCGATCTACCGCAAGAAAAGGGCACGATAGAAGGCGCCATTGGACGGCACCCTAAAAACAGATTGCAAATGACGGTTTATCCTGATAATGAGCAAGGTAAAAAAGCAATTACCCACTATAAGGTCTTAGAACGACTGGGCTATGTGACCTTCTTGCAATGTGAATTGGAAACAGGGCGAACCCATCAAATTCGGGCGCATATGCAATATTTAGGTCATCCGCTATTTAACGATGCACGCTATGGGGGCGATCACATTCTAAAAGGAACGGTCTATACCAAATACAAGCAATTTGTGGAGAATTGTTTTCAGTTGCTTCCTAGGCAAGCGTTGCACGCTCAAACACTTGGATTTGAACATCCTGAAACCGGAAAAAAGATGACGTTTGAAGCCGCCTTGCCGCAAGATATGAAGGACGTCCTAGCCAAATGGCGGGCCTATGCACAACATAAGAAATTGCAATAGCAATATTTTGACTCTTGATAGTGTTTAGTTGTTAGCCATTGGCATTCCCATTATATTTGTGAAAAACCGTTTATTATGAAAATGCTCATTTCTCCTGCTAAGTCTCTTAACTACGAAAGAGAACTCACTGTGAAAACCTACAGCGAGCCGTGTTTTTTAAAAGAAGCCCAAAAACTCAATGCCCTCTTAAAAACAAAGTCGCCAAAAAAATTGGCTGCTCTAATGTCAATTTCTACCAATTTGGCCACTCTCAATTGGGATCGCAATCAAAATTTTAAGCTTCCCTTTACTCCGTCCAATGCGCAACAAGCCATCTACACCTTTGATGGTGATGTTTATTCGGGTTTGGATGTTTATACACTCCCGGAATCGAAAATTAAAAAAATGCAGGAAAGTGTTCGGATTCTTTCGGGCTTATATGGTTTGTTAAAGCCCTTGGATTTAATTCAGGCTTATCGCTTAGAAATGGGCACCAAATTGAAAATAGGGTCTAGCAAAAACCTCTACGATTTTTGGAAACAAAAAATCACCACTGCACTCAACGATGAATTAGAAGAAAATGAATTAGTGGTTAATCTGGCAAGCAAAGAATATTTTTCTGCTATTGATACCAAAGTGTTGAAAGGAAAATTGATTAGCCCGGTTTTTAAAGAGTATAAAGAAGGCAAGCTCAAAATTATTTCCTTCTTTGCTAAAAAAGCAAGGGGCATGATGGTGCGGCACCTCCTAGAGAGTGAGGTACAAAATGAAGCTGCCTTGAAAGCCTTTTCTTTAGGAGGATATCAATTTAGCGAGGAAGAAACACAGCGCTCCAGCGAACCTGTTTTTATTCGTTAGGATTTTTTGCTTTTTTTGGTTTTGGGCCTGCTCACCCCATGACTGCCTTTGAAGATTTTTCCTTGTCTTGTTTTTTTGTCGCCTTTTCCCATAAGTAGGTTTTTTTAGTTTTTATTTATAAGAGTTTGGGGTTTATTCCCTTGACATTTTCTTCAATATAGCGGGTCATAAAAGTGTTGTCAAAAGCCTCTTTGCCCAATACATTAGAATTTTTTAGCAATGTAAATAAATCGAGATCCAAGTAGGCCTTTAGCATAGGAACCGAAATGGGGGCATAACTATAATGCCAAGGTTCATAAGCAAACCCCTTTCTTCCTTTGGCAGCAGTGTAGGGCAAATAAAAGCCAAATTGAGCAGCATTTTTTTGCATCCATTGAAAGAGTTTGGCATAGGGCCCTGATCCCTCAAATTTTGGGGTTAGCAACACATCACCCTCTTCTTTTGGAAGGTCATCTATCACGTCTATTTCGGTTCCCCAATGGTGTCTAGAAGTGCCCGGAAGGGTGGAATAGGCAATGATTTTTTGAATATTGGCCTTGGGTTGCAAACCCGCATCTTCATTGGCTTTAAACTTTCTGTTCCAAATGGAGGCTTGCCGATCAAAGGAGCGATAGCCTGACACCACTTTTAGCATTATGTTTTCTTTTTGAGCTGCCGCTGCCATTTGATCAAAGGCTTTTTGAACCGGAATTAATAAAGGAGACTCACCCGAGCTTAAGGCTGGTTGACCCTGCCCCAACAACAGTTCTTTTGAATATTGAGAGATCCCAATGGAGCGGCCAATGGCTTGACTGCCAGCAAGTCCTAACAGGAGGGTTGCTATAAAATCTTTTCTATGCATCACAGTTTTTTATAAAGCCTCTGGTGAGGGCCAATGAGTGGAATGTCAAAAGGGGCTCCCAGCGGTTGCATTCCAATTCTTAAATATACTAAAATTGCGTTGATACGGGCGTTTAACCAAAAATAATCCCATTTGTTTTGTGCTTGGATACGCTTAATGAGTTCATTTAGCATTTGAGTGCCTACTCCCTTTCTTTGGTGTGTTTCCAAAACCGCCATGCCTCTAAACTGAATGCCTCTTTCTGTTTTAATGTCGGGGCAGTTGGTGGGCATTGCACTCAAAACGCCCACGAGTTCATCCCCAAAAAAGGCACCCAAATGGAGGGTTTCCGCGTGGGTGTCGTATTCAAATATACAGCTTGAAAAAGGCCGATTGGGGCGCAATACGGGATGCCTCACCGTGTAGGCCTGTTCCGCTGAAATGGTTTTTAGCGTATAGAAATTTTCCATTCAATTATTAAAAAATTAACAACATTAGCTTTCTATTATCAACCCGACTAACCTATCTTTAGGCTATGAAAAATACTACTTTTTTGGTTGTGTTGTTTCTCATGACGGGTCTTCTTTGGGCTCAAGGCCGCATTCCTATTCAGGGTAAATTAGCCTATAAAAGCATCGATTTAGTTGCCGCCAATGTGATTAACAATACCGCTCAAAATGCCACTATTACCAACGCCTACGGAGAATTTGAATTGGAGATGAAAGAAGGAGATGAAATCATTTTTTCTGCTCTCACCATCCGCATTAGAGCTGTAAAAGTTACTCCTGAAATAATGGCTAAAAAGCGATTGGACCTCTATGTAGAAGAGAATATTACGGCACTTGATGAGGTTATTGTAACCCCCGAAAACGTAGAAAGATTTGTCAATTTAAAGGAAGAAGAATTTAAAGGTTTTGACTATTCACAAGACAAGTCAACTCGAGTCATCAACAAATTGGCAGACGACCGTCAAATAACCAATGGAATAGATTTTATCAACTTAGCCAAGCTTTTGGCTAAGGCATTGTCCAACAAAACAGAAGAAGAAAAAATGAAACTCAAGCCTAGTGAAATTTTGCCCTATGTGTTTGAGACCTCCTTTTTTGAACAAGATTTGGAACTTCCAAAAGACCAAGTGGTTGGTTTTTTAGAATTCGTAGACAGCCAACTCAAATCCTCTTATTTGTTTCAGCAAAGTCAACAATTTATGTTGATAGACCAGCTAATTGAATTGAGCAAACAGTATAAAAAAGAATTAGCCTTTTAATATGCTTAAAGCAGTTTTTACCTTCTTTTTTTTGGGGTGGTTGTCACTCATGCCTCATAAATTTTATGTGAGCACCACGGTCATCGTATATAAAGAAGCGCAACAAAGCTTGCAAATTACTTCTCAAATTTTTATTGATGACCTAGAGCTGCTCCTTCGAAAAGAGAATGCCAATATTCGTTTAGCGCCTGATTCCAAACAGGTTGAAATAGATAGTTTGGTAGGCCTTTATTTTAAAAAGAAATTGAAGATTCAAACAGAGGGAGACCCACTTCCTATTCACTATTTAGGAAAGGAATATAAAAACGATATAGCTGTACATTATTTGGAACTCAATTTAAAAGAGGTGCCCAAAAGTATTCGTATTGAAAACCAAGTGTTTTTGGAGCTTTTTGAAGATCAAAAAAACATCATTCATTTCAAGCATAAGCAAACCCGAAAAAGTTTTTTGCTACATAAAAATAACCCTTATATTCGCTTTGATTTATAGTGTAAAAATCAATTGCTAAGTAAGAAAAAATAGATTTCCAAAAATTAAAATAGTATGATCATGAAGAATTTAGTAATGCGTTTAATGATGCTCACCTTTTTGGGTGCTTTTGCTCAAGAAGCGGAAACAAAACAACAAGGGCATGTGAATGAAAACAAATTCCGCCAACTATATGACCAATTTGCTACACCAAACAAATATCACAATGCCTCGGGAGCACCCGGAGTAGAATATTATCAGCAAAAGGTTGATTATGTGATGGACATTGCATTGAATGATAAAAATCCGAGAATTGACGGCAAAGAAACGATCACCTACACCAACAATTCTCCCGATGCCTTGCCCTATTTATGGATGCAATTGGATCAAAACATTCGAAAAAAAGATGCTCCGGCCTTAGAAAAAAATGGCAGTGGCGTATCGCCTTTAATACAGCCTAAAAATTTTGTATCTGATTATATGTCAGAGCCTTTTGACGGAGGTTTCAATATTTTATCCGTTAAAGATATGCAGGGTCAGCCCTTGCGTCATCTCATCAACATGACGATGATGCGCATTGATCTTCCAAAGCCTTTGCAGCCCGGAGAACAATTTGTATTTCAAGTAGAGTGGTGGTATAACATCAACGATCACGTTTTGAAAAGAGGTCGTTCGGGTTATGAATATTTCCCTAAAGACGATAATAGAGCTTATGTAATTGCTCAGTTCTTCCCCAGAATGTGTGTATATAATGATGTTGAAGGATGGCAAAATTATCAGTTTTGGGGCAATGGTGAATTTGCGCTAGAGTTTGGCGATTATGAGGTGAACATAACCGTGCCATCAGACCACGTGGTAGAAGCCACTGGAACGCTTCAAAACCCCAAAGAAGTTTTGAGTAGAGAAGAATACAAACGATTTAAAGCGGCAGAAAACAGCTACGACAAACCCGTTCTTATTGTTACTCAAGAAGAAGCCACTCAAAAAGAAATGCAATTTTCAGAAAAAACCAGTACCTGGAAATTTGTGGCACAAAACGTACGCGATTTTGGTTTTGCCAGCTCACGAAAATTTATTTGGGAAAGACAGGCCGTAAACATAGGTCCCAATAAGGTAATGGCCGTTTCACTTTATCCCAAAGAAGGAAATCCACTTTGGGAAGAATATTCAACTAAAGCCGTAATTCAAACTCTTAAGACCTACTCCAAATTCACATTTGATTATCCTTACCCAAAAGCAGTTTCTGTACACGCTAAAAACCAAGGTATGGAATATCCCATGATTTGCTGGAACTACGGTCGACCCGATGAAGATGGTACCTATTCAGATCGCACTAAATTTGGTATGATTAGTGTAATTATTCACGAGGTGGGACATAACTATTTCCCCATGATTGTCAATTCTGACGAACGCCAATGGGGGTGGATGGATGAAGGACTTGATACGTTTATGCAATATCTCACCGAACAAGAATTTGGACAATCTTATCCAGAATCTATAGGCGAGCAAGAAAACTATCCTTCCCGTCGTGGAGACCCTTCTAAGATTGTTCCTTATATGGCAGGCGAACAAGATTTTATCTCTCCCATTATGTCGAACCCAGAAAATGTATATCAGCTAGGCCCCAACGCCTATGCCAAACCGGCAACTGCTCTAAACATTTTGAGAGAAACCGTTATGGGTAGAGAATTGTTCGATTATGCTTTTAAGACCTATGCCCAGCGTTGGATGTTTAAACACCCCACGCCGGAAGACTTCTTCCGTACTATGGAAGATGCTTCTGCCGTAGATTTAGATTGGTTTTGGAGAGGCTGGTTCTATTCCACAGACTATGTAGATATTGGGGTGGGCGAAGTGAAAAAATTTAGAGTAACTGACAAACCTGGACCTCAAGTAGATGAATTGCTTTCTCAATATAATATGACCCTAGATGATCTTCCTCCTATGGTCTTTATGACAGCAGAAGACAGTCTATCAACCGCAGATACTAAAGTTTCCCTAGAAGACTCTGCAGCTTTAAAAGAATATCTCGACCAAAACCCAGCAGAAGAAGGTGCTAAAGTACCTAGCTATTTTTATGAAATAGAATTTAAAAAGCCAGGGGGTCTAGTGATGCCTTTGATTGTGGAATATAGCTATGCCGATGGTTCTGAGGAACGCGTTACTTATCCTCCACAAGTATGGCGTAAAAACGATCAAGCGGTTCGCAAGGTAGTGGCTTCTGACAAAGAACTTATTGGCGTGGTGGTTGACCCCGATCTAGAAACAGCCGATATAGATACTTCTAACAACAGTTGGCCACAGGAAGAAAGTACTTCAGATTTTGAGAAATTTAAAGAAAAACTCAAAGGATAACAAGCATAAGCAAGCGGTCGTATTTTAAATACGACCGCTTTCTTAATGAACTTAAACATATATCTTTGACTAAAATTTATGGACATGTGGTTTATTAGTGGGGCAGAAATCGTATTTGTATTTTTTATTGTTTTACTGGTTTTTGGTGCCGATAGAATTCCTTCTATTGCCCGAACCCTTGCAAAGGGAATGACACAAGTGCGTCAAGCCACCAATGATATTAAAAGAGAAATACAAAAATCGGTAGATGTTGAAAGTCCAACCAAATCTATCTCTAGCGATATTAAAAAGGAAGTAGACAAAGTCAAAGAAGATTTTAATAATCTAGGCGATTCTATTAAAAGAGACCTTTAAAGCACCCTGCTCAAAGTGAGTCCATCCCGCAGGGGCAAAAGCAAACTTTCCACTCGAGGATCATTTTTAAGTTTTTTATTATAAGCTTGCAGGGCTTTTGTGACCAAATCTTTTGGATTGGGGTCTTCTAAAACTTTTCCATCCCATAACACATTGTCCGATAGGAGAAGTCCTCCTTTGGTCATTTTGGGAAGAACAAGGTCAAAATAATGACCATAGTTAATCTTATCCGCATCGAGATAGACCAAATCAAAAGGCCCTTCTAGTTGAGGCAAGACGTCTAAAGCCATTCCTAAATAGGACTTAATTTGATTCGCTTGTGGAGCTTGCTGAAAATATTTTTGTTGAAGTTCAACCAATTCTTCATTGCAATCAATAGTGTGGATTTTGCCTTTTGGGTCTAATCCTTCTGCCAAGCAGAGGGTGGCATAGCCAGTGAAAGTGCCTATTTCTAAAATAGTGTTTGGGCGCATGAGTTTGGAAAGAAAACTCAAGAAGCGTCCCTGAAGTGGTCCACTAAGCATACGGGGTTGCAAAACCTTTTGAAAGGTTTCGCGTTCTAGGGCCTGCAAGAGTGCCGGAACAGCATCACTATGTGCAAAGGCATAGTCCCACCATTGAGGATCCAATCCTTTCACTATTTATTTTTTTTGTGGATTTGGTCTAGCATAGGCAAAACGTTCCAAAAGTTGCGGAAGCGCATAGCCATCTAAACCGTTTATGGCCACAACGTTTTCTTTCTCTAGCGTCACCCATCCATCTTCACCTACCATAGTGTTTGCTACATAGAGGTGTTGCACCGCTCCTACTAGGAGTAGGGTGTCATTTTCTTTAATATGATATTCATTTTCAAAGCGACAGGCCATTTGTATGGGAGCCCCTTTAACAAATGGGGCACTGCAATTGGGTTTAAATTCTGCCTCTAATTGGGTTTGATCAAACTCAGAAATTTCTTGAGGATATTTGGCCGAGGTATGATGTGCATCAGCAATTTGATTTTTGGTAATGGCATTAAGGGTAAAAATTCCCGTTGCTTTTAAATTTTGATAGGTATGACGTGGAACAGTTGTGGGGCGCAATATAAACCCAATCAGTGGGGGATTGCTGCCCAAATGGATAACAGAGCTAAAAACGGCAAGGTTGGTGGCACCCGTTTCTGAACGTGTTCCAATTAAATGAGCAGATTTGTAGCCTGTAACACTGTTGATTAAGTTGAGGCGGTAAATTTTATCCATAGCCCCAATGGCGGTGGCATCGAAATGTAGCATCTTTTTGGGCCAAAGATAAGGATTGTTTTTGGGCTTTATTTGGAAGATTTTCGATCGGCATAGAGCACCAAACCTATTAGCGTGCCAACCCCCAACAACAAAACCAAAAGAAAAAGATAGTGCTTTTCTGTTTGGGCTTGTTTTAAAAAACCACTAATCAATTGCTTGTCAATAAAATAAATAAAACTTCCCAAAGGAATTAAAACGGCTAACACCCAAATAATTGCTGAAATGCGCTTCATTTCTTGATTAATTGTATTTTTAACCAAATTAACTATTTTTTTTTTAGCACCATGACCACACTTATTTTGTTTATGCTGTTGTTAACAACACCGCAAACCCCAACCATTGAAGATACTTGGATAACCACAGACGATGAAACCGGACTCGAAAAATCGGAAGTCGTGTTTTATCAAAAAGACAATAAGCTTTTTGGAAAAATTGAAACGCTTTTGTTGCCAGAAGATCAGGGTAAACGCTGCGAAAATTGTAAAGGAACACTCAAAAATCAATCCATTGCCGGTATGGTGATTGTCAATAATTTAGTTAAAACTGAGGAGGGTTGGGAAGAGGGCACCATTTTAGACCCAAAATCTGGAAAAGAATATGACTGTTATATTGAATTTATAGATGAAAACACCCTCAAAGTAAGAGGTTATTTAGGCTTTTCGCTTTTGGGCAGAACCCAAATTTGGAAACGTAAAATCTAATCCCCATACACCTCAAATCTAACCGAGTTAGGGGTCAATAAACCTCTTCACTTAATCAAGTTTCAGTATAAATTTGTTTGTAAAGGGTCTTGCCTTCTAAACCCCGCATTGTTGGAAAAACCAATGCACATAAAAATTATTTTCGTTCTCATTTTTTTGGTTCTTTATGCACAACAGACCTCTAAAATTTAAATTATATTTGCCACCACAATAGGGTGTTTAGCTCAGTTGGTTTAGAGCGCTACCTTGACAGGGTAGAGGTCACCGGTTCGAATCCAGTAACACCCACAACCAAAAATAAATTTTGGAGTCATTTAAACCTTAACACCACTCTTGAGTCTAAATGACTTGAAAAGCAATTTCATGTTTAAATTCTATTTCTATAGTTTTTGTTTTACCTTCTTTATATGCTCCCTAACCGCTCAGGAAACACCCAAACTTTTAGCGAAGTTTATTGACCAGCCCATTGAAATTGATGGAAAATTAGAGGAAACTGTATGGGAAAAGGCCAACGCCTCCGATGCTTTTTGGCAGTTTTTTCCCACCGATTCGATCAAAGCTAAATATCCCACAATACTTAAAGTGGTCTATGATAACGATAACCTATATATAGGGGTTAAAGCCTATGGAAAAGACAATAACTTTGTGGTGAGTTCCTTAAAGCGCGATTTTAGAGGCACTACCACCGACAATGTTTCTGTACTTTTTGACACCTTTAAAGATGGTATAAACGCCTTTAATTTTGGTGCAAGTCCCTATGGTGTGCAAAGAGAATCGCTTATTTCTGAGGGCGGCAGCACCCGCAATTCTTTCAATTCCACTTGGGACATCAAATGGGTTTCAGAAAGTAGTATTGGAGAGGATTATTATAGCATCGAAATGCTTATTCCTTTTGCTTCTCTAAAATTTCCTGAAGGTTCCACTTCTTGGCGTTTTCAAGCCTACCGCTGGAACTTGCAAAGCAACGAACAAAGTACCTGGGCAAGAGTGCCTCAAAATCAATTGTTAATTAATCTTGGTTTTTTTGGAGAGTTGGAATTTGAAAAACCCCTACGCAAAAGCAAAACACCGGTTTATATCATTCCTTATATAAACACATTGGCCTCTAAAGATTTTCAACTCGATCAAAACAACCAACAATTTACTTATGGTGGAGATGCAAAAGTGGCTGTTGGAAATGGAATGAATTTAGACATAACAGTCAATCCCGATTTTTCTAATGTTGAGGTAGATGATATAGTGACCAACCTCACTCGCTTTGAAATTTCATTACCCGAAAAAAGACAATTTTTTATTGACAATAGTGATCTCTTTGGGAGTTATGGTAGTTTTAGAGATGCAACCCCTTTCTTTTCGAGAAGAATAGGCATTGCCAAAGACAGCCTGGACAACACCATACAGAATAATATTTTAGGAGGAGTTCGATTGAGTGGCAAACTCAATCAAGATTGGCGATTAGGTTTTTTAAGCATCCAAAATCAAGAAGATTTAAACAACCAAATAGCTTCTAACAACAACACCATGTTCACGCTTCAGCGTCGTATTTTTAGTCGCTCTCAAATAGGAGTTTTTGCACTCAATAGGCAAGCCTTTAAAGATTACGCTTTCCTTTCCGAAGAAGACCAATTTAATTCGGTTATTGGCTTTGACAGTAATCTGGTTTCTCAAGACAACACTTGGTCCTCTAACCTGTATTTACATAAATCCTTTCAGCCTGGTGATTTAGAAGGAAACCTTTCTGCCCGAATGCGCGTGCAATACAACACACGGGACTGGCGTATTTATTCAGATGTGGTTTTTGTGGATCGAGATTTTAGATCTGACCTAGGCTTTATTCCCAGAACGGGCATTGTGAAACAAGGCACATCTGTGGGGAGAACCTTTTACCCCAAAACCGGAAAAATAAATTCGCATAATTTGAGAGTTTTCAATTTTATGTGGTTTTCACAAGACAATAACTATAAAAAAACCGATCATAACGTGTGGAGTTTTTATGAACTAGAATTTAAAAATCAGTCTAAACTAGAACTGCAATCCCGTCGGCAATATGTGTTTTTGCTAGATTCTTTTGACCCCACCCGAACCGATGGTGGCATACCCATCCCGGGCAATCAAGGTTATCATTTCACCGAGTGGGGCATGAGCTATGAGTCTAATGTTTCCAGGCCATTGAGTTTTATCAGTGAGTGGTCCTATGGTTCATTTTTCAATGGCAAACGGTTTTCTTTTAGTGGCACTGGAGTATTGCGTGTTCAACCTCGATTTTTATTCACCATGCAATGGGACTACAATCGTGTTGTTTTGCCAGAGCCCTATCCTACCGCCGATATCATGCTACTTAGTCCTAAAGTAGAGTTCACTTTCTCTAAATCTCTTTTTTGGTCAACTCTCATTCAATTTAGCAACCAAAACGACAACTTTGGCATTAATTCGCGCTTGCAGTGGCGGTTTGCTCCACTCTCTGATTTGTTTTTGGTTTATAATGATAACTACTACACCCAAGGGGGCATACTCCCTAATTTTAGGTCAATCAATCTAAAATTGACCTACTGGCTCAATCTTTAAGTCAACATTTGTTTCTATTTTTTGATTCCTATCAATAGCCCTCTTCAAAATGATGGTTAAAATTTCTATATTTAAGTTTTAAAATAGAAATATGGAATTTTTAGAAGGACTGTGGAATGAAGTAGTGGGTTTTTTTGGCGTGAGTCGTTTCTTCGACATTTTGGCATCGGGAAACTACGAAGCACTCTTAACCTATCAGGGCATAACGGCTCTTATTGCCCCCATCATTCCCCTACTTGTGGTGTTAGAATTAACCTTAGGGAGAATTTATAAAAAACCGCAAGCCAAAGTATATAAAATTGCCTTTCTAATTTATGTAGCTAACAGAATCATTGGTCGATTTATTGCCATTGGAATGGTGGCCCTGTGCATTGGCTTCTTTAGTTCCTATGCACTTTGGCAAATACCCAGCACTTGGTATGGCTTTATAATAGGCTATGTCATTTGGGAATTTGCCCATTTTATCTATCATTTTTTAGGTCATAAAGTGCGCTTATTTTGGTGTTTTCATGCCACACACCATACCCCAGAGGATATGAATTTGAGTGTAACTTACGCTCACTTTTTTCTGGAGGGGCCTTATGCCGATACCATTAGAACTACCATTTGTATCCTCTTGGGCGTTGATCCCACCATGCTCTTTGTCATCATGTTTGTTGATGGTACCTACGGAGCCTTTATTCATGTTGGCGAAAATTTAGTTCAAGATGCTCGTTTTGGTTTTCTCAATAAAATTGTTCTCACCCCTTCACATCATCGGGTGCATCATGCCCGAAATCCACTCTATATAGACACCAACTATTGCAACCTACTCAACATTTGGGATCGTGTTTTTGGAACCTATCAAGAAGAACAAACAGATATTAAACCTGAATATGGCATTACGAGAACCTATAACTCTGGTAGTTTTTGGGATATCTATTTTGGTGAAATCATTACGCTTGTTCAGGATGTGATCAAAGCTCCAGGACTTCTCAATAAACTCAAATATATTGTGATGCCTCCTGGGTGGAGTCACACCGGTGACCATAAAACGGCTGCTGTCATCAAGCAACAACTAGTCCAAGAAGCTTAAGCTTCAACAAAAGCAAACAAATAATTCATATCTTCAAACAACAAAATGAGTACAGAAAAACAACAATACTGGAAAAGTAATCTTCGCTATTTGGCTATTCTACTAGCCATTTGGTTTTTGGTTTCCTTTTTATTTGGCATTGTCTTTGCCGACTATCTCAATCAATTTCACTTAGGAGGCTTTCCTCTAGGTTTTTGGTTTGCCCAACAAGGGTCTATCTACTGTTTTGTGATACTCATTTTTGTCTATGTCTATCTGATGAATCGTTTAGACAAAAAACACCATGTTGATGAAGTTTAAACTAATCTACTTAATTTAATGGATGCACAAACCTGGACCTATCTATTTGTAGGCGGCACTTTTATACTCTACATTGTCATTGCTATCATTTCCCGTGCCGGATCAACCGATGAATTTTATGTGGCCGGAGGAGGCATTAATCCCATTGCCAATGGAATGGCCACAGCAGCAGATTGGATGTCAGCAGCTTCTTTTCTCTCCATGGCGGGACTCATTGCCTTTATGGGCTACTCTGGGTCTCAATATCTCATGGGCTGGACTGGCGGCTATGTTTTGTTAGCCCTGCTTTTAGCCCCCTATCTAAGAAAGTTTGGAAAATTTACGGTGCCCGATTTTATCGGTGAACGCTATTATTCTAAAAATGCCCGTTTGGTGGCGCTCATTTGTGCCTTGTTTGTGTCTTTTACCTATGTGGTAGGACAAATGAAGGGAGTGGGGGTGGCCTTTGCACGTTTTTTAGATGTGCCCTTCGACACGGGTGTGCTCATTGGCATAGCCATAGTGTTTTTTTATGCCGTTTTAGGAGGGATGAAAGGAATTACCTACACCCAAGTAGCTCAATTTTGTGTGCTCATTTTTGCCTTTACAGTGCCTGCCATTTTTATTTCCCTGCAATTCACCGGCAACCCCATTCCCCAATTAGGCTTTGGCAGTAAAACAACTGATGGCGTCTACCTGCTCGATAAACTCAATCAACTTACCGTTGATCTTGGCTTTGACCAATATACCAAAGTAGATTCTGGTAATACCATCAATTTATTTTTCATCACAGCAGCCCTCATGTTTGGAACCGCTGGTTTGCCTCATGTCATTGTGCGCTTTTTTACCGTACCTCGCGTGAAGGATGCCCGTATTTCAGCTGGTTGGGCCTTGTTGTTTATCGCTATTTTATATACCACAGCTCCTGCTGTAGCCGCTTTTGCTCGCGCCAATATCATTACCACCCTTTCCAACACACCCTATACACAAGTGCCGGGATGGTTCAAAAATTGGGAAAACACCGGTTTGTTGAGTTTTGAAGACAAAAATGACGATGGCATTATTCAATATGTAGCCGCTGCTGAGCAAAATGAATTAATTGTAGATCGAGATATCATCGTATTGGCCAACCCCGAAATTGCCAACCTCCCTCCTTGGGTTATTGGGTTGGTAGTGGCCGGTGGATTAGCAGCTGCTCTTTCTACGGCAGCCGGTTTGTTGTTGGTGATTTCTACTTCTATTTCACATGATTTATTAAAGAACTACCTAAAACCCGATATCTCTGAAAAAGGGGAGCTTTGGGCAGCGCGTATTGCCATTGCCGTGGCAGTGGTTGCGGCCGGTATTGCAGGGCTCAATCCACCGGGTTTTGTGGCACAAGTGGTGGCGTTAGCTTTTGGTTTGGCGGCATCTTCTTTTTTCCCTGCCATCATCCTAGGTATTTTTGACAAACGGATGAATCGGGAGGGAGCACTATCAGGAATGATTGTGGGCATCCTCTTCACAGCCATCTATATTATCTACTTTAAACCTCAATTAGGAGGTCCAGGAACTCCAGAAGGTTATTGGTTTGGCATAACACCCGAAGGCATTGGAACATTGGGCATGCTGTTCAATTTTGCAATAGCCTTGGTAGTTTCGCGTCTCACCGCTGCACCCCCTCAGAAAGTGCAAGAACTTACTGAGAACATTCGCTTTCCAAGAGGAGCAGGAAGCGCCAAAGAAATTCAAATTCATTAAACAATCAAATAGGTTTTAAATTATGAGCCAAAAAATCAATTCCCTTGCCGACTATGTGCACCAATATGAAAAAAGTATTGCTCAACCTGAAGTTTTTTGGGAGGAGATAGCCGCTACTTTTACTTGGCAAAAGCCTTGGGATAAGGTTCTGAATTGGGATTTTGATGGCCCTAACATTAAATGGTTTGAAAATGCACAATTAAATATTACCGAAAATATTTTTGAACGACATCTGAAAACCCATGCCAATAAGACTGCCATTTTGTGGGAACCGAATGACCCCAATGAAAAAACGCGTAAAATATCCTATCGAGAATTGTTTGAATTGACTTGTCAATTTTCCAATACACTAGAAGCTGAAGGAATCCAAAAGGGAGACCGGGTAATTATTTATATGCCCATGGTGCCAGAAGCGGCTATTGCTATGCTGGCCTGTGCGCGAGTTGGGGCGGTGCACTCCGTGGTTTTTGCAGGGTTTTCTTCCAGTGCCCTCGCCGATCGCATTGAAGATTGTCAAGCTAAGATGGTTTTAACTTCAGATGGTAACTTTAGAGGAGCTAAAAATATTCCGGTTAAAGAAGTCGTAGATGAAGCTCTTGAAAAGACTTCTTCGGTTGAAAAAGTAATCGTCTATCAACGCACTAAAACACCTATTGAAATGAAGCAGGGGCGTGACATGTGGTGGCATGAAGCAATTGAAAACAAACCCCTTACACACCAAGCAGCTTCTTTAGATGCTGAAGACTTGTTGTTTATCCTCTATACCTCTGGTTCTACCGGAAAACCCAAAGGGGTAGTGCACACTACCGCAGGCTATATGGTCTACAGCCACTATTCTTTTGTAAATGTATTTCAATATGAAGAAGACGACATTTATTGGTGTACTGCTGACGTGGGTTGGATTACAGGACACTCCTATATCGTTTATGGCCCTTTATTGGCAGGGGCCACTACTCTCATGTTTGAAGGAGTGCCTACCTTTCCACATGCTGGACGATTTTGGGAGATTATAGACAAGTATAAAGTAAATCAATTCTACACAGCACCCACAGCCATTCGTGCCTTGCAGGCACACGGTTTGAGCCCCCTAGAACCCTATTCGCTCAATTCACTCAAAGTGATTGGTTCTGTTGGGGAACCTATCAATGAGGAGGCTTGGCATTGGTATCACACCCATGTGGGAAAAGGCAATTGCCCTTTGGTTGATACGTGGTGGCAAACTGAAACGGGAGGCATTATGATTGCCCCTTTAGCCGGAATTACACCTAATAAACCGGCTCATGCCTCTTTACCCTTGCCTGGCATTCAACCCATAATTGTAGATGCAGAAGGGCATGAATTAAAAGGAAATAATGTGGAAGGAAACCTCTGTATTCGCTTTCCTTGGCCCTCTATGCTTCGAACCACCTATGGGGATCACAAGCGCTGTAAAGAAACTTATTTTTCGACCTATCCCGGAATGTATTTTACAGGGGATGGGGTCAAAAGAGACCACGATGGCTATTTACGCATTTTAGGGCGTGTAGACGATGTGATCAATGTATCTGGGCATCGAATGGGAACAGCCGAGGTTGAAAATGCAATTAATGAACATCCTAAAGTGATAGAATCTGCCGTGGTAGGATATCCGCACGATATAAAAGGACAGGGGATATACGCTTTTGTTATTTGTGATGAGCAAGAGGGCACCGACCATTTAGTAGATGAAATTAAAGAAACCGTTCGACAAATTATTGGCCCAATTGCCAAGCCCGATCAAGTGCAAATTGTGCCCGGTTTGCCCAAAACCCGATCTGGAAAAATTATGAGGAGAATCCTCCGCAAAGTGGCTAGTCAAGATATTTCTAATATGGGAGATACCTCTACCTTATTAAACCCTGAAGTAGTTACTCAAATTATTGAAGGAGCTAAAACCTAGTTTTCAGCACAATATTGATCTCCCACCTGGTAGGCTTTATAGGTTGAAGCAGATACAGCTCCCTGACGCACACCATCATCGGGAATATAGGTATCGCTATTGATTTGTTGGCCATAGTCATCTGTTTGAAGCACAAAATAATAAGCTCCATTTAGTTCAATTTTTTGAATAATTTCTCCGCAACGTTCATCCCGTACACTGCAGGAGGAAAATAGGACCAAAACAACATACAAAACCTTTCTCATGGCGTTGCTTTGGGTTTTTCAAATGCAACAAGAACTTGTTCCAGGGCAATGCTGCGAGATCCTTTAAGAAGGAGTGTAGTTGTTTTGGGAAGTTCTTTTTGGAATGTTTCGCACAAAACAGCACTGGACTCAAATTGCTGCACTTTGGGATGCTTAATGATTAGGGATGACCATATAGCACCCACCAAATAAATAGCTTCCACATCTAGTTGCAGGGCATAATCCAAAATAGCTTGGTGTTCTGCTTTTGCAGTTGGACCTAATTCTAACATATCCCCCAAGATGAGCCCTTTGTGAACGGCCTCTTTTTGAGCAAAACTCTCAAGGGCTGCCCGCATACTGGTGGGATTGGCATTGTATGCATCCAAAACAAAATGATAGTTTCCTTTTTGCCACAATTGCGATCGGTTGTTGTGCGATTGATATTCTCCAATGGCTGTAGCAATTTGTTCAATTGAAACACCAAAATGTGCCCCTAAGGCTACTGCAGCAGCTATATTAGGAAGATTATAGCGACCATAAAGGGAACTGCAAATGGTTTTTTCTTTAAATGTCAAGCAAAGGCCATCTGAAGTTTGGGGCAAATAGTGTAGGGGATAATCAAAATTATTTTGTGTGCCAAAACGAACCACAGGATAATTAGCTACAGCTTCTTCTTGTTTTAAATCGTCTCCATGCACTAAGATTTTTCCTTGGTTTTGCATCAAATAACGATAAAGTTCCGTTTTTCCTTTCACCACGCCCTCAAGGCCACCAAAGCCTTCTAGATGCGCTTTGCCAAAGTTGGTTATATAGCCCCAATCGGGTGCAGCAATTTTGCAAAGAGTTTCAATTTCTCCTTGGTGGTTGGCACCCATTTCCACTATGGCAAATTCGGTAGTTGGATTTAAGGAAAGCAGGGTGAGGGGCACTCCAATATGGTTGTTTAAATTTCCTTCAGTGGCTTGACAGCTAAAGGCTTTACTCAAAACGGCCTTAAACAATTCTTTGGTGGTTGTTTTGCCGTTGCTTCCCGTGAGGGCAATAACCGTAGCCTTACATTGGTTGCGGTGATGATGAGCTAAATTTTGTAGGGTTTGTAGCACGTCATCAACATAAATAAAACGAGGGTCTTTATCTTTTAGGGAGAGACGGTCTACCACAGAAGCAAGGGCACCTTGATCTAGAGCTTCTTGGGCAAAATCATTTCCATCAAAACGATCTCCTTTAAGAGCAAAATAAAGGGATTGAGAACCAACTCTTCGGCTGTCGGTAGTGATGCCTTTGGCTGATAAAAAAAGGGTATAAAGCGTTGATAAATCCATAGCTATACCCTTAAAATTTTAAACGATTAGATTAGCCTCTTTTTCTTTTGTGACGGGCTGATTTCTTAACCGTACTTTTGGAACCTAAACGCGACATGGCACAACGGAATCCAATATAGTCGGTTGCCATATATTGTGGTAAAAAGCGTCTTTGAGCAGGGTCTAACCAATAGGCTCTGTCACGCCAAGAACCTCCTTTGTATACCCGTACTTCATCTGATACCAAACTGGTTCTTTTGCTTGATTTATCAATAGTTGCAACCAAGTTACCTTCCTCGTCATAGGTGGCTTGAGGCGTGTTAGGAGCGTCATACATCACCGAAGATTCTGGGCGTGTATTGCCGCTTTGGTTGTTGTTGCCGCTTCCAAATTTGCGAGAAGATTCAACATCACCATCTCTAAAGTTTCGGTTATCACTTTCTGCAAAATTTTGTCTTAAGAATGTTTCCTCTTCATCAATGGGAGCTTGTTTCAGCTGACCGGGTAAACGCTTCAATAAAACCTT
This sequence comes from uncultured Flavobacteriaceae bacterium, assembly GCA_964386915.1. Classification (GTDB taxonomy): domain Bacteria; phylum Bacteroidota; class Bacteroidia; order Flavobacteriales; family Flavobacteriaceae; genus JADHMP01. The sequence continues at coordinate 28,740 of CAYLUQ010000006.1, read as the reverse complement.
ACCGTTAGGAAGAGTATCAAAGACTAATTCATCGGGAGATATAACCTCTGCTTTGCCATCTTCACCCATCACGCTTTTTAGGTAGACGTTGCCACGATAGTAATTAAAGTCATTAGCTTCATCATCCACTATGGGACGATAAACATCAGCAACCCACTCGGCCACATTTCCGGCCATATCATAAAGACCAAAATCGTTAGGTGGATATTGTCGAACTTGAATGGTGATATCTGCACCGTCATCAGACCAACCGGCAATACCACCGTAGTCTCCCTTGCCTAATTTGAAGTTCGCTAACTGGTCTCCTTCTGTTCGCCGATCGCTAGAACGTGTGTATTCACCTGACCAAGGATATTTTTTCTTCCCTCTGTAGGTGTTGTATTCTCGGTCTCCTACTAAAGCCAAGGCGGCGTATTCCCATTCTGTTTCAGTGGGCAGTCTATAGGAGGGGAGCAGCACTCCTTTTTCAGTGCTGGCATAATTGTTTACCAAAGAATCACCAACTTTAATTTGCCCTTTTTTTCCAATTAGTGTGTCCATTTTATTGCCATAAGCAGTTTCTGGGCGTTTGAGATAGGCATCTGTACTAAATGTGCTGTTAGCATCTATTTCGGTGTAGCGTGCATCTTTTTGGATGTAAGCTTCTCGTTCTAGAAAATATTCGTTTACACGGTCTGTGCGCCATTCTGCATATTGAACAGCTTGTAGCCAATTGACGCCCACAACAGGATATTCGGCATAGGCGGGGTGACGCAAATAGTTGGTGGTGAGCTCTTCTAAATAGCCCAATTGATTGCGCCAAACTAAAGTGTCGGGAAGTGCCCCTTCATAAATTTGTCTATAGCGTGTTTCATTGGTTGGGAAAACGGTTTCTAACCAATTTAAATATTCCATATACATCAAATTGGTCACTTCAGTCTCATCAATATAGAAAGACATCACATGCTGTTGGGTTGGGGTGTTGTTCCAATCGTGCATAACATCGTCTTGCACTTGTCCTTTGGTAAACGTACCCCCTTCAACAAATACCAAACCGGGTCCGGTTTCTTGATCTTCAAAATCTACATTGTATTGAAATCCTCCTTTTTTAGAGTTGATATCCCATCCTGTACCACGGGAAACATTATTTCCTCCACACCCCACAAGCAGTAGCATTGCGGCTGAGAAAAGTGTCCATTGACTTAAAACATTCACTTTCATCTAGTTATTTTATGTTCTAGTAGTGCAAGATACACAATTCTTTAAAATTGTTGTCGCTCTTAACGCTATTAATCTTGCGCTACTATACTTCCAAAACGAAAAAGGGAATACAATATTGTATGGAGCTATTCTCCTTTTATAAATTTTTCTTTTCCACAAGATTTTTAAAAAATATACGTTATGGATAGAGAAGTAGCCTAAACAATTATGAAACAAACCTATTTTTTGTTATTTGTTGCCCTTTTCGCTTCTTTTTCGTGGGCTCAAAACAGTAGCCGTGTCATTGCCACTGGAGTACCCTTTTTAATGATTACGCCCGATGCTCGTGCGGCCGGAATGGGAGATATTGGCGTAGCTACTTCTGCCGATGCTTATTCGCAACAATGGAACCCCGCCAAATATGTATTTACAGAAGTTGAATCTAGTCTTGGATTTAGCTACACACCCTATTTAAGTAAACTGGTAAACGATATTTTTTTGGGAAACCTAACCTACTATAAACGAAATAGTGAGCGAAGTGCTTGGGCTGGAAGTTTGAAATATTTTAGTTTGGGTGATATTCAATTTAATGAATTTATTGGGGGCAATATTATTGACCAGGGCATGGAACGCCCCAATGAGTTGACCTTAGACATTTCTTATTCCCTAAAGTTGAGTGAAAAATTTGCCATGTCGGTGGCGGGACGATACATTCGTTCTGATTTAAAAATTAGAAATGAAGGAGACGCCAATGCAGCTAATTCCTTAGGCATAGATGTCTCCGGTTTTTACAAAAGCAAGCCTTTTGAATGGGCCGACCAAGAGATGCTCTTTCGTACTGGATTTAATATTTCCAATATTGGCCCTCGATTGAATTATGATATTGGAGGAGAAAAGAGTTTTATTCCCACCAATCTTAAAACCGGGTTTGGCTTTGACTTTTTGTTTGACACGACCAACACCTTGGGATTCTATACAGAATTTAATAAGCTGCTTGTTCCCAGTCCCGTTAAAACCTATGATGAGGCTGGTGTTTTTCTGGGCTACCGCCAACCCGATATTGATTTTTTACGGGGCATTTTCACTTCTTTTGATGATGCCGCCGGAGGCCTTCAAGAAGAACTACAAGAAATAACCTATGCCTTTGGATTAGAATATCGTTTTGAAAATGTATTTGCCTTGCGGTCCGGCTATTTTCACGAAAGCGCTGAAAAAGGCTCTAGACGTTATGTAACAATGGGTTCTGGCTTTAATCTCAACGGCTTCAAAATTGATGTTTCCTATTTGTTTTCTACTTCAACCGTGCGAAGCCCCTTGGAAAACACGCTTCGTTTTTCGTTAACCCTAGATTTGGGCAACGTTACCCTCAACACCTCCGAAGAACCGCAAACTCCTGCTGCCACTCCAAATTAATTTTTAAGGAATATTTTACCCATTTCTTTTTAATCAGTAATTTTGTGGTTCACTACAAGAAACCAACACAGGAGATTTAATGAAAAAAATCACTAAAGAAACCTATCGCAACTGGTATGAAAACATGCTCTTTTGGCGCAAGTTTGAAGACAAATTAGCAGCCGTTTACATTCAACAAAAAGTGCGTGGATTCCTTCATCTATACAACGGACAAGAGGCAGTATTGGCGGGTGCATTGCACGCCATGGAACTAGGAAAAGACAGAATGATTACGGCCTACAGAAACCACGTGCAACCCATAGGCATGGGCGTAGACCCTAAAAGAGTGATGGCAGAACTCTATGGAAAAGCAACCGGCACCTCAATGGGACTTGGGGGGTCTATGCATATTTTTTCTAAAGAACATCTTTTTCATGGTGGTCACGGCATAGTGGGCGGACAAATTCCCCTAGGAGCTGGAATGGCTTTTGGCGATAAATATTTTAAACGAGACAATGTTACCCTTTGTTTTATGGGTGATGGAGCGGTGCGCCAAGGCTCTTTGCACGAAACCCTAAACCTAGCTACCCTTTGGCAATTGCCTGTTGTGTTTGGGGTTGAAAACAATGGCTATGCCATGGGCACTTCTGTGGCTCGAACAGCATCTCATACTGAAATTTGGAAATTAGGTTTGGGCTATGATATGCCTTGTGAGCCGGTTGATGGAATGGACCCAGTAGCGGTGGCTAAGGCGTTTGATAAAGCCATCAAAAGAGCCCGAAGTGGTGGAGGTCCTTCTTTTCTGGAATTAAAAACCTATCGTTATAGAGGACACTCTATGTCTGATGCACAGCACTACCGAACCAAAGAAGAAGTAGAAGAATATAAGAAAATTGACCCCATCACCGTGGTAAAAGAAATTTTATTAAGCAAAAAATATGCTACTCAAAAAGAAATTGACGCTATAGACCAATCGGTTAAAGCGCGTGTAGCCGAATGTGAAAAATTTGCTGAAGAGTCCCCATATCCAGACAAGCAGGTGATGTATGATGCCGTTTATGAACAAAAAGACTATCCATTCCTAACCCATAAATTATAAGCTATGGCCGTTAAAGTGAATATGCCGCGTTTGAGCGACACCATGGAAGAAGGAACTGTTGCTCAATGGTTTAAAAAAGTGGGCGACACCGTTAAAGAAGGAGACATTTTAGCTGAAATAGAGACCGATAAAGCCACCATGGAATTTGAATCTTTCAATGAGGGTGTATTATTGCACATCGGAATTGACACCGGAGGTTCAGCTCCGGTAGATTCTCTTCTAGCCATTATAGGAGATGAGGGCGAAGATATATCAGCCTTGTTGAATGATGCCTCTGAAACGTCCACAACAGAATCAGCTCCTGCTGCAAAAGAAGCTCCTGCTTCTTCAAAAGAAGACTCTACTAAGCCTGCAACCGAAACTGTTGCTATGCCTGAAGGAGCACAAGTCATTACCATGCCGCGTTTGAGCGATACCATGGAAGAAGGTACGGTTGCTACCTGGTTGAAAAAGGTGGGTGATACCGTTAAAGAGGGCGATATTTTAGCTGAGATAGAAACCGACAAAGCCACAATGGAGTTTGAATCCTTTTATGCTGGAACACTCTTGTATATTGGAATGGAAGAAGGAGCTTCTGCTCCTGTAGATAGTGTTTTGGCAGTTATTGGAAAACCAGACACTAATGTGGAACAAGCCCTAGCGGCCTTTGAATCTACGGCAAAAGCTCCCGCTGTTGCGGTCGAAGAAGCAGCTCCTAAGGCCGTTGCAGTGCCACCACCAGCGCCGTCAGCGCCTGCTCCAGCTGTTGCAACTAAAGTGGCTCCTGCAGCCCCATCCTCCCAAACTAATGGTAGGGTTGTGGCCTCCCCCCTAGCCAAGAAATTAGCGACGGAAAGAGGAATTAATTTAAATCTTATTCAAGGATCGGGAGAAAAAGGGAGAATCATCAAAAGAGATATTGATAATTATCAGCCGGGAGCGGGTAGTGCTAGCCAACCCTTTGTGCCAAGAGGAACAGAATCAGTAACCGAAATTGCCAACTCGCAAATGCGTAAAACCATTGCCAAGCGACTTTCGGCCTCTAAATTTTCTGCACCCCATTACTATTTGGGCGTGGAGTTTGATATGGATCATGCCATTTCGTTTAGAGAACAATACAATTCACTCCCAGATACTAAAATTTCTTTTAACGACATAGTGGTTAAAGCTGTTGCTTTAGCCTTAAAACAACACCCACAGGTCAATGCTAAGTGGGAAGATCATCAAATCACACAACATCATCATGTGCATGTGGGAGTGGCCGTAGCGGTTGAAGATGGCTTAGTGGTGCCGGTGGTTAAATTTACCGACGAGCAAAATCTTCCACAAATTGGAGCGGCTGTTAAGGATTATGCTATCCGGGCCCGTGAGAAAAAACTTAAACCGGAAGAAATGGAAGGGAGCACCTTTACCATTTCTAATTTGGGAATGTTTGGAATTCAAGAGTTTACTTCGATCATCAACCAACCCAATGGGGCTATTTTATCGGTTGGCGCCATAGTGCAAAAACCCGTGGTTAAAAACGGTCAAATTGTGGTGGGAAATACCATGAAGTTGACCCTGGCTTGTGATCACCGTGTGGTTGATGGTGCAACTGGTGCTCAATTTCTACAAACCTTGAGAGAGTTGGTTGAAAATCCGCTTAAAATAGTGCTCTAATGCAGTGCACCCACTAATTTGTATTGAGGTGGCTAAAACAATTCTTATTACTGGCACCAGCAGAGGTATAGGGCATGCCCTTGTGCAGGCAGCAGCTAAAGAAGGGCATCGTGTTTTTGCCCTGTCTAGAAATATAGAGTCCTTTTCCAAAGCCTCTAACATTGAACCCCTAGCTGTTGCTATTACGAACCCTAACAGTATAGCAGAAATTGCGGCTCGGTTTCAAAAGGAAAACATAACCCTAGATGCCCTTATCAATAATGCAGGAGCTTTGGTTAACAAGGCTTTTGATCAAACCCTCCCCAGCGATTTTGAACACGTTTATCAGGTCAATGTTTTTGGTTTGGCCAATCTCACTCGACTGCTCTTACCCTTTATTAATCCTCAAGGTCATGTGGTGAACATTAGCAGCATGGGAGGTTTAGAAAGAACGGCAAAATTTCCAGGGTTGGCGGCCTATTCAAGTAGCAAAGCTGCTGTAAACATCCTCACGGAATTGTTGGCAGAAGAATACAAAAATACCGGCCCGGCTTTCAACGCTTTGGCCCTTGGTGCGGTGCAAACAGAAATGCTGTCAGAGGCTTTTCCCGGATTTCAAGCACCGCAAACTCCAAAAGAAATAGCGGCACATATCTTGCAATTTGCGCTTGAAGGACAACAGTTTTTTAATGGAAAAATAATCCCTCTAGCCAACACGACACCCTAGTTTATGGCTGCTTCTGTTGATATGCTTTTAGAAGCTCTTCCGGTGGAAGCTAGACCCTTAACGGCTGAGCTTTTAACCGAGGCCAATATTACTATAAAAATCACACCCAAAAGGAAAACCAAACATGGCGATTTTAGAATTGATGCCCGTGGTGGAGCCTGCATCACACTAAATGCATCTAAAAATCCCTATCAATTTTTAATCACGCTTCTGCATGAATTGGCCCATTGGTTTACCTATAAAAAATATGGCAGGCGCGTAAAACCCCATGGAAAAGAATGGAAATACAGTTTTCAGCATATTGCCCTTCCTTTTCTTCAACCTACTGTTTTTCCCGAGCCTCTTTTGTCTCTCTTGGCCCTCCATTTAAAAAACCCCAAGGCCACTTCATCAAGCGATCTAAAACTCGCCAGCGCTTTGCGGGCTTATGATCCTCCAAAAGAAACCGTTACGGTACTTGAAATAGCAGAGGGCGATCTGTTTTCTTTGGATAATGGCCGTGTTTTTGTGCGAGGTAAAAAAAGAGTGAAACGGATTTTATGTACAGAGGTACGCACCCAAAGAGTCTATCTTTTTAGTGCAGTGGCAGAGGTATATAAGCAAGGATAATCATCCTTTTTTCAATTGTACGCGCCGCACCTTTTTTAATAATTCAGAAGAATAAACAAATTCGGTAACAGCTTCGTTATCGGTTTCAAAGATCTCCGATTTTGTTCCTTCCCAAGCCTTGTGACCTTCTTTTAGGAATACAATTTTTTCTCCAATTTGTATCACGGAGTTCATGTCGTGGGTGTTGATGATAGTGGTGATATTGTATTCTTGTGTAATTTCATGAATTAATTCATCAATGAGAATAGCTGTGTTGGGGTCTAAGCCAGAATTAGGTTCATCACAAAACAAATATTTTGGATTCATTACAATAGCTCTCCCAATGGCTACTCTTTTTTTCATGCCCCCTGAAATTTCATCGGGCATTTTGTTGTTGGCGTTAATTAGATTTACCCGTTTGATAACCTCATTGGCTCGATCTTGCATTTCTTCCTCAGATTTTCGCGTAAACATACGCATGGGAAAAATTATATTTTCTAATACGGTCATGGAATCAAAAAGCGCACTGCCCTGAAATACCATCCCCATTTCTTGGCGTAACTGAGTCCGTTGTGTAAGGTCCATTTTTTTTAACATCTGACCGTCAAATAAAATGCTTCCAGAATCGATTTGGAGTAACCCCAGCAAGCACTTGAGAAACACGGTTTTTCCCGAACCACTTTGTCCAATTATTAAATTGGTTTTGCCTTTTTCAAATTGAGCTGAAATGCCTTTGAGTACGGCAACGCCATCAAACGATTTGGCTATGTGATCAACAACTATCATTTAGGCTAAGAGAAGTTGAGTGATTAAATAATTAAGAATGATAATGGTCACACTGGTCCATACAAACGACACTGTGCTGGCTTTACCCACTTCCAAGGCACCCCCTTGCATATAATAGCCGTGATAGGCGGGAATGGTTGAGAGCGCAAAAGAAAACACAACGGTTTTAATATAGGCATAGCCCACATGAAAAGGAATGAAATCCATCTGAATTCCTTCAATATAATCAGCGCTAGAAGAAAATCCTCCGTAGACACAAGCCACATAGCCCCCAATAATCCCTAAAAACATAGAAATTGTAATCACAAACGGGTAGAGGCTTAGGGCCACAATTTTGGGAAAGATTAAATAGTTATAGGTATTGATGCCCATCACTTCTAAGGCATCAATTTGTTCGGTCACCCGCATGGTGCCAATGCTAGAGGTGATAAAAGAGCCTACTTTTCCGGCCACAATCACCGAAATAAAGGTAGGGGCAAATTCTAAAATGACGGATTGGCGGGTGGCAAAACCAATGAGGTTTTTGGGAAGTAGCGGATTCTCTAAATTTAAAGCCGTTTGAATGGAAACAACCCCGCCCACAAAAAAAGATATAAAAGAAACAATGCCCAAGGAGTTAATAATTAGGCTATCAATATCTTTTAAGATCAATTGTTTCAATACGGCCCATTTCGTAAATTTTCCAAATACTTTTTGGAGCATAATAAAATAACGACCTATGGGTAAAAGAATTTTCATCGCTAGTCAAAGGTAGTCAATTTCTAAATCTTTAAAGAAGTCTAAAGAAGAAGGAAGTCATTAAATTTGATAGACAATTGCATTGATGTTCATGCCGGCTCCAACAGAGGCAAACAACACAATATCCCCTTGAGCAACTTGATGGCCCTCATAATTTTTTTTGCGCACTAGGTCAAAAAGAGTGGGAACCGTAGCCACTGAGCTATTGCCATAGGCACCAATATTCATGGGCAAAACATCTTTGGGCATTTTTTCTTTATAGCTTCTGTAGAGTCTGTTTACAATAGCCTCATCCATTTTTTCATTGGCTTGGTGGATGAAAATCTTTTTGACTTGGGTAATAGGAATGTGGGCCTCATCTAAGGTTTGAGCCATGGCTTGTGGCACATGACTCAAGGCAAATTCATACACCTTACGCCCAAACATTTTTATATATTTTGTTTTTCCTTCACCTTTGTTAGAAGTGCCATAAAAGATAAAATCACTTTCCCCTTGGTGGGTATAGGTAACGGTTTTATGGGCTAGAATACCGCCTTCAGCATCGCTTTTTTCTATCACTGCTGCTCCAGCTCCATCTGCATAAATCATAGAATCTCTATCGTTGGGATCTAAGACACGGGAGAGGGTTTCGGTGCCAATAACCAAGCATTTTTTTGCCATTCCAGCTTTAATAAACGCTTGGGCCTGAATCACCCCTTCAATCCAACCGGGACAACCAAAAATGAGATCGTAGGCCACACAATTTGGATTGGCAATTTGCAAGCCAGCTTTAACCTTAGCTGCCACACAGGGCAAGGTGTTCACCTGATGGCTTTTGGCAGCAATATCTCCCACGTTATGAGCAACAATAAGATAATCGATAGTTTCAGGATCGGTTTGCGCATCCTGAAGGGCTTTTTTTCCTGCTTCTATGGCAATGTCGGCCGACGATTCTTCAGGGGCAATATAACGTCTTTTTGCAATGCCGGTAATGGCTTTAAATTTTGAAATAATTTCGTTATTGCTAGCTGCAATAGGGTTTCCAGAAACATCAAAAAATTCATGTTCCAAAAAAGCATCGTTGGATTGTTCTTGTTTGGGATCCGCACTGCCGGTGCCGGTAATTTTAATTTGCATAAACACAAAATTATTTATAAGCCTATGCTTTGTTGCGAATTATTCAAAACACAAACGACACCCAAAGACAATAAAATTTAACAATAGTCTTTTAAAGACTAGTATAAAAACTTAATTATCAATTTTTTATATATTCTTCTATGGGTGTACAGCTACAAACTAAATTACGATCCCCATAGGCTTCGTCAACTCGTCTAACACTAGGCCAAAATTTATGTTGACGCACAAAGTCCAGTGGAAAAGCAGCTTTTTGACGGGAATAAGCAAAGGGCCATTCTTCTTGTGTGAGTTGCTCTAAGGTGTGGGGTGCATTTTGCAAGAGTTGTTGATCGGCTTCATTTTCGGAAGCAATTTCCATTCGAATGGAAATCATTGCATCGCAAAATTGATCAATAGCTTCCAAATTTTCGCTTTCTGTGGGTTCAATCATCATGGTGCCAGCCACTGGAAAAGAAACGGTTGGTGCGTGGAAGCCATAATCGATTAAACGTTTGGCAATATCTACTACCTCAACACCTTGGGCTTTAAAGGGTCTGCAATCCACAATTAGTTCGTGAGCTGCTCGACCATTTTCTCCCTTATAGAGAATGTCATAGGCTCCTTCCAGTCGTTTTTGAATGTAGTTGGCATTGAGGATAGCTATGGAGGTTGCTTGTTGCAAGCCTTTGCCACCGAGCATTCGGATATAGCCATAAGAAATTAAACACACCAAAGCCGATCCAAAAGGTGCTGCCGCTATGGTGTCTTGGGCAGCGGTTCCTCCCGTATTGACCAAAGGATGTTTGGGAAGAAAAGGAGCCAAATGGGCGGCTACACAAATGGGTCCAACTCCAGGACCGCCACCTCCGTGGGGAATAGCAAATGTTTTGTGGAGGTTTAGGTGGCAAACATCTGCGCCAATTTGCGCCGGACTAGTGAGGCCCACCTGGGCATTCATATTTGCACCGTCCATATACACCTGACCTCCATAGTGGTGAATTAGGGTGGTGATTTCTTGAATTTTAGATTCAAATACCCCATGGGTAGAAGGATAGGTAATCATTAAAGCCGCTAACTCACTTTGGTGTTGTGTAGCTTTTTCTTGAAGGTCGTTCCAGTCAATATTTCCCAAGGCATCGGTTTGCACCACCACCACTTTCATACCGGCCATTACAGCCGAGGCGGGATTAGTGCCATGTGCCGAAGCGGGAATTAAACAAATATTACGGTGTCCTTCTTGTCTCGATTCGTGATAGGCTTTAATCACCATAAGTCCTGCATATTCTCCTTGAGCCCCAGAATTGGGTTGTAGGGAGGTGGCAGCAAAGCCGGTAATTACATTAAGTTGATCACACAAGCGCGTGAGCATTTCCTGATAGCCTTGTGCTTGAGCCAAAGGAACAAAAGGATGCAATTGATTCCATCGGGGGTGACTTAACGGTAATAAGGTTGCAGCTGCATTGAGTTTCATGGTGCAAGACCCAAGTGGAATCATCGAAAAGTTTAAGGCCAAATCTTTTTGTTCTAACGATTTGATGTAGCGCATTAAAGCGGTTTCGGAATGATAGGAATGAAATACGGAATGGGTTAAATAGTTAGACTGACGCATTTGGGTAGCAGGAATAGCCATAGCGTTGGCTTCTAGGGGTTGGGTTTGGGGCAATTCCTTGGCGCTAAACATTTCAAAAACGGTTAGGATGTTTTGAACTTGTTGCTCGCTGGTGGTTTCGTTTAAAGAAATCCCCACTCGGTTTTCATCAATATACCAAAAGTTGATGCGATGTTTTTCGGCAATGGGTCGCAGGGCATTGGCTTTCACTCGGATGCAGAGTGTATCGAAGAAATAGTCGTTTTCTTGAGGAAAGCCTAGTGCCTCAAGCTGTTGGGCCAACCGTTGGGTTTTTTGATGAATTCGCAGTGCAATATTTTTAAGTCCCTTTGGCCCGTGATAGACAGCATACATTCCTGCCATGACCGCTAACAATACTTGGGCAGTACAAATATTGGAAGTTGCCCGATCTCGTTTGATGTGTTGCTCTCGCGTTTGCAAGGCCATGCGCAAGCCTGGATTTTCATCCAAGTCTTTTGTCTGGCCGATGATGCGTCCGGGAATTTGTCTTTTGTATTGGGTTTGCGTGGCAAAATAGGCCGCATGTGGCCCTCCATACCCTAGTGGAATGCCAAAGCGTTGGGTGGTGCCCACCACCACATCGGCTCCATAGCGTCCGGGAGCCTCAAGCAGGGTGAGACTGAGCAAATCAGCAGCCACAACGGTTGCAATTTGATGTTGTTGGGCCGTAGCAATAAAGTCGGGGAGGGGAGTAATGGCTCCTGTTTTGCCCGGATATTGAAAAAAGGCACCAAAATAAGAACTGTTATAATTGGGCTGGTGGGGATTGCCAACTGCCAGTTCAATTCCCAAGGGAAGGGCACGCGTTTGGAGAACCGCCAAAGTTTGTGGCAATACATTTTCATCTACAAAAAATTGATGCGCATTGGCTTTAACCTGTGCGCGAGACCTACTGTTCCACAGGAGCGTCATGGCCTCTGCAGCAGCGGTAGCTTCATCTAGCAAGGAGGCGTTGGCCAAGGGCATGCCAGTCAAATCGGCAACCATGCTTTGAAAATTAAACAAAGCTTCTAATCGTCCTTGGGCAATTTCGGCCTGATAGGGGGTGTAGGCCGTATACCAACCTGGATTTTCAAAAATAGTACGCTGAATCACAGCTGGAGTAATAGTGGGGTGATAGCCCAATCCGATATAGGTGTCGAATAATTCATTTTTTTCACTCAGGGCTTGTGCCTCTTGGGCATAAGCGTGTTCACTAATGCCTTTAGGCAAATTGAGCGGATGAGGCAAGCGAATGGAAGGAGGAAGGGTTTGATCGAGTAAGTCGGCTAGTGAGTCCACCCCAAGGCTGGCCAACATCTTTTTTTGAGCTTGGCCGTTGGGGCCCATATGACGATTTTCGAAGGCATCAGTTTTCATACGCATGTAACTTTTGATCAAAATTAAGTTAAGCCCCAAAATTTAAAAATACCCCGGTTCCCCAATGGACTATTTATTTTTTAAGAATTGTATCTTCATCCCCCATAAAATGAAAATAATGAGGCCTAAAAGAGTCTTGCAAACGCTTTTTGAAAGTTACGTAAAACACAGTGTTCACGTGGCTTTATCTGTAGTAGCGCTAAGTCTTTTGAGTGCTCATTATTTTGCCATAGTGCCGTCCACTACATTGTTAATATTTATTTTCTCATCCACTCTTTTAGGTTACAATGCAATCAAGTTTGGTATTCTTCCTAGAGCAGTTTTTCAAAATCCTCTTGCGCGCGGTCTTTTTTATCTCCTAAATGGCTTGGCACTGCTCTTGGCGAGCTATACCTTTTTTTATTTGTCAGAGAGACAACACTTGATTGTTATCGGCACTGGGCTCTTAGTGTTACTCTATGGCTGGGCCTTTCCGTTTCAAACTACCAATTTACGCAATCAACAGGGTGTTAAGCTCTATTGGGTAGCCCTTTGTTGGGTGCTCATAGCGGTAGGGCTCCCTTTTCTGGAAAAGCAAATGGCATGTTTATGGAACCTCCTTATTTGGAGTCTAATAATAGGGCTCTATGTGGTGGTGGCTACCCTCCCCTTTGAATTGCGCGATATGCACCGAGATCCTAATAGTTTGCAAACGTGGCCCCAACGGTTGGGCATTCAAGGCACTAAAAGAAGAGGTTATTGGTTGCTTCTGGTGGCCATAGTGTTGTGTTTTTGTTTGCCAAATGTTTCTGGGCCAATGCGCGTTAGTGCCCTAACTACCTTTGGTGCATTAGCGGTTCTTTTGTGGCAAAGTGGCCCAACTAAAGGATTTTATTTCACGGCCTTTTGGGTAGAAGCGCTGCCCCTTTTTTGGTGGGGTGTTTTTCGCCTATTTTTGTATCTTGCTGCTTTAAATTAGTAGGCTATGCGTTTCCTTTTGCTTTTTCTTATTTCGAGCTGTTTTCAACAACAAAGCATCACGGTGGTTGAGCAAGACCGTTTTAAATCTTATATAGCGGCCGGTCATTCTTTGATTGATGTTCGCACACCAGAAGAGTTTGCTCAGGGGCATATTGAAGGAGCGCAAAATCTTAATTTTTTGGCAACTGATTTTTCTGAGAAAGCTCAAAAGTTTAATAAAAAAGAGCCTCTCTTACTTTATTGCCGTTCTGGAAACAGAAGTGCCAAGGCGGCCAAAATTTTAGATTCTCTTGGTTTTCAACAACTCTTTGATCTTAAAGGAGGGTTTTTGGCCTGGGAAAAATAGGGCGGCACTCCTTAGGCAAACTTTGCCGTTCATTCAATATTTTTAACCGCTTGTTACTTTTCAGCCCTATTTTGCCAGAGGAGGTTTTAGCTTTACCAAATATTAATTCTAGGTTCAACTAAAATTTACGAGGCCC
>CAYLUQ010000006.1:0-14988 GCA_964386915.1 uncultured Flavobacteriaceae bacterium | reverse complement strand
TTATCGAGGTGAGCTTCGTTCGAAGAGACTCTCGAGTCTTTTGAGTACACTAAAACGGGCACTTCGATTTCACTCAGTGTCCGTTTTTGCTCACCTGCAAAGCAGCTGTTTTGTCTTCTATTCAAAATAGAGAACGAAAAAGAGAGTCTTATGGGTTTAAGACCGAATGGGCGTGATGAATTTTTCTATTTGATCAACCCCTTCAGATTCTAAAAATTTTATAAAGGCCGATCCAATAATGGCACCACTAGCATGCGTAGTGGCAGCTTGAAAGGTTTCGGCATTGCTAATGCCAAAGCCAACAATGGTAGGCGTTTTTAACTGCATGTTCGCAATGCGTTGAAAATAGTCAGTTTGTGCAGCCCCAAAACGGTTTTGGGCTCCGGTCACACTGGCACTACTCACCATATAAATAAACCCTTTGGATATTTTGTCTATATATTGAATTCGTTCTTCTGAGGTTTGGGGGGTGATAAGAAACATATTGAACAACCCATATTGGTCAAATAGACTTTGATAGTTTTCATGATATACAGCAACGGGAAGATCAGGAATAATAAGACCATCAATACCCACGGCTTGACATTTTTGACAAAAGCGCTCAACACCATATTGCAATATGGGATTAAAGTAGCCCATAATAATAAGGGGAATTTGAATTTCCTTTCGAACCTCTTTTAATTGTTCAAATAATTTTTCAGTGGTCATCCCATTTTTTAGGGCTTGGGTAGAACTTTCTTGAATAGTGGGCCCGTCGGCTAGGGGGTCTGAAAAGGGCAAGCCAATTTCAACCATGTCTACACCGGCATGTTGCAAGTTTTTTAAAATAGGAAGGGTGTCTTCCAGGTTTGGGTGGCCAGCTGAAAAATAAATCGACAGCAATTTTTTGTCTTGCTGAAAGGCTTGTTCAATTCTATTCATTTATAATTTAAAATAGTCAATATAGGTTTCCAGGTCTTTGTCGCCTCGTCCCGAACAATTGAAAACAATAACCTCATCAGGATTAAATTTGCGCACATCTAAAACAGCAAAAGCATGTGCCGTTTCAATGGCGGGAATAATGCCTTCCATTTGAGAAAGAGTGAGTCCCCAATCCATGGCTTCTTGATCGGGTATTGAAATAAATTCGGCTCTTTTGGAGCGGAATAAATGGGCGTGCATAGGGCCAACCCCAGGATAATCTAAGCCGGCAGAGATGGAATAGGGTTCGGTTATTTGTCCGTCTTCGGTTTGCATGAGTAGTGTCTTGCTGCCATGTATAATGCCTTCTCGGCCTAGGGCTGAGGTGGCAGCACTTTCACCGGAGTCAATGCCTTTTCCGGCGGCTTCTACGGCAATTATATTCACTCTCAAATCGTCTAAATAGTCATAATATAGCCCGGCTGCATTGCTGCCTCCACCCACACAGGCAATGAGGTGATCGGGATAGTCTCTTCTCTCCACGGCCAACAATTGGGTTTTGGTTTCTTTACTGATCACCGATTGAAAACGAGCCACCATATCCGGATAGGGATGAGGGCCCACCACAGAACCAATTATGTAGTGTGTGTCTACCGGATTATTTATCCAATCTCTAATAGCTTCGTTGGTGGCGTCTTTAAGGGTTTTGCTTCCCGATTGTGCAGCGCGCACTTCTGCCCCTAGCATTTTCATGCGGGCAACATTGGGTGCTTGCCTTTTAATGTCTAGTGCACCCATATACACCACGCATTGAATGCCCATTAGGGCACAAACCGTGGCGGTGGCCACACCGTGTTGTCCAGCACCAGTTTCGGCAATAATCCTATTTTTCCCGAGGCGTTTGGCCAGCAGAATTTGCCCTATGGTGTTGTTAACTTTATGTGCTCCTGTGTGGCAGAGGTCTTCTCTTTTGAGATAGATTTTAGTATTGTATCGTTCAGACAGCCTTTTTGCAAAATAGAGGGGGGTGGGTCGTCCCACATAGTCATGCAACAACTGATCAAATTCTTTTTGAAAATCTTCTTGAGCCGTAATTTTCAAGTAATGCTGACGCAATTCTTCAACATTGGGATAAAGCATTTCAGGAATATAGGCGCCTCCAAAGTCGCCATAATAGCCTTTTTCATCTACATTATAGGTCATCCAATTGGTGTTTAAATAAGCTCAATGCGTTACTGTCTTTTTTTGCAGGAGCGGTTTCAAATTTACTATTTACATCCAAAGCATAGAGTGGTAAGGTAGATTTTTTTAATTCTTTGAGAGCCTGAAGGTCATTGGGACCAATGCCACCACTCAAGAAAAAGGGTTTTGAATAGGGGTAGTCTTGTAAGAGAGACCAGTCAAATTTTTTGCCGGAGCCTCCTTTGGCGGGGGTTTGGGTATCAAACAAAAAATAGGTGCAGGCTTCGAGATAGGATTCCAATTGTTTAAAGTCAAAGTGTTGTCCCACCCCAAAGGCCTTGATAACTTCTACTCCTAGGGATTTAATATAGCTGCAAAAAGCAGGATTTTCAGAACCGTGAAGTTGTACCGCTTGAAGTTGGTGCTCCTTTAGGGTGTCTACCACATAGTCTAGGGAGGCATCTACAAAAACCCCTGTTTTAATAATGGTGTGAGGAATGTTAGGCGTTTGAGTAGCCACATAGCGGGGAGAGGGGGCATAGAAAATAAAACCCATATAGTCTGGTTGGAGGGCAGCCACTTTGGCACAATTTTCAGCCTCTCGCATGCCGCACACTTTTAGTTTCATGATGCTATATTTTTGATTAAGGCAGCAGCAGCAGTACCTGGATCTTGCGTTTGCATAAAATGCTCCCCCATTAAAAAGCCTTGATATCCAGCCTCTTGAAGATTTCGAATGGCGGTTATATGGCTAATGCCACTTTCTGATATTTTGACAAAATCAGAGGGAATTTTATTGGCCAAATGCATGCTGTTGTCTAAACTCACCTCAAAGGTTTTCAAATTTCGGTTGTTAACACCTAAAAGGTTTAGAGAAGGCATCAGCGCTTTTTTAAGTTCTTCCTCGTTGTGCACTTCAAGCAAAACCTCTAAGCCTAATTTTTGAGCGGCCTTGGATAAGGTTTCAATTTCAGGTCTGCTGAGGCAAGCTGCAATAAGCAAAATGACATCTGCTCCATGTGCTTTGGCTTCTAACAACTGATATTCATCAACGATAAAATCCTTTCGTAAAAGGGGTTTTTGGGAGAGGGCACGAGCGGCTGTTAGATCTTCAAGCGATCCTCCAAAAAAATGGTTGTCTGTTAAAATTGACATACCACAGACACCTGCCTGTTCATAGCCTAGCACCACATTTTCAATGGGAATGTCTTGATTGATAATGGGTTTTGAGGGAGATCTTCTTTTGTGTTCGGCAATAATGCCCGAAGTGCTGTTTTGTAAGGCTTTGCTGAGCGAAATTGTGGCGCTCTCAAAGAGGGGTGCTTTTTCCCAGTAGGAGGCAGGAAAGAGTGTTTTTCTTCTACTCACTTCCTTTTTCTTATAAGCTATTATTTTTTCTAAAATGGTCATGCTTGACTTAGTTTTTTTAGCGTTGAAAAGGCGTTAAGGGCTTTGCCGGAGATCAAGGAATCTTTGGCTTTTTCAAAGCCTTCTCTGGGGGTGCAGTTCAAAGCAGTAGCAAGGGCCATAGCTGCATTGGCACAAACCACATTTTCTTGGGCTTTTGTGCCTTTGTTTTGCAATACGTTCATAAAAATATCGGCTGAAGAGGCTACTTCACTGCCCCCTCGAATGTCGGTAGGGTTTAGAGATTCAATTTCAAAATCAGCTGATGAAAGAAGTTGTTCTCCTTTATTGCTCCACGCTTTTGTGGGGCCTGTTAGTGAAATTTCATCATAGCCTCCAAGGTCATAAAGAATGGTGTATTGTTGGGTTGTTTTTTGAAACAGGTAGTGATATAGTCTTGCTAATTCTAAATTAAAGACACCCGTAAGCTGGTTTTTTGGAAAAGCCGGATTCACCAAAGGACCTAACATATTAAAAAAGGTTTTTACGCCTAATTCTTTACGAACTGGGGCCACATTTTTCATGGCTGGATGAAACAGTGGTGCGTGCAAAATGCAAATACCGGCTTGATCTACAGCTCGTTTCAGAAAATCTTCTTCATTGGAAAAGTGGATACCTAAGGCCTCTAGAACATTGCTAGAGCCACAACCTGACGAAACTCCGTAGTTGCCGTGTTTGGAAACTTTAATTCCGGCCCCAGCACAAACAAAAGCCGCTAGGGTAGAAATATTAAAGGTGTCTTTGCCATCTCCCCCTGTGCCACATAAATCAATCGTTTCAAAATTGCTCAAATCAATTGCTAGGCAAAGTTCTAGCAAGGCTTGCCTAAAACCTTCTAGCTCCTCAAGGCTAATGCTACGCATCATATAGACGGTCATAAAGGCGGCTATTTGACTGGGGTTATAGGTTCCTTCAGCAATGTTGATGAGGGTCTCTCGAGCCTCTTCTCGGCTCAGTTTTTCGTGTTGCGAAAGACGGTTTAAAAGGGCTTTCATGGTTTAACTATTAATCCAGTTTTTTAAAATGCTTTTGCCGTTAGGTGTTAAAATGGACTCCGGATGAAATTGTACGGCCCGTACGGCAAAAGTTTTGTGGCGCAAAGACATGAGTTGCCCCTCTTCATCATAGGAGGTGGCCACTAAATTTTCGGGTAGGGGGGTTTTGACCACCCAAGAATGGTAGCGTCCTACTTCAAAGCTTTGCGGTAGACCTTCAAAAAGAAGATCTTCTTCCACCACTTCAACAGGTGTGGCAATGCCGTGATAGACTTTGTTTAAGTTGATCAGACTGCCTCCAAACACTTCTCCAATGGCTTGTTGTCCGAGGCAAACGCCCAAAATATTTTTGGTAGGGGCATAGCGTTCTATTGCGGCTTTCAATAAACCTGATTCATCGGGAATGCCGGGACCGGGAGAGAGTAAAATAAAAGGATAGGCCTCCAATTCATCCAATTCAAATTGATCGTTTCGTTTCACAGTAACTTCACAACCGAGTTCTTCTAAGTAGTGCACTAGGTTGTAGGTGAAGGAGTCATAATTATCAATTACAAATACTTTTTTCATATCAATTTCTCAGCTTGCTGAAGGGCTTTGTCTAAAGCGCCTAATTTGTTATACACTTCTTGTAATTCGTTTTCGGGCTTCGAATCGGCCACAATGCCAGCCCCTGCTTGATAGTGCAATTGTTGTTTATAGGATAAAAAAGAGCGAATGATTATGGCGTGATTAAAATTACCTTTAAAATCCATATAGCCAATGGCCCCACCGTAAAAATTACGCTTGATGTTTTCATATTGGTTAATGAGTTGCAAGGCTTTGTGTTTAGGTGCTCCACTTAATGTTCCAGCGGGAAAGGTGTCGGCCACTACTCTAAAGGTTTTGACTTGAGATTTCAATTTGCCTACTACTTTTGAAACCAAATGGATGACGTGGGAATAAAACTGTATTTCTCGATTTTTTTCTACCACTACCTCAGACCCGTTTCGACTTAAATCATTTCGAGCCAAGTCAACTAACATCACATGCTCACTGTTTTCCTTAGAGTCCTTGGCCAATGCTTCTGCGGCCTCAGTATCTTTTGCGTCGTTTCCGGTGCGTTTAAATGTTCCTGCAATGGGATGAATTTCTGCCTTTCCATCTTGCACAATGAGTTGCGCTTCGGGGGAGCTACCAAAGATTTTGAAATCGCCATAATCAAAAAAGAATAAATAGGGAGACGGATTAATTGAACGCAGGGTTCTGTAAACATTGAATTCATCTCCTTCAAATCTTTGAGAAAAACGACGCGAGAGCACAAGTTGAAAAACATCGCCACGGTAGCAATGTTCTTTTCCTTTTTTAACAAAGTCAAGAAATTGGGCATCAGTAAGATTTGATTCTTTAGCCCCTTTTCGGGTGAAAGGAAACCAGGTGCTTTTTTTGGCTGTAATTAATTGTTCAACTGTATTAAGGTTGTGTTGACCCTCATAGACATGAGAAAAAATATAGGCTTCGTGGTTGAACAGGCTAATGGCCACAATGTTTTGATAAACCGCATAATGAATATCTGGAATATCAAACCCCGGTTTTTGATGGTTTAACGCCAGGTTGTCAAAGTGCTCAATGGCTTCATGCGCTACATAGCCAAAAATGCCATTATTGATAAACTTAAACGGATATTCTTCGCATTGAAATTGTTGTGAGAAGGCATGAATTTTTTCAATCACGTCTACTTGTTCGTCTACTGCCACAACTTCTGTGGTGCCATCGGGATATTGGGTGGTGAGGGTTCCCTTTTTGAGGGTTATGGAGGCAATAGGGTTGGAGCATATATAAGAAAAATCATTTTGATTGGCATGATAGTCACTACTTTCCAATAAAAGGCTGTGCGGAAAATGATCTCTAAGGCTGAGATATACACTCACCGGGGTGAGGGTGTCGGCCAAGATTTTTTTATATGAGGTTTTAAGCGGATATACCTTCATGGGTGTAAAATTAAAAAAGGCTTGTCGTGATGACAAGCCTTTTGTGTTCTATTCTTTATGCGCTTGGAGTCACGAATTGACGTATTGCCGATCGTTCCACCATTGCTTTAAAAAAATTATTGTTCGGTTCATTAAATCAAATATAGTATAAATTGCGATTTTCCCTATCCCCGAACAATAATTATTTTAGAAAACAAGTTTAACATCAAGTTCAAAATCGTCGAAAATAAGTTTGTCGCCTAAGTTTTCAAAGAAAGAAGCAGAACGAAAACGAACGTCGTATTTGGCACGGTCAACAACCACTTTAGTAGTGGCCTCGTTGGCATTCAATTCCAAATCAAATGTAATGGGATGGGTAATGTTTTTAATGGTAAGCGCTCCAACCACAACATATACATTTTGATCTTTTCTTTTGGTTACTTCTTTAAAAACCAATTGAGCAGTGGGGTGATTGGCCACACTAAAAAAATCATCTGACTTCAAATGCCCTTCTAATTTGTCTTTATATTCTCCAGAAAGATCAAGGTTGTTAATGGTTGTCATGTCTACTTCAAATTGACCTCCCGTGAGACCAGCATCACTCATTTCTAGGGCTCCCGATTTCAGCTTAATGGTTCCGTTATGCTCACCGGTTACTTTGGCAGCCAACCAGTTGATTACACTTTTTTTGGTGTCTACATTAATTGTAGAGGTTTGAGCAAATGAAATAGCCGATGCTAATAAGGCTAAGGTTAAAATTGTCTTTTTCATAATTTCTTAAATTTTTAGTTTACGTTTAATTTTTCAAGCAGCGCCATAAGTTGATTTCTGTCCTTTACAGTAAGATTTTGGGTCATTTTTTCTTCTTCATTATCAATTAAAGGATCCAATTTCTTTAAAAGAGAAAGTCCTTTAGAGGTAATAAATAGTTCTATTTTTCGTCTATTTTCCTCGCAAATTTTTCGCTCTACCAAGTCCTTTTCAATGAGTTTGTCTACTAAACGAGACGTATTACTCATTTTATTGACCATTCGCTCTTGCACAGTAGATAAATTGGCAGGCTCTCCTTTTTGGCCTCTCAAAATGCGCAACACATTGAATTGCGGAAGACTAACACCCCCTTTTTTAATGGCTTGCGTTAGATGATCAGAAATTGAGGCTCCCGATTTAAGTAATTTGATGATCAATTTTTTGGTTTCCAATTAAATTTGTTTCTACAATTATTGTTGGTACAAATGTAGACTAATTTTTTAATTTTCCAAATACAAGCTAAATTTTTTTGCCCTACAGGAATTTGTATATTTGACTAAAATTGAAACAATGGATTTAACACAAGCAGAATGGGTTGCCACTCAAAAAGAGACGGCAAACGCCCATATTTTAGACGTAAGAACCCCCCAAGAATTTGAGGCAGGACACATACCAGGAGCTCAAAATTTAGATATTCAACAACCCAATTTGTTCATGGATGGATTGGCCAAGTTAGCGGCTGACCAACACTATTTTGTCTATTGCCGTTCAGGTGCCAGAAGTGCGCAAGCGTGTCAAATTTTAGCTCAATCAGGCCTGCAAAATGTTTATAATTTAGTAGGAGGTATTTTAGAGTGGGAGGGTCCCACAGAATAATCCCTATATTTTATTTATGAACCCCCAAATTAAATACTGTGCAAGAAGACCTACTTCAATATTTATGGCGATACCAAAAATTTAGTCACGCTAAACTTAAAACAACCAAGGGTGTAGATTTGCAAATTTTATCACCTGGTTTTTTAAATGAAAGTGTGGGGCCTGATTTTTCGAATGCAAAAATTAGGATGGATGCTTTGTTGTGGGCAGGCCCAGTTGAAGTGCATGTCAACGCTTCTGCCTGGTATCAACACGGACACCATAAAGACGCAAACTATGAGGCTGTAATTTTGCATGTGGTTTGGCATAACGACACCGATATTTGCCTTTCCAACGGCCAAGCCATGCCTACCCTATGCCTATCAGAATATGTAGCTTCAGCTATTTTGGATCAATATCGGGCACAATTTTTAACGCCCAAAAGGTTTATTGCATGTGAAAATGCATTGCCCGCTTTTGACACCAGTAAATGGTTGTTTTGGAAAGAGCGGCTCTATGTGGAGCGCCTAGAAGGTCAAACCAAACATATTGAATATTTGTTACAACAAAACACCAATAACTGGGAGGCTGTGTTGTTTCAAATGTTGGCAAAAGGGGTTGGACTTAATAAAAATGGAGCTGCATTTTTGGAAATGGCCCAAAGTTTCTCCTTTACCATAATCCAAAAATGTCAACCTAACATCACCTATTTAGAAGCTTTGTTTTTGGGACAACTAGGCCTTTTACAGGGCCATAAAGATGCTTATCAACAAAAACTCAAATCAGAATATGCTTTTTTAAAATCCAAATTTAAACTTAAAAAAAGCCTCGAAAATGCAACCACCTTTGGACGTTTGCGCCCGGCCAATTTTCCCACCATCCGTTTGGCACAATTGGCCCAGCTTTACCATATACAACAGGGGCTTTTTGAAAAATTAATGAAGGCACAAAACACCAAACAAGTCCGGCAATATTTCAATACGGCCACTTCTTCCTATTGGGAATCGCATTATAACTTTGAGGTTAAGAGTAAAACTTCAGTCAAAAAGATGACCCCGGCTTTTCAAGACCTTCTCTTGGTTAATGTGGTCATCCCACTTCGTTTTGCCTATTTTAAATATCAGGGCAAATCACATGACATGAAACTTTTACAATGGGCTAGAGAAATAAAGGCTGAACACAATGCCTTGATGAACAAGTTTCGTGCGTGTAATCTCAAAGTGAAAACGGTGTTAGATTCTCAAAGTTTACTTCATTTAAAAAAACAATATTGTGATGCTCAAAAGTGTTTGCGTTGTGCAGTAGGATTTCATATAATGCAAAAGGATGTGTAACTTTGCAAAGTGAAAAATTTTAAGGGAGTACGCCTTTTTTTTGAACGAAATGGTTTTGCTGTTTCTACTCGGCTAGCAGAGCTATTGGGAATGAAAGTGAAAAACGTACGCTTGTTCTTTATTTATGCTTCATTTACAACGCTAGTTGGTGGGTTTGTTCTCTATTTAATTTTAGCTTTTTGGCTTAAGTTAAGGGATATGATCTACACCAAGCGCAGTTCTGTTTTTGATCTTTAAGCCTCTTTTATAGAGAAAGTGTAGAATTGATTTCATATTAATTTTTTTTTACCCCTATTTTTAGTGATATTGTCGCGTATTATCGAAACAATCAAATTGATATGGGCTTCAAAAAAATAAAACACATACTACTATTTCTATTTCTTCCCAATTTTTTCTTTTCACAACAATTAGGCTTAGATGAACAAATTAACAATGCCTTTATGCCCATTGCAACGGCATGGGAAAATCTCGTTTTAACGCCCATTCCCTTGGGAAGCTACAACGTGCCTGTTGTCTTGATTCTATTAGTTATAGGCGCTACTTTTTTCACCCTTTATTTTAAGTTTCCCAGCATCACGCAATTCGGCACAGCTGTGCAAACCGTTAGAGGAAAATTTGACAGCCTCGATCATCATGAATCTGGAAATCCTGATTTGAGTGTAGACGGCGACGTAATTGGCACCCTCAAAGATGAAAGTAAAACGGGAGAAGTAAGCCATTTTCAGGCACTTGCAACCGCTGTATCTGGCACCGTAGGCCTGGGCAACATTGCCGGAGTAGCTGTGGCCATTGCATTGGGAGGCCCTGGAGCCACCTTTTGGATGATTGTTTGTGGATTGATTGGTATGGCTACCAAATTTGTTGAATGTACCTTAGGCGTAGCCTATAGAGATGTGGATGAAGACGGAACCGTACACGGTGGTCCCATGTATTATCTGTCCAAAGGATTGAAAGAAATTGGCTTTGGTAAACTGGGTAATATTTTGGGGTATGTGTTTGCCATTTTGTGTGTAGGAGCTTCCTTTGGAGGGGGTAATGCCTTTCAGTCCAACCAAGCGGCAGTACAAATTTCTACACTATTTGGTTTAGAGGGTGGTGCTGTTGGTTTTATGATTGGAATTTTTTTAGCAGCTCTAGTAGGAATTGTAATTATTGGGGGAATTAAGAGAATTGCCAGCATCACAGAAAAAATTGTGCCTTTTATGGCCGGTATTTACGTATTGGCCTCCTTGGTCATCATTTTTTCTAATTTTAGTTATATAGATGAGGCCATCCGTCTCATTTTTGAAGGAGCTTTTACTCCAATGGCCGGTATTGGTGGTGTTTTAGGGGTTCTTATAGTCGGTTTTCAACGCGCTGCCTTTTCGAATGAAGCAGGTGCCGGTTCTGCCGCTATTGCCCATGCTGCTGTAAAAACACGTTTCCCAGCCTCAGAGGGGGTTGTTGCCTTGCTAGAACCTTTTATTGATACGGTATTGATTTGCACCATGACAGCCTTAGTCATCATCTTTTTTAATATCGAAGGTAGCAATGTGCAAAGTATTTTTGCCTATGGAGGAGATGGCAGTAACGTTATCTTAAACGCAACCAATGAAAGCATTGGGGGGGTTGATTTAACCTCCATGGCTTTCGATTCGGTATTACCTGGGTTTTCCTATGTGTTGACTTTAGCCATAGTTTTATTTGCTTTTTCTACTATGATTTCGTGGTCTTATTACGGATTGCAATCATGGAAATTTATTTTTGGAAAAGGCAAATGGGCCGATTTAACCTATAAGATTTTATTCTTGTTGTTTGTGATTATTGGTTCTGCTGCTACCTTGGATGCGGTCATTAAATTTTCGGATGCTATGATTTTAGCATTGGTATTTCCCAATATGATTGGGCTCTTATTTTTATTTCCCAAAGTAAAAAATGCATTAAACGACTATATGCAGTCCATAAAAGCATTCCAGAAATGACCTAATGCCCTTTTATCGATCCCCCTTTTTCTTACCACCCGCTCAACAATGGACTTTAGCCCTAATTTTTATTCTGCTGATATCGGTTTTTTATATCCGTCAGCACATTAAAGAACAGCCAGACGCAATACTCAATGAGGAGGCTTTGCTCGCTTCTCAAAAACTATGGGATATTTTGCAACTTGTGCGTTTTCAGCAACAAGCCAAAAATTAGTCCCCTAAATTTCAATTACCTTTCAGAATATCAAGCCTATACCCTTGGAATTCCCATTGCCGCCTATGATTTGCTTCAAAGTCACAAAGCAAAAGGGGGGTTTGTTTCCTCCCTAAAGGAGTTTCAGCAAATCACCAATTTATCTGATTCTATGGTGCAAGAACTCAAACCTTATTTTAGAAAAGCAACTTCAAAGAAACAGGGAAACAAAAAAAGGATTTCCCCGATTCGAAAAGACCTTAACCAAGCCACCCAAAAAGAGTTGGAAAAAATTTACGGAATAGGCGCTGTTTTAGCAGCAAGAATCATCAAATATCGGACCTATTTAGGAGGGTTTTCCTTGCTGGATCAATGTAATGAAGTATATGGACTAGAGCCTAGCGTGGTGGAGGCACTCAGCCAACAGTTTGAAATTGCAAGCCCTCCAACTTTTAAAAAAAGAGCCATCAACAAGGCAAATTTGGATGAATTGCAGAAAACGCCCTATATTAGTAGAGCAAGCGCTAAGAAAATCATAGCTTTTCGAACAGCCGAGGGAACCATTAGTGTAGATGATTTGACGAAAGTTTTAAATGATTCGCTAAACAAAATAGAGAGAATAAAACTATATTTGTACTAAAATTTGCTATGTTAGAGATAGATATATCCCCTTCAATGCAATCTGAAACTGTAAAAATGGTGGCTGCTTCAGCTCACGATTTTGCATTGCAGCATATTAAGCCCCACGTGATGGAGTGGGATGAAGCGCAACACTTTCCTAAAGGGTTATTTGAAAAGGCAGGTCAATTGGGTTTCACCGGCATGCTTATTCCCGAAATTTATGGTGGCTCGGCAATGGGCTATCTAGAATATGTGGCCATGATCGATGCCATTTCTCAAATTGACCCGTCCATAGGTTTATCAATTGCAGCCCATAATTCATTGTGCACCAATCATATCTATCTTTTTGGTGATGAAACACAACGCATGCGTTGGTTGCCTCAACTTTGCAATGGCACTGCTGTAGGGGCTTGGGGACTTACCGAATACAACACCGGTTCTGATGCCAAAAACATGCAAACTACCGCCAAAAAAGAAGGCGATTACTGGGTGTTAAATGGTACTAAAAATTTTATTACCCATGGCCAATCAGGAGATATTGCCGTAGTGATTGCTCGCCACGGAGAGAAAGGAGACAATAAAGGTATGACCGCTTTTGTGGTTGAAGCCGGAACCCCTGGATTCTCATCGGGTAAAAAAGAAAATAAATTGGGCATGCGCGCCTCTGAGACTGCAGAAATGATATTTGACCAGTGTGTGGTTCCCGATAGTCATAGACTGGGTGCTGTGGGTGACGGATTCTATCAGGCCATGAAAATATTAGATGGTGGAAGAATTTCTATTGCTGCGCTTTCACTTGGAATAGCCCGTGGAGCCTATAAAGCGGCCCTGCAATATTCAAAAGAGCGCAAACAATTTGGAAAACCCATTAGCAGTTTTCAAGCCATTTCCTTTCAATTAGCCGAAATGGCTACTGAAATTGAAGCCGCCAGTTTGCTAACGCAAAAGGCTTCTGAAATAAAAAACAGAGGGGAAGAGGTGACACAAGCTGGGGCCATGGCAAAGCTCTTTGCATCCGAAACTGCTGTGAAAGTTTCCGGTCAAGCTGTACAAATTCACGGGGGCTATGGTTTTGTGAAAGATTTTCCAGTAGAAAAATTCTTTAGAGATGCCAAACTATGCACCATTGGAGAAGGAACAAGTGAAATTCAAAAATTGGTTATTTCTCGAAACCTTTTAAAAGAATAAATAGAATTTTTCAAGAACATTCTTATATTTGCCCACCAAAAGAAACAACAAGAAAAAATTATGTTGATTATTCCTATTAAAGACGGAGAAAACATTGACCGGGCGTTAAAACGTTTCAAAAGAAAATTTGACAAAACAGGAGCAATGCGCCAACTCAGAACGCGCAAGCAGTTCACAAAGCCTTCTGTGCAACAACGTCAACAACTCCTCAAAGCAAAATATATTCAAAGGTTAAGAGACGCCGAAAACATCTAAACTTTTGGAAAAAATTAACGTAGCTGTATTTTCAAAGTTCCTATCTTTGAGATACAGCTTTTTTTATGTCCATTTCTAAATTTATAGACTACATTGCTTTAGAAAAAAAAGGGTCCATTCACACCCAACGGGCCTATGAAACCAACCTTAAAGAATTTCAATCTTTTCTTGAATCGCAATTTGAAGAACAAGATTTAGCTGCAATATCCTATTCTGAAATACGCAGTTGGATTGTAGAACTGGTGGAGGGTGGAAATAGCACTCGAACCGTTAATCGAAAACTCTCGGTGTTGCGTTCCTACTACAAATTTTTATTGCAAACAGGCACTCTTGAAGCCTCGCCAATGAAAAAGCATCAACCCTTGAAATCTTCCAAATTAATAGCCCTTCCCTTTTCAGAAGCAGAAGTGAAGGAAGTGCTAAAAGAAGAGAACTTTTCGGCAAACTATATGGGGGTGCTCCAACGAACACTCATTGCCATTCTCTATTTTACTGGAATGCGAAGAAGTGAACTGATTGGTTTGCAAGTGCCTGATTATGATGTTCAGGGTGGGGTCCTAAAAATTTTAGGCAAAAGAAACAAAGAACGCATAGTGCCCCTACTTCCCGAAATGCAGGCCCTTTTGGAAGACTATCTTTTGCAGAAACAACAACAGGGCTTAGCGCGGTCTAATGCACTTTTAGTATCGGAAAAAGGAAAGGAATTAAACGATTCTTTTGTTTATAAGACCGTAAATGATTACTTTAATAGAGTGTCAACAAAACTAAAAAAAAGCCCCCATATGTTGCGCCATAGTTTTGCTACCCATTTGCTCGATCGTGGGGCAGACCTTAATGCTATTAAAGACTTGTTGGGACACACAAGCATTGCTTCCACACAAGTTTATACACATTCGAGCTTGTCTCAAATCCAAAGCATTTATAAAAAAGCCCATCCTCGCGGAGAGCCTTAACAACTAAAAACAATAGACTTATGAAAATCGAATTCCAAGCCATCAATTATTCTGCAGACCAAAAATTAATTGATTATGCCACTAAAAAGGTTGAAAAACTTACGCAATTTTTTAATCCGATCATAAGCACACAATTATTTACTAAAGTTGAAAAGAGTGCCGATAAAATAAACAAACAAATAGAATTAAAGCTCGCAGTGCCTGGCGAAGACATTGTGATTAAAAAATCAGCTAAGAGCTTTGAAGCTGCTATTTCTTCTGCCGTAGACTCCGCTATACGCGTATTAAAAAGACACAAAGAAAAAATTAGAGACTGAGGCCCTCACCTTTTTGATTTTTTATTTTGAAAGCAAGAAAAATAGCATTTAATTTGCACACGATTTTATTAAATCTAAAAGCCGATGTAGCTCAGCTGGCTAGAGCAGCTGATTTGTAATCAGCAGGTCGT
>CAYLUQ010000005.1:0-122201 GCA_964386915.1 uncultured Flavobacteriaceae bacterium | reverse complement strand
AGACTTGAACTCGCGACCTCCGGGTTATGAATCCGACGCTCTAACCGGCTGAGCTACCTCGCCATTGGGGTGCAAATATAAAAACATAATACGGCTCATTTAAAATATTTTTAAAATAATATTTTGCCTAAACATTTTTCAATATATTGGGCCTTTGAAAGCAGATGATAATGAGCACAAAAAAGCAGTTTACGATAGAATACGATTTTCACGCCTCTCCTCAGTTATTGTTTCAATACTTATCTACACCTTCAGGGCTTTCAGAATGGTTTGCAGATAACGTTAATTCTAGGGGTGAAAATTTTACATTTCTTTGGGATGATTCAGAAGAAGAGGCACTATTACTCTCTCTAAAAGCTGATAAAAGCATTCGTTTTCAATGGGCAGAAGACCAAGATCACTTCTTCCAATTTGAAATTGTGGTCGATGAAATCACCAAAGACGTATCCTTATTAGTGACAGATTTTGCCGAAGAAGAAGAAATTGAAGAATCACAAATGCTTTGGAACAATCTCATCAGTGACCTAAAGCAAGTGTTAGGCTCCACCTAAAATGTCAATACAAATTAACTGTAACGGAAACGGCTTAAAAACCCTTTCCGAAAGTTCTCCTGAAATTTTAGAGGCTCTACTCAATCCAATTCAAATAAAAGAAACGGTTCGTGTTCAAGACGGGCAATTTCTATTTTGGGAACGACATTATTTTAGGATGATGGCCTCCTTGCGGCGAATGCGGTTTCAAATACCTGCTACCTATACACCTGAACACCTTTTGGCAGAAGCCAAAAAATTAGTTCAGCAAGAGGGTACTTCTGATAAAAAAGCATTTCTTGTTCACTTTCATTTTGTGTCAAAGGATAGTAGAACCACTATTTTTCTCATTCGTTTTGATGTTGTTCCCGCTTTAGAAGTAAACCGCAAACCTTCCTCCTATGAAGTAGATATTTATCGGGAAGCTTTTGTAACGGCGGGGCTTTTAGCAAATCAAAGTCTAGTCAATGCTCCTATTCGAAAAATAGCTTCTGTTTTTGCCTATGAAAATGATTTGAATGACTTGCTTTTGCTTAATGAAGAGAAGCATTTGGTAGAAACGGTTAGGGGAAGCTTGTTTCTCTGGCAAGACAACAAAATAGCGACTCCTTCATTGGAAACGGGGGTCCAGAACCTTGTTTTTAGGCAAGAATTCATTGACTTTTTAGCCCAAGAAGCAGCTGTGGAAATAACTCAAAGCAAAATTGGACCTTTTGAAATCCAACAAGCTCAAGAGGCGTTTGTGCTAAATTTAGAAACGGGCTTCAGCAGCATTACACACTACCGCAAAACAGCTTTTGCTAGTGAACAAACCCCAAGCCTCTATCAGCGCTTTTTACAGTCAGAGCGGTTTAGTTCGAATTAGGATTTTCGGGGGCATTAGACCAAATGATGTAGTGCCCACCTAATCCAATCATTTCGTCTCGCCAAAGGCTATCGTCTGCTTTTTCAAAGAGCCCTCCTGCATAGTTGTTTTCCTTTACATGCCAAGCCTTGGTCTTAATTTCATTTTGCAGTTGATTTTTATCCCAACCCGAATACCCTAAGAAAAAACGAAACTCTTTTACTAAAGAAGCATTTTCGTTAAGTGTTTTCACTACCGTATCAAAATCACCACTCCAATAAAAAGTAGCGTCAACGGGAAGGCTATTTGGAATTTGAGAACCCAATTTGTGAATAAAAAATAAATTATCGGGTTCTACAGGGCCACCAAAATAAAGAGGCACAGGAGGATCAATTCCTTCCACTACATCATTCAACTGATAACTAAGTTTTTTGTTTAAAATAAAGCCAAAAGTATTTTCAATAGAATAAGACACAAGATGCACAACGGAGCGGTGAAAATGAGGATCTCCAATGATACTGGGTAAGGCAATAATCAAATCTCCCGATTTCAAGACTAACTATTTGAGATGATTGGACAAAAAAAGCTCCTAATAAAGGAGCTTTAATTTTTTATAGGAAGTAAATTAGTTTACTGAACCAGAAAGTTCTGCTCCTGCTTTGAACTTTACAACATTTTTAGCTGCAATTTTAATTGTTGCACCTGTTTGAGGGTTTCTACCTTCTCTAGCTGATCTTTTAGATACAGACCAAGATCCAAATCCTACAAGTGAAACACGTCCTCCT
The DNA here is from genome assembly GCA_964386915.1 of uncultured Flavobacteriaceae bacterium. GTDB lineage: Bacteria > Bacteroidota > Bacteroidia > Flavobacteriales > Flavobacteriaceae > JADHMP01. The sequence goes on along the minus strand of CAYLUQ010000005.1, from coordinate 120,042 downwards.
TTTTTAAGAGTAGACTGAACACCTCCTAAAAATGATTCTAACGCTTTTTTAGCGGCCGCTTTTGAGATGCCAGCATCTGCTGCCATAGCATCGATAATTTCTGTTTTGTTCATAATATGAAATTTAAAGTTTTTTAATACAAACAAATTTATAGGCTTTCAGCAAAGACGAAAGAAAAAGCCGTTGAAATAGGCATTTTTGTTGATAAATCGCTACAATTGTTGATAATCACAAGCCCTCAAGCTACAGAACAGTGGTGTTTTGGGCAAATTTATAGCCGTTGAGTAAGTCTGCGGCACTCATTTTACGTTTGCCCGGAAGTTGTATTTCTTCACAAAGGAGAACGCCTTCAGCGGTTGTAATTAAAATAGATTGCTCCTCCACTATAAGATTGTGCAAGGGAAAATTATGTTTTTCAGCTTTCAATTGAGCTTTAAAAATTTTTAGAGCTTGTTCGCTGCCTGTTTCATCAACTAGCATGGTCCAGGCTCCTGGATAAGGACTCATCGCTCTAATATGGCGTTCAATAGCGTTGAGTGAATCGTTCCAATTGATGCGCGCACTTTCTCTACTTAATTTAGGAGCTGCTTTTTCAGTGCCTGAAAGGTGTTGTGGTTTAGGTTTTAAAAGGCCTTGATCAAATTGGCGTAAGGTTTTTGCTAAGAGGGGGCCTCCTAATTTAGCCAATCGGTCGTGGAGGCTACCTGCCGTTTCATTTTTGTCAAGAGCAATTTTTTCTTGAAGTAGCCAGGCACCAGTGTCAATTTTGTCATCAATTAAAAAAGTAGTTAATCCGCTGTGCGACTCACCATTTTTGATTGCCCAATTGATGGGAGCGGCCCCCCTATAGTTTGGCAATAGCGAGGCGTGCAGGTTGATGGTTCCCAAGCGGGAAAGTGACCATATACTTTTGGGGAGCATACGAAAAGCCACCACCACTTGGCCATCAGGAGCCATTTTTTTGATTTGCTCTATAAAAGAAGGATCTTTTAAATTGGTTGGCTGCAAGACTGGAATCTGATTTTCTAGTGCATATTGCTTGACGGCACTCCTTTGTATTTTTTTTCCCCTGCCGGCGGGTTTGTCTGGAGCAGTAACCACCGCTGCAATTTCAAAATGGTCCTTTACTAAATAGGCTAAATTTTGAACCGCAAATTCTGGAGTACCATAAAAAATGAGTTTTAGTCGTTTCATTTTTTTAATATCAATTTATGAGTATTCGTCAATTCAATTTTTTCTTGCGCAATTAGTTTCTCCATTAAGTTCGATAAGGCCTGCGGTAAAATAAACAGTTTTTCTTTAATTTCTGCTATCGAATAAGCTTCCTGAGCTAAAAGATTGAGTAATTGCTGTTCCATTTCTTGGGTGTAGGTGCCTGAAGGACTGCAGCTATCAGCAGAGCATTGTTGACAAGGAGTGGTGTGTTTTTCGCCAAAATAGGCTAGGAGTTGATTGCGTAAACAATATTGTGCATGTTTTAAAAATGACACCATACTTTGGAGTCGCTCTACTCTTATTTTTTTTCTTGTTTTATGATGCTGCAAAACCTCCCGAAGGGTGTAGGGTTCTTCTCGTGGAACCAAAAATTGCAGATTCAGGTCTGCTTCTTCCTTTTGAAATTCCAAAACCCCCATTTTGTCCAACTGATTGAGTAGACTAGCCAATTTTTCTTGAGAATAAGAAAGGGTATAAGCTGCCGTTTCGGGTTTAAACGTGATGGCACGTTGTGGAAAACTAGGGTATTTTCTTAGTACATATTCCAATAAGACAGTGAAAGGGCTTTGGTCTTCAAAAAAGGACAAAAGATGAGCCGCTGTATGTTCGGTTTTGAGGGTCCACTTTTTTGGGTCGGGGGCGTGGCATGCTATAATGCCCATCTGTTCAAAATCATTAAAACATTGCCATGTCTTTTTGAGGGGTAATTTATAGGTAGTACAAAATTCTGAAAACTGAAGGGTGAAGGGTTCTACAGGAAGGCTCCCTTTGCTGATGTGTAAATAATTACACAGGTTTTTATAGGTCTTTTCATAGTCTGTGGCCTCAGGATAGCTATTGGCTAGCTGAGTTTCGAGCGTGTGGCAGTCATTTTTATGCAAAAAAAGAACCGCATTAGCTGGTTTTCCATCTCGTCCGGCTCTACCGGTTTCTTGATAATAGCGCTCTAAACTATCGGGTGGAAAAAAATGAACCACCAACCGCACATTGGCTTTGTCAATACCCATTCCAAAAGCGTTGGTGGCCACCATAACCTGCAATTTGTCTTGTTGCCAATTGTTTAATTGTTGTTTTTTTTCCGTCAAAGTCATGCCTCCATGAAAGGCTGCGGCAGCAATGTTTTTTTGTTGCAGCCAATTGCTTAGTTGAAGGGTTTGCTTTCGGGTTTCACAATATACAATTGACGTTCCCTTGGTAAAGTGAACCCATTGGTAGAGCAAGCTCCATTTGTCTTCAGTTTCAAAGATATGATAAGCAATATTTGATCGTTCAAAGGAGCCGCTAACATTTATTGGGTTTTTAAGGTTTAAGTTTTCTTCAATATCTTGTTTTACTTTAGTGGTAGCTGATGCGGTTAAAGCCACTGTTACCGCTTTTGGGAAGTGTTTTTGCAATTGTGCTATTTGTCTATAGGCGGGTCTAAAGTCAATGCCCCATTCCGAAATACAATGGGCTTCATCTACCGCAATACAAGAAACCTTTAGCCCTTGAATTTGTTCTAAAAAACCCTCTTGTTGAATACGTTCGGGTGAAAAATAAAGCAACTTATAGTCTCCAAATTTCGAATTGTCAATGAGCCTTGAAGTATCTTGGCTCGAACCACCATGAGAAAAGTGCAGGGCTTTAATTCCTTTTTCTTTTAATTGTTGCACTTGGTCTTGCATCAAAGCAATGAGAGGAGAAATGACCAAAGTTACCCCCTCTTGGAGGAGTGCAGGAAGTTGATAGCATAACGATTTTCCGGCTCCTGTGGGCAATACGGCCAAGCAATCTTGTTGCGACAATAGGGCCTCTATTACTTGCTCTTGGTGGGGTCTAAAGTGTGTATATCCCCAATAGCGTTTCAAAACCTCGAGTTTAGTCATGCTTTTTTAATTCGTTTAGGATAAAGGCAACACGAGCTTCTGGGGTCCCTTTTGGTACAAAATGCAAAAGAGAAGGAAGAGAGGTGTAGATCTCTTTAATGTGATGATAATAATGCACGGCTTCATCAAAGGGTTCTAGACGTTCTGCGTCGTTATGATAGATTTCGGGCCAAGGGGCCAACAAAAAAACGTGATCATAGGGATAGGGGGCAGCTTTTTGTTTCCACAAGTCAATATTTTTGCCTTCGGCTTGCAAATAGGCATAAGTATCAGGCATTCCTCGATCAAAAAACAAATAGGGTTTTGTGGCTTTATAGGGAATTTGTTGAGCAGATTGCCATTGTGTTTTTCTTCCTTCGAACAGCAGTTCACTAAATTTTTCTGGAGCAGACTTAAAGTAGCGTTCATGGCCTTCTTGAAATCCTTTTTGAATAATCGATCTACTGACTTCTTCAAAGGTTTCAAAACCCTTTGGTGCAAGAGTTCAATCAATTTTGTTTTGCCACTGCCTGGGCCACCACTAATTACAACTTTACGGTTTTGCATTAATACGATCTATTTCTAATCCCTTATCTTTGTCACAAAAATAAGGGCATTGATAGGAACTCAAGAAAATCCAGAAGAATTTTATACACGCTTTAAAGAAAAGCTAGAAAAATCGCAAGCTTGGCCGGGACTTTATTTGTTTAAATTCATCATGAAAACTGAACACAATCATCTTGAAACACTTCAGTCTTATTTTAAAGAAAAAGAGGCCCAATGGAAAAGCAAGTCTTCTTCTAAAAAAAAGTTTGTGAGCATTTCTATTCGGGTGAAAATGGACTCTCCAGAAGAAGTAATTGCCCTCTATAAAAAAGCCAGCCAATTAGAAGGAATCATTGCCCTTTAAAGTTTTTTAGGCATTAAGTTCATAATTCCAAGCTTTTTTTTAATTTGCACATTGAATTCTACACTATTTTAGAACCAACACATTTTTATGGAATCCTTGCAATATAACACGCAACGCAAGCAACTGATTATTCCCGAGTACGGGCGCCATATTCACATTATGGTAGAACAGCTTCTTGAAATTGAAGACCGAGATGAACGCAATAAAAAAGCTAAAGCAGTCATTGGTGTCATGGGCAATTTAAATCCCCATTTGCGTGATGTCCCCGATTTTCAGCACAAACTATGGGATCAATTATTTATCATGTCTCATTTTAAGCTAGAGGTAGATTCTCCCTTTGAAAAACCCGTAGAAGAACAACTTGCGGCAAAGCCTGGTAAGTTGCCTTATCCCCAAAACTTCCCTAAATATCGTTTTTATGGGAACAATATTAAGCGCATGATAGATGTAGCCATTGGTTGGGAAGAAGGAGAATTGAAGGATGCCTTGGTTTTTACCATTGCTAATCATATGAAAAAATGTTTCTTGGGGTGGAATAAAGACACGGTAGAAGATGTTGTAATTTTAGCACACCTAGATGAATTATCAGACGGAAAATTGAAAGTGGCCGCTTCTCATTTGCCCCTCACTGAGTCAGCCGATTTGTTAAAACTTAAGTTTAAAAACGGCAACGGTCCCAACAGTAACAATAAATCAAGACGACATAACCGCAAACGACACTAATTAGCTATGGGAAGTTTTGTTATTGAAGGCGGACATCAATTACAAGGAACCATTGTGCCTCAAGGCGCCAAAAATGAAGCCTTACAAATCTTATGTGCCGTACTTCTCACCGCTGATCCGGTAGAAATTCACAATATTCCAGATATAATTGATGTTAATAAACTCATTCAATTATTACAAAACTTAGGGGTTAAAGTAACCCCCTTGGCTAAAGGAAGCTATCGATTTCAAGCAGACGCAATTAACCTAGACTATCTTTCGTCCGAAGCCTTTAAAGAAGAAGGCAAAGGTCTGCGGGGTTCTATCATGCTTGTAGGTCCATTATTGGCTCGATTTGGACAAGGATCCATTCCAACACCAGGAGGCGATAAAATTGGCAGAAGAAGACTAGACACCCATTTTGAAGGTCTTATTCTATTAGGAGCCGACTTTCAATATCAAAAAGAAGAAAGTTTTTATGCCGTTCGGGCAAAAAAATTGATCGGAACCGATATTTTATTGGAAGAAGCTTCTGTTACGGGAACCGCTAATATAGTGATGGCAGCAGTATTGGCCGAAGGTACCACTACGCTATACAATGCAGCTTGTGAACCCTATTTGCAACAGCTCTGTTCCATGCTCAATAGAATGGGTGCTAATATTAAGGGCATTGGGTCTAATTTGCTCATCATAGATGGCGTATCAAAATTGGGGGGTACTCAGCATACCATTTTACCCGATATGATTGAAATTGGAAGTTGGATTGGATTGGCTGCCTTAACCCGCAGCGCACTCACCATTAAAAATGTGCAGTGGCCCTTTTTAGGTCAAATACCCCGCGTTTTTCAACGGATGGGAATTCGCCTCGAACAACAAGGAGATGATCTTCATGTGCCTGCCCACAAAGAGGGGTATGCCATTCAGAACTTTATTGACGGCTCCATCTTAACAATAGCTGATGCTCCTTGGCCGGGATTTACCCCCGATTTGTTAAGCATCATGCTCGTTGTGGCTACCCAAGCGAGAGGTAGCGTGCTCATTCACCAAAAAATGTTTGAAAGCCGCTTGTTTTTTGTGGATAAACTTATTGATATGGGTGCCAAAATCATCTTGTGCGATCCGCATAGAGCCACAGTTATTGGTCATGATTTCAAATCGCAACTCAATGCAGCAACCCTCACATCACCCGACATTAGAGCTGGCATTTCATTGCTCATAGCGGCTCTTTCAGCCAAAGGAACCAGCACCATTCACAACATAGAACAAATCGACCGTGGATATGAAAATATTGTGGAACGACTTACCGCGTTGGGAGCCAAAATCAAACGAATTGACTAAACTCCATTGGGTTAATAAAGCATTCTTTTTTAGTTTCCTTTTTCAGTCCTTCACCCTTTTTGCGCAAACCAATCTTGTTGGTCAAGTGCTCGATGCACAAACAAAAGAACCGTTAGTATATGTCAACATTGGCTTGGTAGGCAAAGACTTAGGAACAATTTCTGATGAAGAGGGTTATTTTTCTTTTGAGGTGGACCCATCCTCCCAGCGCTCAGACAGCTTGCGTTTCTCTATGTTGGGATATGAGTCTAAAACCTATCTTTTAGCAGACTATTTAGCAGCGAAACCCTTTGAAATTCTGCTAGAGGAAGAGGCCTTCAGCCTTGATGAGGTGGTGGTTTTAAGCCCAAAAAAGAAAGCTCTTAAAGGAAAACTTTTAGGCAATAAAACAAAATCTAATCTAATCTATACTTCATTCACTACCAATAGATTAGGCAACGAAATGGGGATTGTTATTCGGTCTAGAAAAGATCCCATGGAGTTGGTTTATTTTGAATTTAATATAGTTGAAAATGATTATGGTCCCATTCGATTTCGACTTAATCTCTATAACCTCAAAGACGGCTTGCCCCATCAAAATCTTCTCAAAGAGAATGTTTTTATCGATACTGACCTAGAGCAGGGGGTTGTTCGAGTGGATTTAACGCCTTATGATCTGGTGCTGCAAGAAGACTTTTTTATTGCTTTAGAATGGATTGAAGATTTAGGCCCTGGAAAACTATATTTTTCAGGCGGATTTTTTGGGAATCCGTTAATTGCTCGTGCAGTGAGCCAAGGAGAATGGAAAAAAATTGAAAATGCCAGCATCGGAATGCAGGTTTTTGTAAACTATTGATACATTTTTTTGGTTAAGACAATCGCTTTTTCTAATAGTTTTTTCAATTGCTTCCGATCTATATCATCCAATTTTTTAATATAAAGACAACCTTTTCCTGTTTTATATTTCCCTAAGTTTTCCAACGGCAATTCTTTTGGGTTCAGTTCACACATCAAGTAGAGCGTGAGGGCTTTTTTACGAGGTGCAAAGCCAGTTAAAAACCAGTCGCCCTCGCGCCCAGTTTTATAGACATAATGGTAATTTCCAAAACCCACTATGCTGGTGCCCCAAAGTACTCCAGGAGATCCGGTGGCTTTAGACATCATTTCATATAGTTCCCAAGAATCTTGTTGTTGTTGTAGGTTTGACAAAGCGTTTAGATAACGTTCTACAGAGTGAAAAGTAGGTTGGGTTTTATTGGCGGCCATTTTTGTTTTTAAGATACAAAATTTTAGCGTTTTGCAATCTTGTTGTTGGATATAGCCTTTTGTTGACTACATTTAAATCGGTCAACCTCACGATTTCTAGCTTTGAGGTGTTTTGTTTTGCGACCTTGAACTCTTTTGCGCCACATTTTAAAACTAGTTGGTTTCATTTCGCGCCGCATGAGGTCAATCACTTCTTGTTCTTTTAAATCAAATTGTGCTTGAATAGCGTCAAAAGGGGTTCTGTCTTCCCAAGCCATTTCAATAATTCGATCTGTGTCAGTTTCCGAAAGGGTTTGATTTCTTTTTTTCATTTAAAAAGCGTCAGGATTAGCAAGTATGGCTGCGGCTCTTTCTTTTAAAGCGGTTCGTTCTTCAGTTGGCATTTTTTCTAATAAGCGCAACATCATGGCCATTCTATTGTTGTTTTTAAAAGCCTCCTTTTTATCGTCTAAGAAATTCCAATAGAGACTGTTGAAGGGGCAGGCATTGGCTCCTAATCTTTTGCTTTTATCATAATGACACCCTTCACAATAGTTGCTCATTTTATGGATATAGGCGGCTGAGGAAACATAGGGTTTGGTAGCCACAATGCCCCCGTCTGCCCATTGACTCATGCCTCTTGTGTTGGGCAACTGCACCCACTCAATGGCATCGGCATAAATTCCTAAAAACCACTCATCTACTTCTTTGGGGTTGACCTGTGCTAACAAAGCAAAATTGCCTAAAATCATGAGTCGTTGAATATGATGGGCATAACTGTGTTCTAGTGAGTTTGAAATGCTGTGCTGGAGGCAATTCATTTTGGTCTTTGCTGTCCAATAGAAGTTGGGAAGGGGGTGGTGATTGTTTAAGTAATTTTGGTGGCTGTAGTTGGGCATTTCTCGCCAATAAATACCCCGCATATATTCCCGCCAACCTATAATTTGTCGCACAAAACCCTCCACTTGAGAAAGAGCAATGGTGTCTTTGTGTTGCTTGTAATGGGCTATGGTTTGGTTCACCACTTCTAGTGGACTAATCATTTTTACATTAAGCGCAAAGGAGAGACGGGAATGGAATAAATTTAACTCTTCGGTATGCGAAGCGTCTTGATAGTCTCCAAAATGTTGTAGCAAATTCTTACAAAAATAATTGAGTTGTTGGAGCGCCTCCTCTCGATTAAGGGGGTAAACAAAGTGGGCGGCATCAAAGGAGCCAATGGTTTTGACCCCTGCCGTTAGGAGCATTTGCCAAAGTTCTTCCAATGTTTTTTTGGGGGGATTATATACGGGGGGAATGGCCGGGGTTCCTTTCCACTTTTTACGATTATTTTTATCATAATTCCATTGGCCACCCTCAGGTTTATCGCCCTGCATGAGCAAGTCAAACTTCTTGCGCATATTCCGATAGAAAAACTCCATCAGCAATTGTTTTTTACCTTTAAAAAAGTGGGCTAAATCTTCTCTTGCGGTCATGAAATGTTCAGAAGACACACATTTGGTTGGAATAGATAGCGTTTTGCAATAGTCTTTCAATTGCTGGTCTAAACGATATTCATCAGGCTCCTGATATTCAAACGCTTTAATTCCATGCGTTTGGATTAGATGGTTAAGATTGGCAGTTAATACTTGTTTGTTTTTAGGATCATCTAAGGTAAAATAGAAAGTTTGATGTCCATTTTGTTTCAGGTCGTTGGCAAATTGCCGCATGGCTCCAAAAAAGGCAATGACTTTTTGGATGTGATGCGGTGCATAGTCTGTTTCTTGCCGCATTTCCATCAGCACATAGCAACAATCTTTTTCCTTTTCTTGAAACCAAGAATGTTGACTGTTGAGTTGATCACCAAGTATTAGTCTGAGAATCATTCAAACAGGGTATTTTGATTCCAAAGCCGTTGAAACTTTCCGTTGGTATCATAGCGCTCAGCTTGCAAGCTCACATTGAATTTTCGATCGCGGGGATCATTGCCCACCCCAGAAACATAAAGCCAGTTACCATAATTGCTATGCACATCATAATCTAGGAGCATGGCTTCAAAATAGGCTGCGCCTATTCGCCAATCTAATTCAATATTTTTAGCTAAATAGGAGGCTACATTTTGCCTCCCTCTATTGCTCATCCAGCCGGTTTTATTCAGTTCAATCATATTGGCATTCACAAAGGGCTCGGGTGTTTTTCCTTCAGCCCAAACTTTAAATTCGTGGGCGCTGTTTTGCCACTCATAATTTTTATTTAATATACCGCCGAGTTTAAAAATTTTAGTGCCGTGTTTTAAACTGATGTATTTAAAAAAGTCTCGCCAAATGAGCTCGAAAATAAGCCAATAGGTCGATTGATTTTTAGCCACTTCTTGTTCGTATTTTTTTATTTGCCAATAAATTTCTTTTGCTGAAAGGGAGCCATTGGCCAGCCATGCTGAAAATTTAGAGCTATAGTCTTTTCCAAGCAGACCATTTCGGGTTTGTTTATAGAAAGACAGTTTTTTAGATTTCCAAAAATAGTGGTCTAGGCGTTCTTGGGCTGCAGCACTTCCTCCTTTAAAAGGAAAGGCAGTGTTTGGGTGTTTTTCAAAAGAGGTTAATCCTAAATCTGCAAGGCTAGGGCAGTGAAAAGTTTGCTCCAATAAATTGCTTTTTTCCATAGCCTGGGGGGTGGGCAAGCAAGGGTCTATAGTAGCGTATTTTTCACATTTTTTTCTAAAAACAGTAAAAACTTCTGGAGTGCTTGAAAAATGAAAGGGAAGGTCTTTTGGATGAAACAAAAACTGACCGTAAAATTGGTGTATACTTATGTTCGGGTTTAGTTTCTTTTCAACTTCTTGGCTACAGTGCTCTTCCTCTGAAGTCCATTCTGTTTGAAAATAAAAATCAGTAGTACCTAATTCTTGTGTCCAATAGGATAATCCTTCTGCGGGAGCTCTATTTTCAATGATTAGGGAAATGTTTAATTGCGCCAAGTCTTTTTGGAGTTGTTGAACACTTTCTATTAAAAATTGAGCACGAAAACGTTCTGTTTTTTTAAATCCCCATTTTGTGTTGGCATAATGTGCAGGATCAAAGCTGTAATAAGCGACCACTTTTTGATGCCGATTTGTAGCATGAAAGAGTGCCTCATGATCGCTAATTCTCAAATCATGGCGAAACCAGATTAATGCATTTCCTTTTTTTGTTTGCATTTTTTACTACAATATTTTACTTGGTTCCAATCTCGTTCCCATTTTTTTCGCCAAGAAAAAGGGCGTTGGCAACTGGCACAGATTTTTTGTGGAAGATTGTTTTTGGCAATTCCATTAGGCATTTAGTGCTGCTTTATAGGTGTTTAAACAGCGCTCTCTTGCCATTTTATGCTCAACAATGGGTTTGGGGTAATTTAGCTCTTGGTAGTTTGGCACCCATTTTTTTAAATATTGATGCTGTTGATCAAATTTTTTAATTTGATCGGTGGGATTAAAAATTCGAAAATAGGGAGCCGCATCAACGCCACACCCAGCCACCCACTGCCAGTTTCCAATGTTGCTAGCCATTTCATAGTCCATTAGCTTTTCAGCAAAATAGGCTTCGCCCCAACGCCAATCAATTAATAAATGTTTGCATAAAAAGCTACCCACCAACATCCGCACTCGATTGTGCATAAACCCAGTGGCATTCAATTCTTTCATGCCGGCATCTACAAAAGGATATCCGGTTTCACCGGCACACCATTGTGCAAATTCTTCTTCATTATTGCGCCAAGGAATACGGTCGTATTGTGGTTTAAAACTTTTATCTACAGTATGGGGAAAGTGCCATAGAATTTGCATAAAGAATTCCCGCCAAATCAATTCTTTTAAGTAGGTAATTTCTTTTCGATTAGCAGCTTTATGCGCTAATTTCCTAATGCTTATGGTGCCAAACCGAAGGGCTGTTCCCGCCTTAGAGGTGCTGTCAAGAGCTGGGAAATTACGTGTAGCTTCATAGGTGTCAAGCACTTCGTTGTTGGTATTTAGGTGCGGTAATTCACGATTTGATTTTTCAAATCCCAAATCGGAAAGGGTGAGTTGAGGCGTCTTTTCATTTTCAACGAGTTGATGGAGTAGGGTCTCACTAGGAAAAGAGGCCGGGGGGTTGGCTGCCCATTGTGCCAACCATTTTCTAGAATAGGGGGTGTAGACCTTGTAGGGTGTGCTGTCGTCTTTCACCACTTCGTCTTTTTCAAAAATGACTTGGTCTTTGTAGGTTTCAAAAACAATGCCCTGACTTTCTAAAAGGGATTTAATTTCCTGATCTCTTTTTTGTGCATAAGGTTCATAGTCATGATTCGCAATGACGCGCACAACCTTGTTTTCTTGCACGAGCTTTTTAAAAATAGCCTTGGGCTCCCCATGATACATTCCTATGCAACATCGGTTCTTCTTCATAGCATCGTTCAGATTGCCCAAGGCATTTAATATATATTCTATTCGGGTGTCTTGTTTGGGGAGCTTCTTTAGAATATGGGTGTCAAAAATAAAGAGGGGTTGCACTTTTTCGGGTTTCATAAGAGCCTGATACAAACCGTGATTGTCTTCCAATCGCAAGTCTCTCCGAAACCAAAACAAGGTAATCCCCATTGTTTATACTTTTAAATTTCCTATTCCACCATCTAATTGCAATACAGTCCCTGTCATCCAGCTACTGTCTTCGCTTAGTAAATAGGCAGCAGCTTTGGCAATTTCTTCTGCGGTACCGGCACGATTTAGCGGATGTCTTTCATTAACTTTTTCTACTTTGGCTTCATTGTTTAAAAACTTCTCGGCCAAAGGTGTGTTTACAAGTGAAGGGGCAATGGCATTTACTCTAATTTTAGGAGCCCATTCTGCGGCCAAGGAACGCGTTAAACCTTCTATAGCTCCTTTTGCAGCGGCAATGGAAGCATGAAAAGGCATTCCGGTTTGCACTGCCACCGTACTAAAAAGAACCACTGCAGCTTGTTCAGCAGCTTGAAGGAGAGGGGCAACAGCCTGTAGATTTCGAATAGCCCCCAACACATTGATATTAAAATCCTCTTGAAAGGTTGCCTCTTTAAGCCCTTTGAAGGGCCTTAGATTGATTGAACCGGGAGTGTAGACAAATCCATCGAGTCTATCGGGCAAGGCATCTATTGAAATTGTTTGAGTAGAAGCATCCAAAATAATGGGCGTATAGTCCATTCCAGCTAATTTCTCGGGAGTTCTACTGGCCACATAAACGTTGTGTTTTGAAGCAAGTAAAGTAGTGAGTGCCCCACCAATGCCAGAGCTTCCTCCAATAATTAATATGTTTTGCTTTATACTCATGCTGTATAGGGTCCAAAAAGTTCTAGTAATGCTTTTTTTCTACAGTCAAAAATTTCTTTCAATTTGGGAGCCACCAAGAGGGGATGCGCCAATTGTCCCAACCATCCAAAAGGTATTTTATAATCCACTATATCAATCATTTCTACCCCTTTTGATATGGGTTTAATAAAATGTTTATGATGCCAGAGCGAATAGGGCCCAAAACGTTGCTCGTCAACAAAATATTCTGGTTCTTTTACATGGGTGATTTCCGTTACCCAGGTTGTTGGAATGCCCAACAGGGGAGTGACTACATATTCTATGATTTGTCCAGCATACATGGCTGTATCGGCTCCTTTCACAATTTTAAAGCCCAAATAGTTTGGCGTAATGCGCTTTAAATTTTTAGGGTCGCTAAAAAATTGCCATGCTTCCTCTATAGATATAGGTAGATTTTGAACTGTTTCTAAACGATACAATTTCATAGCAATTTTTTACAAATATATTATTTTTGTTTAATAAAGAGATCAAAACATTAAACATAGTTATAAACAAATTGACAATTTCACTTCTTTTAGCAATCCATTTTTTTGGTATATTCGCTTAAAACCAAACAAAAAACCATGAAAACACTTTCCTTTTATTTAAGCTTATTATTAGTGGTCAGCTTGCAAGCTCAAATCACTGTACCTCAACCCAGTCCAACCGCTCATTTGGAACAAACCGTTGGACTAACCCAATTGACCATTGATTATTCAAGACCTTCTATGCGAGGTAGAACCATTATGGGCGAATTAGTGCCCTATGGTGAACTTTGGCGTACAGGAGCCAATAAGAACACCACCTTTACTTTTGGTGACGCTGTGCAAGTGGGCGGTCAACCTTTAGAAGCCGGAACCTATGCTTTGTATACCCGTCCGGGAAAAGAGAATTGGACGCTCTATTTTTATCGCGACACCAACAATTGGGGAATTCCTCAAAATTGGGAGGCAGAAAAAATTGCTGCTACGCTCACCCTTCCCGTAAAAATGAGAGCAAAAGCAAAAGAAACCTTTACCATTAGCGTGGATGAATTGTCTAACAATGGAGCCCAAATAATACTTTCTTGGGAACAGGTAGATTTAGCAATTCCACTAGCGGTGCCTACCCAAGCAAAAGCTATGGCTTCTATTAAAAGTAGCCTTGAGAAAAACCCATCAGCTGGTGATCTTTACAATGCAGCCTCTTATTATTTTGGAGAAAACATGGACTTAAAACAGGCTGAACAATGGATTTCAAAAGCAGTGCAATTGGAAAATGATAAATATTGGATGTTTCGCCTACAGGCCAAGGTTTTGGCGGCTCTAAATCAAAAGGATAAGGCTATTGAAGCGGCTAAAAAATCACTTGTCTTGGCAGAAAAGGCGGGCAATCCCGATTACGTTCGCATGAATAAAGCCGATATTAAGGCTTGGGGAAACTAACAACATCAATTCCTAGTTTAGGGTTTTATTAATCTGTGTAAGAGCATACTTAAGAGCACAGTGCATAAAGCCCCAATAACATTGAGCCATAAGAAGCTCACCAAGTCTAAACTAAAGATTAGTAGCACTACTATTTCGGTGCAGAGGGCAGCCCAAAAAACGGCTTTACCACCAATTTGTTTAAGAAAAAAGGCCACTAAAAAAACGCCTAAAATGGTGCCGTAGAAAACAGAACCAATGATGTTAATGAGTTGGATGAGGTTTTCAAATAAATTGCTAATACTAGCAAAGAGAATTGCAATAAGACCCCAAAAGAGGGTAAAAAATTTGGAGGCTTTAACATAATGGGCAGCTTGATATTGGCCGCGGTGTCTTCGATAGAGGTCAACTGTTGTGGTGGCTGCCAAAGCATTGATTTCCGAGGCAGAAGAGCTCATGGCAGCAGACAATATGACGGCAAGAAGCAAGCCAATTAAACCTTGGGGTAAATGGGACAGAATATAGGAAATGAGCACATAGTCTTTGTCGTTGGTTTCTATGTCTTGGGTATAGGTGTTGAGTAGTTCTTTGGCTTGGGCACGTTGTGTTTCTTCGAGGTATTCTAAAGTTTTATAGTGCTCATATTTCACATGATTATCAAAAAAATCGGGACTGAGCAAGAGTTCTTTTAATTCCAGTTGGGTGTTTTTATTGGCTGTTTCTAAGGCTCTATATTCGGTTGCGCCTGCTGAATTTAAAATGGCTTCTTGTGCTTTTTGATTGAAGTGTAGGGGTGCAATTTGAAACTGGTAAAAAACAAATACCATAACCCCTAAAAGCAAAATTAAAAACTGCATAGGAATTTTTAAAAAGCCATTCATAATCAATCCCAATTGGCTTTCTCTAATCGATTTGCCCGTTAGATAGCGTTGCACCTGACTTTGATCTGTGCCAAAATAGGATAGAGCCAAGAAAAAGCCTCCAGTTAGACCACTCCAAAGGTTATATCGATTGTTAAAACTTAATTCAAAATCAAGCACCTTAAGCTTGTCTGATACACTGGCAATTTGGAGGGCTTTTTCAAAATTGATTGCATCTGGAAATCCTTGCACAACGTAGTAAAAGGTGAGAAACAAGCCTAAAAAAATGACAAACATTTGCTGTTTTTGCGTCACATTCACAGCATTGGTGCCGCCAATGAGGGTATAGCCCACCACCACTAAGCCAATGATGATAATTAAGGTTTTGAGCGGCCACCCCAACACTACACTTAAAATAATAGAAGGTGCATAGATGGTAATTCCAGCTGCCAATCCGCGTTGAATGAGAAAAAGAAGTGCGGTTAGAGTTCGGGTTTTAAGGTCAAAGCGTTGCTCTAAGAACTCATAGGCAGTATAAACCTTTAATTTGTGATAAACAGGTATAAAAAATAAGCAAATCACTACCATGGCGAGCGGCAAACCAAAATAGAATTGAATAAAGCCCATACCATCGTGAAAGGCTTGGCCGGGAGTGGATAAAAAAGTGATAGCACTAGCTTGAGTAGCCATAACCGATAGGCCTACAGTCCACCAAGTAGCTTTATTGTCTCCCCGCAAATACTCTTTGATGTTTTTATGGGATCTGTTTTTCCAACTCCCATAAATAACTATAAACCCAATGGTGCCTATCAATACAATCCAATCCCAATAGCTCATAATTGATAAAAGTTCATAAACCAATAAAACAAAATGAGATAAATAAGATTCATGCCCAGAAGGAAATAGTAAATGCGCAACTTATTTTTTTTCATGACCATAAGAAATGAGGTTGATAAACAAAGAATAGGCTCCACTCACGCCTTTGGGGAGCTGTCTAAAGAAACTAAGACCAGTATAGATAATATGTCCTTTACCATAGCGAGCCACTAATAAGCTTCCTTTTTTTTGTGTTTCGTTGGGATCGTTCATCCCCAAAAGGGCTTCAAATTTTGGATCCCAATTCTGAGGAAAATAAAGACCTCGCTCCTGCACCCATCCCTCAAAATCGCGCGCAGTAATTTTATTAGGCCAATTGAGCAAAGGGTGATTTGGATTTAAAAATGTGACAGTTGCCTTTTCATCGGTCACTCGGTCTCTTGAAAGCGACAGGGAGTAGGGTGTTAGTGCTTCTGTTTTTAAATTTCTGCTGGTGTTATATTGAAAAACTAAAGTGCCTCCTTGCGCAGCATAGTCCCACAAAATTTTATTTTGAGTAGAAAGAGCCTCCAATACGTTAAAGGCGCGGATACCTAAAATAATTGTAGGATATTTTGCAAGGGTTTCCAGTTGTAGATCTTCCACCTGAAGTTGTGTTACCCTAATGCCAATAGCCTCTAAACTTTCGGGAATTTTATCGCCAGCTCCCGCCAAATAGCCCACCTGTTCCACGGGGGTTTGCAAGTCAATTCGTGCCACTTTCAAGCGGTTGGGTTGAAGAATATATTGCTTTGGAATGTGGGCATAATCTAATTCTTGAAGAGCATATTCATATTTTTTATTAGCAAGGTTAATAACCGCTTTAAAACTGGCTTCACCATTTTCTTTGGGTGGAGTTATTTCAAAAAATAGTTCTTGCGAGGTGCCCTTTTGAGCAATGTTAAAAGGCTGTGTGGAAGGTGTAATGTTCCAAGCTTGAGGACTTTCAATTGAGACTTCTCCTTTCATGTCAGAAGCATGGGCCTGAACAAGGAGACCTACCTTTTGCGACTCTTTTTTGGGGAAAAGCAACACGGGTTGTTCCCATTGTAGGGTCAATTTAGGAATGCTATGAAAAGGCGTCACTACTTCTCCTTCAACAGGGTCTGTTGTTCGGTAGAGAAGGGGTTCAGAAAGCGTAAAGGTTTTGCCCATTAATTGAAAGCTAAATTGGGCCTCCACGGGATTTGGACTTTCTGGACGACCAATTAGCGCTTGATTGGCAACCGAATAGTTGCCAGGAGTTCCTTGGTTTAACAGCCAATAGGGCGGAGTGAGTTGGTCGGGCAGGGATAGGTTTACGGTGGTTCTATATGGTGTGTTTTGCACTAGTTTTTGTCCCGAAAGTATTTTTGAACCAATTTGTATTTCTTCTAATTGCAAGGGTAGGGGACTTGGATGATTCACCAACAGGTTAAGTTGCACGACTTCGCCCGGAGTGCCTTTGGGTTGTCCAGCATTGAGTTGCACTTGCAGACCCAAACAATTTTTGATGATTTGGGTTAAGGCTTCTGTTTTAATTTTTTTCCAAAAAGGATCCTCTAATTGGGCAAGTCGTTCATAAACAAGCAACAAATCAGGAACGCTTTTATATGGATGTTTAAAATCAAAAGAGGTCCTAATTTGTTCCATAAGCTCTTGAATGACCGCTCCCCCTTTAACCCTTGTCCAGCTAGTGTCTATCCCCTCAAAAGGATCGTTTCCCCTTAAGGGGGCTCCGGCAATGCGCTCTATATATTCTGTGGCATCACCCAGTTGGGGGGAACTGCCAAACCCTTGGGATTTATGTTGGCTTCTGCTTTTAGCGGCAGTAACAGGATTAGCTTCTCCGGTTAGGGGATCAAAAACGCCATTGTTGAGGGTTAGCATATTGGTTTTGTCTGCTTTATCAAAGGCTGTTCTACTGCCATAAGCCCACCACGAAGTGTTATAAAACAAACGCTTGGGCTGCCAAGTTGAAGTCTGTTTAAGTTGCTCTGGAAAAGCATTGGGGTCATTGGCAAGGTGAAAAGCTTCATAACTTAAAATGGCTGAACCCGTATGATGTCCATGCGTGCTTCCTGGCGTTCGGTGGTCAAATCGGTTGATGATAATATCTGGTCGGAAATTTCGAATTCGTTCCACCACTTGGGCCAAGAGTGCTTGTTTGTCCCAAACCGAAAAAGCTTCGTCGGGATGTTTAGAATAGCCAAAATCTTTTGCCGTACTAAAAAATTGTTGCCCACCGTCTATGGCGCGAGCGGCTAATAATTCTTGTGTGCGCAACACACCCAAGAGTTCTTCAAGTTCGGTGCCAATAAGGTTTTGCCCTCCGTCTCCTCTTGTTATAGATAAATAGGCCGTCCGCGCTTTTTTGTGATTGGCAAAATAGGAAATTAAGCGGGTGTTTTCATCGTCGGGGTGTGCCGCGAGATAGAGCACATTGCCTAGAAAATTAAAGGCCTCTAATTGTTTGTAGATTTGGCTGCTAGACTGTGCTTTTCCCTGTAGCCCCAGTAATAAAAACCCAATAAAGAGGATTTTGTGTTTCATTGTTGCACTCAAATTAATTTTTTTTTAATTCAAAACCAATACAAGGTAGGTTAATTTGTAAGGATGTAATTAATGACGTTTTAATATTTCATTAATTTTCTTTCGACAGGCCTCTACCGGTAAGCCAACAACATTGGTATAGCTCCCTTGAATATTGACCACAGCAGCTTTTCCAAACGCATCTTGAATGCCATAACCTCCAGCTTTGTCATAGGGTTGTTGCGTGGCAATGTAGGCTTCTATTTCAGATTCAGTAAGGGTTTTAAATCGAACCTTTGAAACTTTATGTAGCACTTCAAATTGAGCCTTGGTTAGAAATCCCACAGCCGTAATCACCTCATGCGTAGTGCCAGAAAGTTGTTTGAGCATTGCATAGGCCTCGTTTTTGTTTTCGGGTTTTCCCAAGCATTGTCCTTTATGCCACACAATAGTATCAGCAGTGATGACTAACTGATTGTCTTGAATTCTTTTTAAAAAGGGTTGTGTTTTTTTTTCTGCTAAATAAAGGGCTATTTCTTCTCCCTTCAAAGACGCAGGATAATCCTCGTCCACCGGATATTTTTCTACCCTAAAGTCAAATCCCATTTCCTTAAAAAAAGCTTTTCTCCTCGGGGAACCGGAAGCTAAAATGAGTTCCTCAATCATAGAAGTTAATCTTTAAAAGCTCCAATATCTAAACGCCATTTGCCTTGCACACGCATCACTTGTTCAATGATTTCACGGGCACAGCCTTCCCCTCCTTTTTTATGCGACACATAATCAGCTCTGCTGGTCACATCCGCAACGGCATCCAAAGGACAACAACCTACACCTACTTTTTCCATCACAGGCAAATCGGGCACATCGTCACCCACATAGAGGATTTCCTCTAAATCGAGTTGGTGTTTGGCAACATAATCTTTAAAAGAGTCCATTTTATGATGCGCCCCAAGATAGATATCTTCAATTCCCAGTGCTTTAAATCGGTCTCGTACGGCTTCATTGGTACCGCCCGAAATAATGGCAATTCGATAGCCCTGCAACAAGGCACATTTCATGGCATAGCCGTCTTTTGTGTCTACGGCACGCAAAAAGCTACCGTCATCGGTCATTAAAATTTTTCCATCGGTTAGCACCCCATCCACATCAAAAATAAAGGTGGTTATTTTAGGTAAAAGAGCTTTATAGTTTTTGTTTTCCATAGTATTCTTCAATGGTTTTGGTTAAATGTAAATAGAGTTTTTTTAGCTGTGGGGGCATTAGGGGTAGGTGTTTGTTTAGGGTCAGTTGATCCCCTCTTCGGGCTGGACCGGTTTGAAAGTCAGCAGGTCTTCCTGCATGCAGACGGGCAGTAGTCTCTTCAATAAGGGGGAGTAGTAATTCAAAATCAATTTTATAGGATTCACAAAGGGCAGCTGTTTGGGTGTAGAGGTGATTCGTAAAATTGTTGCAAAGCACTGCTGCTAGATGCAGGGCTAAACGCTGTTTAGTATCCATCTTTATGGGTTTGCCTCCCACCAACTTGGTTAACTTTTCCAATTGTTGAGTGGCATTTGTTGTAGACCCCTCAATAGAAAAAGGTAAACCTTCTAGCGTAAGCAATCGCTCTTGAGTAAAACTTTGAACCGGATACCACACTCCTTTTGGACCCTTGTTTTGAAGAATGTCCAATCCGTGCGCCCCAGCCATGTGCACCACAAATTCCTTGTTTTGAAAATAGTTCGATAGGGAAGAAAGAGCAGTGTCAGTTAGTGCCAATAAATAGACATCAGCGGGGGCTAATTGTTCTAATTGATGGATAATTTCAATTTCATTAAGTTCTGTGGGTGGCGTTAGCGGTGAACGAGAATACCACTGTGATATGATAATTTGGGGTTGTTTTTTAAAGACAGATAGTAACTGAATTGCCACATTACCCGAACCTAAGACCGCAACCTTCATAGAGTTCAAAAATAGGAAACCCTAGGGGTAAACAGGGAATTAAAATGAATTTTTTATACGGTAATATTTTCCTCCTTGAGAAATAGATTATTCTTAAAATCGTATCTTTGAAATACCTAAATCAATAATCCATGAATACCTACAACAAACTCCAAACTTTTTATCTCCAACATTTTCTGCTGTTGCTGCCGCTGTGCATCATTCTGCTTGCCTGTGTGGGTGCCTTTGCTGCCTATTATATTACCCTAGCGGGAATGACCGCCTTAAATTTTACGTTATTGGTTGTTAGTGTGATTTTTGCCATGGGCTATCTCACAGCCATTTTGGGTCAAATTAAACCTGTTAGAACCTTCAATATTTTGATGGTATCGCTCTTAATAGAAATTGGGTTGGTGGCTTTACAATTAATCTTATAACTAGGACTTAAATTGACTTTCATCTCCTATCTTTGCAAGTGCATTTTAAGAACTAGGCAGGAGTTTGAATGAAAGATAAAATCGCATCCATTTTATTTTCAACACGTTTAACGGCAGTTTTATTTGTGCTTTTCCCCACCGCAATGGGCATCGGTACTTTTGTGGAAAGTTGGTATAGCACAGAAACTGCAAAAATATGGATCTATAATGCCTGGTGGTTTGAAGCTCTTTTAGTTTTTATGATGATTAACTTCATAGGTAATATTTTTAAATATCGCCTATTACGTAAAGAAAAATGGGCAGTACTTTTACTTCACCTTTCTTTTATTTTAATCATTTTTGGAGCTTTTGTTACCCGTTACTTTGGCTTTGAGGGCATGATGCCCATACGCGAAGGAAGCACAGAAAACATTTTTCTTTCCGAAAAAACCTATTTAACAGTTCTTGTAGATGGAGAACGCAACGGAGCTCCTGCTCGAAAAAAGTTAGAAGGTCCACTTTTATTGTCTGAACATGTCAACAATAATTTTACGTGGGAAGGTGATTTTAATGGCCAAGACTTTAGTATAAGCTATCTTAAATTTGAGGAAAATGTAACCGAAGGTTTGGTGTTAGATGAAGAGGGTGAGCGCTACCTCAAAATTGTAGAAGCTGGAGACGGCTCTCGACATGAACACTTTCTAAAGGAGGGAGATATTGCTAATATTCACAACATTCTATTCACCTTCAACAAACCTCAAGAAGGAGCCATTAACCTCAGAGTTGAAGCCGGAACATACTATATTAGCTCTCCCTTTGAAGGGCAATTTATGCGTATGGCCGATCAATTTCAAGGCCAACTGCCTGCTGAGGAAGAAGTGCCCCTTCAACTGCGCTCGCTCTATACCCTACCCAATTTTCAGTTTGTAATTCCCGAGCCGGCCTTGCGCGGTGTTTTTGATTTTGTAAAAGCAGATCCAAATACCCCAACGCAACAAAATGTTTTGCAGCTTCAAATTGCATCTAACAACCAAGTTGAACAAATCTCCATTCTGGGTGGAAAAGGCTTTAACAATCCTCCCAAAACGATCCAAGTTGGCGGGCTCGATTTTCATTTGCAATATGGTTCTTTGCCCTTGGAATTGCCTTTTGCCATTCGGTTGAATGACTTTATTGCTGAAAAATATCCTGGAACCGAAAAGAGCTATGCTTCTTTTATGAGTAGAATTACTGTTGAAGAAGAAACTTCTTTTGACTATGACATTTATATGAATCATGTTTTAGATCACAAAGGCTATCGCTTTTTTCAATCTTCCTTCGATCCTGATGAAAAGGGAACCATTCTATCTGTGAATCACGATTGGTGGGGCACTTGGATAACCTATACCGGCTATTTTTTACTTTATCTAAGTATGATTGGAATTTTCTTTGTTGGAAAAACCCGTTTCAAGGCCCTTTCTGAGGCATTGGAAAAAATTAAATTGAAAAAAGCTGCTCTTTCTTTAGTCATATTGTTAGTAAGTTCTCTTTCACTAAAGGGGCAAACACACAACCACAACCCAATGTCCAACCCAGTTTCTGTTGATTCCATGATCTTAGCAGAGGCCTTTCCTAAAGAACAGGCCGCTCTTTTTGGAAGTTTGGTTATTCAAGATGCTGGAGGACGCATGAAACCCGCCAATACGTTTGCTTCGGAATTGTTGCGTAAGGTGAGTAAAAAGGATACCTATAAAGAATTAAATGCCGATCAAGTATTACTTTCCATCACTAATAATCCGGCGCTTTGGTATACCATTCCCATCATCTATTTAAAGCGAGGCAATGACAGTATTAGAAAAGTGGCAGGACTCCCTAATGAAGCAAAATATGGAGCTTTAATTGATTTTTTTGATCGAGAAGGGAATTATAAACTAGTGGAACAATTAGAAACGGCCTACCGATCAGCAGTGCCCAATCAGTTTGAAAAGGATTTTATTGAATTAGACCGTCGTATCAATTTGCTCTACAGTGCATTGGAAGGAAAAGTGCTACGTATATTTCCGATTCCCAATGACCCCACAAATAAGTGGGTATCTTATCCCGAGTTGGCAGAAGCTAATTTTAAAGGGAATGATTCTCTTTATGTTCGCAATATACTACCCCTCTATTTTCAATCCATGCAGGGAGCCAAAACAACTCAAGACTATGGGCAAGCCACCAGTTTATTGGAGAGTTTACACGGATTTCAAGAAAAATTTGGAGGTGCCGTGCTCCCCTCAAAAGAAAAGATTAAGGCCGAAATTGTATACAACAAATACGATATTTTTAAAAAGCTCTTTAGCTGGTATCTCTATGCCGGTGTTCTGTTTTTTGTAGTACTGATCTTACAAATCTTTTATACCAACAAATTTTTACACTTCAGCGCTACTTTTTTTAAGGGCATTTTAATACTCTTATTTCTCTTGCATACAGCTGGGCTTATAGCCCGTTGGTATGTTTCTGGCCATGCTCCTTGGAGTGATGCTTATGAATCTATGATCTATGTGGCCTGGGCTACACTTTTTTTCGGTTTGGTTTTCGGTCAAAAATCACAACTTACGTTAGCTTCCACAGCCTTTGTGTCTGCTATGATTTTGATGATTGCCCATTGGAATTGGATGGACCCCCAAATTGCCAACCTTCAACCCGTTTTGGATAGCTATTGGCTCATGATTCACGTTGCTGTGATTGTGGGTAGCTATGGCCCCTTTGCTTTAGGAATGATTATTGGTGTGGTGGCATTATTATTGATGCTTTTTGCTAAAGCCCAAACCATGGAG
Organism: uncultured Flavobacteriaceae bacterium; assembly: GCA_964386915.1. Taxonomy (GTDB): domain Bacteria; phylum Bacteroidota; class Bacteroidia; order Flavobacteriales; family Flavobacteriaceae; genus JADHMP01. Next base: position 96,735 of record CAYLUQ010000005.1, on the reverse strand, counting down.
AAAATTAAACTCCATATCAAAGAACTCACCATTGTTAATGAACTCGCCTTAACGGTAGGTTTAATTATGTTGACCATTGGTAATTTCTTAGGCGGTATGTGGGCCAATGAAAGTTGGGGACGCTATTGGGGCTGGGACCCCAAAGAGACTTGGGCACTGATTAGTATCATGGTCTATGCCTTTGTTATTCATATGCGTTTGATTCCCGGTCTAAGAGGTCCTTGGATTTTTAATTTAATGAGTGTTGTTGCCTTTGCCAGTATTCTCATGACCTATTTTGGGGTTAATTTTTATCTGGTAGGCTTGCACTCCTACGCCAGCGGAGATAAAATTATTACCCCTAATTTTGTTTATTACTCCATTATTTTTGTAGCTCTTTTAGGCACTGTTTCCTATTTCAAATACAATAAAATTTATAAATAAACCCTATGAAAACCCCAATCGTTATTCTTTTAATGACCTGCCTTTTTTTAGTCCATTGTACCAAAAAGGAAGATGAAACCCCCAAAGATGAAGTTGCTAAAGCCAAAGCCCTTTGGGAGAGTAAAAAAATCGATTCCTATGAAATGACGTTTCAGGTGACTTGTTTTTGTATTGTAGATTTAAACCGTCCAGCCAAAGTGGTGGTGTCTAACAATAAAATTGTGAGTGTAAATGAAACACCCTATAACGAATCGTTTATGTTGTTTGGCAGCTATAAAACCATAGATGAACTTTTTATTCATATTGAAGAAATGCGTGAACAAAATCCGGTTGTAGAAGAACTCACTTTTGATCCTACCTATGGTTTTCCCTCTACTATCTATTATGACGTGAGCCAAATGATTGCCGATGAAGAAATTGGCTACAGTGTTTCTGACTTCAAACCCGAATAGTTTTTTATTTTTAAATCAAAAACATGAAACAAAAGTGGTTATTGTTCTCCATTGGGGGACTTTTATTAGTTGGTTTTGGTTTATCCCTACTCGGAGAGGCTATTCAATTTAAAATGGCGCAAGATTCACTGTGGATTAGTATTGGCACACTAGCACTGGTAGTGACCAATACGGGCATTTGTTTAGTGGCAGAGGCCACCATACTAAAAATAAAAAGAGAACTACAATCTTCTCCTAGCGGAAGGCCTTAACAAAATCTTCGTCATCTGCTCCCTCGTCAATTAGGGCAAGTGCTTTTTCAACGACCAAATCGGCTTCTTGTGTGGCAAATCCCAAACCAATTACAATGCGTTTGAGGAGGTTTTTTTCTTCAACATCAGCAATATTATCGGCATAGACCATACGGGTTAGATCATATAAACGCTCAATTCTAGATTTTTGATCCGCAGGAGGGTTGATGGGATATTCTTTAGCGTTCTCAATAATATGCTGGCATTCAGCTTCTTCAATTTCTAAATTGATAGCGGTTCGATTAATGAACGCCATTTCTTCGTCTGAAATGACCCCGTCTGCAAGTGCAACACGAACAATAGCCGCAAAATGATCTCTATTTCTATTGCGAAATCCGGAGGTGTATAAGTCTGAAAAGGACATAAAAATGTTTTTTGTAAAATTAGAAAAACCAAAGTGTATTTAAATTATTATTGTGTATAATTTTCTATCGCCAAGATATGCGACCCCTAAAAATAATCAAAAATCGATCTGATATAGGAGCAGGTACAAGAGGCTCAGATATGGGCATAGATGCGCTAGAAATTGCAGCCATCAATGCGCATAACGACTTTTTCAATCGCCATCCCTATCTCGATCTTAAAACCCATAACGAAACCATATACAACAAAGTGAACCACCCTTTTGCCAAACGTATTGGGGCCGTACTAGAGCAATGTTTGAGAGTGCGGGAGGCCACTAAAGTGGTCTTGAAAGAGGGTTTTTTTCCGCTGATTTTATCGGGAGATCATTCTTCTGCATTGGGGAGCATGGCAGGATTGCAGCAGGCTTTTCCACAAGACATGTTGGGTGTCATTTGGATTGATGCCCACACCGATTTGCATGCTCCGCTGAGCACTCCTTCTGGAAATGTACACGGCATGCCACTGGGGGCAGCCCTAGGGATGAACCACGAAACCCTGGCAATCAATGCCTTTGAAAAAGAAACCCATCAGCATTGGGAGGGCCTGAAACAGTTGGGCACAACAAAGCCTTTTTTGCAACCACAGCAGTTGGTTTATTTTGGTATTAGAGACTATGAGGCTCAAGAAGCCACTTTATTAGACCAATTGTCGCTTCGTTTTTTTGAGGTAGAATATTGTCGTGCTGTTGGAGTTGCCCAATCTGCCCAAGAGGCCTTGGCCTATTTAGCAGCCTGTGATAAACTCTATGTTTCTTTTGATGTAGATGTTTTTGACGCTGATACTGTTTCTGTTGGTACCGGAACACCAGTTTCAGCCGGATTCACTAAAAGAGAAATACTAACCCTGCTCCAATCCCTACTGGCAGACAAAAGAGTGATAGCGCTTGAAGTTGCCGAAATCAATCCGCTCTTAGATCAAAAAGGAAACAGTATGGCAGAGGCTGCTTTTGAGGTTCTTGTTCAATTGTTTGAAGAATAATTTTTAGGCAGTTCTTTTGTATCCTCCACCTTTGGAGGCGAAATTTTTCTTTTCAATACTTTTAACTGCTCCGTAAATTCATATTTGATTAATTCATCAGGATTTGTTCTTCTTGCAAATACGTTGGTATAAAAGCTTTCTCTAATCGTGGTGAGCAATTCATCCTTAGAAAGTCCTAACTCGGTATTAACATCATTCAAAAACACTCTAATTTTCATTAATACCGACTTTTTGGGAATTTGGATAACAAAATCAGAATCGGTTTCTGACATATTTGTAAAGGTAGAAGTATAGACCTTTCCTTCAATAATTGATTCCTTGTTCATTTCAACTCTGCCCGTACAAAAAACATTGCCTTTTATGCGACCTGATAAAATGAGATCTTCACAAATGATGTCTCCCGTAACATAGGAGGTTTTGTCTATAATTACCTTTTGTTTGGTTAAAATAGTGCCATTAAAATTACATTCAATACGAATTGATTTAAGGGACTTCAAGTAGCCTTCTAAATAGCTGTCAGAGGGAATTAGAATAGGTGAGTTTGATTCTCTTGAGGGGTTCGTTTTCATGGTTTTGGGTTTTATATAGGGCAATATAAAACTTTTTTAAGAAAACGGGTGTTTCAAAGGCCTATAACTACCTATTAGATAAGCTCGTAAAGCAATATTGATAGTGTTTTTTTAGTGCTGAATCTCCTGTGTTTTTCTTTTTCTTAAAGAATTTTTCTAAGCGCAATAGTTCGGCAGCAATAAGCCCTTTAATTTCAGGATTCAAATCGGCATCTTCCATTAAAACCATATATCGATTGAGCAGATTTTTTTGAAGTGTTCGCTCCAAAACATCGGGTTGTTGTTTGTTGAATATAATCGTGTTTTCTAGGGTTATGAGAAGCTGTGCTACGCTAAGTCCTTGTACAGGCAACGTTTGTTGGGCAGCCAACATTTCATTTAATTTTTTTGATCCTAGAAGGCGATAGAGCGCTGCCTTTTGCATGTTTTGCATACGTAACAACCAATCATTGGGTTTGAATTTGGAGAGTATTTCTTTGGATAGGAGCCAGTTTGGAGAAATCCAGAGCACTTGATCCAAAAATTGTAAAGCGTTTTGTTGTGTTTTTTCGGAAACGTTTTGATAGGGAGTTGCTTCTTGTCCTTTCAGCATAAGGGTTTCTTCTACGCCTCCCACAATAGACAACACATGATATACATATCTTCTATACACACTCAGCATTTCGAGATATAGTTCTTTAAGATCTTCATAAGATTCTCCCTTTGGGGTAGTCCACCGCTCTAAATTTTGGGCCACTATTTTTAAATTTCGGAGACCATAGTCACTGGCTTTTACGGGGTCGTCTCCAATATTTTCTGTTTGGGCTTTGGGATCGTTACTTCCCGACCCAAATTGGTAAATCGGGTTGAGGCTGTGTGTATCTACAAAGGCTTTTAATTGCTGTTGAACGGTTTCTTCTGATGCGTTAGGAAAATAGCGGTAGCCCCACTCAATGGCATAAAGATCATAAGGGCCTAATTGTCTCACAAAGCGAACATTTTCGTCACCGGGTTGAGCCACATAATTATAGCGGGCATAGTCCATTAATGTAGTGGCAATTCCATTTTTTTGCGTAAAACTTCCGGAGCGCAACGAATCCACCGGGTAAGCGGAACTCGCTTTCATATTGTGCGGTAGCCCTAAGGCGTGTCCCACCTCATGGGCAATAACTTGACGCATCATTTCGCCAATTTCGTCATCGGGTGTTTCTAAAGTTCGCGCTTTTGGGTTAGCAGCACCGGTTTCTAATAAATAGCGATTGCGATAGGAACGCAAGTGGTTGTGATACCAAATAATGTCACTTTCTAAAATTTCTCCTGTGCGTGGGTCTGATACACTTGGACCAACAGCGTTTCGGGTTGTGGAAGCTACATAGCGTACCGTAGAATAGCGAATGTCTTCCGGATTAAAATCAGGATCTTCCTCTTTAGTCGGGGGGTCTTTTGCTATGATGGCATTTTTAAATCCTGCTTTTTCAAAGGCCACATTCCAATCTTCAATACCTTTTTTGAAAAAGGGCCTCCATTTGAGAGGCGTTGCGGGATCTAAATAGTAAACAATGGGTTTTTTAGGAGCAACCAATTCACCACGTGCATAGGCAAGGCTGTCAGAGGGCTCCAAACGCCACCGTCTAATAAGTTTGAATTCATCCGATTTTAGGGCTGGAGAACTGTAGTTGTATTTGGTAAGACTAAACCAGCCCACACGTGGATCAGCATAGCGAAGACGCATGGGTTGCTCGGGCAGAGCAATGATGGAATGATTCACCTGCATACTCACCGTTTTTGTGGGATTTTGTCTACTGGCTTTACTACTACTAAAGGTGAGTGTATGCTTAATTTCAACATTTTTAGGATAGGCATTCACCGAATCTATAAAACTTCTTGTACTATCAATGCCCCCTATATCATTGTTCTTTTTAGCACTTTCTGGAAGTAAATTAAAGCCAGGTGAATTGGCATTAAAAAAGGAACCTACTCCAACCAAATAGCGATCAGCTTCGCTATTTTCAATTTTAAAAGCTGCCAAAATAGGGGGGAAGTTATTGACTTGAACACTTAAGTGAATGGGATCTTCTTCATCAGCAACATTAACCGTAGATAGTTGTGTGAGTAGAATAAGATTGTTTTTTTTTTCAAATCGAATCAGTTGCTCACTGGTTTTGGACCCCGCATTGATATAGGCACCAAAAAAATCGGGTAGTTGGGTATAGCGAGTCACCATCAAAAAATCTTTATGTAACAAACTGTCATGCAATTCTAAATAGACCTTGTTTTCCTTTCGATAGAGCGTAAACAGGCCCTCTTTTTTCTCCATGTCTTGAATGAGACTATCGAGTGGTTTTCGGGCATCTTCCTTTTTTTTACTTTGTGCATTTAAATTTAATCCCAAACAAAGCAGGGTTACAACCACAAAAAAAGAATGAACAGTTTGTTTCATGACGCTCATATTTTTGAGGGATTCATACTGTATTCAAAACACTCCAAATGAAAATATTGGGTGGCGGCTAAAAAATGATCGAACAAATCAGCCTGAATATGTTCGTAGGTTTTCCAATCTTTTTCTTTGCTAAAACTGTAGATTTCCAAAGGAATGCCCTGAGGGGAGGGGGCCAGCTGACGGCACATGATGGTCATTTTAGTATTGATTTTTTCGTGCTGTTCTAAATAGGTTTCTACATAGCGTCTAAACAAACCCAAGTTGGTCATATTACGGCCATTAATTAAAAGTGTTTTATCGGCCTTTTGGGTGTTGTTGAATTGTTCAATTTCATTTTTTCTTTGTTGAATAAAATCTTTAAGGCGCTCAATTTTTTCAATGGCTACAATTTCTTCGGAAGTAAGAAAGCGAATGCTGTTCACCTTTATTAAAAGGGCTCTTTTTATCCTTCTTCCTTGAGACTCACTCATGCCCCGCCAATTCACAAAAGAATCTGAAATTAATTTATAGGTAGGAATGGAGGTAATGGTTTTATCAAAATTTTGTACTCTAACGGTGGAAAGACTAATGGAAATAACATCGCCGTCGGCATCATTGTTTCTCATGGTGATCCAGTCGCCAATTCGAACGGTGTCGTTTACGGTAATTTGCACACTGGCCACAAATCCCAAAATAGTATCCTTAAAAACAAACAATAAAACCGCAGAAAGAGCTCCTAAACCCGTTAAAAAAGCACCAATTTCTTTACCGGTGAGGAGCGACAAAATGAGGATTCCTCCAACAAACCAAAGCAAAATCATAAATACTTGAATATAACTGTCAATGGGTTTGTCCTTAAAATTGTTAAGCGTTTTTAATAAGTCTCCCAAGGAAAGCAAGAGGGCGCGAATAATGCTGAGCACCACCACCACAAAGAGGGCTTCTAAGGCATTTGTGACTAGCGCTTTAAGCCACTCGGGTTGGTTTATTATGGAGGGGATAAACAAGAGTAAAACAAAGAGGGGAGGCAGATAGGACAGTCGCCCTGGCATTTTATTATGGACTAAAAAATCATCAAAAGGGGTGGTGGAGCGTTGAGCTACTTTATGAAATATGAAGGTGATGATTTTTCGTGAACTAAAAAAGAGAATGGCAGCTATCAGCAATATGACAATTAAAAGCACTAGTGCTGATAGGGGTTTGGCCCAAGTCTCTGCGAGCCCAACTTTTTCTAAAAAAGCGATTAAATTTTCGTTCCAATTCAAAGCGTTGTGGATTCTATTTAGCCCCCAAAAATAGCGAAATTCTATGGATCGTGTTGTTTATTGCTGAAGGAGTTGGGTGTGCGTTTGTTCTTGATGCATCTCGCCAAGCAGAGAACATTTATTTTTAGAGAACTACTCAAGTAGCTGATCTAAAAATGGGTTCAATCCATTGGCTATGGCATAATTAAGGGTTTGATCACCGGCTTGTAGCAGCTTTTCAATGTTTTCTGGAGTAGCATCAGACATTTTGGATGAGTAGTTCCGATACTGTTCGGGCGTATTGATTCTTAAATAGGAGCCCGAATCAGTTGGCGCTAATGTTTGATAGATTTCATTCATTTGATAGGCTACAGCGTCAATACTTCCGTCCATCATGATATCAGGAATTAATTTAGCCCATTTCAATAAACTCCACGAACTACTTTTTTCTATTCTGTTAATAGTAAAGCCACCGCCTCCTGTACCGATAGACAAAATTTGCATTTCGTTTGCTGCGGGCTCGTTGTTGTGTCTTTCTTTAAAGTTTGTGTTTCGGGCTTCAGCATAGGCACACATCACGGGGTTGTTGGCAAATACCCCGCCGTCTATATTGAGCATATAAGCAGCCTTAGACCCTTTTTGAAAGTGAGCAGCTCTATTTTTAATCTTGGCCGGAGGAAAATATGTGGGTGCAGCACAAGTAGACCTGATAACGTCTCGCACTAAGAATTCTCTTTTGGTGGTGTCTTCTGTGCTGGTAAAAAAGTAAGGTGCTTTTGTTTTCATGTCATAGGCCGTGATGAGGCAAGGTTCCAGCAGTTCACTCATGCGTAAATTTCCAAATTTCTCTTGGAGTGCTTTTTCAAAATTTTGAGGACAATACTCGGTCGCGTTTCCCAATCCCCAAAATCGTTTCCAGAGTCTATTTTTAGCAGCATTAAAAACGGTATATCCTTCTTTTATATAAAAATCTAATGCCTCTGAGGCCGTGTATTTGGCTTTTTTGTAGTTTTCTTTTTGAGGGGTTAAATAAATACCGGTGAGTATGCCTCCGGTACTGGTTCCTGCCACCATATCAAAGTGATCTGAAATAGTAGTGTCTGGCACCTTCTTTTGAAGATACGCTTCTACATATTGGAGTATGGTGGCCGGAATAATTCCTCTAATACCTCCACCATCTATCGATAATATTCGAACCTTTTTTTGGGTAGACATAAGTGGGTGTTTTTCAGTATTTTTTTTGATGGTAAAAGGGGCATATTTATAACACTCTTTTATTGTTTTTAGTCAAACTGTTTAGGGCCTAAGGAGCTCACTAAATGGGTTCATACACCATACTTCAAACACAGTTAACAGCACTCCCTTCCAAAAACTTTCGGGCTAGCATTTTGCCAATAAAATCAAGTTTTTAAGGGTAGGTTTTGCATGGATAAAGTGTTCGATTAAGGATTAATGATGCTTAAAGATAAAAAAAACTACTTTTTAAAAGCGAACCCAACAAAAAGCAGCATCCCTATTCTTTTTTGGAGGCGTATTCTTTTTTATATGGGAAAAAGAACGAGGCCCAAATCACTTTAGAAACCGCATTGAGATAGGGCATGGCTATCACTAATGCAAAACAGATAGCACCAAAGTTTTGAGCGAGAGAAAGCGAGCCCAATAAAATTCTTAAAAGCAAAAAAGTGGCCACGCTAAGTCCCACGCCAAGACCATAAGACACATACATAGAACCATAATAAAAGCTAGGCTCAATTTTTAAGTTTAAGTGGCAATGTGGGCAATGCTGATGCACTTGGTTGAATTTCTTTAAGGCATAGGGATGCCCTTTCAACATGTTTCCCTTTCTACATTGGGGGCATTTTAAGCTGAGAATACTGATCAGTTTAGAATACATTTACGCTATTTTTCTTGTGCTTGGGTTAGTGCGTTTGTGGTTAAATGATATTTGGTGAGCATATTGGTGATTTCCCAATCAGGTATTTTTTTGTCTTGATAAAAAGCTATAAACCTTCTGGTTACATCAGCAAAATGGGCTTCATGTCCTTCTCGGAGAGCTTCAGGTATAAGCACTTTCCAGTTGTTGTCTTCTTTTTCAAATCCAATACCGGGATAGTTTTGAGCTAACGATTCAAAGACTTGCTTTAAAACAGATTCCTCTAGAGCTTCTTGCGGTTTTATATACAGGGTAGGGATATAGTTTTGCGCTTCTCCCTGGAGAATTTCCAAATGGGCCTTTGAACCTCTCATAATAGAATAGTGCGTATCTCCCGTTCCTGCTGGAGCCACATAATTCCAAAGTACCGCCACCTTGGCGTGGTGCCCTTTGAGCGTGTAGGAAATACTTCCATTAGCATAGACAGAAAGGGTATCATTTTGCACATTTGGTGCTAGATAGTTGGGAAAATCTTCTTCGTTGGTAACGGCTTTAAAATCGGATCGACTCAAAAGAGTAGGCCAACGTTTAGCGGCTACAAGTGCCACATCATCTTTGGTGATGGCTTGTTGTGGAAAACACTCCCAAAAGGTGAGGTCAACCAAATGCACACTCACATCGGCAACGCCTTCTCCTTGTTGTTGGGTGTCAAAAAACCAAGCCGGACGTATCAAGGGGCTTCCCGATACATATTTAAAATAGTGATGCACAGATTCTTTTACAATTGCCGGTTCTTCGGGTGTTCCAATGATGAGCGTGCCAAAAAGGTCTTTATGTTGCGAAAGTTCTTTTTGCAAAACCGTGGTAATTTCCGAGCGCTCTGTCATGATATCATAAAGCAAAAGTCCCTTTTCGGAGGCCAAAGCAAAAGCCTTTTGAAGGGCTTCATAATCGTTAGCATTTATGGCCATAGGTTTGTCAGCATAAACATGAAAATCATTTTCGATAGCTGAAAGAATATAATCGGCTTTCTTTTTGTTATTACCCGAAAGCATCACCACGTTTCCTTTGCGTTCTGCAAGCATTTGCGTGAGAAAATCAGCTCCTTTATAGACCACAGATTCCCAGTTAGTGGGATTTTCTGCTCTATTATTATAGGCTTCAATACGTTGCAAATGCATATCCATATCACTGCCATCTGGTCCATAAACATGTACTTTTTGATCTATCTCTGCATACATTTCCTTTTGCACCAAAGCTGCGTGAAAATGCCCTGGGTCTAATGTAATCCACTGCATTTTTGATGATGGCTGTTGAGTAGTTTCACAAAAAACAAAACCCAAACAACAACTGAGCCATAAGAAGCGTCTCATTTTTTTAAAATTTAATATTTAATATGATCGGTACCATAGGGAGCACGTTGGGGTCTGCGCAGCATGGCGTTGGCTTCAACGTCGTTTAAGAAACGCTCAGCAACAGGATCCCAATTTAATTTTCTAGGTAATTTCATGGCTATATGACTAATCAAACAAACCGTACAGGCTCGGTGACCAATTTCAACAGGAGAAATGGGTTGCTTGCCGCTTTGAATACAATCTAGCCAATTGCCGTGTTGTTCTTTACTTTCATAGAGGTGAATTTCATTTTCGCCAATCACACTTTCTAAAATTTTTGGATCACTAGCATCTAAAGATTTAACGCCATTTCGTTCTGGTATTGGATCAGAAGGGGTGGCACGATAAGCTCCTCGAGTAACAAAAATCCAGCCGTCTTCACCTTCATATCGAATGCCGTTGAGGAAGCCTCCACTAGTGAGCATGGTAATGCCGTTTTTATATTCGGCTTTTACCATAAAATCGCCGTGTACATTCCAACTTCCTGATTTGGGAAATTCAGCTACTGCTTCAACGCTAATAGGTCCAGTATATTCGGTGTTCATACCCCAAGCAGCAGAGTCAAAATGGTGTTGACCCCAGCCGGTAATCATACCTGCACCAAATTGCTCTACGCGCAACCAACCCGGACGGCTATAGCCTGTTTTGGGATGTACGAGCATTTCCGAATAGTCCATATCGGGGGTGGAGCCTAACCAGGCATCAAAGTTTAAATTTTCAGGCACAGCTTCTGTAACAGCAGTTGGTCCTCCTGGATCTCCAGGCAAGCCAACCTTAACCGTATGTATTTTGCCTATTCTCCCGTTGCGCACCAACTCAGCTGCATCCTTAAATTGCTTGGAGGAACGTTGTTGTGTACCCACTTGGAGAATCACATTTTGTTGCTGCACTATATTACTCAACAAACGTCCTTCTTCCACAGTGAGGGAGGTTGGTTTTTGCAAGTAGACGTGTTTTTTGGCCAACGCTGCTTCTAGAGCCGGTTGAGCATGCCAATGGTCTGGTGTACTGATAATGACAGCATCAATTTCTTTGCTGGCTAGCATTTCTTGATAGTGATCATACATTTGGGTGTCTACCTTTTTCCCTTTTTCACCATAAAAATCATCTACCAATTGTTTGCCGTCTTTCATTCTATTACGGTCTAGGTCACATACCGCCACCATTTGTGCCACTTCGTGTTGCATGGTGCCAGGCATATCGTGTACGCGTGCAATTCGCCCGCATCCAATTTGACCGATTTGTATTTTGTTGCTCGGTGCATTTTTGCCTAAAACAGAGGCTGGCACAATAGAGGGTAGTGCTACCGCAGCAAAGGTCGTAGCGGTTGTTTTTTTGATAAAATTTCTTCGGTTTAGATTTGATTTTTTCATGCTTTCTGATTATTTAATTCTATAGGTTAGGGGAGATGCAAAGGCATCCCAAGCTTTATTGGCGCTGTTAAAATCCATTTCACCATCATAGACTAATAGGCGATATTTGAGGACATAGTTCTTTCCGGGTTCAAAAACCCAATCTGTATTTTTGGTCGTGGCAAAATTCACAAATAGATCTCCTCTGCCATATTGATTTTCTGGCCAAATACGCAAAGGTTCTGGGTGATTGAAATTATCGGGATGCGATAGCATTAGGGCTCCCCCTTTTCCATCTCCTAATTTCCCATCTACAATGCACCAACGTGCCGTGCTACCATCTGCATTTTTACGTGTATTTCCTTCAGAGCTAATTGTTCTACTGTTTTGGTTGTCCCACTCTTCAGTTGTTCGCCATCCAAAACCTCCATAGCGATATTCAATAATCTTAAACGGACTCTCCGTATTGCAGCTATAGCGAATTTCAAAATCGAGTTGATAGCTGTTTTCGGTTAAGGGCGTTACACGTACTTTTTGTATTTCATTAAGCGCCACTTCATTTTTATTGTCTTTTAAGACCACGTGCTCATGCAATACTTCATATTCGCTAAATAGTGGTCCCGTTTGCTGTGATAGCATTTTGGCAAAGCGAACAGTGCCCTGTTCTTTATAGAGGTTCCAAAAGTCAAGAGTATCTCCTTCATATAGGGTATGTGTCCAAGGATTCCATAAGCCGTAATGATGATAATGATCTTTAGGCTGAATACGGGTTAATCTTTTGCCAGATGGAGTGTTGAGTGGGTGAATATACCCACTGCGTCTGTAGGCAGGATTTACACCCTCAGGGGCCTCCGTTATGGCCATTTGATAGCCCACCACTTTAGTATCGTCAATATATATGGCCCATTGCCCGTCTTCTTCTTTGGCCACTACACTAGAAGTTGGCTCTGTTTTTTCAGTAACAGTTTGTAGCTCAAAGTTACCATTCTGAGTTTCAGGCGTTACGGTCCAAAAAATTTGATCGCCTACTATTTGATAGGGCACCGCCACTGAGGGCGCACTTTGATGCACCAGTTTAAATTGTTGCCCTAGTTTGTCTTTAGGAAGCGTTGCACTAGCTAGAACTTGCTCTTCTACTACAATTTCTGTTTCAGCAGGAATTAATTGAGTGTTTTGCTGACAGGCAGTAAACACCAAGGATAGCGCTAGCAGAGGGAAAAAAGTTGGTTTCATATATTTTTATATTTTAATTATAGTTGCTGTATTGCTTGCTTGATAAAGGGCATTTATCAGTACCACTGATTTTTTTGCTGAATAGCCATTGACTAAAGGTTCTTTCTGTTCCATTACAGCTTCAATAAAATTTGAAAGGATATTTAAATGTAAGCTTTCATTTTCAATTTTAGCAGTAGCATTGCTATTATTTTCAGTTGAAGTTGCCGTGGTGATTAGACTTTCCAAAGGCGCTTCAATTATTTTTCCGGCTTCATAAATCATTCTTCCTTGGGTTCCATAAAGGGCAATTTGTTCGGGATAGCCCGGATAAAGTGCAGTGCCACCACTTAGGGTTCCCAAAACACCATTTTTAAAGGTTAAATGTGCCACAGCAAGATCTTCCCCTTCTATTTGATGCAGTTTGGTAGCTATCATGCCGCCCACTGTATCTACATCACCTAAAAGGTCAAGGAGTAAATCTAGTGTATGAATGCCTTGATTCATTAATGCAGCACCTCCATCCCATTGGAGTGTACCGCGCCAGGGGTTACTTTCATAATAGCTAGGAGGTCTATACCAATTAATTTGGGTTTGGGCTAAAAGGGGAGTGCCAATTACGCCCTCCTTTAAAGCCTTTTTAAATTTTAAATACTCAGGATGCGTTCGGTTTTGAAAAACCACACCAAGGGTCACTCCTTGAGCAGCTACAGTAGCCAATAGGGTATCAATTTTTTGTGGTGTCACCTCCAAAGGTTTTTCACAGAGAATGTGTTTTTTGGCTTTTGCTGCTTTGATGATGCTCGCACCATGTTTGCCGCTTTCGTTGCAAACAACAACCGCATCTAGAGGTTGCGCTAAGAGTTCTTCTTCAGTGGAGTAGAGGGGACAACTAAATTCATTTTTTAACTCTTTTTTTCGTTCTGCATTTGTGCAAACCATTCCAGCAAGTTGGGTTTGGTGGTAGTTTTGAACACAGCTTGCATGCACTTTAGCAATTGCTCCACTTCCGATAATGCCAACTTTTAGATGTGTCATTTTTATAAAGAGACCCCCCTTTTCCAAGGGATAAAATCGTGTTGATTGAGTGCGGTGGCCTTTGTTTTGATAGTTCCACTGGCCACGTCAATAATATATTCCAAAAGGGCCTTTCCAATGGTTTCAAGTGATTCTTTTTTAGTAATCATGGTGCCACAATCAAAATCGATAATATCGGGCATTCGTTCCATGAGCGCCGAATTAGAAGCCACTTTAATGACGGGTGTAATAGGGTTTCCTGTTGGAGTTCCCAGACCTGTGGTAAATAAGATGATATTGGCTCCCGAGCCGGCTAGGGCGGTCGTGCTTTCCACATCGTTGCCAGGGGTGCATAACAAAGACACGCCTGCAGCATTTGCAAATTCAGTATAATCTAATACGGATTGAATAGGGGCATTGCCTGCTTTTTTTGCGGCTCCAGCCGATTTCATAGCATCTGTAATTAAACCGTCTTTGATATTGCCTGGAGAGGGATTCATGTCAAATCCCGATCCGGCTTCTATGGCCGCCTTTTCATAATTTTTCATTAAATGAAGAAATTTTTTCCCAGCTTCTTCATTGGCACAACGATTAACCAATTCTTGCTCTACGCCTGAAAGTTCTGGAAATTCAGCTAAAATGGCTTTTCCCCCCAAAGCGGCAAGTTGATCTGAAACATAACCTAAAGCCGGATTGGCCGTGATGCCCGAAAATCCATCAGATCCACCACATTCTAAACCAATGGTTAGTTTGCTAAGGGGAGCTGGTTTGCGTTCTAAGGCATTAGCTTTTATAATTTCAGGCACCGAAGACGCTATTACTTTCTTTAAGAACTGTTCTGTTGTTCCTTCGGTTTGTTGATCAAAAATTAGAACGGGTTTGTCGGTTTTGTTTTTGGCTAAGGCCTCTTTAAAAACAGTAATCTCAAGGTTTTGACATCCCAAACTCAATACCGTGGCTCCTGCCACATTTGGATTGTTTACATATCCGGCTAAGAGGGCTGCTAAAGATTGTGCGTCTTCACGTGTGCCTCCACAGCCTCCCTGGTGTGTCAAAAAGCGAACCTCTATATTGTCCAAAGGCGCTTTTACAGACTCATTTTGGCTTTTTGCTTTTTTCTGATACACCATATGATGCAATAATTCCTCTAAAGGATCAGGTGGAGTGGGGTGAAAAATTTTCTCAAAAATATTTTTTAAGCTTTGAATGTTTCTATTCTCACAAAACACCAAAGGAAAAAAGAGCCAAATATTGGCTGTGCCCACTTGGCCATCTTTTCTGTGATAGCCCATAAAACTCCGCTGTTTTAGAGATTCAACATTTGGTGGTGTCCACTCCCAGGCGGCTGTTTTACCCGTCACTTTTTGGGTTTTATGCTTGGTGTTTTTTAAAGATATTAAAGCTCCTTGATTGATTTTTTCTGTGGCCTCACCTACCAATACCCCATACATATGTAGTGGCGCTCCTGGTTCAAAGTCTTGCAGGGCAAATTTGTGTTTTAGCGGAATGGTTTCTTTAATTTCAAGTTTAGAACCCGCTATGTCTAAAGGAGTTCCTGGCGCTAAATTTTCGAGGGCAACCGCAACATTATCCGATTCATTAATTTTTAAAAAGGCACTCATACGTTTTGGTCTTCTAATTGGGTTTTAAACTCAGAAAACAGTTGGTCTAACGGCATAGTATCTATTTGTCCTAAAATAAGATTGAGTTGCTGCATAAGGGGTTTGTTGGCACTTAAATTAGCACCCCAATAGGTTTCATTAGCAAGTACAGTTTGGAGAAATTGTTCTACTGTGGGTGCTTCCCAAGCTTTTTGTAGGGCTGCAACAAGACTAGCATCGTCTTGAACGGGTAATGATTCTCCTTTCCACTGACCCTTATAAAAACGCAATAAGCAAGCCATTGCAAAAGTGAGATGGACAGGCAACTGGTTGTGTTTCTCCTGATAGGCCAACAAGCTAGGCAACACTCTTACTTTAAACTTTGAAATAGAATTTAAGGCAATGCTAGACAAATAATGTTTTATAAACGGATTTTTAAAACGGTCAAAAACAGCTTTGGCAAAGGCGATCAATTCTTCCTTTTCCATGGCTAGGGTAGGAACAATTTCTTTCAATACACTATCCATTAGGAATTGGTGGGTAAAGGAATTAGAAAAAATGTCACTTACTGTTTTATGGCCAAAAAGGATGGAGAGGGGCACCAATGCTGTATGGGCACCATTTAAAATTCGAACTTTTCGGGTGCGATAGGGCTGCATGTCTGCAACCAATTGCACATTGAGGTCAATTAAATGCACAGGAAATTTTTGAGCCAAGCGGTCATCACCTTCTATCACCCATAAATAAAAGGGTTCTGCGGTCACCATGAGTTGATCTTCATAGGGCAGTTGCTTTTGATAGGCGTCGGCATTGTCTTTAGGATAGCCAGGCACAATTCGGTCTACTAGGGTATTGTGAAAATAGTTGCTCTTTTCTACCCATTGTACAAAAGCATCTTCGAGTTGCCAATGTTTACAATAGGCTAAAATGCAACGCTTAAGTTCATCTGCATTGTAGTTAATCAATTCGCAGGGCAGAAAATGTAACCCGCTGTTAGGAGCTCCCTTAAAATGCTGAAACCGTTCCCACAAAAAGCGGGTTAGTTTGCCAGGAAAGCTCTTTTGAGGGGTGTCTTCAAACCCATCTTCTTGCTGAAAAACAATTCCAGCTTCTGTCGTATTGGAAATAACAAATTGGAGGTCCTCATTTCTGGCTAAAGCCAAATAGTTTGCATAATCTTTATAAGGGTTATGAGTAGATACGATATTGTGAATCAGGTGTGTTTCTTGTTTTTCTTGTCCCTCTACTATTCCATTTAAAAAGAGTGTGTAAGCCCCACCTTGTTCCTCTAGAACATCTATCATACCATGTTCTATAGGTTGCACCACGGCAATGCCCATATCAATTCCATCAAGTGCATTAAGTTTGTCAATAGTGTGACCAACAAAAGCCCTTAAAAAATTACCTTCTCCAAATTGGATAACTTTTAGCGGGGCATCATTTTTTTTAAAGAGTTTTTGCTTTGTTTCAGTATGTTGTTTCATCTCACCAAATTCGTTATAACCCAAATACACTAGGCAACCAAAGGGTTAATTGAGGAAAAAATGTGATTAATATCAAAGCCAGAATCATAGCAAAAAAGAGGGGAAGTAAGGGCTTGATTACTTTTTCAATGGAGGTTTTGGCAATACCAATACCCACAAATAAAACAGAGCCTACTGGTGGAGTACAGAGCCCTATACAAAGGTTTAGCACCATTATAATTCCAAATTGAATAGGATCAATGCCTATAGATTTAACGACGGGTAAAAATATGGGAGTGAAAATTAAAACAGCAGGAGTCATATCCATAAAAATACCTACAAAAAGGAGTAGGAGATTAATAATGAGTAAGATGACAATTTTATTATCACTGATACTTAAAAGTAAGTCACTTAAGTTTTGTGGAATATTTTCATAAGACATGATCCAAGACATGCTCATGGAGGCTGCAATGAGCAGCATTACAATGGCACTTGTTTTAGAAGATTCCAAAAGAATATTGGGAAGATCTTTCAGTTTAATTTCTTTGTAGACAAACCCCAACACTAGTGTATATAGTACGGCAATGGCAGAAGCTTCTGTAGCAGTAAAAAACCCGGCGACAATACCCCCAATTACAATGATGAGCAAAAGCAAACTGGGAAAAGCCACGATAAAGGTTTTAAATATTTCACCAAAACTGCTGGTTTCAGCTGTTTTATAGCCTTTTCTTTTGGCCCAAATAGCGGCAACTATCATTAAAAAGAGACCTGTTAATATTCCCGGTATATAACCTGCTAAAAAGAGTGCAGCAATAGAAACCCCTCCACTTGCAAGAGAATAAACAATCAGTACGTTACTGGGAGGAATAACCAAACCGATGGTGGCAGAAGTAATATTTACGGCTGCTCCATATTCTTTGGAGTAACCTTCTTTCTCCATTTTTGGTCCCAAAATACTACCCATTGCAGAGGCAGAGGCCATGGCTGATCCTGCAATGGCTCCCATGAGCATAGCAGCAATAATATTGATGAGTGCCAAGCCTCCGGGCAAAGCTCCCACCATGGTTTTGGCAAAGCCAATTAATCGATCAGCAATTCCGCCATGAGTCATGAGTTGCCCCGATAGAATAAAAAAGGGAATAGCCAATAAGGCAAAACTGTCAAGACCCGTGCCCATTCGTTGCGCAATAGTGGTTACGGCAGCCATTCCGGGTAGGGAAACAATAATAGTCAGCAGGGCTGAAATGGCAATGCTCCAAGCAACAGGAGTCCCAATACCAATAAAAAAGATAAAGCTTAAAACAAGTATGAGTAGTGGAAGTATGTCCATTTCAATTAGGATTTTGGTTGGCTTAATTTATAAAAAACAATGAGTAGTCCGCTTAGGGGAATCACCGCATAGACCATGGCAAGGGGTATTTGGAGTGCAGGAGAATATTGTTCTAATTTAGAGGTAATATAGACCAAACGTCCTCCTCCTAATACCATTCCAAAAAAGGCAAAGGCTAGAATGCTAAACCGTATAAATTGGTTGAGCAGCCCTTGTATAGTAGGACTGGCTTTTTTCAGCAAAACATCTATGGCTACATGTTCGTTGCGTCCAGCCACATAAGCAGCACCTAAAATGCCAAGCCAAATCATTAAATAGCGCGCTAATTCATCGGTAAAAGAACTTGGCGAATCGGTAAAAAAGCGGGTAAAAACCTGCCAGAGCACGTTTAATACCATAGCCGATAGGATAAAAACGAGTGCTTTTTCTACGCCTTTATCAATTGTGTTTCTCAAGTTATTCATTGCGTATGCGTTCAATTAATTTGGCCATTTCAGGATCTTCCTTAAAGGCCTCGTACATTTGTAGGGTGGCCTCTTGAAAAGGCTTTTTATCAGGATAACTCACTTCTACACCGGCTTCAATCACCGCTTGAAGAGATTCGTTTTCGGATTGAATCCACAGTTCTCTTTGATCTGGTATAGAGCGAGTTACGGCTTCTTGCAGCCATTTTTGTTCTTGTGGTTCAAGTCGATTCCAAAGATGCGTACTCACCAAAATAAAATCTGGAATCATGGTGTGTTCGTCTATGATATAATATTTACAAACTTCATAATGTCGTGACAAGTAAAAGCTAGGAGGATTGTTTTCGGCACCATCAACCACACCTTGTTGGATAGCAGTATAGAGTTCTCCCCAAGAAATTGGAGTAGGGGAGCCTCCAAGTTGTTTTACCATTTCGAGAGCAGAGACACTTTCTTGCACTCTAATTTTCAATCCACTTAAGTCTTCAGGGGTTTGTACCGGCCGCTCGCGGGTGTAAAAACTTCTGCTTCCTGAGTCGTAATAGCCCAGTCCTTTGAGCCAGAAATTTTCTCCTTCGTTCAAAAGTTCTTTACCAATGGGGCCATCAAGCACTCTAAAAAGATGTTCTTTGCTATCAAACAAAAAGGGTAAACCAAAAATACGCAGTTTGGGGGCAAAATTTTCCATTACGGCGCCTGACACTTTCGTCATATCTAAGCTTCCTATTTGAAGCAACTCTAAACATTCGCGTTCACTACCCAGTTGTTGGTTGGGATAGATTTGCAGTTGCATTTTGCCTCCGGAAATTTCATCTAAATATCCTGCGGCCTTAAGCATGGCTTGATGCACAGAGTGGGTCACATCTAATCCGTGCCCTAGTCTAATAATCCTTTTGTTTTGCACAGTGCTACACCCCATTAGGAGGGTTATGGCAAAAAGCGTGAAGAGATAATGTAAGCGCCTCATAAGTTCTTTTTGAGTTGTTGAATGGTAGCAAGGGTTTTTGCAACCGTTTGCTCAAGGCTTTGAAAATCTTGCTCAGCTAAGACCGTTTTTGAAATCAATTGAGACCCCATGCCAACGCAGGTCACCCCTGCTTCAAACCACTGTTTTAAATTTTCTGGGTCAGTGCTAACGCCCCCAGTGGGCATAATGCTTGTCCAAGGTTGAGGGCCTTTAATGGCTTTCACAAAATTGGGCCCGTAAATATTACCAGGGAAAAGCTTTACAATTTCTGCTCCCATTTCTTCGGCTTTAGCAATCTCAGTTAAGGTGCCACAACCGGGAGACCACAATACTTTTCTTCTGTTACAAACCACGGCAATATCTTCTCTGTAGACCGGTGTTACAATAAAATTAGCACCAATTTGCATGTAATAACTAGCTGAAGCAGCATCAGTCACAGAGCCCACGCCGAGTATCATTCCGGGAAGCTCTGCTATGGCATAGTCTATAAGTTCACGAAATACTTCATGGGCAAAATCTCCTCTATGCGTAAATTCTAATAGGCGAGCTCCGCCTTTGTAGCAGGCAGCCAAAACTTTTTTAGCTAAAGCTGCGTCTTTGTGATAGAACAAGGGCACTAAACTGCTCTCTTGCATTTCACTAATTACTTGATGTCTTGAATATTGTGCCATAACTTAGAATTTATCGAGCCACACGCCCAGAGGCATCGCCACCCATTAATTTTGCAACTTCATCAACTGTTACCAAATTAGCGTCACCTTTAATAGTGTGCTTTAGACACGAGGCTGCCACGGCAAAGTCAAGTGCATTTTGATCGTCATTCGGATAGGTGAGAAGCCCATAAATCAGTCCACCCATAAAAGAATCGCCTCCCCCCACACGATCTACTATGTGGGTGATTTGATATTGTTTGCTTTCAAACATGGTTGAACCGTCATAAAGCACTCCGGCCCATGTGTTGTGTGAGGCCGAAATTGAACCTCTAAGGGTGGTAATAACTTTTTTGGCTTTAGGAAATTTTTTCATCATTTGCTGGCAAACCGATAAAAAGGCTTCTGCCTTAACTTGGTCTCCGTGTTTGGTGACGTCTAATCCTTCGGGTTTAATGCCAAAATGCATTTCAGCATCTTCTTCATTACCTAAAATTATATCACAATAGGAGGTCAATTCGGTCATGATAGCTTCGCGATCACCACCGTATTTCCAAAGCTTAGCCCGATAATTCAAGTCGGTAGAAATGGTAATTCCCATTTCGCTAGCTACCTTAACGGCTTCTAAACAAGCATCAGCGGCACCTTGTGAGATGGCAGGTGTAATACCTGTCCAATGAAACCATTGGGTGTTGGCAAAAACTTTTTTCCAATCAATCATGCCGGTTTCTATGGTTGCCATAGCCGAGTGGGCTCTGTCATACACTACTTTACTGCCTCGGCTCACGGCTCCGGTTTCTAGAAAATAGATGCCTAATCGGTCGCCCCCACGTGCAATATGTTCGGTGTTCACACCGCGTTTGCGCATTTCCATTAGGGCACATTCGCCAATATCATTTTGGGGTAAACGGGTCACAAAGCTCACCGGAATTCCATAGTTGGCTAGGGACACAGCTACGTTAGATTCTCCTCCACCATAAACTACGTCAAAAGATTGGGCTTGTGAAAAACGAAGAAATCCTTCAGGGGCTAATCGGAGCATAATTTCACCGAAAGTTACTACTTGTTGCATGTTTAATTCAAATTTGGTTGTGCTATTAATTTAAAAACTAAAGTAATTTTTTGCGTTATGATAACAAATGTCTGCCGCAATTTTTCCAATCCATTCTGGGTCGTTGGGCAACAGACCATTTTCCATATCGGTTCCAAAGAGATGACATACCAATCGTCTGAAATATTCATGTCTTGGATACGATAAAAAACTTCTCGAATCGGTTAACATTCCCACAAAACAACTAATGATGCCCATGTTGGAAAGGGTCTTCATCTGTTCGGTCATGCCGTCTAGTTGATCTAAGAACCACCAGCCAGATCCCCATTGTACTTTTCCTATGGTAGAACCATCGTTAAAATTGCCAATCATGGAGGCCATCATGGCATTGTCTGCTGGGTTGAGGTTATAAAGAATGGTTTTGGCTAGTTGATCATTTTGGTCGAGTTCATCCAAAAAGCGCGAAAGCGTTTCGGTTATGGGATAGGTTCCAATAGAATCCCATCCCGTATCGGGACCAAGTTTATGGAACATTCTTTTATTGTTATTGCGCATAGCACCAAGGTGATATTGTTGTACCCAGCCCTTTTGATGATAGGCTTTGCCTAAAAAGACCAAAAGCGCGGTTTGAAACTGTTCTGATTCTTCTAAACTAAGGTTAGCTCCTTTTCTTCTTTTCGCAAAAATAGAATTGATTTCTTGAGCGGAGGCCGTTCTAAAGGGTATATAATTCAACCCGTGGTCTGACAGTCGACACCCCTTATCATGAAAAAATTGCATTCGCTTTAGGAGTGCCTCACAAAGCGCATCATAAGAGTTAATTTCTTGTTGTGCCACTTCCGCTAGTTGATCCAAATAGTCATTGTAGTTTGGGGCATCAATCAACACCGATTTGTCTGGTCGAAAAGCCGTACTCACTTTGACCGAAAAATCAGAGGCAGCTATTTGTTGGTGGTATACTAAACTATCAATAGGGTCTTCTGTTGTGCAGAGTGATTCAACCTGCATGCGAGTCAATAAATTTTGAGTGCTATATTCGGGTTGTTGCACCAAATGGGTGGTATGCTCATACACTGCTTGTGCATTTTTTTCAGAGAGCAATTCGAAATGATTAAAATAGCGTGCTAATTCTAAATGTGTCCAATGATAAAGTGGATTGCAAATCATGCTTGGTGTAGCTGCTGCAAAGGCACTAAACTTTTCGGCATCGGAGGCATTTCCTGTGATGAATTTCTCATTCACTCCCAGTGTTCGCATGGCACGCCACTTATAATGATCCCCATCTAGCCAAAGGGCTGTTATGTTTTCAAATTGTTTGTTTTCTGCAATAGCTTGGGGGGGCAAGTGGTTGTGATAATCTATTATAGGAAGTTGGGATACAAAATCGTGATAGAGCATTTCTGCCGTTTTGTTTTGGAGCAAGAAATGGTCATGTATAAAATTTTTCATTAAAACTTTTAAGTCTAATTTTTTTAATGCTATATAATAGGTTTAGTAAATCTAGTTTTGAACCGTTTTAAAATTTATTTCACCGAAATTTTAACATTTTTTTTTGTTTTCTAAATAATTAATATAATTTTAGGCTCAATAACTAATTTTATTAATTCGTGAACGTTAACGAAAATAATTAAAATAAACTTAAACTAACAAACAAATGAAAAATTTATTCTTAAAGACTTTTCACTTGTGTCTTTTCTTGGGAGCAGCACTGCTCTATGGGCAAGGTACAGTGAGTGGTGTTGTTACTGATGGGGAAACAGGCACTCCGCTTCCCGGGGTGAATGTTCTTATTCAAGGCACAACCACAGGAGTTTCCACAGACTTTGATGGAAATTATTCGATCAGTGCCGCAAATGGCCAAGTATTGGTATTTTCCTATTTAGGGTTTGAATCACAAGCTATTTCAGTGAGTGGAGATCAACTCAATGTAGCGTTACTACCTGCTGCCAATTACTTAGATGAAATTGTAGTAACAGGATACGGTACGCAAAGTAGAAGAGAAGTTACCGCTTCTATTGCCACCGTAAACGCAGAAAACATTGAGAGAATTGCAACTGGTAGTGGTGTAGACGCCATCAAAGGTCAGGTTGCTGGGGTTGATATCACTTCAAGTGGTGGTCGTCCTGGTCAAAATCCTGTGGTACGTGTTCGTGGTCGTCGATCTCTTTCGGCTTCTAACGATCCTCTATATGTTATAGACGGTATCCCACAAACCAGTAGTACAGGTGACGGTGCTATCTTCGATATTAACCCACAAGACATCAAGTCTATGGAAATATTGAAAGATGCTGCCGCAACTGCCATCTACGGTTCTCGTGGTGCGAACGGTGTAATCTTAATCACAACTAAAAGAGGTCGTACAGGAAAAACTCAAATTAACTATTCAGGTTATTATGGTGTTACCTCCGTTACTAACGTTCCAGATATGATGAACGGTGAGGAGTGGGCCAATGGACGAAGAGAGGCTGTCCGTCAAGATGCAAACAACAGATATACCTATGCTGGTACGATTCAGAACGATCAAATCACTTTTGATGGTGATCCAATTCAATTGGAAGCAATTGCACAAGGCCGTTCTTTTGACTTTTTAGACGCTGTTTTAAAACAAGGATTCCAAAATAGTCACCAAATTTCTGCTAATGGTGGTTCAGAAGACACACAATATAACGTGTCTTTAGGCTACTTTAAGGAAGATGGTATTATTGACTTGATGGATTTTGAAAGAATCACAGGTCGTTTAAATTTAGATCATAGAATTAATGATCGTTTTAAATTTGGTATTTCTCTTTTATTAAGTAACTCAGTAAACAACTGGGGGTCTTCAGCTGTTATGGGAGAAGCTTTAGGGAACATTCCTTTAGCTAAGCCTTATGATGAAAATGGAGAGCTTCGCTTTTTCGCTTTTAATGACGGTATTAGAACCAACCCTTTGAGTGAATTAGTTCCTGGTGCCTATGTAGATGAGCGCTTATCAACTCGTTTGTTTGCACCTGTTTACTTGCAAATTAGCTTAATGGAGGGACTTCAGTTCACGTCTACTTTTGGTCCAGACATGCGCTTTAGAAGACGTGGTGAATTCCGCGATCGTTTTACCAATGACAACCGCGGTGGACCCGCTGACGCTGAAGTAGAACACAAAAGAGAATTTGGTTTTACTTTAGAAAACTTACTTACCTATAACAAAGAGATTGGCCCAGGTAATTTAAAAGTTACCTTATTACAATCTGTTCAGGAGTCTAGAGTAGAATTTGCAAAAGCTGAAGTACAGAATTTGCCTTATTCATCTCAGTTGTTCTACAACATTGGTACTGCTGAAGTAAAAGGAAATTTATCTTCTGGACTTCAAGAATGGCAACTACAATCATACATGGGTCGTTTGAACTATGATATTGATGGTAAATACTTATTCCAAGCTTCCCTTCGTGCGGATGGTTCATCTCGTTTGGCTGAAGGAAACAAATGGGCTTATTTCCCAGGGGTTTCTGCTGGATGGAGAATGTTAGAAGACATTGCACCTGATAGCGCCACTTTCGAAGAATTTAAATTGAGAGTATCTTACGGAGAGGTAGGTAACACTGCAATTGCTCCTTATCAAACACAAGGGGCTTTGGCTAGAACTACCTATGCATGGGATGAAACTCCCGCATTTGGATATCGTTTAAATGATATTCCAAATCCTGAATTAGGTTGGGAAATTTCTAAAACCTTAGACTTTGGTTTTGACTACAGTATTTTGGACGGAAGAATTTCTGGTGCTTTTGATTACTATATCACCAACACAACTGATCTTCTTTTGGCCCGTAACTTACCTTATACTTCAGGATATACGAGCGTTTTCCAAAACATTGGAGCTACTAGAACAAATGGTATTGAATTTAATGTTAATGCTGCTGTTGTAGAAACAGATAACTTCTCTTGGAATGTAGACTTTAACATTTCTGGATATAACGAAGAAATTGTTGAATTAGCCTTAAAAGACGCTAATGGTAATCCTCTTGACGACGCTGGAAACGGCTGGTTTATTGGACAACCTATCCGAGTTTTCTTTGACTATACAAAAGCAGGAATTTGGCAATTAAACGAAGCGGCTCAAGCTGCTGCTGTTCAAGGAACTGATCCTGGACAAATCAAATTGGCCGATTTAGACGGTGATGGCAAAATCACGCCTAATGATAGAAGCGTTCTTGGTTCTGATGTGCCAGATTATTTTGGTGGTATCACAAACACCTTTACGTTTGGTAACTTTGATTTAAGCGCCTTCTTATATTTCCGTCAAGGTCATATGATTAGAAGTGATTTCCACGTTGGAAATGCAAATGGTCAGTTTAGATACAACCACTTGGATGTTGACTATTGGACACCCAACAATCCAACAAATGATTATCCTCGTCCAAACTTTACGCAAGAAAGACCTGAAAATGGTTCAACGCTAACTTATTTTGATGGTAGCTACTTAAAATTGCGTAACGTTACTTTAGGATATAACTTTGACAATGATGTGGCTTCAAAAATGGGCTTATCAAGCCTAAGAGCCTATGTGCAAGGACAAAACCTTTGGTTTAGTTCTGACTATGATACATTTGATCCAGAAATTGGTGAAGCAAATATTGGCGGTGGGACAACCCCTAGCTCAAAATTGCTAGCCTTTGGAATCAAAGCTGGATTTTAATTTGAATCAATAAATGATAAAAGAAATGAAAAAATTTATTTTTAAAAGCTTATTCATTCTAGGAGCAGTTTCAATTGTTTCTTGTGAGGATTACCTCAATGAAAATAACATCGCAGATGTTTCTGCAGCATCTTATTATACCACCGCTCAAGGACTGGAAGATGCTGTTAAAGCTACTTATGGTATCATGAAAGAATTTTATGGTACAGAATTAGGTTTCTCCATGAATGTATTTGGAACAGATACCTATACCAATGGTGCAGATGGTAGTCACAAATACCTAAACTGGTATAACAACCAACATAACTCTTCTGCAGCTTATTTTAGAGACACATGGAGAATTTTCTATCGTGGAATTAACCAAGCTAATGCAGTTCTTAACCGAGCAGAATCTATTGAAGGAATGGATCCTGCGGTTAAAAATGCACGTTTGGCCGAAGTTCGTTTTCTAAGAGCTCTATACTATTTTAACCTTGTGCGTTACTATGGCGATATTCACCTTTCGCTAGAGGAAACAGAAGGAGTGGAAACAGAAGCTAACAGAGTTTCAGCTTCTGAAGTATATAGCCAAGCTATTATTCCAGATTTACAGTTTGCTATTAGCAATCTTCCTACTACTCAGTCGGATTATGGTCGCGTAACTAAGCCTGCTGCAGAGTTTCTATTTGCTAAGGTTCACCTAACCGCTCCGCAAGGAAGTGCTGCTGAAGCCGTTTCTTTAATGACAAGCGTAATCAATAATTACGGTTTCTCATTATTGGATGAATGGTCTGATCTTTGGGATATTAACAATGAAGAAAATTCTGAAGTTGTTTGGACTATTATAAACTCCAAGCAACAAGTTGATGAAGGCTTAGATGGTTATGGACACCGTGGTCACCTCTATTTCTTGTTTGAATATGACAAGCAACCTGGAATGACTCGTGATACTGAAAACGGGCGTCCTTGGAAACGTTTTCGTCCTACCAATCACCTTTTGAGTCTTTGGGATAGAACCAAAGATGCACGTTATGACAAAGGATATAAGCACGTTTGGTATGCCAACAACCCTGTTGCTGGACAAAGCGTTGGTGATACAGCACTTTATATTCCTGGTCCTGGCGTTGACAAAAATGGTGTTGATCAAGACGGAAAATGGACGCAAGCAGCTAAAGATGCTGTTATTTATCAAGTTTATACCACAGATCAATACAACCAACGTATTTTTCCCTCTTTGAATAAATGGATTGATAATACAAGACCAAACCGTCAGCATACACAAGGACAACGTGATTATATCTTAATGCGTTTAGCCGATGCCTATTTAATTCGTGCAGAAGCTAATCACAAGTTAGGAAATAACCAGGCCGCCGCCGATGACCTCAATATTATTAGAAGAAGAGGAGCGTGGGAAGGTCAAGAAGATGCTATGGAAATTACAGCCGCCGATGTAGACATTGACTTCATTTTAGAAGAACGTGCTCGTGAATTGGTGGGTGAAGGACACCGTTGGTTCGATCTCGTACGAAATGGTAAATTGGTTGAATTAGTGAAAGCACACAATATTGATGCTACTCAGAATATTCAAGCACACCACGTTTTACGACCCATTCCTTTAGATCAAATTGATAGAACTGAAGGAGGATACGGACAGAATCCTGGCTATACTCAATAAACCTATATAGCACATTTTTCATTCTGAAAAGACCGCCTTCGGGCGGTCTTTTTTTTGGGACAAAACAAAAAAATATTAAAGATTTTCTTTTACGAATATTTCGATAGGAATTTCCAATTCCAAGGCACTGCTATCGCCTTCAGTAAGTACTTTAAAAATCCCTTTAGCAGCATTGTAGCCTTGCCATTCAGGCTGTTGATTAAGTAAGAAATGAATTTTTTCTTCTTCCAGTAACGTCTTGTTTTTTTCGTTTAAATCATACCCAATAATGGTAACACGATTAGTGTCAATTTCCTTTAAAATTTCGGGTAATAAATAGGCTCTGGAATTGGTCACAAAGATGCCTACCTTTTCACTCATCTCCAAAATTTGAATTAATTTGTGACGCACCTTAATTAGATTTTTAGCAGTAGAAGCAACATTATGGATGTTGCTATTGGCAACAGCTCGGGTATCAAAAAAAGAACGAAAACCGGCTTCTCTTTTTTCAAGGTTGTTTTGAGGCGTATAGACATTATTCATGATGTTAACCACAAGATAGTTGCCTTGATCGCCAACCACCCCGTTTAAAAGTCGCGCAGCTACAGCGCCACTTTTTAGTGAATCTTGATGAATGGCATAATGCGGTTCTCCAAATTCTTGAAACGTATCAATAAAAACCACTTTCATTTTGCGTTCAGCAGCTTTTTTTAGGAGTTCCTGACAGTGTGAATAAAAATATGGAACGGTTATGAGGGCATCATAATTATTTTCAAAAAGAAAGCGTGTCTGTTCCAAAAAGGTTTTTTCTTCAGACATCTTAAAGGTTAAAAGCGTATAGGTAATCCCATAATCTTTTAGCTCCTCAACAGCCCTGTGAATGCCAGAGAAGGGGAGATTCCAATAATTGTCTTGCACTTTAGATTCAAAGGGAAGTATGACCGCAATGCGAATGGTTTTACTGCGGGCTAATTTTAAACGACTTGCGGCATTGTTTTTTTTATAGCCCGTCTTTTTAATTACAGTATGGATTAAAGCTGCTGTTTTTTCGGAGACCCCAGGTCTGCCATGAATCACCCGATCAACGGTACCAATGGAGACTCCAGCCAATTCTGCAATCTCCTTGATACCAATTTCTTTGTTCATTTTGGGTATTTCTTCTAACAGCCCTCCTTTAAACCTCCTTTAAACGAGATCTTATAAACGCTTTAAATAGATGTTTTTAAACGCTATATCCATATCCCTACCGGGATGCAATTGAAGCCCTGTAGGCCCTTTTAAATTAGCATTCTCTAACTGATAATCTAATACTTTAACGTTGTTGAGCCAAACTTGATAGTTATTGCCCACCGCCTTGGCTTCTAACGTATTCCAAGCTCCGTCTTTCAGCACATTGGGGTGATCTTTTAGCGCATCTACTGGATAGCCTTGTTTGGGCACATAGGGAGAGCCTGTCATATCTCTTTTTAGTGAACCAGAAATTCCGATCTGAATTTGCGGATTTTGAGGATTTTCTCCCCGCATAAAAATTCCAGAATCAACGGTCCCTTCGCCCATTTTAAATTCAAGTCGAATAGCAAAGTCTTCAAACGCTTCTTGACTCCAAAGCGTAGATCCCTTTTTGTCAGGATCACTCTTTGCTACTAAATGTCCCTCTTCGGTAATAGACCACCAAATATTATTTTCGGGTTCAGCCCAGTTTTCAAAATTTTTACCATTAAAAAAAAGGTCTTTCTTTTTAAATTTTTCTTGAGCAGAAAGTCCCAAGCCTAAGCACAGGCCAAGAACCACTATAAAGGATTTAATTTTCATAACTAAAAGTTTTTGAATTGAGCCGCAGCTGCTGCATCAACAGCAGCACCGTTGCTGACCACTATTCTATATTTAAAGGTTAGGGCCTTACCAGTAGCAATAGAAGCATTTAATTCTTCTGCACCCTTAGAAAATATTTTTTGCCCTAAGGGATTAGCAGCAAAGAGGCCATAGCCTCTGGCATGCCAATAGGTAGGATAGCCCAAATTATCGGGATGATCATAGATGGTGATAGCCACGGCTTCATCAGCAATGGTTCCGTTGAGGGCTACCCATTCAGCACGGGTTCCCCAAACAGCGTCTCCGGTGATTCCCTCAGAGCTTAAATAGTTGCCAGTCACCCCTTCATTATTCAACACTTTAACTTCACTCGGAATGCCATTAGCATCGGTAAAAATTTCAGGTTTTTTACTGGGATGTTCCAAGGCACGTGTAACGCGTACCGCAACAAATCCTTCTTTGTTGTCGGTTAGGGCAACCTCTGTTTTAGCATGTAGGGTAGTGGTTCTATCTATAATCCTATTGTTTCCCTCTTCAGAAAACGTGAACGCTGTGTGCTCCTCAATGAGCACAGTGCCATCGGGCGCTTTCCATTCTGCTACTACAGCAAGTGTAGCATTAGCTTCGTCTAGACGCACCGATTTGTGAAAAACGGTACCATAGCCCTCTTTTTTATCCGCGGGTATGGCATCTGAATGGTTCCAAAAGTCAAGTCCATTAACATCCCCATAGTTGAGCCAATGTCCCACGTGATGCGGATGATCTACTCGTTCACCTGGCATAGGATCTATAGGATAACCACGTGTTAGAGATTTTCCACTAGCCGTTATGAGTGGATACAAAACAGGTTTGTAATAAGCATCGGTATAACGATAACTAGTAAACAGTTCAGAACCAAAAAAGACATCTACTTTGAGGTTGGCTTCATCTTGAACTAAGCGAACCGATGAAGGCGCTTTTTGATCTGATTTTTCTTCCTGTTTTTTAGCATTGGATTGATTGCATCCTAAACTAACTGTGAGTATGAGCATCAATAGTGTAAAAGGTTTTAAATGCATAGCGTATAAATTAATATTTAAATACTTTACCACCCGCCAATACGTCTTGAGTCGCTTCGTCAAAGGTTGCTTTAAGTCCTGTTCTCAAGGCAGCTGTGGTCATAATGTTGGCAATAGAATGGTTGTATCCAGCTTCTATAGGACCATTGGTTTTCTGTCTGCTACGCACACATTCCATCCAATTGAGCATGTGCATGGAAGTCATGTTATCGGCACCTGTATTGGCAGAAGTAACCACTTTCACGGCAGCATCCGTGAGGTTGTAGTCTTCTAGCAAATTAGATTCCATACCCATGCGGCGTGCTTGACCTCTTGAGAGCCCTCCATTGGAGGAGACTTTATTGTTTTGCAAATTAAGCTCTCCACCATTTGAATAATAAATCTCTTTAGTTCCTCCAGCAGAGTTCGTAAAGCGAGAAGAATAAACTACTTGGAAACCATTTTCAGGATCATTCGCTTCACCATAATCAAAAACGGCGGTCATAGTGTCAAAGTTTTTTCGTCCGTCTTTCCATAAATAAATACCTCCGTTAGCGGCTACACTTCTTGGGTGGTCTAGGCCAGAGAACCAATGCACCGTGTCAATTTGGTGCGACATCCACTGTCCTGGAATACCTGAGGAGTAGGGCCAAAAAAGACGATATTCTAAATATTTTCTAGGGTCCCATGCTTCATAAGGACGATTCATCAAATAGCGTTTCCAATCCGTATCAGACTCTTTAATTTCTTTGGTGAGTTGAGGCAATCTCCATCGCCCGGGTTGGTTCACGTTCCAGCTCATTTCCACCATCACAATGTCTCCAAATTTTCCGTCTTTAATAAACTTGTTGGCGGCATGGTAGTTGGCACCACTTCTTCTTTGCGATCCAATTTGGAAAACAATTCCCGATTCCTCAACGGCTTTTCTACCCAGTCTGGCATCTTCCATCGTTTCCGCAAAAGGCTTTTCTACATAAGCATCTTTTTTAGCATTGGCAGCTTGAACGGTGTGTAAGGCATGTTGAAAATCAGCCGTTGAAATAATAACGGCATCAATTTCGTTTTTGTCATACATTTCTTCGTTGTTGCGCCAGGTGGTAACCTTGTTGCCTGCTTTTTCTTGAATATAGGCTGCTCCTTCATCACGTCTGCGGTTCCAAATGTCTGAAACCCCCACAATTTCGAAGTTCATATTTTTTTGGTTGCCAACAAAAGCGGGTATAAGGGCTCCCTTGGCTCGGTTGGAAAAGCCCACAATACCCACGCGAACGCGGTCGTTGGCACCTAGCACTTTTCTATAGCTTTTCGCGCTGAGGCCACTAGCCATACCGAAGGTTAGACCCCCTGTGGCAATTGATGTTTTTTTAATAAAGTTTCGTCTAGTCTTGTCCATTTTAGTTTTCAATTTAAAATTCTCTTATTTTGATGTTTTTGAAAGCTACTTCGTTTCCATGATCTTGCAATAAAATCAATCCAGCCGGCAAACGGCCAAAGTTCTCCCATTTTTCATATTTACTCTTTTCTACTAGGGCTTTAAACGTTTGGCTAAAACGATCAAATTCGACCACTTTTACATGGTTTAACCAATGTTCAACTTTTCCATCTTTAACCACAATGCGCGCATTGTTCCAATTGTTGGTGCCTTTAAAGTTTTTTCTTCTAGCACCGGTTGTTAGGTTTTCGGCACGAATAAGGTCATAGAGTGATCCCACTGTGCGGTTGCCATTTTTTCCTTGCTTGGCATCAGGGTGTCTTCTGTCGTCTAAAATTTGAAATTCGAGTCCTATAGCAGAACCGTTTCCTTTGTTCAATTCAGTATCTACAAAATATTTAATTCCAGAATTGGCTCCGTCAGTCATTTTAAAATCAACACTCAATTCAAAATTTGAAAATTCATCTGTAGTTACAATATCACCACCGTTGCCAGATTCAGCACCGTCGGCTGCTAAAACCGTTAAGACACCTTCTTCAATTTTCCACCCTTTTTGAGGAAAACCATCTAGCTTGGCACCACGCCACCCCTTAGTGGATTGACCATCCCATAACAAACGCCATCCTTTTCGAATTTCATTTTCGGTCAGCATATTGGTGAGGTTGCTCACTTCGGGTGCATAATCATAAACAGGATTGCGATGAGCTGCCAGATCAGTAGTTAAAATTTTGATGTTTTTCCAACGTACTTTTTTGCCTTCATCTTCGGCATTACCAATGCTGTGTACTTGGAAGGCAATAAATCCTTTGGCCGTTGTTGGATCTACCAAATTGGCACATTGAATGCCGTTGATATAGGTTCTAATGGAGTTTCCAATAGCTTCTATACGATAGTGATTCCACTGTCCGGTGATAAAGGCTTTTTGCCCTGTTGGATTTAAAGTAAGGGGATAGAGCCAACCGTTTCGTGCTTCATCATAGACTCCTCCTGCCCATTTTCTAGGGCTGGTTTCAATTTCACATTGGTAGCCATGCACTCTTCCATTGTTATATTCAGGAAAACTGTTGCTTCTAAATTGTACGCCAGAATTGAGTCCATTGTCCACTTTCACTTCAAATTCCAATATAAAATCGGTATACAGTTTTTTGGTAGCCATAAAGCTATTGGGGGTTTTCAATTTAGAAATCCCAACCATAGCACCATCTTCAATGCGATATTCTGCTGTTCCATTGAGTTGCTTGAAATTATCGAAGTTTGATCCGTCAAAAAGAGTTTCCCACTGTGCCTCCTGCCCATAGGCAAAAACATTTAGCAGTAAGAAAATAAAAGCAGCCATAGTGCTGCGCTTGGTTAGAAAATTAGGTTTCAATTTGCTTTTAATTTAAGATTATACATTTTTTCGTTAACGTTAACGAATATAAGTAAAAGTTTTTTAATATTGCAGTAAATCAATAGGACACTTTTCCTGTTTATTTTTAATTTTAGGTCAAACATAATTTCATGAATTCCAGAAGAAAATTTATAAGTAAAAGTTCTGCTGCATTATCAGTGGGCGTTTTGACTCCAAGCATCTCTCCTTTTTCCATTTTTTCAGGTACGCCAAGCAAAACAGTCCATATTGGTGTGATTGGCACAGGAAGTAGAGGCATGGGGCTAATGAAAATATTAAACCAAATTGACAATGTGCGTATTGTGGCCATCTGCGACCTCCTTCCTTTTAGGCTTTCGGAGGCTCAAACAATTGCACCCAAGGCTAAAGCCTATACCTCATTTATTGATTTATTAGAGCACAAAGATTTGGATGGTGTTATCATAAGCAGTCCTTTAAGTACTCATGCCACTATTGCCACTGCTGCAGTAGATGCTGATGTGCATATTTATTGTGAAAAAACTATGGTTAAGGGGCAGCAAGCTACATTGGATCTAGTAGCTAAAGTTGCTAAAGACCACAACAAAATATTTCAAACTGGACATCAATATCACAGTTCTCGACTTTATTCGCATGTTGTTGAGATGATTCAAGGTGGCAAAATTGGTAACGTGACCGCTGTGAGTGCCCAATGGAACCGAAATGGCAATTGGAGACGTCCAGTACCCGATCCAAAATTTGAAAGACAAGTCAATTGGCGTATGTATAGAGCTTTTTCTTATGGTCTATTAGCCGAATTAAGTTCGCATCAAATTGATTTTGTCAATTGGATAACCCAGCTTCATCCCGAAAAAGTTACCGGTTTGGGGGGTATTGACTACTGGAAAGATGGGCGCGAAACATATGATAACATTCATGTGATTTATGGCTATCCTAACGGATTGAAAGCCACCTTTACCTGCCTCACGGCCAATGCAAAAGACGATTATAAAATTCGCGTATTTGGAGATAAAGGTACCATAGTGTTAGACTACACCAAAGCGTGGGAATATCCTGAGGGCAGTTATGAAAAAGAATACGGAGATGTGGATGGCGTTACCGGTGCTACTGCCAATTGGGAGCCTGGAAAAGGTGTTCCCATTCAATATACGCACCTTGATCCTACTCGACAAGCCTTGGAAGATTTCCGAGATGCCATTGTCAACAACACACCACCTCTGTCCGATATCACCACTGGAGCCAAAACTGCAGTTGCCATAGACATGGGCATACGGGCTATGGATCAGAACAAAACCATTTACTGGGATAAAAATATAACCCTATAATTTTTTTTACATTTTGATTGACATTAAAAATAAAGTCTTTGTTTTTACGGGCGTAACCGGAACATTAGGAAGTGTTCAAGCGGAAGGTTTAGCAAAAGCAGGGGCAAAACTAGCCTTGTTAGGCAGAAATCAAAACTTGCTTTCAGAACAAGTAGATACCCTAAGGCAATATCATACTGAGGTAGAAGCCTATCAAGTTGATGTGTTAAATAAGGCCGAATTAGAAGCAACTGCTTCCAAAATTGTGGCTCGCTTTGGTACCATAGACGCTTTGATTAATGCGGTTGGTGGAAACCTTCAAGGAGCAACAATTCCCGACGACAAAACTATTTTTGATTTATCAGAAAATGATTTTGACACGGTATTGAATTTAAACTTAAAGGGCACCATTTTACCTTCAATTGTTTTTGGCAAAGTGATGAGTCAAAACGGCAAAGGAGCCATAGTAAACTATTCTTCTATGGCGGTAGATCGGGCCATAACACGCGTAGTGGGCTATTCGGCAGCCAAGGCAGCTATGGAAAATTTCACCCGATGGATGGCCGTTGAAATGGCTTTAAAATTTGGTGATGGCCTACGGGTTAATGCCATTGCCCCTGGTTTTTTTATTGCCAAGCAAAACCAACGACTGTTAACCAACGAAGATGGCAGCCTCACAGAAAGAGGGCAAAAAATAATCAACAACACGCCCATGCGTCGGTTTGGTAAACCGGAAGAACTTAATGGGGCCATTCAGTTTTTGTGTAGTGAAAGCGCTAGTTTTATTACCGGAGCTGTTCTGCCCATTGACGGTGGTTTTAACGCTTTTAGTGGAGTTTAACTATGAAAGAATCGTTTCGATGGTATGGGCCTAATGACCCAGTGAGTTTAACCGATATCAAACAAGCCGGTGCTACCGATATAGTCTCGGCCTTACACCACATTCCCAATGGAACTGTATGGCCTGTAGATCAAATTCAAGCGCACAAAGACCGTATTGAAGCAGCAGGACTAAAATGGACTGTGGTAGAGTCAATTCCCGTGCATGAGGCCATTAAACAACAATTGCCAGGACATGAAACCTACATTGAAAACTATAAACAAAGCATTGAAAATCTTGCTCAATGCGGCATTCATATTATTTGTTACAATTTTATGCCGGTGCTCGATTGGACCAGAACCCATCTAGACAAAACCATGCCAGATGGTTCTAAAGCATTGGCCCTAGAAATAGATGCTCTCCGAGCTTTCGATCTTTTTATAACCAAAAGAGAAGGAGCTGAAAAAGACTATTCGCCACAAGCCATTGAAAAAGCTAAACGCTATTTTGATGCATTAGAAGAAACTGAACGCCAAACCTTAACCAACAGCATTATTGCCGGTCTTCCCGGAGCTGAAGAAGGCTATGATCTCAAAGCATTCAACAAACAGGTGGCTAGCTATAAAAACATTTCACCTTCTCATTTGCGAGCAGCATTAGTTTCTTTTTTAAAAGCCATTATGCCAACCGCTGAGGCTGTAAATAGTTTTATGTGCATTCATCCTGATGATCCGCCGTTTTCATTGTTTGGCATTCCTCGTATTGTTAGTACAGCTAACGATTTAAAATTACTTTTTGAAGCGGTGCCATCCCTGCACAATGGCTTGACGTTTTGCACCGGTTCATTTGGGGTACGACCGGATAATGATTTAATGGAAATGTTTGCCGCCCATGCTGAACGCGTTCATTTTTTGCATTTTAGAAGCACTCAACGAGACGCAGAAGGCAACTTTCACGAAGCCGACCATCTCACGGGAGATGTCGATATGTATGCTCTAGTGAAATTAGCCCTAACGGAAGAAAGCAGAAGAAAAGAAGTAGGAAGAAAAGATTTCCAAATTCCAATGCGCCCTGACCACGGTCATCAAATGTTAGACGATTTACATAAAAAAACCAATCCGGGTTATTCCGCTATTGGCCGATTGAGAGGATTAGCCGAGCTCAGAGGCTTAGCTCTTGGTATTTTGCGCAGTGGACTTGCTTAATGTGTTTCGTTAATTTCAATCCAATGCCCTTCTGGATCTTGAAATTTTACTTGTCGCACGCCATCTGCTCTTATACGCACCTCATTTTTCTTTCCTTCATCCGTCCAAAAGGTAATGTTGTTTTTTCTTAAATGAGCCACAAAAGCATCAAAATTTGAAGTAGAAAAGGCCATGTGATTAATCATGGTATTAGGGGCTCCATCTTTACTGGTGATTAAATGCAGTTGTTTGCCCTCATGATTTTGAACCCATCGCTTTGGGTTGGTTTGGCTCGCGGTGACTTCAATTTCTTTAAAGCCTAAAATGTGAACATAGAAATCTCCTGTCTCTTGTAACTTGGCAACGGGTAAAGCCTGATGATTAAAGGTAAAACTAAAAGGATGTGCTTCTTGCGCACTTAGGAATCCGGTAAAAAGGAGTAGGGCAATAATGTTTATTTTTTTCATGGTTGTTTTCAATAAGGTTGTTTATATTTACTGCTCACAAACTAATCTAATCTTTTAACATGTTCAAGAAATTAACCCTTTTTATTTTACTTATTGGAGGAACCTTAAGTGCCCAAAAGTCTTATTTTGAATGGCGTAGTTATGAATTGCAGTGGGGCCATAACGCCCAACCCTTGCATGATTATTTGTCAACTGTTTTGATTCCTGCCTTAAACAAAAATGGTGTTGCCCATGTTGGTGCTTTTGAACCGATAGCGGAGCAACTTCCCAAAAAAATATACCTCCTAATTACATATCAAGATGTGGTTCATTTTGCAGCGGTACACGAAGCATTAAAAAGTGACGAACAATATAGAGCAGCCAAACAAGCCTATGATGCTATAGGTCCAAATGAATCTCCTTATAAGAGAATAACAACCTCGTTTTATTTTGGCTTTGATAGCTTTCCTAACTTGGTGGCGCCCAAAGAAGGCGATGAACTTTTTGAATTGCGCACCTATGAAAGCTACAGTGAAAATGCAGCCGACAGAAAGCGCAAAATGTTTAACCAATATGAGTTTGACATTTTTGATGATGCAGGCTTGCATTCCGTCTTCTTTGGAGAGCAAGTGGCAGGACCAAACATGCCGGCTTTAACTTATATTACTTCTCATGCGTCTATGGAAGCTAGAAATAAAGCATGGGACGCTTTTAGAGTGCATCCAGAGTGGAAACGCGTTTCTCAATTAGAAGAATTTGACAATTCCGTTTCCAATATACAATTGGAATTTATTAAGCGCTTGCCCTACTCGCAGTTATAATTTATTCTGCTATAGAGAGAATGTATTGCAGCCCACCTTTTAGGTGTTCTTGATATAAAGGCAATGCATAAGCCTCTATAGAATGGCCAAGAGAGGAATACCATTGTTTTCCTCCGTCAAATTCGTGGCACCACGCAAGAGGAAAACTATCGTTGAAAATGTTTCCAGGATATTCTCCTTTTTTAGGGTCTTCAACGGTAGTCATATCAGCAGCCAACAGCACATGAATGTCGGGATTCATTTCAATGCTATAATAGCATTCATCACGAACGGTAAATTCTGTGGGCAAATTCTTGGTGGAAGGGTGGTTAGCATCAATCACCTTAACCGTAAACTCTTGAAAGGGAGCATGGCGAATAAATTTACCGCCCAATAAGTTCCAATACCATGGCCATTGTCTTTCTGAGCCACTGGCCGAGTGAAAACCACCAAACCCTTTCCCATTTCGGCAAAAAGTTTGAAAAGCGTCCTTTTGAGCTTGGGTATCAAAAGCCTCATTGTTGGTGTTCGAAAAAAATATGGCGTCAAAGGAAGCTAATTCGGATGAGGTGAAAATAGCCGGATCTTCAGACACTGTTGCAGCAACACCCAAATCGGTACAAATTTTTTGAAGGGTGGCCACACTAGCAGCAATATTTTTGTGGACATAGCCTTTACCGTTTTTGGTGTAAATCAATAATTTTTTTTCTCCTTCTTGACCAAGCAACAGGCTGCTGCAAAGAAAAATTCCAAGGAGGGCAATTCTTTTAAGGGTTTGCATAATTCTATAAAAGTTTAAAAGCGAAGGGTTTCGGGTAAAAATTTAGCCACTAGATCTTCATAATAGGGGCGTAAGGCCTTGCTGTCTGGTGGTACAGGAGCTTTGGAATACAAATCATAGGGATTGAATTTTTTCACCCATTCAAACAAGGCCTGATCTTCCTTATTCAATAAGTGGTCATAGGCAGCTTCTCTATGTTGAGCATAAAAAGAGTGATAGCGAATCATATAGAGCGCTTCTTGTGGCAAATAGGGTTTCATGATTTGGTATAAATATTCATCATGACCCCAACTCATTTTTACATTTTCTAAGCCACAATGGGGTTCATAAATACCATATTTTGTGTTGAAATTAGGATTGGTGCTATCTGGATTTTGATTAAAAAAGTTTGGATATACAATTTTATCTGAAAATTGGCAACCCACAGGAAAGGTGTCGCCTACCACGGCCCATTGGGGTTCTCCAAAGAGGCAAAGCACTTTACCCATATCGTGCAAAAATCCGGTCAAAACAAACCAATCGGGATGACCATCGGCACGAATAGCCTCGGAGGTTTGCAGCAAATGCTGGAGTTGATCCAGCTCAATATCTGGATCGCTATCGTCTACCAAGGTGTTTAAAAAATCTACCCCTTCCCATAGCGACATTTCTCTTTTGTTAAACTGCAAAAACTCCTTTTCTTTTTCCACCACAAAATCATAAGTTTGATAGCGGTGATTGAGTTCATAAAAAGCACTCACACCATCGGCGCGATCGGAGTTTTCATAATCCCTAAAATCTTCTTTTTCTTTGGGGTTTTCTGGATAGCGCTCCAGCAAATGGTCTTCCCATTGATCTAGGTTTTGCAATGGGTTTTTTTCCTTATCGTTCATATCACTAAAATGTAGTTAAAGATAATCATAAAATATAATTCACAATTAAGGCAAAAGCTTCTTTTAGCTTATGTTTTTATAGGGTTCGGATTATTTTGGTTTTCCCTTTAGCTAACTCCACTTCTTCTGTTGTATTGTTATAAATAAGATTAACCGTTTGAGAAGTTGCACTATGGAGTTCAACAGTGGTGATTTTGCCTTCTTTCCACTCCAAATTCACTACGATATTGCCTCTTGCCACTAAGCCTGAAACGCTCCCATTTTTCCACAAAGGGGGAAGGCCCGGCAAGAGTCGTAGGGTGTTTTTTTCATGGGATTGCAATAAGGCTTCAGCCACCCCAGCCGTGAATCCAAAATTGCCATCAATTTGAAAGGGAGGGTGTGCATCAAAAAGGTTGGTGTAAATGGATTTTTCAAAAAGCAATTGAATGTGTTCTTCTACCATAGCACCATCTAAAAGGCGCGCGGCACAGTTGATTAACCAGGCACGACTCCAACCGGTTCCAGCTCCTCCATTGGCCAAACGATGCTCTAAGGTAGTTTTTACGGCTTTAAAAAGTTCGGGAGTTTCTAAGGCCGTTACTTGTGATCCTGGATGAAAACCATATAGATGTGACATATGCCTATGTCCCGGTTCATGTTCGGTATAGGGTCTGTCCCATTCTAAAATGCGACCGTCTTTGCCGAGTACAAAACCTGAACGCAACTGTGGCAATTGCTTAGAAATAGTTTGAGTTAATTCATTCGTAAGACCTAATTCTTCAGACGTTTTCAAATAGTTTGTAAAAACTTCAAAAATGACTTGCTGATCCATGGCGCTGCCTTTGCAACTTGCAACTGGAGCTCCGGTAGCATTAATGTAACGATTTTCGGGAGAAGTGGACGGATAGGCAATGAGAGTCCCATCGCGAGGGTCTAATTGCAACCAATCGCTATAAAACTGGGCTACTTCATGCAAGGCTGGGAAAGCGCGTTCTTTTAAAAAGGTTCGGTCTTGCGTAAATTGGTAATGTTCCCAATAGTGTTGCATGAGCCATCCTCCGGCAGCAAAAGAGGCTCCCCAGTAGGCAGTAGGAGCACGCAGCCAAGTGGGTGCCCATAGATCTGTGGCATGTGGAAGAAAAGACCCTCTGCAACCAAAATTTTGTTGGGCTGTTACTTTTCCATTGGTAACCAAGCGATCTACATAATCAAAGAGGGGTTGATTGAGTTCATGCAATTGGGTAAGATTGGCCAGCCAATAGTTCATTTGTAAGTTAATATTAAGGTGATAATCTGCATTCCATGGAGCATTAATGTGTTGATTCCAAAGACCTTGTAAATTGGCCGGAAGGCTCCCAGGACGGGAAGAGGCAATGAGCAAATAGCGCCCATAATCAAACAGCAATTGACTTAGACCATTGTCTTGGGCTGTTTTATTTTTTACTTGCGCCAACCGCTTGTCGGTTGCCAAATGTTCAAAGGGTTGCTCCTCTTCCAAATGAAGTGTTACCCTATTGAAAAGACTTTGATGATCTTTAGTATGAATCGCTTGAAGAGTTTTGCTATCCAAATTTTGAACAGCCTCTAGTTGGGCTTTGTTTTGCATGTCGGGATGGGGAGTATAATAAGTAGAGTTGGTGGCTATCATAAGGGTTAGAGACTGTGCTCCTTTAACTTTTAACTGATTATGGGCAGAAGTTATACTTCCTCCCTGCGCCTGTGCCTGTAGTTGGGTTTCAAAAGCAATGCCTTCTTTTATGGGGGCAGGTTGGGTTCTAAAGGCTCCTTTTTGTTGTGTGATTTCTCCCCGCATGATGAGGCCTTGCTCTAGGGTTTCAATTTGTACGGTAGCAAGACCCTCATCTTTTGGTCGATCTAACCATAGGGTGCCTTCTAGTCCATC
This sequence comes from uncultured Flavobacteriaceae bacterium, assembly GCA_964386915.1. Taxonomy (GTDB): domain Bacteria; phylum Bacteroidota; class Bacteroidia; order Flavobacteriales; family Flavobacteriaceae; genus JADHMP01. The sequence continues at coordinate 55,558 of CAYLUQ010000005.1, read as the reverse complement.
AGGATGAGCAGTCTGAAGCGTTATGAGCATGATTTGATGCGGATGAGAGACAAAGGCTTTTTGCTCCACTTGATAGCCATCAACAGTATAGGTGGTGGTGGCAACGGCCTCTTCTAAATCTAAACTTCTTTTATAATTGGCAACGTTTTTATGATTCCATTGAAGGTAAAGATCACCCAAGGTTTGGTGAGAACGAACAATGGTTTTATTGGAAAACTTTTCCACTAAGAGAGAATCTGCAGTAGCAGCATCTCCGCGGTCTAAAGCCGCTCGAATAGCCTTTAGATCTTCGGGGCCTCCCTCAGGATGTTCCCAATCTAAGTCTTTTGGCCAAAGGGAATCGTCGTTGAGTTGTATGCGGTCGTTGATTGGATCTCCAAAAACCATCATGCCTAAACGTCCGTTGCCTAGCGGGAGTGCTTCTTCCCACTCTTTTGCAGGCGATTCAAACCAAAGGCTTTGATAGGGTCTTTTTTCGGTTTCAGATTCACAACTGCTCAAAAAGCTGATCAACAAGAGGAGCAAAAAACTTGGCTTATTCATGGCTACTATTTTAGAAAATGTCATTTTGTTTTAGGAAGGTACTAAAATAAAAATGAATTCATTTTAGTACATTTAAACAAAGTATTAAAGACCATGAAAACACCAAAAACATTTTATATCAATCGCCGTCATTTTTTAAAAGGCAGTTTTGCCAGTTTAGTGCTTTCGCAATTTGGTGTTTATGGCTTTGATTTGGTTCATCCCACAAAACCCTATCGAGTAGGTTTAATAGGCTGTGGGTGGTATGGTAAAAATGATTTATATCGCCTCATTCAAGTCACCCAAATAGAGGTTGTTGCCCTATGTGATGTGGATGCTAAAATGCTCGCTGATGCTGCCGTCAAAATTCAAGAGCGTTTGCAAGCTCCTAAACCTGCCAGAACCTATGAACACTATGAAGATATGTTGGCACAAGAAGAATTAGATATTGTGCTTATTGGCTCCCCAGATCATTGGCATGCTTTGCAAGGCATAGCCACCATGAAAGCCGGAGCCCATGTTTATTTGCAGAAGCCCATTAGTGTAGATGTTTTAGAAGGTGAAGCTCTTGTGGCTGCTGCTGAACACTATAACAAAGTAGTGCAAGTAGGCTTGCAGCGACGTAGTACACCCCATTTAATGCAAGCCAAAAAAGAGATTATCGATGCTGGATTATTAGGCACTATTTCGCATGTGGAAATGTGTTGTTATTATCATATGCGCTCCCAAAAAAATCCGCCTCTAATGGAGGTCCCTAGTTTTTTAAATTATGATTTATGGACTGGCCCGGCTCCCTTGCGCCCCTATGACGGATTGCCCCACCGGGGATGGTGGCGCGCTTTTATGGAATATGGCAATGGTATAGTGGGAGATATGTGCGTGCATATGTTTGATACGGTGCGGTGGATGTTGGATTTAGGTTGGCCCAAGCGCGTTTCTTCCACCGGAGGAATTTATGTGCAAAAAGAAGCCAAATCAAATATTACCGATACCCAAACAGTTTTGTTTGAATATCCGGAATTAAACTGTGTGTGGCAACACCGCACATGGGGAAATCCTGTGGACCCTAACTATCCTTGGGCGTTTAAAATTTATGGAGAGAAGGGAATGTTGGCCGGTAGTGTCAATCAATTTGATTTTATCCCCTATGACAAAAATCAAAAAGCAATTCACCAAGACGTGGTCTTTGAACGGGAGCAATATCCTGAAGATGTAACCGAAAAAGATATTGAACTTCATGTGGCTCCCGCAACACGAATGCATATGCTTGATTTTTTAGCGGCTATTTCGGCTTCCACGCTACCTAAAGCCAATTTGGTACAAGGCCATATTTCTTCAGCCAGTTGCATTTTAGGCAATCTTGCCTTGCAACTTAAGCGTCCTTTACAGTATAACCCTAATAAGCGGCATATTGAAAACGATATGGAGGCTACAAAGCTTTTGGCTCGTTCTTATCGAAAGGGATGGGAGCACCCTAAAAACGAGCTACTCTAAAGACTGTAAAAACGATAAACTTTGTGGCACTTGTTCTACTACTCTTGAAGACTCATCTTCAATAAACATATAGCGTACGCCCAATTCTCGAGCTCTTTTAACCACTCCAGCTATGTCCACTTGACCTTGCCCGAGCACCACATTGGTTTCTACATCTTCACTGCCAGTGTTGTTGCCCTTCACCCCGTGTGCCATGTCTTTTAAATGCATGAGCACTACAAAATCTGGATATTTATTCATTAAGCTTAAAGGATCTTCTCCACCGTGCTGAATCCAGAAAACATCCATTTCAAATTTAAAGTCGGTGGCTTTTTTAGCCATATAGTCAAACAAGGTGCCATATTCATGCGGTCTAAATTCGTAGCCATGGGCATGATAGGCCAAGGTGATACCTTCTTTTTTAAGGATGGCCCCTGCCTTATTAAATGTTTCAACGGCTGCTTGTGTAATTTCTAGATCAAAAGTGTTTCCGGGATGAGGAATCCAGGCACACATAACAAATTGAACTTGATAGCGTTTTGCTTTGGCCAAAACGGCTTCTGGATGGTCTCGCAATTCTTCATAAGAAGCTCCAATGCTAACCGGTTTAAGGTTGTGTTTGTTTAGTAAACCTCTAAACTCTTCTTCTGGTAAACCGTAGCTATCACCCCCTTCAATATTTTTAATTCCCCATTGATGAATTAATTGTAGCGCGTGATCGGGATCTTGTTTCAACTGATTTCGTAAGCTATAGAGTTGTATGCCGATATCCTCTTGCGCCTGAATTTCATAAGATTGTAAACTAAAGACAAGAGCGAAAATGCCAAAATAGCTCTTTAAAGTTGTGTTGTTAATTATTGTCATGACAGCTGTTTTTATGGACACCCAAAGTAATCATTTCTTTTGATTTGAATCGCATTTCTAACCCTCATTCAAATGCTTATCTTTGCCCCATGGGCAATATAATTTTTATGATGGGTGTGAGCGGTTGTGGTAAAACCACTATCGGAAAAGCCTTAGCACATGAATTGCAACTTCCTTTTTTGGAAGGAGATAGCTTTCATCCTCAAAAAAATATAGCTAAAATGGCTTCAGGTCAGGCCTTAAATGATGCCGATCGAAAGCCTTGGCTTCAAAAAATAAATGCTGCAGTAAAAGAAAAACTAAGCACGGGTTGTGTAGTATCCTGTTCTGCCCTTAAGATTTCTTACCGGAACATACTCGCTGAACTTTTACCTCCCGAAAGGATTCATTGGATTTATTTGAAGGGTTCACATGCGCTTATTTTAGAACGTCTTCAGGCACGAAAAGGGCATTTTATGCCAAGCTCCCTATTGCAAAGTCAAATGGATCTTTTGGAAGAAACGAGTTCCTTAACAGCCATTTCGATAGCGCAAACACCAACATCCATAGTAGAAGAAATAGTAAAAACATTAGCATATGTCAAAAGCTGATTGGGGTATAGTTGGAATGGGTGTGATGGGCACAGCCCTAAGTCGTAATTTTGCACGTCAAGGCTATCAGCTAGCCCTCTATAATCGCTTTCTAAAAGGGCAAGAAGAACAGTTGGCCCATAATCGTGTGGTGCAATTTGAAGAGTTGAAAAACGCCTTTCCTTTTGAAGCACTTGCTCCTTTTGTGAATGCCCTTTCACGCCCCAGAAAAATCATGCTTATGATTGCGGCAGGGGGATTAGATTCTTTTTTAGAAGTCCTATTGCCTCATCTTGAAGCTGATGATATAGTGATTGACGGGGGAAATTCACATTATCTAGCATCGATTAAGCGCACAGCTTTATGTGCTGAAAAGGGAATTCATTTGGTGAGTCTAGGGGTGTCTGGTGGAGAAGAAGGAGCACTTTTAGGTCCTTCACTCATGGGTAGCGGAAGCTCAAAAGCCTTGGCAAAAATTGAGGCAGACCTTGCAAAAATTGCTGCACAAAACAGCAAGGGTCAAGCCTGTTTTGTTTCTACAGTTGGACCAGGCTCTGGGCACTTTATTAAAATGGTGCACAATGGTATTGAATATGCTGAAATGCAACTGTTAGCAGAATGCTATGATTTTATGCGATCTGCTTTGGGTCTATCTGCATCAGCTATAGGGAGTGTTTTTGAAGTTTGGGAAAAGACTTCTTCAAAAAGCTATTTACTTCAAATATCAGCTTCTATTTTAAGAGAAAACAATACAGCAGGAGCAATAGTAGACCAAATTTTAGACCAAGCCTCCAATAAAGGCACCGGAAAATGGGCAACCCAAGCTGCTATAGACTTAGGGTTGGCGGTTCCACTCATTAGCGCAGCCCTTGAAGCGCGTTACATATCTTCCTTTAAGGGTGATCGAGAAAGTTTTAGCCGGATTTATAACGTAAATAAATTGGTCTATGGAGACCAAAATGAAGTCATAGAGCAGCTTAAAGCAGTATATGATTTTTGCCGCTTAATAAACCATCACCAAGGTTTTGAATTACTCCGCATAGCGGCTCAAAGCTACTCTTGGGAGTTGTCGCTTTCGGACGTTGCGCGCGCGTGGACCGCAGGCTGTATCATCAATTCTACCCTAATGGAAGAATTGACCGATGCTTTTCAAACTGCTGATCAAATCCTTTCTCAACCCCAATATGCTGTAAGGTTTCAAAATCAGCGTGAAAATCTAGAGAAGGCTTTTAATAGGGTGCTGACTGCCTTAGTGCCTATGCCTTGTAGTGCAACAGCATGGCACTATTTTTTGGGCCTTATACAAAAAGAGAGCAGCGCTAATCTAATTCAAGCGCAACGGGATTATTTTGGAGCTCACGGATTGCATTGGAAAGACCAACCGGAGGGAGAACTAGATCACGGGCCGTGGAAGCAAAAGCAATAAATAATAAAGTCGCTCGTAGTTTTTCTAAGCGATATGTTTGCTACCCCAAAAGCGATTCTCACAATCGGTTTTTATTGGGGGAACGCGGAAGTCGAAATTTGATAGCGATTGGTTTAAACCCAAGTTCTGCCGATGCTCAAGAATTAGACCCCACTTCTAAAAACATAAAGGCTCTTGCGTTACAAAATGATTGCGATGGCTGGTTTCTGCTTAAACTTTATCCGCAGCGAACACCCAAACCCAAAAATTTACCTACCAAACCCAATAGCGTGTTGATGAGAGAGAACCTTCACTTTATCAATTCGTTTTTAACCCAAAATAAAAGTGTTGCCAAAATTGTTTTTTGTTGGGGCAATTTTATAGATCATTTGCCCTATTTGAGGGAAAGCAGAGATGCTCTTTTTCAACTTGCCAAACAGCAAGCTTGGCCCTGTTATAGCATGGGCATCACCCAACGTTGCCATCCCATACACCCTTCTCCATTAGCAGTGAATCGTATTTTTGGAGGTATACATAAGGCTTGTTTACACCCTTTCGTAGTAAGAATGGACTAAGGATAGAATCTAAAGCAATCTATTTTCTTATTCTTTTTCGCCTATTTTTTCAAGATAAAAGGCGTAGGCCTGATGCGCTACTTTTCTACCTAAATTGAGTCCTTCAATATTATCAGCTTGTATGTGATAGCCCCCTAAAACACGTGATATTCCAGCCATTTCAGCAGCTTCGGTAAAGGTTGGAAAATGCAGGGTAATCTCTTGCCAAGTGTCTTCTGGTTCAGTATAGGATCCTGCTGTGAAGGGCACTTTAATATCAAAGTCATCCGATTGGGTAAACAATTTTAAAGCTTCAGCACAGGCGCCACTCACGGTGCTGTGTCCAGAAACATAGCTAGGAAAAGGAGGGCACAAAAACAAGGCGGGAGAATAGGGTCTCCATTGCTCTCCGGGAAGACTGGTCCACCCCACTTCATAGCCACCCCAACCTTGAATGGTTTTGCCTTCAAAATATTTATGCACTAGGGCATAGGGACGAGCATAATCATAAAACATTTTAGTATCCCAAGAGGCAATAAAAGCATCCATAGCCGTAATCTGATTTAAAAAATACATTTTTACATCTTGATCTAAATTGTGCTGGTCTCTTTTAGAAACTTCTTGTGCAAAAACCAACCAATGTCCTGCTTGCTGAACTGATTTAGGTCCATCTCGCATAAATTCTACCAATCCTTTTTCTGCTGTGGTCATATTGGCTTGAAGGGCTACAACTTCTTCAACTTCCTTTTGCAATTGTTCAGAACCATAATAGGGAGGGGGAGGGGAACGAAATTGAGCAGCAGTTGTTAGCGCAATTGGCCTTACATTTTGCCAATAGGGAGTTAAACAGCCTGGTGCATATTGCTCGCCTTTGCCGTTAATAAAATATTTGGGTTGCCATCTGTTGATGTCATTATTTTGATCGGGTGGATTAACAGGTTCATAATGGGTATAGTCAAAATAGGGTTGTTCACCAGCCATTTCTTCTCCATATTGATTTGCTCCATCACCTTTTCGAGCCTCAATAACAGCTTTAGCGGCAGCATAACCAATGCCTTCGGGGGTGGATAGATCCATAGAACGAAGAGAAGGGTCAAGACCAAGTTTTTGCATTTGCTCTTTGTAGTAGAGCGAATCGCTGAAATAATATTCTTTTAAGGTGTGGTAGGCTGCATACGAAATTGCAATTTCTTTTTCCAACAAACCTCCTTTTAGTTTTTCCTTTTGTTTCAAATAAACGGGAGTCGCTTTTTGATCATAGGCAGACCAAGCATCAAAAACAGCAATAAAAATGAGGCCTAAATAGCGTGAGGTAATTGTAGGACGAGGAGAAAATCGTTCTGTATCCCGTGCCGTGGCCTCTAGAGCTGTTTTAGCCCAATAGTAGGCCACATTATCAGCTCCGGTTGGATTTTCTTTAGCAGTTAATGATTTTGGAGAGGTGTTGCATTGAATAAAAAGTAAAACCCCTAGAAGCAGGGCCACGTTCTTTTTATTGGTAGACTTCATCATTTGAAATGCCGATTAAGTTTAGGATCAATTTTTAAAAAATCAAATGTAAACAAAAAACACACTATTTAAGACTATCTAAAAAAGAGAGTGCTTAATCCCCTTTAACTTCAGCTGTGAGCGATTCGTTTTTTGGGACCAATATCAAGGTATAAGAGAGCTCAAGGCCATTTTCCATTTGTTGTATTGCTTTTATTTTTCGGTTGTTAACCCAAATGAATGGATGGTGGCCTTCAAATTTTGGTTTCCAATACAAGTCGGTTGCTCCTCTATTGCTAAACTGTGTTTTATGTTTGCCAAAGTGCTTCACATCAATTAGAGAAGAACGGATTGTTATGCCCTTTGCATGTGCCCACTCGTTTTTTTGAGTAATTCTAGAACGCGTTTCTATACCCTGAGCATTTGCTTCAACACCCATTAAGCCTCGGGTGATGTGTTCTATAATAGTGAAACTGTTTTCAGGATACGCTCTTCTTAGATTTTTTTCACTACACAATTCAATGAGCATCTCTGTGGCGGTATCTGAAAGATTGTTTTGATAAAATAAAATGGGGAGATACGATTTTAACTCCACAATAAGTTGCGTATGATTTTGTTCATACCAATGGATAATTTTTTGAATTCTTTGCGGGTTATCCAAGACGTCAAAATAGAGGAGATAGTGTAAATAAGCTTGGTCTTTACCCACCCTAAAATAGTCGAAAGTTTGATCTTTATAATAGATGGACTTGTATTGTTCTTTTTCAACATCCCACCAAAAGGAATTGAGAAACGCTAGTTCTTCGGATTTTTTTTGGGCCAGCAAATCAATTTTAGCTGTTTTGCCCGCAGCTTTGAGCAATTCTATTGAAGCTGAGAGAGCGGCAATATAGGAAGCTGTCATATCAATCCCTAGTAGACTTTCACCTCGACCTCCTTCATTATAGGTTGGAATTCCCCTGTTTTTTCCAAATCGAGTTGGGGCAGGCTGCACATGGAGGGCTCGATCTCGCTTGGTGATTTGCTGACTACTCAACGCCCAGCGCACAACATATTCATCTAAACTTAAAGCTGTGAAATTTTGAAAGTCTTGATGCGTTAAATAGGTTTTGTTTCCTGTCCAATCATAAAGCCTTTTATAAGTGTAAATCAAATCAAAATTAGCGGGGAGGTTGTACCAAAAGTCGGTATCGTTTTCATAATCTACTGGCGCTGGTTTATTGTAGCGATTAATTTCCCAAAAGGAGGCATAGTCTTTAGATTCACTAATGTTTTGGCTGAACTTCAACAGCATGTTGAGGTTGTGTTGGCTGAGCCCTAAAACTTCAGCTCCAATAGACTGATGGCAGACATCTCGCATGCAAAAAGCTTCTCTGTTGGGGAGTGCGGCTTCATACCAATATCCAACAGGATCTGAATTGTCATGCGCATAGGAAAGCGCTTTTTCTTTGGCCCAACTAATGGCCTTTTCTAGCTCGCTGTTAGACGAATGGAACTGAAAAGAAGAACGTATCTTTTGCTGCCCATAGACACTTTGATTTCCAAAAAGGAAAAAATAAAGAACGAATAGTTGTAAAAATTTTGCTGTCATATCAAACCTCCCTAAAAGTAATGGATTTTAATAAAGTATTTTGATCTGTAGTTTGGTTTTAATCACAAACAAAAAAAAAGATTCTGAATTGCAATCCAATTTTGGGCTTCCTAGAAAAAATAATATCTTAGATGTTATTCTAGATAAATCTTTAAAACATATATACACATGAAAAATCAAAATAGAAGAGCCTTTATCAAAAAATCTGCACTTGGTGGATTGGGCTTGGCCAGTGCCACTTCCATGAGCATGAGTGCTCAGAGTTACCGCAATATAATCGGAGCCAATGATCGCCTGCAGGTGGCAATTGCCGGATTGGGAAGAAGGTTGGGTGCTTATTTATCGCCTATTGCGCATCAAGATAGCAACGTGCGCTTGGCCTATCTCTGCGACGCCAAAGAAAGTCAAATGACACGAGCGGCAGAACGATTTAGTAAAAAAATTAACTACAAACCCACACTAGAACAAAATATTTTTAAGGTTCTAGAAGACGATAAAGTAGATCTTCTCATTAATGCAATGCCAGATCACTGGCACACACCGGGTGCCATTATGGCCATGAAAGCAGGTAAACACGTTTATGTTGAAAAACCCAGTAGCTGTACCATGAAAGAAAATGAACTCTTGGTAGAAGCCACTCAAAAATACAATAAAGTGGTACAAATGGGCAACCAGCAACGATCATCCTCACATTCGCAACAAGTTGTCAAAAAAATTCATGAAGGTGCAATTGGACACGCCTTTAAAGCGGTAGCCTTTTATAGCAACGGAAGAGGTGAAGTGCCACATCAGCAAAAGGCCTCTATTCCCGAAGGTCTCGATTGGGAGCTTTGGCAAGGCCCTGCTGTGCATCGTGATTATACGTCTGAAACATGGGACTACAATTGGCATTGGTATGGATGGAACTATGGCACTGCCGAAATGGGTAATAATGCCACTCATGAACTAGATGTTGCCCGTTGGGCACTAGGGGTCAATTTTCCCAATAGAGTTGAAGTAGAAGCGGCTAAAAAGCACTTCGTTGAAGATGGATGGGAAATGTATGACACCATGTTGGCTAAATTTACGTTTGACGGCGACAAAGAAATTGAATGGGACGGAAAAAGTAGAAATGGCTACAATACATATGGAGGAGGACGTGGTGTTATTATTTATGGCACAGAAGGTTCTGTTTTTGTGGATCGAGGACACTACAAACTTTTTAATAGAAGAGGAAAGCTAGTAGAAGAAGTCAGTAGTGGCGGTAACGAAGGAGGACTTGCCCTAGGAGGGGGAGGAGATATGTCTACTATTCACGTTATGAATTTCTTTGATGCCATTAGAGGCAAGGCAAAACTCAATGCACCTATTGCTGATGCTAATGTTTCAATGGCTATGGTGCACTATGCAAACGTTTCCTCTCGAATTAACCAAAACTTTGAAATAGATCCTGTTAAAGGAACCATGTTTAATAATGAAGCCATGAAACTTTGGTCTAAGCCCTATGAGAAATCTTGGGAAAGCAAGTTTTTAACCCTCTAGCAATAAATCCTTATTTCCCCTTAAGTTGAACCCTAAGAATTTGAGGGGGAGTAGGGACTAATTGTATCGTGTACACCAATCTGTAGTGGAGGCCGTTTGAAAGTTGTCTTTGAGACTAATTTTATATCTGAAGTTGGCTGTATCTGCATTAAATTCTAAGGCAGCTACTACTACAAATTCTCTAGAACAACTGTCTTGGCAAAAACAAAAAATAAGGCTCTCGGGACTGATGCCGGACAAGTGATAGGCGATTTGACTTCCGCCATTGGTGTTTTCATTGGTGAGTGTAATAAAATCAACCCCTTCAAAAGTTACGGGCGTTGGGGTGTCTTTTTCCTCCTGTGTAGAACAAGCAAGGACCCACAAACAAATCATTAAATAACGCATAAAAAACTATTAGGTTTAGGTGCTGATTACATAATACGCCTACTCTTAACCGAAAACAAAATCAGTGTAGGTTTAAAGGTATGTTGCTAATAGGGCTAGTTGATAGTATAGAATAGTGGAGTCGGCGGGATTCGAACCCGCGTCCAAACAAGTGTCACAAGTGCTTTCTACAAGTTTAGTTTTCGTTTGATTTTCGAAACGTTGCTGACCGAAAACTGCCCACAACATTCTTAGTGTTTAAGATTGAAAAACGCCTGCAACACTCAAGCATTTCGATGTTGACTTTTATGGTGCCTCTATATGAATCGCCGTCAACAAGGGCTATCCAGAGACATCCAGCTTCCCGGCCTAGCCGGGACTTGGCAAAAACTTACTATAATTCAGTTAATTATGCAGCTAGAGCGTAGTTATTCTCGCCATTTAAAAAGTTGAATCATGAGATTTACGAGCTTTCATTCAGCGCTCGACTTGCTTACACTGGTAATCTTCCTGCTGTCAATACCAGTCGACCCCAATAAATCAATGAACGTTGTTCAAAGCGCAAAACTACAAATATTATACCAACTAAGAGCTAAAGGAAAGAATCGTGTTTCTCAAGGCCACTAACTTTTGTAGCAAGGGCTCCACCTTGTCTAAAGCGAGCATATTAGCGCCATCGCTTTTAGCCTTTTTTGGATTGGGATGTGTTTCTATAAAAATGCCATCTGCCCCGGTGGCAATTGCTGCACGAGCAAGGGTTTCTATTTTTTCAGGTCTTCCTCCAGTCACGCCAGAGGCCTGATTGGGTTGTTGCAAAGAGTGTGTAACGTCTAATAGGGTAGGACCTATTTTTTGCAAACTGCTAATTCCTCTAAAATCGACCACCAAATCAGTATAGCCAAATTGTGTGCCCCGGTCGGTCAATAAAAAATTTGCATTGCCACTGTCTATAAGTTTTTGAGCAGCAAACGCCATGCTTTCGGGACTCATAAATTGCCCTTTTTTTAAATTCACCACTTTTCCTGTTTTAGCAGCTGCTACCAACAAATCTGTTTGACGAACCAAAAAGGCAGGAATTTGTAATACATCAACATAGGAGGCGGCAAGGGCAGCTTCTTCCGGATGGTGAATGTCGGTAAGGGTAGGAATAGTAAAGCGCTCTCCCACTTTTTGCAAAATAGCGAGGGCCTTTTTATCACCAATTCCAGTAAAACTATCTAAACGACTCCGGTTGGCTTTTCTGTAGCTTCCCTTAAACACCAATGGAATTTTATAGCGCTCCGATAGAGCAACCAAATGACTAGCAATCTCAAGGGCCATGGCTTCTCCCTCTATGGCGCAAGGGCCTGCAATGAGAAGAAATTGTTTAGAAGCAATATGTTTTAGTTTGTCAATGGCTACTAGCATGGGGCAAAAATACAATTTAATACCAGCAATTCCCTAAAAAACAAGCACGGAGACAAGAGGTTTTATTTCCCTTTGGTTAATTGATACAACTGTGGTAAATAATAATATCTTTGCGCATTCAAAAATTGCTATGGAAGCCATTCGAAACATTGCCATCATTGCCCACGTAGACCATGGAAAAACCACTCTGGTTGATAAAATCTTGCATCATTGTGAACTCTTTCAGTCGCATGAAAAAACACAAGATTTGATATTAGACAACAACGATTTGGAACGCGAAAGAGGCATTACAATTTTGTCTAAAAATGTGGCGGTTACCTATAAGGATATAAAAATAAACTTAATTGACACCCCTGGTCACGCCGATTTTGGAGGAGAAGTTGAGCGTGTATTGAATATGGCTGATGGCGTTTTATTATTGGTAGATGCCTTTGAAGGACCAATGCCTCAAACTCGCTTTGTGCTCCAAAAGGCATTGGATTTAAAGTTAAAGCCCATTTTGGTTATCAATAAGGTAGATAAGGAAAATTGTACACCAGAAGCAGTGCATGAAGCTGTTTTTGATTTGATGTTTGATTTAGGTGCTGAAGAATGGCAACTCGATTTTCCTACCCTATACGGTTCCGCTAAAAACAATTGGATGAGTGCAACGCAGTGGGAACAACCCACGAGCTCCATAGGACCTCTATTGGACTGTGTGGTAGAAACAATTCCAGCACCAAAAGTTGCAACAGGCAACACCCAAATGCTCATCACCTCTTTAGACTATTCTTCTTTTACGGGTAGAATTGCCATTGGGCGTCTGCAACGTGGCACCCTAGAGGCTACCCAAAAAGTAACCATGATCAAAGCCTCTGGTGAACAAATTACCTCTAAAATTAAAGAGTTGTTTGTTTTTGAAGGTTTGGGTAGAAAAAAGGTTACTGCTGTGCAAGCAGGAGATATTTGTGCTGTGGTGGGACTAGAAGGTTTCGAAATTGGGGACACAATTGCCGATGCTGAAGCACCCGAAGCCTTGCCTTCTATCAAGATAGACGAACCCACCATGAGTATGTTATTTACCATTAACGATTCTCCGTTTTTTGGTAAAGAGGGAAAATTTGTAACCTCAAGACACATCAAAGAGCGTCTTGAAAATGAGTTGGAACGCAATTTAGCCCTACGCCTTGAAGCAACTGATAGCGCCGATCGATTTTTAGTTTTTGGACGGGGCGTGCTTCACCTTTCAGTTTTAATTGAAACCATGCGACGTGAAGGCTATGAATTGCAAATAGGACAACCCCAAGTTATTATCAAAGAAATTGACGGGCAGAAAATGGAGCCCTTAGAAGAATTGACAATTGATCTTCCCGAAACGGTGTCGGGCAGGGCTATCGAAATGGTCACCCAACGCAAAGGCGAAATGGTATCTATGGATCCTAAAGGAGATCGAATGACCTGTTCGTTTTTGATTCCTTCTAGAGGATTGATAGGTTTGCGCAATATGTTGCTCACCGCCACAGCAGGAGAAGCGATTATGAACCATCGTTTTAAAGAATTTACGCCCTATAAAGGCACGATTCCAGGCAGAATTAACGGCTCTCTCATTGCTCTAGAAGATGGGCAAGCCATTCCCTATTCCTTAGACAAACTCCAAGAGCGGGGCAAGTTTTTTATCGCCCCTAACGAACCCATCTATCGCGGTCAGGTTATTGGTGAAAACAGCAGACAAGATGATTTGGTAGTTAATGTGACCAAAACCAAAAAATTGTCAAACGTGAGAGCTGCCGGCTCTGATGATAAAGTGAAATTGGCACCACCCATTAAATTCACCTTAGAAGAGGCTTTAGAATATATTCAAAAAGACGAGTTGGTGGAAGTGACCCCCAAGTCCATTCGACTTAGAAAAATATATTTGGATGAAAATGAAAGAAAACGAAGAGCAAATTAGGTTTTAGCGACTACCTCAAAGAGGGCACCGTTTTCACATTTAAGAATTTTACCCGGAAATTTAAGAATCATGTTATAGTCATGGGTGGCCATAATGATTGTCATTCCTTTTTGGTGCAATTGCTTGAACAGCTGCATGATTTCTTGACTGGTTTCGGGATCTAAGTTGCCTGTGGGTTCGTCTGCTAAAATAATTTCAGGGTCATTTAAAAGGGCTCTGGCTATAGCTACTCGTTGCTGTTCTCCTCCAGAGAGTTCAAAGGGATATTTGGCAGTGGGCTCTTGAACATTAACCATTTGAAGCACCTCTTCAACACGTGCTTTAATTTTGCTTTTTTCGCTCCATCCCGTTGCTTTTAACACAAAAGCAAGGTTATCAAAAATAGACCGATCGGGTAGAAGTTTAAAATCTTGAAAGACCACACCAAGTTTTCTGCGTAGCAAGGGAATTTGATTTTCTTTTAAAAGGGTGAGATCAAAGCCCAGCAATTGTCCTTGACCGGCTGCAAGTTCTAAATCGCCATAGAGCACCTTGATGAGACTGCTTTTTCCGGATCCTGTTTTGCCTATCAAAAACACAAAATCACCCGGAAGCACTTCTAGGTTGACCGTTTCAAAAACAGTGTTGTCTCTGTTTTTTATAGTGGCATTTACAAAGGAAACTAATGATTTAGACAAGGCGAAACAGATTTAAGGGTAAATGTAAAAGTTTCTAGAGATTTGATGATATTTTGTTGATAAATTATACTTTTCCCCCTTTCTATTCGTTCCTATTAGTAAAAGATTCTTCTACTTTTACTAGGTGTTATGATCGGGATTAAAAAACGTAGTGCACTCCTTTTTATAGTTAGCTCCTTCGTCTTTTTACGGGTTGATGCTCAACTTTATAACGATCCATTCACTTTAAACCGTAGTTTAGATCTGCAAACCGCTTCTTATTATCCCACAGCTTTACAGAGCTTTCTTTTTCAGCGTAATTCCATATTTCCACCAGAATTTTTAGAGACCATAGATTTTAATATAGTGTTGAATACACTTCGTGTGAATGATGTTGGTTCAGAAAAATTATTGGGTAAATTTTTGATGGAATATCCTACTACCGATGCCATTCAAAGTATCCCCTATGAAATTGCAAATTATTATTTTGATCAGGGTAAATATCGATATGCCTTAAAATGGTTTGTTAAAGTAAATGACAATCAGGTTCCTTTAATGAATCGAAACCAATTCTATTTTAATAAAGGCTACACCTTGTTTTCGGCCAAACGCTATAAAGCCGCCCAGCCATTATTTGAAAAGGTAAAATCTATTCCCGAATATGAATCTAACGCTTATTATTATTTGGGACATATTGCCTATCAGTTAGAAGACTATACCCAGGCCATTGAACAATTTGACCGTGTTTCTGAAGAGAAACAAAAAGAAGATTTGGCATATTTTCAGGTAGACATGAACTTTAGGTTAGGTCGTTTTGAAGAGGCTATTGCTCTTGGAAAAGAATTAGGCAACAAGGGTTTGTCAGCTGAACTCAATTCTGAAGTATCCAAAATTGTGGGGGAGAGCTATTTCAATCTTGAACAATATGCCGCGGCTCTGCCTTATCTTTCCCAATATGAAGGCAAAAAAGGGAAGTGGAAAAATATTGATTTTTATCAATTGGGCTTTGCCTACTATAAAACCAAAGACTATGAAGAAGCCATTGGGCAATTCAATAAAATAATAGCCAAACAATCTGCCTTGGCACAAAGCGCTTATTATTATTTAGGTGATGCTTATCTCAAAACAGATCAAAAAGCAGCCGCTTTAAACGCTTTTAGAAGCGCTGCTGCTATGGAATATGACAATACCATTAAAGAAGATGCATTGCTGCAATATGCAAAATTGAGTTATGAGATTGGTAATCCTTATGAAGATACTTCCGCCGTAATCATAGCCTTTTTAGAACGCTATCCGGAGAGTGAAGAAAAGCAAATTTTGGCCGAATTGTTAATTGATTCTTTCACTAGCAGTGGAAATTATGACGCCGCTTTAGATATTTTGATGAACAACAAAACCTATAAAAATCCGGCTGCACTTCAAAAAATATCCTATTTAAAAGCTATAAAAACCTATCAAAGTGGTAACTACAAAGGAGCGATTGCCTTTTTTGAACAAGCTGTTAAAGTTGATGAACGCCCCCAATTTACTGCTGCCGCTCGCTACTGGTTGGGACGAACTCTATATGAACTCAATCGCTTTGACGATGCTTTAGATACCTATAAAAATTTTAAAAAAGACCAAGCTTCAAAAGCCATTGCTGCCGGTTTTAGGATTGACTATGACATGGCCTACACCTATTTTAAACTAGGAGAATATGCCTATTCACTTCGTTTTTTTGAATCCTTTCTCGCTTTAGCTACTCCTCAAATTAGCTCTTATCGCTATGATGTTCAACTGCGAATGGGCGACTGTCAATTTGCCTTAAAAAAATATTGGCCAGCAATGGAGCATTACAACAAAGCGCTAGCATTAAAGCCACAAGAAGCCGCTTATGCCTCCTATCAAAAAGCTATTAGCTATGGTTTTGTGGATCGCAATGATCAAAAAATTGAAAGTTTAAAAGAGTTAGTTTCTCAATTTCCCTCTTCAGGTCTAACCGATGATGCATGGTTTCAGCTTGGCGTTGCACATACAGCTGCAGCAAACTATACGGCCGCCATTGAAGCTTATAAAACCCTTGAGCGGCAATTTCCGAAAAGTCTTTATGTGCCCAAAGCCATTTTAAATCAAGGTTTAATTCTCTACAACCAAGCGCAAAACAACCCAGCTAAAGAGGTTCTAAAGCGTTTGGTTAAATCATATCCTAAAGATGTGGTAGCCCTTCAAGCTGTTAATACGCTAAAAGAAATTGCTATAGATTTGGGGGAGGTGAATGCCTTTACGCTTTGGTTGCGCGAAAATAAAATCAACAACCTTTCAGATGCTGAGCTAGAACGAACCGCTTTTGCAGCTGCCGAAAAACGTTTTATAGAAAACGACAAAAAACAGGCCGCCAAACTTTTAGAAGAATATTTGACACGTTACCCTAGCGGTGCCAACCAATTGGCGGCACAATTCTATTGGGCTGAAATTTTTTATGAAGAGGAAAATTACGCCCAAGCCATAGCACCCTATGAACAATTGGTGGCAAATGCACCCAACGAATATCATGAAAAAGCTTTGGTGAGACTCATTAGCATTGCCCAACAAATGGAAACGCTTTCCTCTAATGTTGCCCTATTAGAAAAACTATTAGCACTCGCCACTTTTGAAGAAAACAAGCAATTTGCACAGCTTAATTTGATGCAGGTTTATTATGCGCAAGAAGCCTATGAAAAGGCCAAACAAATGGCTCAAGAAATATTAGGCAAAAAAGACTTAGACCAACGTTTGCGATGGGATGCTTTGACCATTGAAGCACGCTCAGCTAAAATGCTAGGTGACACCCCTACCAGCAGTGCTTCCTATGCTCAGTTGGAAACCCACCCAGAAGGGCTCATTGCTGCTGAGGCACTCTATTTTAGGGCACTTAAAGAACATGAACAAGGAACACTGGAAAAGTCAAATGAAACGATCATAAAAATTGCTTCAACCCAAAAAGGGGGCGTTTGGAATGCAAAGGCGCTCTTGCTTTTGGCTGAAAATTTTTATTTACTCGAAGATTCTTTTCAAGCCAATTATATTTTAGAAACACTAATTGAAACCTACCCAGAGCAAGAAGAAATTATTGCGCATGCCAAAACTTTGCTCGAGAAGGTGCAAAATGAATTAACGAAAAACAATGCTTCCTTAGATGTTGAAGAATAATATTGTACTTATTGGAATTTTTTGTTTCTTTTCTGTTACCAGTATATGGGGACAAGAGCGCGACTCAACGAGTTTAGCTACTCAACAAGTAACCGTGGTAAAATCCTATAACCCAAGTCTGTCAGATGTATTTCAAATCAAAACCAATCCTGAAATTCCCGATTCAATAGCCACTCAAAAACGCCCATTAAACTATGCTATTCTTTCTATTCCGGTGATGGAAACCTTTGAACCCAACAAAGCCAATCCTCTTGAATTAATCAGAACCGCTCCAGAAAAACCCTACAACACGCTTTTAGGGTTTGGTTATGGCTCAAAAGGGCAGCTTTATCTCGATCTATCTACCACCATTGCAATTGACCGAGAACAGCAATTTGGGGCCATGCTCTACCATGATGGATTTAGAGGAAACGTTAACAACACGTTGTTGGAAAGCAACCAAAGTCATTTGTTTTTGGGCGTACAACACGCCTTAAAAAACAATAATTTCAGAGGAGATAGCAAGCTGAGTTATAATAGGGCTGGCTACAATTATTTTGGTTTATATGACCGCAATTGGGATGCTTTATTGCTCAACTCAATTCAACCTGAAATCATTCGAAACTACATGCAAATAAACAGCCGCTGGCAATGGTATGATGGAGTGCTTCAAGAAATGGATTTTAAATCCGATATCACGACAGATAATTATCAAACCAATGAGCAAACCTTGCTCTTATTAGTAAAAGCTGGCGTGCCCCTTTTTGAAGGAGAGCTCGCAATTGGCGCAGAGGTAGCAGGGGTGGCAAGCAGTTTTAAGGAGAGCTATTTCGATAACACTGCCAAAAGCTATCAAAATGGAAAAGGGTCCCTAGAGGTGGCTTGGAAACAAATAGAAAACGAATTAAAAATTAAAGTTGGTGCCGGCGTTTCCTATGTGTTAGTTGACAATTTGCAAGGAACAGCTTTGCAATATTACCCTAAAATTGCACTGTCCTATCAAGCCAACAAGGCTAAAGTAATTCCTTATCTAAATGCCAATGGCGCCACAACGCTTGGGAATTATACCACTTTTTCTATTCAAAATCCTTTTCTCGCTCCGGTAGTAGACTTGCAACCTTTATGGCAAAAATACAACGCTAGAGTAGGAGTTCGCCATTCCCAAGCCAATGTGTTGTCCTTTAATTTTAGTTTGGGTTATGACCAACTAGAAAACCTCTCTTTGTTTAAGCGTTTGCCCTATGATCCAGCGCATAATAATAGAGCTTATCGTTTGTCAAATGCTTTTGAAGTTCGTTATGTGAATGCAACTCGTTATGATTTTAGAGCCCAATTAGGTTTTGATTTTGCCCGTCAAAATCATTTGGATTTTGAGATCCAATATTTGTCCTATCAAACTCCTGACCAAAGTGTTTTGTGGAATATCCCACAACTCAAATTGGGAAGCAACGGACAATTTAATTGGGCTAACTTAAGTTTTGTTTTTAACACCGAAGTAGTAGGAGAACGAACCGCTGCGCTTTTGCCTGTTTTTAACACCTTAGAAATTGATCCAAATAGAGTTAGTGATAAAGAAAAACTACCGCTATATATGCAAACCACCCTGGGGTTAAACTATAAAATAAAAGAACCCTTTGATGTTTTTGTTAAAGGACGATTCACCAATAGTGCTACCCATGGTTTATGGGGCTACTACCCACAACCAAGCTATTTGTTTTTAGCTGGAATTCGATACAAAATGAATCGGTAGTGAATCTTGTGATAAAAAAGTTAAGAGAAGGTTTTGGAAATTCAAAGAATATGTATTTTTGTGCCGCAAATAAAAATTGCTTAGCTATGATGCAAAATTTAAAAAGTGAAATTCGTTATACAAAATTAATTGCGCTAACTCTTTTTGCCTTTTTACATTTTGCCTGCCAAGAAAAGGCAGATTTGATCATTCACAACGCCACTATCCACACCTTTGAAAAAAACCAGCCAAAAGCGAACTCTATCGTCATTAAGGATGGTATTATTCAAGATATTGGAAACGATTTGATTGAGCGTTATGAGGCCAAAAGTGTGGTGGATGCAAAATCACTAGCTGTTTATCCTGGGTTTATTGATGCCCATTCCCATTTTTTAGGATATGGATTGCGTTTAAATCAATTGGATCTTAAGGGAACCCAAAGTATTGAAGAAATTATAACCCGTGCACAAGAATTTAAAGCGTCTCAAAACCTTAGCTATATTGTTGGTTTTGGTTGGGACCAAAACAATTGGGAAGACAAAAGCTTTCCGCATAAGGCAGCATTAGATGAACATTTTTCAGACATACCTGTTTTTCTCTTCCGTATTGACGGCCATGCCCTATGGGTCAATCAAAAGGCTTTAGAAATAGCTGGAGTCGATACAAAAACCACTGTTGCAGGAGGTGTTTTAATGCAAGACAAAGCCGGACTCACAGGGGTTTTGATAGACAATGCAATGGATTTATTAACCCCTTTTATTCCCAAGCCAACTACAAGACAAAAGGTTGAGGCCCTCCAAAAAGCAGAAGAAATTTGTTTTTCATATGGTTTAACAACCGTTACGGATGCCGGACTTTCAAAAGAAGATATTTTCTTAATCGATAGTTTGCAACAAAATGATTTATTGCAAATCAAAATTTATGGCATGTTGCAAAATGACCCCAATACGTTAGATTATTTTCTTAAAAACGGTCCCCTTAAAACAGATCGACTACATGTTCGATCCATTAAGTTATATGCTGATGGAGCACTTGGTTCTAGAGGTGCAGCCCTTAAAGAGCCCTATAGTGATGCCTCAGATACCCAAGGCCTATTTGTTACTCCTATTGACAGCATAGAAAAAATAGCCTACAGAATTGCCACCACTCCCTTTCAACTCAATACGCATGCCATTGGCGATGCTGCCAATGCCGCCGTGCTCAACGCCTACCGTAAGGCTTTGGTGTTTAAAGAAGATCCTAGATGGCGTATTGAACACGCCCAAGTTTTAGATACGGCAGATATTGCCTTATTCAACCGAAAAATAATTCCCTCTGTGCAACCCACTCATGCATCAAGTGATTTTGAATGGGTCAAAGCACGTTTAGGAGAAGCCCGTATGCCAGGAGCCTATGCCTATCAAGCCCTTTTGAATAGTGCAGAAAGAATTGCTTTAGGCACCGATTTTCCTGTAGAAGACGTCAATCCAATGCTCACGTTTGAAGCCGCTGTTTATCCTCCACAAGAAGAAGAGGGAGAAGAAGGCGTTTCTGATAAGGCCCTTACCCGTTTGGATGCCCTAAGAGGAATGACCATTTGGGCTGCTGAAGCCAATTTTGAAGAAAACGAAAAAGGAAGTCTTAAAATTGGAAAAAAGGCAGACCTTATTATCCTAGACCGAGACTTACTCCATGTTTCTCCCAGAAGAATTGAAAGCACTAAAGTTGTGGCCACTTTCATTAATGGTGAATTGGTCTATAGTCGTCGCTATCGATAGCTTTTAACTTAATTCTTTTTAGCGAAGTTTAGCTTACTCAAGATAAAACTGAATATTTTTATTTAAATTAATCTTTAAAGTTAAAAATATTCACTTTTTACCTTTTTTCATTTAATATCATTCACAACACTTTTATATTTGCTCAAAATATTTAATTATGTGTGGAATAGTTTGTGCCTTTGATTTGAAACAAGATGCAGAAGTATTGCGACCTCAATTGTTGGAGATGTCTAAACACCTGCGCCATAGAGGTCCCGATTGGAGTGGAATATACAGCGCAACTAATGCTGTTATGGCTCATGAGCGTCTGGCTATTGTAGATCCTACCTCAGGAAAGCAACCGCTTTTTAACCCAACTAAATCGCTGGTTTTAGCCGCCAATGGAGAAATCTATAACCATAAGGAACTCAAATCTTCTGAGGTGCCTAATTATCCCTTCCAAACGGAATCCGATTGTGAGGTCCTTTTGGCACTCTATGAAAAGCACGGAAAAGAATTTGTGTCAAAACTCAACGGAATTTTTGCTTTTGCGATTTATGACGCCGATAAGGACGAATATTTTATTGCACGAGATCATATGGGAATCATTCCCCTTTATATGGGTTGGGATATCCACGGAACTTTCTATGTGGCCTCAGAATTAAAAGCATTAGAAGGTGTTTGTACTAAAATTGAGTTATTCCCTCCCGGACACTATTGGCATAGTGCCGAAAAAGAACCCGTGCAATGGTATACGCCCGAATGGAAATCTTTTGACAAGGTAAAAAACAATACCACCTCTATTCAAGATTTACACGATGCCCTATCTGCCGCCGTGCACAGACAGTTAATGAGCGATGTGCCCTACGGGGTTTTGTTATCGGGTGGATTAGATTCTTCAATCACTTCGGCTTTGGCTAAGAAATTTGCCCCTATGCGTGTAGAGTCTGAAGATCAACAACCGGCTTGGTGGCCACAACTCCACTCTTTTTCAGTTGGCCTTGAAGGTTCTCCCGATTTAGAAGCAGCCCAAAAAGTAGCCCAACATATTGGCACCGTTCACCATGAAATTAAATTCACCATTCAAGAAGGCTTAGATGCCATAAGAGAAGTGATTTACCATCTGGAGACCTATGATGTGACAACCGTAAGAGCATCTACGCCTATGTATTTGATGGCTCGTGCCATAAAAGCCTTGGGAATAAAAATGGTTTTATCTGGCGAAGGGGCCGATGAGCTCTTTGGTGGTTATCTCTATTTCCACAAGGCTCCCAATGCAAAAGAATTTCATGAAGAAACCGTTCGTAAATTGGAAAAATTGCACCAATATGATTGCCTACGCGCTAATAAATCCTTGGCTGCTTGGGGCATTGAAGGGAGAGTGCCTTTTTTGGACAAAGAATTTATTGAGGTGGCAATGCGCGTCAACCCGCAAGACAAAATGATTACACCCGAGCGCATGGAAAAATGGGTCGTTCGCAAAGCTTTTGAAGACTATTTGCCCGAAAGCGTGACTTGGCGTCAAAAAGAGCAATTTTCTGATGGAGTTGGATACAGTTGGATTGACACCTTAAAGGAGTTGGTTAACGAAAAAGTTTCTGATGAACAAATGGAAAATGCACACTATCGCTTTCCAACGCAAACGCCACAAAACAAAGAAGAGTTTTATTATCGCACAATTTTTGAAGAACATTTCCCTAGTGAAGCAGCCGCTTTGAGCGTTCCCTCAGTGCCTTCAGTGGCTTGTAGCACTCCTGTGGCTTTGGCTTGGGATGAGGCCTTCAAAAACCAAAATGACCCCAGTGGAAGAGCGGTTGCCAAAGTGCATCAAAAATCCTATTGAGAGTATCCTATTTTTAAACCAATTAAAGCCTTCTTTTGAAGGCTTTTTTTCTACAATTTAGTGTTAATAACTTCGTTCCTAAAACCCTGTTGCAGGGCTTAATTCCACTGGGGTTATCCGTATATTTGTGTAGTGCCCCACAAGGTTTAAAAAACAAACAAAAATATGAGTGAAAATAACTCTCAAAAGCAATATTCTGCGGATAGTATTCAGGCATTAGAAGGAATGGAACATGTCCGCATGCGACCCTCCATGTATATTGGAGATGTAGGCGTTCGTGGATTACACCATTTGGTCTATGAAGTAGTCGATAATTCCATTGATGAAGCCTTAGCCGGTCACTGCGATACCATTTCAGTAACCATAAATGAAGACAATTCCATAACTACGGTAGACAACGGAAGAGGAATTCCTGTTGGCGTTCATAAAAAAGAAGGTGTTTCTGCCCTTGAGGTGGTCATGACCAAAATTGGAGCCGGAGGAAAATTTGATAAAGATTCCTATAAGGTTTCTGGAGGTTTACATGGTGTGGGTGTTTCCTGTGTCAATGCCCTTTCAGTTTCTCTAACAGCTACGGTATTTCGCGAAGGCAAAGTTTGGGAACAAAAATATGAAAGAGGAAAACCTCTTGGACCTGTAGCCCCAACTGGAGAAGCCTCCAAAACAGGAACCGTAGTTACCTTTAAACCCGATCCCGAAATATTTAAACAAACCCTTGAATATAGCTATGATACGCTAGCCCTTAGAATGCGTGAATTAGCTTATCTCAATAAGGGCATAACCATTGTTATTACCGATCAACGAAACAAAAACGAGCAGGGAGAACCCCTGTCGGAGACCTTTCATTCTGAAGAAGGCTTGGTGGAATTTATACGTTTCTTAGACGAAACACGAGAATCCATTATTGGAGATGTAATATCTATGGAAGGCGAAAAGTCTGGCATTCCAGTTGAGGTAGCCATGATTTACAACACCTCTTTTTCTGAAAACCTACATTCTTATGTTAACAACATCAACACCCATGAAGGGGGTACACACCTTTCAGGTTTCAGAAGAGGATTGACAACCACACTAAAAAAATATGCCGATCAATCGGGCATGTTGGATAAATTGAAATTTGAAATTTCTGGAGACGATTTTAGAGAAGGACTCACGGCCATCATTTCAGTTAAAGTAGCAGAACCTCAGTTTGAAGGCCAAACCAAAACAAAATTGGGTAACAGAGAGGTAACAGCCGCTGTTTCTCAGGCTGTTTCCGACATGTTGGAGAGCTATTTAGAAGAACACCCCAACGACGCTAAAACCATCGTGCAAAAAGTCATCTTAGCCGCTCAAGCACGGCATGCCGCTAGAAAGGCTCGTGAAATGGTGCAGCGCAAAACGGTGATGAGTGGAGGAGGACTACCTGGTAAACTGTCTGATTGCTCCGAACAAGACCCCGAACAATGTGAAGTTTTTCTTGTGGAGGGAGATTCTGCAGGGGGTACGGCTAAGCAAGGAAGAGATCGTAATTTTCAAGCCATTCTTCCGTTGAGAGGAAAAATATTGAACGTTGAAAAGGCCATGCAACACAAGGTCTTTGAAAATGAAGAAATTCGCAATATTTATACAGCACTTGGTGTCACCATTGGAACAGAAGAAGATAGCAAAGCACTTAATTTAGAAAAATTGCGTTACCATAAAGTGGTCATCATGTGTGATGCCGATGTAGATGGAAGCCATATTGCTACGCTTATTTTGACCTTCTTGTTCCGCTATATGCGAGAACTTATTGAGTCTGGTTATGTTTATATTGCCACACCACCCCTTTATTTAGTGAAAAAAGGAGCTAAAAAAGAATATGCTTGGAATGATGATCAACGCGATCGTATTTTAAACGAATATGGTACCGGTGCTAATGTGCAACGCTACAAAGGTTTGGGAGAGATGAATGCTGAACAGTTATGGGATACTACTATGAATCCTGAACAGCGCACCCTACGCCAAGTAACTATTGATAACGGTAGTGAAGCGGATCGTATTTTTTCAATGCTCATGGGAGACGAAGTACCACCCCGAAGAGAGTTTATTGAAAAAAATGCTGTTTATGCCAACATTGATGCATAATTCATCCAAATTTGCGAACCCTCCAAAATGAATTTTTTAACTTTGCGGGGATTTTAGAAACCACTTCAACTATTTAAATTAGAAAGATCATGAAGGTAACAATTGTGGGCGCTGGAAACGTAGGTGCCTCATGTGCAGAATATATTGCTTTAAAACGAATTGCCAGTAAAGTTGTACTGCTAGATATTAAAGAAGGCTTCGCCGAAGGAAAAGCGTTAGACCTCTATCAAACCGCAACAACGCTAGGATTTAATACCTCCATTGAAGGGGTAACGAACAATTATAAAGCCACAGCGGGTAGCGATGTGGTGGTCATTACGTCCGGGATTCCCAGAAAGCCCGGAATGACCCGAGAAGAACTCATTGGCATCAATGCCGGTATTGTAAAAAGCGTTTCTGAAAACATACTCGAACATTCTCCTGAGGCTATCATTGTTGTGGTTTCCAACCCTATGGATACCATGACCTATTTGGCACTGAAAGCCACTGGTCTTCCCAAAAATAGAATCATTGGTATGGGCGGTGCGTTAGATAGCTCTCGATTTAAAACATATTTGTCCTTAGCTTTACAAAAGCCTGCTAACGATATTCACGGTATGGTTATTGGCGGACATGGAGACACCACTATGATTCCCCTCACCCGATTGGCCAGCTACAACGGTGTTCCGGTTTCACAATTTTTATCTCAAACAGCATTAGAGCAAGTGGCTGCTGATACTATGGTGGGTGGTGCTACCCTCACCAAATTATTGGGTACTTCCGCATGGTATGCACCCGGTGCCTCGGTAGCCTATTTGGTTGATAGTATTTTAAACGACCAAAAAAGAATGATTCCTTGTTCGGTCTATTTAGATGGTGAATACGGTCAAAATGACATCTGTATTGGGGTTCCCTGTATTATCGATGCAAGTGGAGTAGCCTCTATAGTGTCTTTAGATCTCAATGCTGTTGAACAAGAAAAGTTTAACCAAAGTGCTGCAGCCGTTCGCAACATGAATGACGCACTTCAAACCGTTCTCTAACACCATCCCATGAAATCACAATGAGAGTTGTTAAATCATAGGTTTAATCCTATATTTGCACGCCTTTATTGTGCTTAAAACTAAAACTATGCAGAACAACGCCTTAGTTAGAATTTTCGGAATTCTATTTGCCATTGTCAGTATTTATCAACTTTCATTTACGTTTATCACCAACCAACAGGAGGAAAAGGCAGCTCAATTTGCGGCACAACGTGTTTCAGATAGCTCCCCCAACTATTTGGAAGAAAGAGAACGTATTGCTTTAAATTATTTAGACTCTCTTGGAGCTAATTCGCTCTATGGCTTTACTACCTATGTAGATGCCAAAGGAAAAGAATTAAATAAAGGATTGGATCTTAAAGGCGGGATAAATGTTATCCTTCAAATTTCCATTAAAGACATTTTAAAAGGACTTGCTGAAAACTCAAGAAATCCCATTTTTAATGAGGCATTGGAAGAAGCCGATAAACTCCAAAAAGAAAGTGATGTTCCCTATATCGAATCTTTTTTCACAGCCTTTGACGCACTTAAAGGAACCACCACTTTAGCCTCTCCCGATATTTTTGCCAATCGCACCCTTAGTGATGACATTACTTTTGATATGGCTGATGCACAAACTCAAGTTGTTTTGCGTCGAAAAATTGACGAGTCTATCGTTTCGGCTTTTGAAGTATTGCGCAAACGTATTGACAAATTTGGCGTTACTCAACCCAATATTCAACGATTAGGAAATTCAGGGCGAATATTGGTTGAATTGCCTGGAGCTAAAGATGTGGAGCGTATTCAAAACTTATTGCAAAGCACTGCCCAGTTAGAGTTTTGGGAAACTTTTAAAAGCGATGAAATTGCTGGCTATTTAATGCAAGCCAATGAAGTTGCTAAAAACAACTTAGAAAAAGAAAACCCCACACAAGCCGAGGAAACAGAAACTGAAAGCTCCGAAATTGACGATTTACTGGCCGACATTGAAACGCCAGACTCTACGGCCTTAGCAAACCGAAATCCTGTGTTGGATTTAATTCGGGGCTATGGATTTCAAGGCGGACCTGTTTTGGCTCAATTTGCCGTTAAGGATCAAGAAACAGTAATGGCCTACCTCAACAATCCAGAAGCTAGAAAACTATTGCCTCCCAAATATCGCTATGCCCGTTTTGTTTGGGGCAAACCTGCTGCCAATAGTGAAATTGCCGATTTATATGCACTTCAGTCTAACCGCAACAATGAAGCTCCTTTAAGTGGAGGAGTAGTGGTTGATGCTGTTCAATCTTACAATCAAGTTGGACTACCCTCAGTGTCCATGCAAATGAACGCTACTGGGGCTCGCACTTGGGAAAATATGACAGGAAAAGCCTTTAGAGAAGGTGGTTTTATAGCCATTGTTTTAGATGATGTAGTCTATTCAGCACCCGGTGTTACCAATGGCGCAATTGCCGGAGGTCGTTCTGAAATTACAGGAGATTTTACCCTCAATGAGGCTATAGACTTAGCCAACGTTTTACGGGCCGGAAAACTACCTGCTTCTGCCGAAATTATTCAATCCGAAATTGTGGGACCTTCGCTCGGAAAAGAAGCCATTCAAGCAGGGATTTATTCCTTTGCCATCGCCTTGCTCATTGTTTTAATATGGATGATGTTTTATTATGGTTTTTCAGGTCTCTTTGCAGACATTGCCCTGTTGCTCAACATTTTATTCATATTTGGTATTCTAGCAGGGTTAGGAGCAGTGTTAACGCTACCCGGAATTGCAGGTATTGTTCTCACCATTGGTATGTCAGTAGATGCCAATGTGCTAATTTTTGAACGCGTTCGAGAAGAACTTAAAAAAGGAAAAGGCTTAAGCAAGTCTATTGCAGACGGATTTAACAATGCTCTTTCCTCCATTTTAGATGCAAATATCACTACCGGTTTAACAGCTATCATCTTATTTATTTTCGGTACAGGACCTATTAAAGGTTTTGCCACCACATTGTTAATTGGTATTGCCACTTCTTTGTTTTCAGCCATTTTCATCACAAGACTTTTAGTTGATGCAAGAAGTAAAAAATCAAATTCCTTAACATTTTCTACTTCCCTCACACAAAATTTATTTTCAAAACTCAATCTTGTGTTTTTAGGTAAACGAAAAATTGCCTATGCCTTTTCGGCAGTAATGATTTTGGTTAGTTTAGCCTCCTTAACTTTTCAAGGGCTTAACCAAGGGGTTGATTTTGTAGGAGGACGTTCTTATGTGGTTCGATTTGAAAACCCGGTTAGTGCCAACGAAATTGGAAGTGTGCTAAACAACACTTTCGGTAGTGCTGAGGTAAAAACTTTTGGTCAACAAAATCAGCTTAAAATCACCACTAAATATAAGGTAGATGTCGAAGGCATTGCTGTCGATAACGAAATCCAGAATAAAATGTATACGAGTTTACTGCCTTATCTGCCAGATGGCTATTCCTTTGACGAATTTGTGAATGGAAGTGCTGAAAAAACCGTAGGCATCATGTCTTCTATCAAAGTAGGTCCAACGATTGCTGACGATATTAAGAAAAATTCGTTTTTAGCGGTATTGGGTTCTTTGGTAGTTGTATTTCTCTATATCCTCTTCCGTTTTAGAAAATGGCAATTTTCTTTAGGAGCAGTTACGGCCGTTTTCCACGACGTGCTTATTGTATTAGGAATCTTTTCTTTGACCTATAAAATTATGCCGTTCAACATGGAAATTAACCAAGCTTTTATTGCAGCAATTTTAACGGTGATCGGATATTCACTAAACGATACAGTAGTTGTTTTTGATCGTATTCGAGAATATATCAACGAACAAAGCCAGTGGAAACTAGGAAAAGTAGTAGATACGGCCCTAAACAGCACACTCAGTAGAACCTTAAATACCTCATTAACAACCCTCTTGGTGCTGTTAGCCATCTTTATCTTTGGAGGCGATTCTATTAGAGGATTTATGTTTGCACTAATTGTTGGTGTGGTTGTAGGAACCTATTCTTCTGTTTTTATTGCCACTCCGGTAATGTATGACACCCAAAAGAATAAAGAAAGCGACGCAACATAACGTTCAGCCGAAAGCCATTAATCATAGGGATTTTCCAACACCAATTTAAGGTGCGCTAAGTGGTGTTCTCCATGCCAGGCATAGAGGGCTAAAACCGTATCTAGCGGATAATTTTTATGGCGTTCTGGATGAAAATAGGCTCTTTGAAATTCCTCTTCTGTGAGCGATTTAAAGAAAATAACCCACCGTTGGTGAAGAGCCTTCAGCAAAGAAATGCTTATCGCTATGTCAGCCTGAGAGGCATCTGTGGTATTGGCCCAGTCCTTTTCTTGATAATCTTTAATCTTTGGGGTATCTTCTAAAAGTGCATGCTTGCAACGCATAAAACTGTGTAGGTGGCTGTCGGCTAAATGATGAATAAGCTGAATAACATTCCATCCCTCTGGACGATAGCGTTTGCTTAATAGGCTTGCAGGAAAACCCTGCATAAATTCTTCTAGTTTAGCAGGAAAGCTTGCCAAAGTTTCCAAGGCACGTTTTCTTTCTTCTGCTGAAAGTTGCGTTTTCCATTCAAAGCGACCAATGGGATATTGTAGAGTATTTTCGTTTGTCATCATGGTGTCCATTTAATTGAATATCCCTCTTGAATTTGAAGTTTTTCAGCTTGTCCACCTAACAGTTCAAGCACATATTTTGCTGGAGCCGTAGAGCTAATATTGGTTAAACTTTTAGGAGGTGCTTTTTCTACGATTTGAAAAATCTCTTGTTCTTCATTAACAAACAAGATATCCAAGGAGATATAGGTATTTTTCATATAAAAGGCTCTGGGTTCCGCCGACTGAAAAACAAAGAGCATGCCTTGTTGGGGGAGCATTTCTCTGCGATACATCATGCCTGTTTGACGTTCATAGTCTG
The DNA here is from genome assembly GCA_964386915.1 of uncultured Flavobacteriaceae bacterium. GTDB lineage: Bacteria > Bacteroidota > Bacteroidia > Flavobacteriales > Flavobacteriaceae > JADHMP01. The sequence continues at coordinate 25,725 of CAYLUQ010000005.1, read as the reverse complement.
TTGTGGCTAATTCAATATCCAATTTGGCTATGCTGTCCTTTTGTTGATTGTAGAGTATCAATTCAGCTTCTTTTTTAAATTGGATGGGTTGAGTGGCTACCTTTTTGGGCGTTGTTTCGCAGTTTAAAAAGGGGAGACAGAAGAGGAAGAACAATCCACGTCTAATCATTTTTCGAGGGTTTTCGTTTGGCGTGTACGAAGCATAAAAAAGAGCCCTAAGGCAACAACGGGAATGCTGAGCCATTGTCCTGTGGTGAAGGGGGGCAGCACCTCTTCAAAACCACCCTGACTGGCTTTTACATATTCAATTAAAAAGCGAATGCTAAAGGAACCCACAAAATAGCTACCAATTAAAAAGCCTGTTTTATGGCCATACCCTTTTCTGTAGAGGGCTCGCATCACAAAAAAGACAATGAGATAGCCTAAGGCTTCATAGAGTTGAGCAGGATGTCTCGGTAGGGTTTCGCCGTTGTTTAAAAACACCACACCAAAATTGGAATTAGTATATTTTCCTACAATTTCTGAATTGAAAAAATTACCAATACGCACAAAACTAGCCCCAATAGCTACGGGAATACTCACCCGGTCTAAAATCCAAAGTATGGGCTTGTAGTTGTACTTTTTTTGATATAGGGAGAGCCCAATAAGCACCCCTATAACTGCCCCATGACTAGCAAGGCCTCTAAAGCCAATAAACTTAAAGCCACTGCTTGTTTCTCGTATGGGTAATAAAATTTCGAGTAGATGATCTTGATAATAATCCCAACTATAGAAAAACACGTCTCCTAAGCGGGCACCTAAGAAAACCGAAACGATCATATAGATAAAAAGTGTTTCGATATAATCTACCGATACTTTTTCTTTTTCATAGATTTTTTTAAGTAGATAGTAGCCCAAAGCAAAGGCGCAAACAAACATTAGGGAATAAATGTGAATGCCAAAGGAGCCAATTTTAAAAATTGTTTCGCTGGGCGCCCAATCTATTTTGAGGAAATGGATCATTTTCAATTGATTTCTAGGCTAAAGTAATTAAATTTTTAAAGACTATTAGGGCACTGGGTCATATCCCTTGCCCCCCCACGGATGACATTTAGATAAACGCTTAAGCGTAAGCCAACTGCCCTTCCACAGGCCGTGTTTTTGTAAGGCCTCTACACCATATTGTGAACAGGTGGGCTGGTAGCGACAACTGGGGGGTAGGAGGGGAGAAATCAAAACCTGGTAGGCCTTAAAAATCAATATTAGTGGGAAAGCCAACCACTTTTTTATCATCTGTTACGAAATTGTGTAGTTGCTGTTTTCGGCAGCGTCATTAATTTGTATGCCAAGGGCTTGCAGGGCGTCTCTAATTTCATCGGCTGTGGCAAAGTCTTTATTCTCACGAGCTTTATGGCGAAGAGATAACAACAATTCTATGGTTCCATTTAGCGTTTTATTATCTTGTTGTGCTTCGTTTTTTTGTGGCATTTTAAGCCCTAGCACCTCAAAGATAAACGCTTTTAATTTTGCCTTCAATTGGCTTTTTGTTGCCCCATCTATTGAAACATTGCCTTGCTTTGCAGCTACAATAAACTTAACTGCTTCAAAAAGATGGGCTATAAGCTGCGGGCTGTTGAAATCATCATTCATAGCCGCATAGCAATGGCTTTCCCAAGTGGCAAAGTCGAAGTCGTTTTGGTGTTGTTCCTCGAGATTGTCCAAGGCTGCAAAGCCTTCCATGAGTCTATTAAATCCTTTTTCGGAAGCCAAAAGAGCTTGTTCGCTAATATCTACAATACTTCTGTAGTGAGCTTGTAGCAAGAAAAACCGAACTACTTCGGGTGAGTAGGGTTTAGAAAAGAGTTTGTTTTTACCGCTAAATATTTCATTGGGTAAAATATTATTCCCAGTTGATTTAGCCATTTTCTTACCGTTGAGGGTCAACATATTGGCATGAAACCAATAGCGAACAGGGTTTTTTCCTGAGGCGGCGGTGGCTTGTGCTATTTCACATTCGTGATGAGGAAATTTCAAGTCCATACCTCCACCGTGAATATCAAATTCTTCTCCTAAATATTTGGTGCTCATCACAGTACACTCTAAGTGCCAACCCGGAAATCCGTCTCCCCAAGGAGAAGGCCAACGCATAATATGCTCGGGTTCAGCTTTTTTCCATAGGGCAAAATCTTGAGGATTTTTTTTATCACTCTGTCCTTCTAACGCACGAGTATTGTGAATTAAATCTTCAATTTTTCTTTTACTCAAAAGCCCATAGGTGTAGGCTTCGTTAAATTTTAGAACATCAAAATAGACCGAGCCATTTACTTCATAAGCAAAATGACCATCAAGTAAAACTTTAATCAATTCAATTTGTTCTACAATATGCCCAGTGGCAGTGGGTTCTATGCTAGGAGGTAGGTTGTTAAATTGAGCTAAAATAGCATGAAAATCAACCGTGTAGCGTTGTACCACTTCCATAGGCTCAATGGCTTCAAGACGAGCTTTTTTTGAAATGCGATCTTCTCCTTCGTCGGCGTCATTTTCTAAATGACCAGCATCGGTAATATTGCGAACGTAGCGCACCTTATAGCCAAGGTGTTGCAAATAGCGATAAATTAAGTCAAAAGAAATAAAGGTTCTGCAATTACCTAAGTGAACATTGCTATAGACGGTTGGACCACAAACATAGAGCCCTACATGAGGCGGCTCAAGTGGACTAAAAGGTTCTTTTTGACCACTTAAGGAATTAAAAACTTTAAGTTGCGCTTGCATTAAAATTCAGTGTCAATTTGGATGTAGTTGAGAAACTCTTGTTTGAGTTCTTGGCTTTTGAATCGTCCTCCAAATTCACTAGTCACCGTGCTGCTGCTAATATCATTGATCCCTCTTGAATTCACGCATAAATGTTTGGCATCTATCACGCAAGCTACATCTTTAGTGTTTAAAATTTGCTGCATTTCCTGCACAATTTGCAGGGTAAGTCTTTCTTGTACTTGTGGTCTTTTTGCATAATAGTCCACAATGCGATTCATTTTTGAAAGTCCTACCACGGACCCATTAGATATATAGGCTAAATGTGCTTTTCCTACAATGGGGAGGAGGTGGTGCTCACAAGTAGAGTAGAGAGTAATATTTTTTTCCACCAACATTTCGCCGTAGCGGTAATTGTTTTTAAACGTTGAGGCTTTGGGCTTTTTCTCGGGCTTGAGTCCGCCAAAAATTTCGTTGACATACATTTTAGCCACGCGCATAGGGGTTCCTTTGAGACTATCGTCATTCAAATCCATGCCAAGAATTTGAAGAATATCTTGCACTTTTTCTTGAATCAAGACTATTTTTTCGTCATCACTTCGCTCAAAGGCATCTTCTCTAAGTGGCGTAATAGCCGAACTAGAGTGGTGTTCATCTCCTAATTGATCCTCAGTTTCAGTGATTATTTTTTCTAGCTTCATAGCTCTAAATAAAAGCACAAATATACTACATTCTACCTAGTTTAGAAACTCCTGTTAAAGGCCTAAAGTTTGAGGTTATAGCTAATCACAAATTGTGTAATTTTTTCAAATAAATTGTAGCTGTCTGTTAAGCCTTCATTCAATAAGCTATAGCGAGAATTTTGCTGTTGAAAGACCAATGCTAAATTTAAGTTTTTATTGCCAAAATCGAGACCCAGTCCGGTGGTGACACCGGTGTTTGCCTCATCAATTTGTTTTAGGGCAGCTTGTTGGCTAAAAAAGCCCCCTCTAAAACTTATGCGCTTTATGCGATATTCTGCCCCAAGACGCAATTGTTGAACACTTTGAAACGTTGAGCTAATATTTTGATTAAGGGTATTAAAATAGTTGCTATTTTGATTATCTGAAAAGTGGATATTTTGAAAATTTTGGGTGCTGTAGTCAACGCTAATTAAGCCTTTTTTTCCAATAATATAGGCAAAACTAGCCGTTAGTTTTGAAGGTAACTTCATCTGATAGGGTTCATAAAAATTGATATAATCTGGTGCTACAATATCATTATAGGGGGTGCCGGAAATATAGTGGCTTGCAGCCACATATTGTTGCAATTCTTCATTGATTTCTAGCCATTGTGGACTGTCATAGGAAAGCCCTAGGCGCCAGTTGTCGAGATTGAATATAGCCCCTAATTGCATGGAAATTCCATTGCCGTAGCTAGTCAATTCATTTTCAAAATACAATTCATTCAAATTGGAGTTGGGAGCATAGTCATATTCTTTTATACTTTCCGTTTTTTGATATCTGATTTTATGCAAATTTAGATTGGCTCCCAAAAACAAAACATCTTTATATACACTGCCCACATTGAAACTATACTTTCTGTGGTGTCCTAAGTCGTTGAGATAATAGTCGTGAAATAATTTAGTATAAAGCGCATTAGAACTATAGGTGTCATTTTCGGCTGTGGTTGCATTCGGATTAATAGCATAGGCATGAAAACCCAAAAAGGCCTGCTGGGCGCCAAAGCCATATACTTCTCCCAATTCTTGATAGGCATCGGTTATAGTTTCATTGTCATACAATTCAATTTCACTAAGGGGAATACCATCTGCATAATAGAGAAAATAAGCATCTAATCCATTTCGACTGTTATAGCCTTGGGCATTATATTGATTAGAAAATTGGGTTTGGGTATGCATATTAAATCCAACATTGACCCTTTTCCAGTCGGAGTCTTCTTGAGAGTTGTTAAATACCAAATTAAGCCCAAATTGATTGATGTTGAAATTGGAATTCTCTTGTTGAAGTCTACTGCCAAAGTAGTTGGTTTTGGTTTGCGCTTCATAAAAGCCGCCAGTAAGGCCTACCTCTGAATGTAAGAATACGGCTCCAGCAGCAGGATTTTGACTAACAGCGGTCAGATCGCCTCCCAAGGCTCCAAAAGCCCCTGCCATGGCACTGTAGCGGGCCGAACCGTTTAGTTGAGGAAGCGTGTGTCCTACCACTTCATTAACGGATTGACTCATGCAAAAGGGTGCTACAAATGTAGCAATAAGGGCTAGGGTGTAGGATCTCATTGTTTAGAATTTAGAATGAATACAAGAATTGACCGAATTTAATTCCTCCTTCCAGAAGATCTTCCCCTACTCACAGAGGAGGAGCCTCGATAGGAACTTGTTCCACGCGAAGGTGCACTAGAACGATAGCTGCTATTGCGATTTGTGCTATTGGAATAGTTTGAGCGGCTTGGTTGTGGGCTATAGTTGTAATTTTGCCGCTGAGTGGGCGTGTTTCTCGTTGTAGTACGCATGCTTTTAAAGGCATCAGAATTAGTATATCTCGATTGAGAAAAACGTCTTCCTTCTGTATTGGTTCTTGGCGTTTGTTGTTTGGTGGTCACGCCATACTGTTGAAGGTTACGACCATTTACAATCCCTTGGTTTGCGTTCCCTCTTGCCGCTCCACGTGAATTAAGGGTGGCTTGTGTTCCTTGGGCTCTATAGGGCACTCCATTTAAATATAGGGCACTTCTTCCAATATTCAAGCGATTAATAGCAGCACGAGTAGCAAATTCATTCGACTTTTGGCGCGTGTTTTGCGCCCGTTGGTTTCGGTTCTCGCTATTGCGGCTATTGCGATATGTTTTTTCTCCCCGGCGGCTGTTACTCAAACCGGCGTAGGGAGTATTGTAGCCTTTTCTTTTCGTATTTCTGTAGAAGCGGTTGTTGTAATAATTTCCGTAAAAAGGGGGGCGATAATGCAGTCCGGCATAGCCATAATAAAAAGGACTATAAAAGGGACTGTAGAACGGATTGAAAAACGGTTGATAGCCATTCCACCAAGGGCTATAAAAACGGTTTCTAAACCCAAAACCATTATAGGGATTGTAGCCATAGAAAAAAGGATCGATCCCATAGTTAAAGGCATTAAAGCCCCAACCAAAATTATTGAAGCCAAAACCAAAAGCGGGTCTGTTGTTGAAAATATATACATCGGTAGAAGTGGTTTGTCCCCCCCAAGGTATTTGTTGAGCCTGCGCACTAGTTTGATCTATTGGGGTGGCATACGCATCGGGATCAGTAAAATAGACCGCATCATTGGGAAGGGAGCTATATTCATCATCGAGATTCTGAAAATATTGTTTGTAGTATTTACCGTTGGTGTTTTCTGTTTTTTTAACGACCACTACTTGATCGCCATAAATGCCATCACTTGGATAGTAGCTCGCATTTTGAAAACCTGCACAATTCACAAGCAGTAATCCAAAAACAAATAGGGTTGAAGCGCTAAAGAAAAATTTAATTTTTGGTGTTTTCATAATACGTCGTTTTGCGAATTTGTTTGCTAAAAAGTTTAGTTTTGCATCCAAGATTCATGTTTTAACAAGATAAGGGCAAAATCTATGCCAAAAAAATAATGGCCAAAAAACTTACAACACAAAGCGAAGATTATTCAAAATGGTATAACGAATTGGTGGTTAAAGCCGATTTAGCAGAAAATGCAGCCGTTCGTGGCTGTATGGTGATTAAGCCTTATGGCTATTCCATCTGGGAAAAAATGCAAGCCCAACTTGACCAAATGTTCAAGGAAACCGGGCATGAAAACGCCTACTTCCCTTTGTTTGTGCCTAAACATTTGTTTGAGGCAGAAGAAAAAAATGCCGAAGGATTTGCCAAAGAATGTGCCATAGTGACGCACTATAGATTGAAGAATGATCCTGACAAACCCGGTAAACTTATGGTGGATCCAAATGCCAAGCTAGAAGAAGAACTTGTGGTGCGCCCCACTAGTGAGGCTATTATTTGGAACACTTATAAAAACTGGATTCAATCCTATCGGGATTTGCCCATTTTGCTCAACCAATGGGCCAATGTGGTGCGTTGGGAAATGCGAACCCGTTTGTTTTTGCGCACTGCCGAATTCTTATGGCAAGAAGGGCACACTGCGCATGCCACCAAAGAAGAAGCTTTAGCTGAAACCAAAACCATCAATGCCCTCTATGCACAATTTGTAGAAGACTATATGGCCATTCCGGTAATTCAGGGAATTAAGACTGAAAGTGAACGCTTTGCCGGTGCTGTAGAAACCTATTGTATTGAAGCACTGATGAGTGATGGCAAAGCCCTACAAGCCGGAACTTCTCATTTTTTAGGTCAAAATTTTGCCAAAGCATTTGATGTAAAATTTGCCACAAAAGAAGGTAAAAATGAATATGTATGGGCCACCTCTTGGGGCGTTTCCACCCGATTGATGGGAGCCCTTATCATGACGCATGGAGACGATAATGGCCTTGTGCTACCTCCTAACTTAGCACCTATTCAAGTGATTATTGTGCCTATCTTTAAGACCGAAGAACAGCAACATGCCATTGCTGAAGTGGCTGAGCAATTGCAAAAGGAATTAAGGGCCCATAACATTCGTGTGAAATTTGACAATAGAGAAAACCTTACACCTGGGTTTAAATTTAACGACTATGAACTCAAAGGTGTGCCGGTGCGCATTGCTATTGGACCCAAAGACCTTGAAAAAGGAACGGTTGAAATTGCCCGAAGAGATACCTTAGAGAAAAGTTTTATGCCTTTAGACAAAGTGGTGGAATGGGTGCGCCTTACGCTTCCAGAAATGCAAACCGATTTGTTTGAAAAAGCGAAAAAAATGCGAGACGACCGCATCACTACAGTCAATGATTATGAAACCTTTAAAAGTGTTTTAAACGACAAAGGAGGTTTTATTGCAGCACATTGGGACGGTACTCCTGAAACCGAAGAAAAAATTAAAAAGGAAACCAAGGCCACTATTCGCTGTATTCCTTTAGATCAACCAAAAGAATCGGGTCAGTGCATCTATTCTGGCAAGCCTTCAACCCAACGCGTTTTGTTTGCCAAAGCCTATTAAATCCTCAGTAAGACCAAGACTTTTTAAAGCTAAAAGAGTGGTTTCTAATTTGCGAACAGATTTTGGTTGTATAATAATATATTTAAACTTACATTTGCGCACGAAAATTTATGGCCCGTTCGTCTATCGGTTAGGACGCCAGGTTTTCATCCTGGAAAGAGGGGTTCGATTCCCCTACGGGCTACAATATAATAGTTAAAGTATATGGCAAATCATAAATCTGCGTTAAAGCGCATTCGATCAAACAACAAAAAGCGTTTACGCAATCGTTTTCAACACAAAACGGCGCGTAATGCCATCCGTAAGTTACGTGACATGACCAATAAGAAAGAAGCGCAAAAAGCTTTTCCAGATGTGGTGTCTTTGATTGATAAGCTTTCTAAAAAGAATATTATTCACGCTAATAAAGCCGCCAACCTAAAATCTAAATTAGCAAAGCACGTGAGTGCGCTTTAAAGATTTTAGCACCGAATTCAAAAGGCTTCCCTAAGGAAGCTTTTTTTTATGGCCCTACTTTTTTATTCGTAAATGTAGTGCCAACACAATTTGTTCTTCCTTGTGAACTATAGAGAGCAGCGAGCCGACCTATCTAGACTGTAACAATTTAGTAAAGCCAAGTTTGCCCTCAAAAGAAAGTACGTGATCCTCCTTTCCTTTTCTGTGACTCTCACTTTCGGAACTGTTACTCTCTTTTGCCAAAGCTTTCATGGTATTTAGAGGTAACGATATTAATGTTTATAGAACGCTACTATACTTTCCACTAGGGAGTAAAAGAATCGTCTATGGATCTCAATAAAATCGCTATTTTTAGCTAAACAAACTCTAAATAGCTTTGTAGCATGACACATAGAAAGATCCTTTCTCTCTTCATTATAAGTGGTTTACTGATACTGGCTTGCCAGTCTACCCCCAAGCCACAGAAACCGAACATTTTATTGCTTTGCATTGATGATCTACGACCCGAATTAAAGTCTTTTGGAGTCGATTATATCCATTCACCCCATATAGATCAATTGGCAGCAACAGGTGTTCGTTTTGAGCGACATTTTGTTAATGCCCCCAGTTGTGGTCCGTCACGTTTCACGCTACTTAGCGGACGTTATGGGCCTCCCGGCAATGATGCCTTGTTTTTAAGAGCCCAAAAAATAAGAGCGGGAAAAGAAACCGTAACCCCCACTATGCCAGAGTGGTTCAAGACCCAGGGTTATACCACAGTTTCGGTGGGGAAAGTGTCTCATCACCCCGGGGGGCGGGGAGGAGCCGATTGGAATGACAGTCTTCAGGTGGAACTGCCTCAGGCTTGGGACAAGCATCTTATGCCTGTAGGAGCATGGGAGCATCCTCGAGGGGCTATGCACGGTTTGGCCAAGGGAGAAATTCGCCATAAGGCAGAAGAAATGGACATTTTTCAACATGCAGAAGGGGATGATTTTCTTTATCCAGACGGATTGATAGCTGCCACTGCCGTAGAACAACTAAATCAACTGGCCGCTCAAGAGCAGCCTTTTTTTCTTGCTGTTGGTATCCTAAAGCCACATTTGCCTTTTGGAGCACCAAAATCCTATTACGATCTTTATGAAGGCAGATCACTTCCTGCTATTGAACATCCCGCTAAGCCCACAGAGAAAACGACTTGGCACCCTTCAGGAGAATTTATGAAATACAATCGTTGGGGAAAAGACCCCAACCAAGATGCCGCTTTTGCCGAAGAAGTGCGCCGACACTATGCAGCGGCGGTGAGTTATGCCGATGCCCAGGTTGGAAAAGTGCTTCAAGCACTCAAAGAAAGTGGAGCCGATCAAAATACAATTGTTGTGCTTTGGGGCGATCATGGTTGGCACTTGGGAGAGCACGGCATTTGGGGCAAACACAGCTTGTTCGAAGAAGCATTGCGCTCCCCTTTAATTATTCACACCCCCCAAATGCAACAGCAAGGGGTGAGCTCTTCCGCTTTGGTAGAAACACTAGATATATTTCCTACCCTTTGTGATTTAGCGGGACTTAAAAAGCCTGAGTTTGCACAAGGAACCTCTCTTCAATATATATTAGAAGAACCGCAACAAGAAGGACATCCTGTCATAGCTTATAAAAACGATGCTACAACCCTTAGAACCACCACCCACAGAATGGTCTTGCATAAAGACGGTTATGTGGAACTATATGACCATAGAACAGCAGCAAAGGAAACTAAAAATGTAGCCGATCAATATCCGGAAGTTGTGCATTCTCTAAAGCAAATGATGGAGGCTAAACTGAATTAGCCAACGGGTGGGGAGTGCTCTATTGATTCATAGAAATCAAAAACTCTTCGTTGCTTTGTGTGCGTTTAAAACGATCATTAATAAATTCCATGGCCTCCACCGGATTCATATCAGCTAGATATTTACGCATAATCCACATACGTTGAATGGTATTTTCATCCAAGAGTAAATCATCTCTACGTGTGCTGGAAGAAATCAAATCGATGGCAGGGAAAATTCGGCGGTTGGCAATTCTTCTATCCAACTGCAATTCCATGTTACCGGTTCCTTTAAATTCTTCAAAAATAACCTCGTCCATTTTAGAACCGGTTTCGGTTAAGGCTGTGGCAATGATAGAAAGAGATCCCCCGCGTTCAATATTTCGGGCGGCTCCAAAGAAACGTTTGGGTTTGTGAAGCGCATTGGCGTCTACACCACCACTCAAAATCTTTCCAGAAGCGGGTTGAACTGTATTATAGGCTCGTGCTAAACGCGTAATAGAATCTAATAAAATCACAACATCATGTCCACATTCTACCAAGCGTTTGGCTTTTTCAAGCACTATGTTAGCAACTTTAACGTGTCGGTCAGCAGGCTCATCAAAGGTAGAAGCAACCACTTCTCCGTCTACGTTGCGTTGCATATCGGTAACCTCCTCAGGACGCTCATCAATCAATAAAATCAATTGATAGACCTCCGGATGATTCGCAGAAATGGCATTGGCAATATCTTTAAGGAGCATGGTTTTCCCAGTTTTGGGTTGTGATACAATCATGCCGCGTTGCCCTTTTCCGATGGGTGAAAACAAATCCATAATACGAGTAGAAATGGTACTGTTTTTATCAGCTAAATTGAATTTTTCTTGAGGGAAAAGAGGGGTTAGATGTTCAAAAGAAACCCGATCTCGTACCAATTTGGGTTCTAATCCGTTGATGAAATCCACTTTGATAAGTGGGAAATATTTTTCACCTTCTTTAGGGGGTCGCACTGTGCCCAATACTGTATCCCCTGTTTTTAATCCAAAGAGACGAATTTGCGATTGCGATACATAGACATCGTCTGGAGAGGATAGATAGTTATAGTCAGAAGAACGCAAAAAGCCATAGCCCTCAGACATAATTTCTAACACCCCTTCGGTAGTTACAATACCATCAAATTCAAAATCGGGCTCTCTGTAGCGATTGCGGTGGTCTTTGTTATGGTTGACCTCTCCTTTAAATTTTTTGTTTTTATTTTTTCCGTTGTTGTTGGGGTTGTTGTTGTTGTTGTTGTTTTGATTATTGTGGCCGTTGGGACGACTCTCCGGTGTGAAATTTTCCTTTTTTTCCTTAGCTAAAGGCGCATTGTTTTTCTTGACCGGTTGAAGCGGCTTGATTTTAGGGGTCTTTTCTTCTTGTGCTTCTTTTTGGTCTTCTTTTTTAGAAGGAATAGAATCTGGATTTGAAGCGATAAAATCAATAATTTGATAAATCAAATCCATTTTTTTAAGCCCAGTAATGCGCTTTACGCCAATTGTTTTGGCAATTTCTTGCAATTCAGGAAGCTTTTTAGTCTTAAGCGTCGCTATTTCGTACATATAGAATTAATAAAAGTGAAAAAAATTGAAAAGGGATGGTATAAATTGGTCTCTGTCGTGTCAGAAGTATGAAGCAATATTACAAATTTTATGTTAAAAAAAAGCAATTTTAAAAAAAACTTAATTTTGTAAAAAAACACCCATGATTCAACGCCTTCAGTCCCTATATTTATTATTACTGTTCATTTTTTCGGCATATTTGTTTTTTGCACTTACACCCGTTCAAACCGACACTCTTTTTGCAGCCTATTATGGTTTTGTGCTAACCCCTGTATTGTCCTTAGTGTGTTTGTTGTGGTTTAAAAAAAGGCCAATCCAAGCCCGTTTATGTGTTCTATTGCTCATGGTGCAAGTGGTTCAAATTGGTTTTTATCTCCCTTCACTTATGCAACCAGGTGGGAATGGTGAATCTATTTTAGTAGTGGTGCTCAGTGGCATTCATTTTATTTTACTTCTTCTTGCTCGTCGGGGCATCTTAAAAGACGAGGCACTAGTCCGCTCCGTTGACCGCATTCGATAGGGCTCCACGCAAACCCAATTCAATAGCTTCTAAATGGTTGATTTTGCCGTCCTCTAGTTGAAAACGCAAGAGGGTGCGTATTTTATGAAAACCCGAAATGCCTACAGCACCGGGATTCATATGTAAATGACCGTATTTAGGGTCTTGAATAACTTTTAAAATATGTGAATGACCACAAACAAAAAGCTTGGGTTGATGTTCCGTGATTAATGCTTTAGCGCGTGGCACATAGCGGCCAGGAGAACCGCCTATATGCAACATTAGCACCTTGAGTCCTTCGCAATTAAAACACAAATATTCGGGGGCTTCTTGGCGTATGCTGTGCGAATCTATATTGCCATATACGGCACGTAGGGGTTTCATTTTTGCCAATTTATCCAGCACACTCATTTTTCCTATATCGCCCGCATGCCAAACTTCATCGGCTTGTTCTACATGATTTAGGATTTTTTCGTCCAGACAGCCGTGGGTGTCCGATAGCAAAAGAATTTTTTTCAAAATGTGTATCTTTGAAAGGTCTCCCAAATGTAATCAATTCATGAATACCGCCCCATTACTTAAAATCAAACATCAATATATGCTCCGGAAAGCAAAAGAGTGTTATTTCTTTTTATGAAGACACGATCCAATTTCAATTCCAACCGGATCATATTCCCAAAACAATTTATTATCATGAAATTGAGCAAATCATATGCCTAAAGAGAAAAAGGATATATTATATTTTTTGCTGTTTGGCGGTGCTTCTATTGGAAATTGTAATATTCCATTTTTTAGTTAGCGACGGATCCATTTACACCCTCATTTCAGTGATTTTTTTGGTTCTAACGGCAGTAGTAAATTATAAAGAGGCTGGAACATTGATACAGGTAAAAAGAGGGGCTTTGAAAACAGAAGTATTTAAATCCTACAAAAAAAAGGAAGTTGAAGAAGTCTTACGTTTATTAAAAAAGTATCAAGCTCAAGCAGAGTCTAATGGGCTTGTCAATTCAAAATAGGTTTTTTAACCAATCGATTCATTTTCTTCTAGAGCTTTCTAAAACCCATATCTTTGCGCAGTAAAATAAAAACCAAGTGCGCTATTTTATAGATTTTTCTTATGCTGGCACCCACTACCACGGATGGCAAAGACAGCCCAATGCAGTGTCTGTGCAAGAGGTGCTAGAAGATGCTTTTGAAATTCTTTTAAAATCTCCTTCCCCTTTGGTAGCAGCCGGAAGAACCGATACGGGTGTGCATGCCCAACAAATGGTTGCGCATTTTGACGTAGACAACCCCATTGACGATGCGGCGCAATGGGTCTATAGGCTCAATCAATTTCTTCCAAAAGATATTGCTCTTCATTCGGTGCAAGCTGTCAAACCAGATGCACATGCCCGTTTTGATGCCTTGTCTAGAACTTATCAATATCACGTCCAAACTCAAAAAACTCCTTTTGGGAATGATATGCAATATGGCCTTCATCAAGCCTTGGATTTTGAACAGATGAATAAAGCGGCTGAGGTGTTGCTCGGCTATGAAGATTTTGAGTGTTTTTCCAAATCCAATACAGATGTTAAAACCTTTTTATGTAAGATCAGTTATGCAAAATGGGAGAAAACCAAAAACGGTTATATCTTTACCATCAAAGCCAACCGATTTTTGCGCAACATGGTAAGAGCCATTGTAGGCACTCTAATAGAAATTGGTTTGAAAAAGAAAACGATAGAAGATTTGCATCATATTATCCGTTCTAAAAACCGTTCCCTGGCAGGCTATTCTGTTCCGGCACAGGGACTTTTTTTAACTCAGGTGGAATATCCAAAAAGTGTTTATCTACATGAGTAAAACCGCAACCTTTTTTGATTTTAAGCTTTTTAGGTCCTTATTGTATTATGTGAAGCCCTATAAAAAGACCTACTATTTTGTTTTTTCGGCGGCAATTTTATTATCACTCTTTTCCAATTTAACGCCCTATTTGCTTAAAATTACAGTTGACGATCACATTCAATTGCGTGATTTTGAGGGTACGTTCCGTATGACACTCTATATGTTTGCTGCCCTTTTTATGGAAGTTCTATTTCAATTTCTCTTTGTGTTCTATGCCAACTGGTTAGGACAAAAAGTGGTGAAAGATTTGCGGGTAGATTTGTTTCAAAAAATCATCCAATTTAAAATGGCCTATTTTGATACCACAGCCGTAGGAAGATTGGTCACCCGTTCGGTTAATGATATTGAGACCATTGCCAGCATTTTCTCACAAGGGCTCTTTATGATTATTGCCGACTTTTTAAAAATGGCGGTGGTTATAGTAGTGATGTTAGCAGTGGATTGGCGTTTGTCACTCATCGTATTTTCTATTTTTCCAGTAATCATTTATGCTACTCGACTTTTTCAAAAAGCCATGAAAAAAGCCTTTGAAGAAGTGCGCTTACAAGTGGCCAACCTCAATACATTTGTGCAAGAGCGTATAAGTGGTATGAAAATCGTTCAAATATTTCACCGTGAACAAATGGAATATGAAAATTTTGTTGCCATTAATGAAAAGCACAAAAAGGCTTGGTTAAAAACGGTTTGGTTCAATTCCATCTTTTTTCCGGTTGCAGAAATTGTTTCTTCCATCACCATAGGACTTTTGGTTTGGTATGGGGGCTATAATGCTATTGGCAGTGGGAGTATTTCGTTGGGAACCATTTTTCTTTTTATTCAAATGTCTCAAATGCTTTTTAGACCCCTACGTCAAATAGCAGACAAATTCAATACGCTGCAAATGGGAATGGTTGCGGTGGAACGTATTTTTGCCCTCTTAGCCACTTCCAATAGCATTGAAGACAAGGGCAAAAAATCGGCTAAAAACCTAAAAGGTGATATTATTTTTGATCAGGTTCATTTTTCCTATATCCCCGATGAAGAGGTGTTAAAAGGCATTTCATTCCAAATTAACAAAGGTGAAACGGTAGCCATAGTTGGTGCAACAGGAGCTGGAAAATCTACCATTATCAACCTCTTGTCACGTTTTTATGATTTTGATCAAGGTAAAATTACCATAGACGGCACTTCCATTAAAGACTTTAAATTGCAAAGCCTCCGTGAAGAGGTGGCCATTGTTTTGCAAGATGTTTTTTTGTTTGCCGATTCGCTCTACAACAACATTATTCTTTTTGACGATAGCATTAGTGAAGAAGAGGTTGTTAAAGCCGCCAAAGAAATTGGGGTGCATGATTTTATTGAATCCCTACCAGGAAAATACCACTATAATGTAAAAGAAAGAGGGGTGTTGCTTTCAGCTGGTCAGCGTCAACTCATTGCTTTTTTGAGGGCCTATATTACCCAACCCAACATTTTGGTATTGGATGAAGCTACTTCTTCTATAGACACTTATTCAGAAGAGCTCATTCAAAAGGCAACAGCCGTTTTAACAAAAGGCAAAACATCTATCATTATTGCCCATCGTTTGGCCACGGTTCGAAATGCAGATCGCATTATTGTGATGGAACAAGGACAAATAGTTGAAATGGGAACCCACGAAGAACTCATGCAACTTTCGCAAGGGCACTATGCCAAGCTTTATGAAATTCAATTTGCAGCAGAATCAGCTGTATAGGTTACAGATTTAAATCTGCTCTGAGTTGCGCACTTAATTCTTCTGCTGATTCAATATCTTGGAGATTACCATCTTTTATGTAGCTAATGCTTCCTCTTTGTTCTGAAATCACCAACACAAGCGCATCTGTTTTTTCTGAAAGCCCTAGTCCTGCGCGGTGTCTAAGGCCGTATTTTTTAGGGAGTTTTTCTTGGGAAACGGGCAGCACTACACGGGTAGCAATAATATTATTTTGTCTTAAGATGATGGCACCATCATGCATGGGTCCATTTTTAAAGAAGAGCGTTTCTAGCATTTGAGGCGCTAAACTAAGCTGCACTTCATTGTCACTCATAATCAAAAAATCGAGGTTGTTGTTTTGTTCCAGCACAATGAGGGCTCCTGTTTTGCTTTTGGCCATTTGCATGCACTCGGCTACAAGGGTTTTGAGTTGCAAAGAACCGCTGCTTTGGGTTTGCTTTAAAAAATCGAAAAAACGCACTACACGTTTACGATTGGTAAAATTGGTTGAACCAATGAGGAGCAGAAACTTTCTGATCTCTTGTTGAAAAACAACAATAAGGGCAAAAAAACCAACACTGATAAAATTGCCTAAAATGCTACTCAACATATCCATCTTTAGGGCTGCCGTGAGCTTCCAGATCACATAAATGATTACAATCCCGATAAAAATATTGATCGCAACGGTGCCTCGAACCAGCTTATAGAGGGAGAATAGCAAAAGAGCCACAAGCAAGATGTCAAAGACGTCAACAAACGAAAGGTCAAGAAAATCTAGTGTATTCAAATAGCTGCTTTTGGTAAAATTAAAAAATCTATTGCATTAGGGCTACCAAATCGATACATTCTTTAGCGGCTTTCACATCGTGCACTCGTAATATTTGGGCTCCTTCGAGTAGAGCTTTGGTGTGTAAGACGGAGGTGCCGTTGAGGGCTTCTTCGGGGGAGAGCCCTAAGGGTTTATAGATCATCGATTTTCTTGAAATGCCTACTAATAGTGGAAGATTAAACGTTTGAAAGGCTTTTAACTGTTTTAAGATTTCATAATTATGCGCTATTGTTTTGCCAAAACCAAAACCCGGATCAATGATGATATTATCAATACCTGCCTCCTTAGCTTGCTCAATTTTGCCAGAAAAAAAGTGCAACAGTTCTTGCACGGGGTTCTCATAGCTCGGGTGGTCTTGCATATTTTGTGGCAAACCTTGCATGTGCATCATCACATAAGTAGCTTTGTAGCGACTCACCACAGCCATCATATTGGGATCTGCTTGGCCTGCTGAAATATCATTAATCAGAGTCACTCCTTTGGCTAGAACAACCTCTGCAACTTTACTGTGCAAAGTATCCACTGAAAAGCAAGCTGTAGGAAATTGTTTAAGCAGGTAGTCTAACACCGGCAGCAAGCGTTTCAATTCTTCATCTGGATTTAGTATGTCACTCCCCGGGCGGGAACTCATGGCCCCTATATCAATATAAGCAGCACCCTCTTGCAACATTTTTTCCACTTGTTGCGCAGCTGCCAAAGGCTCTTGAAACTGCCCGCCATCATAAAATGAATCAGGGGTTATATTTAAAATCCCCATAATTTTAGGAGTGTCAAAATGCTGCAAGGCGCCCTTAATTTGAATCGATTTTTCAAACATCTTTTAATAACTTTTGGTTTTTATTTTTTTGAACCCAAAAATATATTCGAAATTTACTCCAAAAATAAGGGTATTGAAAGCTACACAGCAAGAATATAATTTGATTCGACAAAGCTGTCGTGATTTATTTGAAAAAAAAATGCAGGATTATGGAGCTGCTTGGCGCATTCTTCGCTTGCCCTCCTTAACCGATCAAATATTTATCAAGGCGCAACGCATTCGAGGGCTCCAAGAATTGTCGGAACAACGGGTTGAAGAAGGGCAGGAGTCTGAATTTATTGGCATCATCAACTATTCCATCATGGCCTTAATTCAATTGGAAAACGGTGTGGTAGAGCAGCCTGATTTTTCGCCTGAACAAGCCCTTGGTGAATATGACAAACAGTTTGAACAAGCTAAAACCCTGATGGAAGCTAAAAATCACGATTATGGAGAAGCTTGGCGCGATATGCGGGTGAGTTCTCTTACGGATCTGATCTTGCAAAAACTCTTACGGGTTAAACAAATAGAAGACAATCAAGGCAAAACAATTGTGAGTGAAGGAATTGATGCCAACTACTTAGATATGATCAATTATGCCATTTTTGCTTTGATTCATTTAAACAGCCAAGCACAATAATGGTTCGTTTTTTGAGCCATAAACTTCTTCAAATGGGATTAACCCTATTGGGTGTTGTCACTATCGTCTTTTTTCTTTTTAGCGTGTTGCCTGGCGACCCTTCTCAAATGATGTTGGGACAAAATCAAAATCAAGAACAACAACGCATTATTCAAAAAAAATATGGATTTGATTTAGCTGTTGAAAAGCAATATCTCTTTTTCCTCAATGATCTTTCCCCTTTTTCCATACACAGCCAAAATCCAGCTTCCTTTTCACACTATGATAAAAATAAATATGGCGGGTTCGTATTAGTTGAAACTAAAGCCTGGCAGCTTGTTGTCAAATGGCCCTATTTGAGAACCTCATATCAGAAGAGGGGAAAGCCTGTTGCCGAAATCATTGCCGAAACCCTACCCAATACTTTTGTATTGGCGGTAGCTGCCATGAGTATTGCTGTGTTTTTAGGTATCCTTTTAGGAATTGTGGCTATGTTGCAAAAGGGGCGTTTTCTCGATACTTTTTTACAAGGAGTGAGCACCCTAGGCATGAGTTTGCCCTCCTTCTTCAGTGCCATTATTGCCTCCTGGCTATTTGGATTAGTTTGGCATGAATTTACTGGATTGAACATGACCGGAAGTTTATATGAATTAGATGACTATGGAGAAACCAATCACTTAGAACTAAAAAACTTGGTACTTCCGGCATTGGTTTTAGGTATACGGCCTCTAGCCGTAATTACTCAATTGATGCGGAATAGTTTGCTAGAGGTTATGGAACAAGACTACATCAGAACGGCACGAGCCAAAGGGCTATCGCGCTATCAAATCATCTATAAACACGCCTTAAAAAATGCCTTAAACCCAGTGGTGACGGCAATATCAGGTTGGTTTGCCTCACTCTTAGCTGGTGCCATTTTTGTAGAATATATTTTTGGTTGGAGAGGTTTGGGCAAAGAAATTGTTATGGCTTTAAACACCTTAGATATCCCGGTGATTATGGGAGCGGTGCTTATTATTGCCTTTTTTTTTATAATTATTAATATTGTGGTCGATATGCTCTATGTCTATCTCGACCCACAAGTAAAACTATAGTAAACTATGAGAAATCAAATTGTTGCAGGAAATTGGAAAATGAATAACGATCAAGAGGCTACAGCAGCCCTTTTAACAGCGCTAGAAGACCTTAGTTCTCCCGTTGGAAGTCGTGTAATGGTGGCACCACCCTTTGTGCATTTGGCGCAAAGTGTTGCCCATTTAAAAGATTCGACCCTTACCGTAGCCGCGCAAAATATGCACGCCGCAGCGTCGGGCGCCTATACAGGAGAAGTAGCCGGCAGTATGTTAAAAAGTATAGGAGTACACACTGTTATTTTAGGCCATTCAGAGCGCCGTACTTATTTTGCAGAAACAAATGAACTGCTCGCTGAAAAGGTAAACTCCGCCCTCGATCAAGGGTTTGAAGTCATATTTTGTTTTGGTGAACAACTACAAGAGCGTCAAGAAGGGAAACATTTTGAAGTAGTAGAAGAACAACTAAGAAAAGCCTTGTTTGCTCAAGGAGAAGAACAATGGGATAAAATCATTTTGGCTTATGAACCAGTTTGGGCCATTGGCACAGGCGAAACGGCATCTCCTGAACAGGCTCAAGAAATGCATCACTTTATCCGAAATTTATTGCAAGAACAATATGGTGATTCTGTAGCCGAAAACACCTCTATTCTCTATGGTGGGAGTGTAAAACCCGATAACGCTAAAGAAATTTTTTCTAAGCCAGATGTTGATGGTGGGCTCATTGGAGGTGCTTCTTTAAAGGCTGCTGATTTTAAGGCTATTGTCAACGCCCTCTAAATGACACAAAACTACATTGCCCTTTATTTTAATGTGGTTCCCGTTGAACCTTGGGCAGAAATTCTATTGGCCGAACTAACGGTTTTGCCTTTTGAAAGTTTTGAGTTTACGGCAACGGGATTAAACGCCTTTATTCCCGAAAGCCTTTGGCATGAAAATCTGTTGGATGATTTACATCTTTTGGACCATGCGGAGGTTCGCATAACATATACCCAAAAAAACATTCCTACTGAAAATTGGAATGCCCGTTGGGAGTCTGAATTTTCGCCTCTATACATTGACGATCGTTGTGTGGTTCGAGCCGATTTCCACCCCCCTAGTGAGGCACCGCTAGAATTGGTTATTACCCCCAGAATGAGTTTTGGAACGGGACATCACCAAACCACTCAAATGATGCTCAACTACGGCTTGGACCTCAATGTGAAAGACAGCACCGTGCTTGATATGGGCTGTGGCACAGGTATTTTAGCCATTTTGGCTGCCAAGCGTGAGGCGCTCGAGGTTCATGGCATAGACCACGATGCTAATTGTGTGTCTAACAGTCAAGAAAATGCCTTGCGTAATGGCCAAAAAAATATTCAATTTTGGCAAGATGAAGTTCCTCCTCAACAGGAAAATTCCTATGATTTTATTTTTGCCAATATCAATAAAAATGTAATTTTAAGTCAGTTGGCGGACTATTACTTTTGCTTAAAACCCAAAGGCCACTTAATTCTCTCTGGTTTTTTTGTGTCTGAGATTAGTAACATATCCGAAAAAGCAGAGTCGCTGGGATTTGAATTAGCGTCAACAAAAGAAAATGAACAATGGGCTGCCATAGATTTTACCAAATAGCGAACACCAATCCCAAAGAAGATCCGGCACCGGAATTGGAGGTTGAAACAGCGGTAGAGAAAGAACATCAAATTATTTTATTCAATGATGATGTCAACACATTTCAGCATGTAATAGAGACTTTGGTTCAGGTTTGTGAGCACACTTTTGAACAAGCAGAACAATGTGCCTATATTGTTCATTATTCGGGAAAATGCGCGGTTAAAACAGGACGTTTAGAAGACTTGATTCCTCGTTGTTCCCTTCTGCTTGACGCCGGTCTTTCGGCAGAAGTGGTATGACGCTTTTTTATCCCAAAAAAAAGGGCGAAATTTGAAAAAAAAAAGAAAATGAAAAAATGGCTTACCCTTGTTTTAATAACCAACATTTTTTTTATGATGGCACAATCTCAAATTCCCGCTGAACAAACTATTTATCAATTTAAAGTTGAAAATATTGAAGGAGAGCAATTTGATCTAAGTGCTTTGAAAGGTAAAAAAGTGATGATAGTCAATACCGCTTCAAAGTGTGGTTTAACCCCTCAATATAAAGAACTACAAGCCCTCTATGAAAAATATGGCGGTGATGATTTTATAATCATAGGCTTTCCGGCTAATAATTTTTTAAGCCAAGAACCTGGCACGAATGAAGAAATTGCTGCTTTTTGTGAGCAAAACTACGGGGTTAGTTTTCCTATGATGGCCAAAATATCGGTCAAAGGGTCAGATATGCATCCTCTCTATCAGTTTTTGACCCAAGCTAAAAAAAATGGAAAAATTGATTCTAAAGTATCTTGGAATTTTCAAAAATATTTGATTGATGCACAAGGTGGCTTAGCAAAAGTAATCAGTCCAAGAACAAGTCCTGACGATCCTGAAATTATTGCTTGGATAGAAAATTAAGCATGGAAAAACCACACTTCAAAACAACATGTGTGCATGCGGGGAATTTGGAAGATAGTGTACATAAAGGCTCTATTTCGCCCCTCTACATGGCCACTTCATATGCTTTTGAGGAGGTTGAAATAAACCAATATCCACGCTATTTCAATACCCCCAATCAAAGAGGACTTTGTCAAAAAATTGCAGCTCTTGAGGGGGCAGAAACGGGACTTATATTTGGCTCCGGAATGGCTGCCATTTCGACCACTTTATTGTCTCATTTAAAACCTGGGGATCATGTCATTTTTCAAAATGACCTCTATGGCGGCACCCGTAATTTTATCAAAAAGGAGTTGTCCAAATTGCACATAGAATATTCTTTTACAGAAGGTCTTTCAGTAGCCCATTTTAAGGAAGCAAAACGTCCCAATACGCAAGGTATTTATGTGGAAACGCCCAGTAATCCTACATTAAAACTTATTGATTTAGCTCAATTGGCCAAGTGGGCCAAGCAAGAAGGTTTGTGGACTATGATTGACAATACGTTTGCCAGTCCGGTGAATCAAAACCCGATAGCACTGGGTATTGATTTGGTGTTGCACAGTGCCACCAAATATTTAGGCGGGCATAGTGATATTTGTGCAGGAGCGGTTGTAGGCAACAAGGCTTCTGTCGAGCGAATATTTGAAGTGGCCAAGAATTTAGGAGGGAGCTTAAGTGATGCAACAGTTTGGTTGCTTGAACGAAGTATTAAAACCTTATACCTTCGGGTAGGGGCTCAAAACGCGAATGCATTAGGGCTTGCTCAGTTTCTTGAATCACAAGCTTGGGTAAGCCATGTGTATTATCCGGGTTTAGCTTCTCATCCACAACACGCTTTGGCTGTTCAACAAATGAAAGGCTTTGGCGGAATGCTTTCTTTTGAATTAGACCACAAGATATCGGCCTCCCAATTTCTTAAAAACCTAAAATTAATAAAACCCTCTATGAGTTTAGCCGGTGTAGAATCAACAGCCTTGAGTCCTAGATTGACCTCGCATGCCCTGCTCACTGAAGAAGAACGTTTGGCACAAGGCATTACGCCCCAACTCATTCGGTTTTCATGTGGTATTGAAGCCCTCGAAGACTTACAAGAAGACTTAGCTCAAGCGGTTAGAAACAGTAAAAAATGAAACTAGATATTTTAGCTTTTGGCGCTCATCCAGATGATGTTGAACTGGGCTGTGCCGCAACCTTAGCCAAAGCTTTGGCACAAGGCAAGGCAGTGGGCATTGTGGATTTAACTCAAGGTGAGCTGGGCACCCGTGGCACCCCAGAAATCCGAAAAGAAGAAGCCCAAAAAGCGGCTACCACTCTGGGAATTTCTATTCGCGAAAACTTAAATTTTCGCGATGGTTTTTTCGTTAATGATGAGACGCATCAACTGAAAGTTATCGAGAAAATCAGAACCTATCAACCTGACATAATATTGTGTAATACTCCTAAAGATCGTCATATAGATCATGGAAGAGGAAATGCTTTAGTGCAGGATGCCAGTTTTTTGAGTGGTTTAGAAAAAATTGAAGTACGAGATGCATCACATACGGTTTTGGCTCCTTGGCGCCCAAAACTCATTTTAGAATATATTCAATGGAATGAAACCATTCCAGATCTCATTGTTGATGTTTCTGGTTTTATGGAGATCAAGCTAAAGGCTATTAAAGCCTATAGTTCTCAATTTTTTGATCCCAATAGCCAAGAGCGTTCCACGCCTATTAGCAGTGCTAATTTTTTAGACAGTATTAGCTATCGAGCGGCTAATATGGGACGATTGATTTTTAAAGAAGCAGGAGAGGGTTTTACATGTCAAACACCTCTTTCAGTATCAGACTTGGCTGCTTTAATTGGATAGCGTTATGCAGATTATTAGATGGGGAATTGTAGGCTTAGGAAATATTGCGGCAAAATTTGCGTCCGATTTGCAGCAGGTTCCTCATTGTGTTCTTCAGGGCGTAGCTTCTCAACGAGACGGACAAGCCAAAGTGTTTGCAAAACGTTTTAAGGCCCAACGGTTTTACGATTCTTATGAAGCTCTCTTAAAAGACGAGCAGGTGGATGCGGTTTATATTGCCACTTTACACCCCTCGCATGCTCATTGGAGTCTTATGGCCTTGCGTCATAAAAAAGCCGTATTGTGTGAAAAACCACTTGCGATGAATGGGCAAGAGGTGGCTAAAATGCTGGCTGAAGCTAAAGCGCAAGGTGTTTTCTTAATGGAGGCCCTGTGGACTCGTTTTAATCCCCTATTTAAGCAAGTGTTGAAATGGATTGAGCAGGGAGAAATTGGAACTCTTCAATATATTAACGCCAGTTTTAGTTTTTATGCCTTGGACCGTCCCGCAGACTCACGTATTTTAGACCCTGAGAAGGGGGGAGGCTCTTTATTAGACATTGGAATTTATCCCCTTTTTTTAGCTTACCAATGTTTAGGAATGCCCCAAAATTTGGTAGCTACTGCCATACTTTCCAATCAAAAAATTGATCTTCAAACTTCCATGATTCTTTCCTATCCAAACGCTCAAGCTGTGCTCTATTCCGGTTTGACCCATGATGAGGAAATGGGAGCAAAGATTTGTGGTGACAAAGGGGAAATATACCTACCCTCTCGCTGGCATGAAACCAATAGGGCAATTCTAAAACAAGGAGAGCAAGAGACTATTGTTGAGCTGCCTTTTGTGGGTAAAGGCTATTCTTATGAAATTGAAGAAACCAATTCTTGTTTGAGAAAAGGGCAATTAGAAAGCGAGTATTGGACACATCAGGACAGTAAAAATCTTATGTTTTTATTGGATGAAGTTCGAAAAAATGCTGGAATTCAATATCCTGACATAGCCCTTTAATTTTTATTACGCTAAAATTTAAAGGAATCCCTAATTGAAATTAAAAAAATATTAAATTTGCCCTCCAAACGGTGGTTGTAGCTCAGTTGGTTAGAGCGCCTGATTG
This sequence comes from uncultured Flavobacteriaceae bacterium, assembly GCA_964386915.1. Taxonomy (GTDB): domain Bacteria; phylum Bacteroidota; class Bacteroidia; order Flavobacteriales; family Flavobacteriaceae; genus JADHMP01. Next base: position 1,210 of record CAYLUQ010000005.1, on the reverse strand, counting down.
TGGTTCAGGAGGTCGTCGGTTCGAGACCGATCTTCCACCCGCTTTGTAAAAGGGATGACGTTATGTTGTCCCTTTTTTGTTTACTCACTTGCACACTATTTGCACACAAGACCTATCAAAGAATAATAACCATTAGGATTATTTACAAAATCTCAATAGCTACTGCAATGTAAATGTTTTGTTGGAGAAATGAAAATAGGAAAGTTACATGTGCCGCTGATCCCTTAGCCTTGGGGGCATGGGACAGCGGCACACCATCTTTTTTGTTTAGTCTGCCATAATTAGATATAGATTATTGACCCCCATAATATTGTCTAAATGCCTCCAAAGCAGGTTTATCACTGATATTCCATTCATAAGGATTTCCTGGAGCAAATCTACTTAATGACCACATATCATAACTAAACCAATTATATTGAGACTGGGCATTTATTTCTTCTTCAGTTAAAACTTTTTCTTGAAGTGGGAACATATATCCATAAACCCCTTTTAAACCAATTATAGAGTTTTTAAAAACATCTAATGTTGCCATAAAATATTCTTTTTGGAGTTCTAAATCCATCTCTACATTTAAATCAGAATCACTCCAATCTGGACTAGCTAAAATATGCCCAATTAAAAAAAACTCCAAACAAACCCCCCACTAAACACTTTTACAAAACGCTTTGCAAGAGCCTGTTAAACTTCAGAAAAGCGGGTCAATGAATTACATCCATTCGCGTAAAATAACAATCCTCGAGTTAGGAGGGTTGTTTCTTTTTTATAATATAAGTTAAAATGCTAAAGAAATTCCAAGACTTGCTTGGGTGGCTCTATTATCAATAGTCCCAATATTTACATTATTTGATGACAAAAGTCTGGCTTCACTCTCAGAAATTCCTCTTTCTATTCTTGCATCAATACCTAACTTTCCCAAGTGAATTCTAGCGCCAAAATGTAAGCCATAAGTTGATTCACTTGTTATTGATTCGAGAGAATAATCACCTGAGTTACCAAGATTATATCGATATGAAACTCCTCCAAACCCACTTAAAATTGGAAGTAATTTAAGACCGAGGGAAACAGGAGCTTCAATCCTAGATTGACCTACGGTAATGTTATCAAAAGTGGTTCCAAATTTTGAGAAATGTAATTCTGGGCGAACATAAAGTTTTAGTAGGTTAATTTGTGTGTATAAACCAGCATTAAATCCATTAACTAGACCTTTTGC